>JAFUXE010000040.1 GCA_017477205.1 Alloprevotella sp.
ACAGGTCCATTGACAACTTTGCCGTCAACCTCTTCGCCGCGCTCATCGCATACAATCTCATGCCCAAAAAGCCGCAGATGAACATTGAGATTATTGACAAAAGCAGGATTATTGCCTAATCTTACGCCGAACTCACGTTAAGCGCACACCTTTTTATGTCGTCACCACATACCTATATCGTCTTCCTTGCCCTGAGGTAGTTGATGAAACAGTCGGTAGCGGCAGGCAACGTGACGTCAATGCGACGGTCGGGGAAGAAGATGCCCTGGAAACCGTCACCGCCTCCAGCGATGTATTCATCCACGACGGCGGTGAGGGTATCTGTAGCCGTCAGAGGCTGGCGCTGGCCGTCAGGGGAGACGAACGTGGCCCTGAGGGCTTCGCCGTCAGCAGAGTATTCTACGTCAAGATTGGAGTATTGCAGCCATCCATAGCGCTGGTTGCGACGGCCTACGGTCAGCAGGCGGAGCAGTTCCTCGCCCGTAAAGCGGTAGGCGCGCATAGCATTCTGGAAGGGGAGCACCTCGCCGACATCCAAGACGGTGATATCCCCTTTCGTAAAGCCGCCGCGCACACTGCCGAAGTGGCTCATGCCGACGACCATCGGGTCGGACTTCACTTGGCGGTAGGCAGCTGCATAGCCCTCGCAGACGAGCGTGGCAACAGGGGAGACGCGATAGCGGTCGGCACGGTCGTGGGCGAGGTCTTGGGACACATAGGCTACGTGCTCGCCCAATGCGGCACCGGCCTTGGTACGCGTGCAGGCAAGCAGGGAGTCCACCAGCGCCTGGAAGCGGCGGGCATGGGCGGAGAGTTCGTCGTTGCGACGGGCACGTACGGGAACTATCTCAGGAATGACCTCGACGACTTGCATCCGCACAGTGTCCACGCGAAAGCGCATCATGCTGATGTAGCAGCCGTGCCAATAGCCCTGCGTGACGGGCTTACGGCTCTCGTTGATGTGTCCGCAGACGGCATCGTGGCTATGGCCGACGAGGAAGGCCTGATAAAGAGGCGTGTTGATGCGAGCAAGCTCGTCGGTATTCTTGTCGTTCCAGACGGGACGTCCGTCCACGGTGTTGGCACCTATGTGGAGCAGAAGGGCGCGAACCTCGGCCTCCTCCACCTGGCGGAAGTCAGGCTGTCCCTGGAGCTCACTGAGCACGCGCGTATAGTCACCGCGGAACTTCATGCCCACGATGCGGCGCGCACTGATTTGCTCCTGCGCGCTGGATGCCAGCATGCTGACGAGAGCTACGCGCACCGTCTTCGTCGGCGAAAGGCGCACCTGTTCCACCGTGTAAGGCTCCATGTAGGCAGGACGATTTCCCAGAGAATCCAGGACGTTTGCACAGAGGTACTTCACGTCCCAGCCTTCGGAACGCAGGGGGGCTGCGGACCACTTGTCCGCAAGGGCCTCCTGGCCGTCGTCGAACTCATGGTTGCCGACAGCAGAGATGCGGATGCCGGCCTCGCGAAGGAATACGGGCATCAGCTGGCCGTTCGTAGCGGTGTAGAAGTAGCTTCCGCCAAAGTTGTCGCCGGCGGACACGGTCAGGTGGTAGGGGTAAACGCCTCTCAGCGAGTCCAAGGTCTGGATGACAGAGGCACCGCCAGGGATGTTCTGGAAGGGATTCTGCACAAAGGCACCGTGGAAGTCGTTGAGGGAGAGTACGGCAACGTCCACGATGTCGGCCTGCGACTGGGCAGCGGCGGGAGCCGCAAGCATCGTGGAGAGTAGGACAATGAGGGTTTTCAATGCATGTTTCATTGCTGATTTTAGAGTTGGTTTTGGTGGCGAAGATAAGGAAACATTGGAGAAAAACGCCTTCTGCGACCTTTTTTCTGGCAGAAAAGCCTATCTTCGCCGTCGCGAACAATGAAAACCACTCTGATATGAAACTCATCTCATGGAACGTCAACGGCCTCCGTGCCTGCGACGGCAAAGGCTTCCGCGACATCTTCGCACAACTGGATGCTGACGTGTTCTGCGTGCAGGAGACGAAGATGCAGGCCGGACAGCTGGACATTGCCTTTCCCGGATATGAAAGCTACTGGGACTATGCCGAGAAAAAGGGCTATAGCGGAACGGCCGTGTTCTCCCGCGTGAAGCCGCTGAGCGTGCGGCAGGGCATCGGCGTGGACGAGCATGACCACGAGGGCCGTGCCGTCACACTGGAATTTGAGGACTTCTTTCTCGTGAACGTCTATGTCCCCAATTCCCAGGACGGCCTGCGCCGCCTGGACTACCGCATGCGCTGGGAGGACGACTTCCGTGCCTACGTACAGGAACTGGACAAACAGAAGCCCGTCGTCATCTGCGGCGACATGAACGTAGCCCATAGGGAAATAGACCTGAAGAACCCCGACACGAACCACCGCAACGCAGGCTTCACGGACGAAGAGCGCGCGAAGATGACCGATTTGCTCGGAGCGGGCTTCACGGATACTTTCCGCTACTTCTTCCCCGAACTGGAGGGAGCCTACAGTTGGTGGAGCTACCGAGGCGGTGCACGCCAGCGCAACGCGGGCTGGCGCATTGACTACTTCCTCTGCTCCGACCGCATGCGCACGCGCCTCGTGGGTGCTGCCATCCACTCCGACATCATGGGCTCTGACCACTGCCCCGTGGAACTGCTTATTACGCCATTGTAAAAGTATTCCCGGGGGGAGCCTGACACACGAACGACATTACAACCACACAACACAATGAAACAATTCTTCAAATACGTACTGGCCACAATGCTGGGCTTGTTCCTCATGTGGTCCATTGCCGGCATCTTCAGCTTCATGATGCTCGGCGCAATGATGGCGGCAGGCGATGCCAAGCCCGCCCTGAAGTCTAACTCCGTATTGAAAATCTCCCTGACGGGAACGCTCTCGGAGCGGGCACAGGAGAATCCCCTGGCCCTCTTCACGGGAAACAGGGAACTCGAGGGACAGGGCCTCGAGGACATGCTCCATGCCATCAAGGTGGCACAGGCCGAAAAGGACGTGAAGGGCATCTACCTCGAAGGCGGCGCACTCTCTGCGGACTTTGCCTCCTTGGAAGAACTCCGCAAAGCCCTCGTTGGCTTCAAGAAAACCGGAAAGTTCGTCTATGCATACGCGGACAACTACACGGAGGGTGCTTACTATGTATGCTCCGTGGCGGACAGCGTCATGCTCAACCCCAGCGGTATGCTGGACTGGCACGGCGTGGCCTCGCAGCCCATCTTCTACAAAGACCTGCTTGACAAACTGGGCGTGAAGATGCAGGTATTCAAGGTGGGTACCTACAAGAGCGCCGTTGAACCCTACATCCTCACGCAGATGAGCGAAGCCAACCGCGAGCAGGTGCAGAGTTTCGTCGCAGACATCTGGGGAAACATCGTCAAGCACGTGGGCGAAAGCCGACACCTGACGGCCGACACGCTGAACGCATACGCTGACCGCTACACGGCCCTGGCCGATGCAGGGGACTACGTGAAGATGAAGCTTGTGGACGGCCTTGTCTATGCTGACCAGATGCGCGACATGCTGCGCCGTGCGCTGGGAGGCGAGAAGGTGAACTTCATCGCATCCTCGCAACTGGCTAAGCTCTATGAGAAACGCGGCGACGACAAAATTGCCGTTTACATCGCTGAGGGAGGCATCGTGGACGAAGCTGCATCGGGTTTCTCCCAGAATGCGGAAATCGTGGGACAGAAGGTCGTAAAGGACCTTGACGAACTGGCCAACGACGATGACGTCAAGGCAGTTGTCCTCCGCATCAACAGCGGCGGCGGCAGTGCCTACGCCAGCGAACAGATGTGGCGTGCCATCCAATTGCTCAAGGCGAAGAAGCCCGTCGTGGTTTCCATGGGCGGCCTGGCTGCCAGCGGCGGCTACTACATGAGCTGCGGCGCGAGCTACATCGTGGCTGAGCCCACGACGCTCACGGGAAGCATCGGCATCTTCGGTATGGTGCCCGACATGAGTGGCCTGATGACGGAAAAGCTCGGTCTGCACTTCGACGTGGTAAAGACAAACACCAGTGCCGACTTCGGCGCAATGGGACGTCCCTTCAACGAGGCCGAAGGTGCCGCCATGCAGGCTTACGTGGATCGCGGCTACCGCCTCTTCCTCTCCCGCGTGGCCGCAGGCCGCGGCATGAAGCCCGAGGACGTTGACTCCATCGCACAAGGCCGCGTGTGGACAGGCCAGCAGGCTCTCGGCCTGAAGCTTGTTGACAAGCTCGGTACCCTGGACGATGCCATCGCAAAGGCTGCGGAACTGGCAAAGGTGAAAGACTACGGTCTGCAGACCTACCCCACCCCCTCGAACTTCCTCACGCAGCTGCTGGAAGACCAGCAGGAAAGCTACATGGAGCGTAAGCTTCGCGATGTGATGGGCGTCTATTACGAGCCTGTGTCCTTCCTCCGTCAGGCTCAACGCTCTGGCTATATGCAGGCACGCCTCCCCTTCAATCCCAACCTGCGATAGTCCATCCCTATTTTAAATTTCTAATTTACGAATTTACCTCCGTGCTCTCCTGGCTCTATGCTTCTGCCATGCAGCTCCGCAACCAGCTCTTCGATAGCGGTCTGCTGCACGAACAGCACTACGACATTCCCGTTGTAGGCGTGGGGAACCTTGCCGTTGGAGGAACGGGAAAGACGCCACACGTGGAATGGCTTCTCCGACGCTTCCCGCACCTCCGCACTGCCGTGCTGAGTCGCGGCTATGGACGCTCCACGCATGGGTTCCGTCTCGTGGATACCTCCTCCACGGCGGACGAAGTGGGTGATGAACCGTTGCAGATCAAGAGAAACTTTCCTGCAACCACGGTAAGCGTCTGCGAGAAGCGCGCCGTCGGCATGAGCCGCCTGCTGGACTTGGGAACGCAGCTGCAAATGGTCGTGCTGGATGACAACTTCCAGCACCGCTACGTGCGTGCAGGGCTACAGATACTCCTCACGGACATCCACCGCCTCTACACGCGCGACAAGGTGCTGCCCCGTGGACGCCTGCGGGAGAGGAAGAGCGGTGCGGCACGTGCGGACGTCATCGTCGTGACGAAATGCCCTGCAGACCTTTCGCCCCTGACAGCGCAGAGCATTGCAGCGGAGCTGGCTCCCCTACCCTCTCAGCATGTCTTTTTCAGCACAATGCGCTACGCGCCCCTGCGGCCCCTGCGTGGTGAATCCCCCTTTCCTGCTCAGACTCTGACAGGCCGACGCACACTGCTCGTGACGGGCATTGCCCACCCAGAGCCGCTCAAGGCTCATCTGGAAGCCCAGGGAGCGCAGTTGACGCACCTTCGCTTTGCTGACCACCGCCGATTCACGGCGCACGATGCAGAACGCATCAACAAGGCTGCGCAGGAGGCGGAAACCATCGTGACGACGGAGAAAGACGCGATGCGGATAGAGGATTTGCGCCATGCCCTCAGCGACGATGTACTTCGGAAAATATACGTCCAGCCGATAGCTGTACACTTTCTTTTTGACGGAGAGCATGCTTTATCAGAAATTGTTACTACATTTGTCGGCACGAAACAATAGTCTAATAAAACACATAACCATGACAGACATCAAAACATACGCTAACCAAATCAGCGAAACCGCAGCGTGGATACAAGCACACACACAGCTGCGCCCGAGAATAGCCATTACGCTCGGCACGGGACTCGGAAAGCTTGTAGAAGACATTGACATCGTGGATGCCTTCCCCTACAAGGATATTCCCAACTTCCCCATTTCCACCGTGGAAGGCCACAGCGGCCGCTTGCTTTTCGGCCACCTTGGCGGACACGAAGTAATGGCTCTCGAGGGAAGATTCCACTACTACGAAGGCTACCACATGCAGCAGGTCACTTTTGCACAGCGCGTCATGAAGGAGCTGGGCATCGAGACATTCTTCGTCAGCAATGCCTCCGGCGGCATGAACCCCGACTTCCGCATCGGCGACCTCATGCTCATCACGGATCACATCAACCTCTTCCCCGAGCATCCACTCCACGGCCCCAACTTCCCCGGCGGTCCCCGTTTCCCGGATATGCACGAGGTTTATGACAAGGTACTGTTGCAAATGGCACGTGACATTGCTCGCGAGAAGGGCATCCGCCTCGTGGAAGGTGTCTATGTGGGCACACAAGGTCCCACCTTCGAGACGCCGTCCGAGTACCGCATGTTCCACCGCCTCGGCGGCGACGCTGTCGGCATGAGCACCGTGCCTGAAGTTATCGTAGCACGTCATGCAGGGCTCCGCGTGTTTGGCATCAGCGTCATCACGGACCTCGGCGTGGAAGGCAGAACCGTTGAGGTGAGCCATGAGGAGGTACAGCTTGCCGCTGCGGCAGCACAACCCCTCATGTGTACCATCTTCCGCGAAATGATAGCCCGTCTCTGAAAAGAACATACCAGAACCGACGATGGGACTGTTCGCATTACCTCCCAAGCCGCTTCGTGCAGACTTGGACCTAGAGTCACTACTGAAAAGCGACGCAACGGAAACACCGTTGCGCCGCTTTCGCCGAACGCTGGCTGCGGAATGGTTTCCGCAGAGCGGCGTACAGCTGACATGGCCGCATGAGGCAACGGACTGGGCTCCGTATCTGGCAGAGATTACGGAAACCTACATCCGCCTTGCCTATGAAATAGCCATCCGGGAGAAACTGGTTATCGTACACCCGCGCCCCGAAGAGGTGCAGAACATGCTGGACAGGCGCCTTCCACAGCGCGCGACACACAATATTATATATTACGCGCGCGCGACGGATGACACGTGGGCGCGCGACCACGCCTTCCTGACGGTCATCGGCACCGGCAAGCCCGAACTCCTCGACTTCCGCTTCAACGGATGGGGCGGGAAGTTCAGTGCGGAGCAGGACAACGCGATTAACCGGAGCCTTTATGAAGCGGGCGTTGTGCGTGGAACCTACGTGGACCGCAACGACGTGGAGCTGGAAGGAGGCAGCGTGGAGACGGACGGCATGGGAACGCTTCTCACGACGTCGGCATGCCTGCGAAACCCCAACCGCCTGCGCCCGCAAGGCATGGACATAGACCTTTTCCTGCGAGAAGCCTTTGGCGTGGAGAATATCCTCTGGCTGGACCACGGACATCTGGCAGGCGACGATACGGACAGCCATGTGGACACGCTGGCACGCCTCTGCCCAGACAACACCATCGTCTATGTGAAGTGCGACGACACTTCCGACGAGCACTTCGAGGACCTGCAACGCATGGAAAGGCAATTACAGGGCTTCGTGAATGCTGATGGCAAAGCTTTCTCACTCGTTCCCCTGCCCCTGCCCGATGCCATAACAGAAGATGGCGAGCGTCTGCCCGCCACCTATGCGAATTACCTTGTCCTGAACCGCGCCATACTGCTGCCTGTTTACAATCAGCCTGAAAAGGACGAGCAGGCACGGCGCACGTTGCAGGCTGTCTTCCCCAAATACGACATTGTGCCTATCGACAGCCGCATACTGATTCGCCAGCACGGTTCTATTCACTGCGCAACGATGCAGTACCCGCGCGGCATCTTGTGAAACACTCCTGAGGAATCATAAGTATAAAGGCTCGCTTCAACGGCGAGCCTTTTCCATAGCCTCCTGAGCCCAGCGCAAGCGCATGGCGGCCTTGTCGCGAGCCTCTTGCGCCCAACGCATATACATGCGCGCCTTCTCCGTATGGTCTTTCGACCATCTGGTATAAAGCCGCACTTTGTCGGCTTTGTTCTGACGGGTGTAGTACTCGGCTTCGCGCAGGTTGCTTTGTGCTTTCTTGTTGTAGTACTCTGCCTCGCGGTCGTAGCCGGAGGCTTTCTTCTCGTAGTATTCGGCCTCGCGCATGTGACTCTCAGCCTGACGGGCATAGTAATCGCTCTGGGCAAAAGCGCGCGTGCCGCAGCACACAAGGAATAGCGTCGCGAGCAGTACGGTTCTTTGCAGAATCTTTTTCATAGGCCAGGCGTTATGAGTGGCGAGGGTATAACATCCCCCGACCTTTTCCCAAAGCAAAAGGTCGGGGGAAGAGTTGCTTATTTGAAACAGGGAAGGTCTTCTGCGATGAACTGCTTCACGTATGCACTCTTGCCGATGACGTTTTCCTCGGCCATGCGGACATAGACGTTCGCAGACTTCGTGAAGAGTTCGGGGCAACGCGTAGCATCGTCAAGGATGAGCAGGGACATGAGAATCTCCGCTGTCATGTCATAGAGGCGACGGGCAAGGAAGTCCTGCACCTCCTGATTGGCGGCTTCCTTCACGTAGTTAACACTCTGCTCGTAGAGTTTCACCATCGTCTCCACGCGGTGATGAAGCGGGCGCAACTCTTCGGCCACTTCGCGCTGAAGCATTTCCTGCATGATGCCCAGATAGGTACCATTCATGATGTAGCGGATGGCGGCAACTACCTGCAACTGCGTGGTGCCTTCATAGATGGAGAAGATGCGGGCGTCGCGCATCAGGCGCTGGCTCTTGTACTCCATGATGAAGCCGCTGCCGCCGTGTACGCTCACGGCATCGTAGGCGTTCTGGTTGGCGTATTCGGAGTTCATGCCCTTGGCCACGGGCGTAAAGGCATCGGCCAGACGCTGGTACTTCTTCATCTCCTGCTTCTCCTCGGCCGTCAGCGCGCGGTCGCGCTGGATGTCTTCCAGGCATTTGTAGATATCCACGTAGCGTGCGGTCTGGTAGAGCAGGGAGCGTCCGGCGTCGAGCTTTGCCTTCATGCGGCTGAGCATATCATAGACGGCGGGGAAGTTGATAATCTTCTGGCCGAACTGCTGGCGCTCATGGGCATAGGCGAGAGCCTCGTTGTAGGCTTCCTGCGAGAGGCCGACGCTCTGGGCGGCAATGCCGAGGCGGGCGCCGTTCATCAGGGCCATGACGTACTTGATGAGGCCCATGCGTGTGGAGCCGCAGAGTTGCGCCTTCGCGTTCTTGTAGGTCAGCTCGCAGGTGGGCGAGCCGTGAATGCCGAGCTTGTGCTCAATGTGGCGCACATCAACGCCGCCGTCGCGCTTGTCATAGATAAACATGGAGAGGCCGCGGCCGTCGGTGGTGCCCTCTTCCGAACGGGCGAGCACAAGGTGGATGTCGCTGTCGCCGTTCGTGATGAAGCGCTTCACGCCGTTCAGTCGCCAGCAGTCGTTCTCCTCGTCGCGCGTAGCCTTGAGCATCACGCGCTGGAGGTCAGATCCGGCATCGGGTTCCGTCAGGTCCATGGACATCATCTCACCCTTGCACACGCGGGGGATGAACTGCTGACGCTGTTCCTCGGAACCGAATTCATAGAGCGTGTCGATGCAGCTTTGCAGGCTCCAGATGTTCTGGAAGCCGGCATCGGCAGCGGAGATGACTTCGCTCAGCATGGAGAAGACGGCGTTGGGCAGGTTGAGGCCACCGTAGCGGCGGGGCATACTTACGCCCCAGAGGCCTGCCTTGCGCGTGGCGTCAATGTTCTCCACGGTCTTGGAGGCATAGATCATGCGGCCGTTCTCAAGATGCGGACCTTCAAGGTCCACGCTCTCCGAGTTGGGCTCGATGACGTTGGCAGCCACGTCGCCCGTTATCTCCAGCACGCGCTTGTAGTTCTCAATCGCGTCCTCGAAATCCACGGGGGCGTAGTCAAACTTGTCTTTGTCTTCGTAGTTCTTTTCGCGCAAATCTACGACGCGCTTCATTTCGGGATGGTTCAGATGGAAGCCAATCTCGGGATGGTCGGTATAGTAGTTAGCCATGACTTATTTGCTGTTCTGCTTGTAATACTTGATGAGTTTCGGCACAACCTCCTCCACAGTTCCCGTAATCACGTAGTCGGCAATTTTGTTGATGGGAGCATCGGGGTCGGAGTTCACTGAGATGATGATGTTGGAGTCCTGCATACCGGCAATGTGCTGAATCTGGCCGCTGATACCGCAGGCGATGTAAACCTTCGGATGTACGGTTACGCCCGTCTGACCAATCTGGCGGTCGTGGTCAATCCAGCCTGCGTCAACAGCGGCGCGGCTTCCGCCCACTTCGCCGTGGAGCACCTTGGCGAGTTGGAAAAGCTGGTCGAAGCCTTCCTTGGAGCCTACGCCATAGCCCCCGGCAACAACGATGGCCGCGCCTTTGAGGTTGTGCTTGGCGGCCTCCACGTGGTGGTCAAGCACCTTGACAACGTAGGCCTCGGGGCTGACGTACTTGCTGACTTCGGGATAAACCACCTCACCGCGGGCCTTGCCGTCGTAGAGAGCCTTCTGCATGACGCCGCTGCGCACGGTGGCCATCTGCGGACGATGGTCGGGGTTGACAATCGTTGCCACGATGTTGCCGCCGAAGGCGGGACGGATCTGATAGAGCAGGTTTTCATAGACCTTTCCGGCCTTCTTGTCCTCGTAGCTGCCAATTTCCAGCTCCGTGCAGTCGGCAGTAAGGCCGCTGGTGAGGGATGAGCTGACGCGCGGGCCGAGGTCGCGGCCGATGACGGTGGCACCCATGAGGCAGATTTGCGGCTGCTCCTCCTTGAAGAGGTTGACAAGGATGTCGGTATGCGGCGCGGAGGTATAGGGAAACAGTCCTTCGCCGTCGAAGACGAAGAGCTTATCTACGCCGTAGGGCAGTATCTGCTCCTCCACCTTGCCTTTGATGCCGGTTCCGGCCACTACTGCGTGGAGTTCCACGCCCAGTTCGTTGGCCAGTTTGCGGCCTTTCGTCAAAAGTTCTTGGGAAACTTCGGCAACCTGTGTGCCTTCAATTTCCACATAAACAAACACAGCCTCACCCCCGGCCCCTCTCCCAGCGGAGAGGGGAGTGGTTTGACTTGAATTCGGTAAATTTTCTGTATTCATGTTTCTTCTTTTATTGTTTTCCTTTGTTTGTTTCGTCACGAAAAGAGGCCTCGTTTAATCTCTCCTACCACGGTTTTGAGATTCCGGCTTATTTCTTCATTGCGGAAACGGATAACGCCGTAGCCCCTGCTTTCAAGGAACTGTGTACGCAAGGCATCTTCCCTTTGTTGCTCCGGAGCCTCGTGATAACCGCCGTCCACCTCTATCACCAAGCGCTTAGACAAGCACACGAAATCTACTATGTAGTCGCCAATGGGGTGCTGTCTTCTGAACTTAAACCCGCAGCCGATGTTTCTGAGCTCCTGCCAAAGGATTGCCTCGGATTCCGTCATATTGCGGCGGTTCCCCTTTGCAAAGCCTTTCAGCAATCCATAGCGGTCAGGAGCCGCCGTCTCATATCCGAAACCCATCTACTGCCTGTTTACTTGGTCACAGTGGTATTCACTCCCCTCTCCCGTCGGAGAGGGGTTGGGGGTGAGGCCTTTAGCCGATAATCTTTTCGTTTAACAATTCCTGCACCAGTCCGTTGATATCTTCGTCAGCTGCGGTGAGGGTTTTGCTTTCCTTGGCTTGGAAGGCGATGTTCTTCACGGCCTTCACCTTCGTGGGACTTCCTGCCAGGCCGCATTGCTGCGGGTCACCGTCCACATCGGCCACACTCCATTGCGTCAGGTTGAGGTAGGGACGCTCCTCGTAGAGGTAGGAGTAATCACTCCCCTCGCCCGTGGGAGAGGGGCCGGGGGTGAGGCTGCGCTCCGAAGGACACGTCGCCCTTTTGTACTTCATCACACGACGGGCGTCCTGCGGGCGGCAGGGTGCGGCGCTTCCGTTCACCGTGATGACTACGGGCAGCGGGGCTTCTACGGTCTCCACACCACCGTCAATGACACGGCGGATGAGGGCTTTGCCGTCCTCCACCTTGAGGATTTCCTCGGCGTATGTCACCTGGTTGAGGCCAAGCTTCTGTGCCACCTGCGGACCCACCTGTGCCGTGTCGCCGTCAATGGCCTGACGTCCGCCCACGACGATGTCCACGTTGCCAATCTTCTGGATGGCGGTGGCAAGGGCATAGCTCGTAGCCAGCGTGTCGGCACCGGCAAAGAGGCGGTCGGTGAGCAGCCAGCCCGTATCGGCTCCGCGATAGAGCCCCTGGCGGATAATCTCGCCGGCGCGCGGCGGCCCCATGGTCAGCACACCTACGGTGGAACCCGGGTGCTGCTCCTTCAGGCGCAGGGCCTGTTCCAGGGCATTCATGTCTTCAGGATTGAAAATTGCGGGCAAGGCGGCGCGGTTCACCGTTCCTTCCGGAGTCATAGCGTCCGGTCCCACGTTTCGTGTGTCGGGTACTTGTTTGGCAAGTACTACAATTCGTAGACTCATATAAAAATGGATTGGTTTTTTCAATTTCCGCGCGCAAAGGTACACATTATTATTTATATGCCAAAACAAGACACCAAAAGTCCGCCTTCGGGAAAACTTTCTGCGCGAAAATCTTCTTGCTTCAAAGACAAAATGCTATTTTCGCAGCGCAAACAGATAATTTCGCCATATATCATGAAAAAACTGACACTTGCACTTTGTGCATTTCTGCTTTCCGCAACCACCTTCACGGCTTGTGGCCAGCGCGAAAGACGCTTTGCCCGCTACGGCATTGCTTTCTACAACCTTGAGAACCTCTTCGACACCCTCCACGATGCCGGAAAGAACGACTACGAGTACCTCCCCGACGGTGCAAACCACTGGGGGAAGATGAAGTATGAGAACAAGCTTGCCAACATGTCAAAGGTTCTCTCGGAGCTCTGCACGGACCGCATCCCGTTCGGCCCTGCCGTCGTCGGCGTCTCGGAGATTGAGAACCGCAACGTCCTGGAAGACCTTCTCAAGCAGCCCGCGCTTGAGAAGAGAAACTGGAAAATAGTCCATGAGGACGGCCCCGACCGTCGCGGCGTAGAGTGCGCATTCTTCTACAATCCGCGCGTTTTCCACTATGAGAGCCACATGCTCGTCCCCTACTACTATCTCGACCCCGCGCAACCGGACGTGAACTACGGTTTCTGGGTGGACAGTGACAAGAAAGTGCATGCTTACAAGGAGTTGAAGGGTGACACGACGCACATCACGCGCGGCTTCCTCGTAATGAGCGGAACGATGGCGGAGGAGAAGTTCCACTTCATCGTCTGCCACTGGCCAAGCCGTTTTGCCGGAAGTCCTGTGCGCGAACGTGCCGGAGAACAGGTTTGCGCCCTGAAGAATGCACTTCTGGAACAGGACCCCGGAGCTCACGTTGTCATCATGGGTGACATGAACGACGACCCCCGCAACAAGAGCATGCGCGTGGCCCTCGGCGCCAAGTTCCGCGCAGAGGATGTAGGCATGAACGACCTCTACAACCCCTGGGCCAAGGTTCTCTACAAGGACGGACAAGGCACCCTGCTCTACGACGGCAAGTGGAACCTCTTCGACCAAATCGTCTTCACCGGCAACCTGCTCGGCGAAGACTACCGCACCATAAAATACCAGCGCTGCGAGATTTTCCTGCGCGACTACCTCATCCAGCAGGAAGGCCGCTACAAGGGAAGTCCCTTGCGCACGCACGGCGGCGGCACGTGGCTCAACGGCTATAGCGACCACTTCCCCACCTGCATCTACCTCATCAAAGAAAGACAAGTCAGAGAATGAAACCCGGTATTCCTAAAGGAACACGCGACTTCGGCCCCGTGGAAATGGCCCGTCGCAACTACATCTTCAACACCATTCGCGAAGTCTATGCCCTTCACGGCTATGCGCAGATAGAGACGCCCGCCATGGAAAACCTCTCCACGCTGATGGGGAAGTATGGCGAGGAGGGAGACAAGCTGCTATTCAAGATCCTGAACTCGGGAGACTTCCTTTCGAAGGTCTCCGACGAGGAACTCACGGAGCGCAACACGCTGCGCCTTGCCGCGCGTCTCTGCGAAAAAGGACTGCGCTACGACCTCACCGTCCCCTTCGCACGCTACGTCGTGCAGCATCGCGAGGAGCTCCAGCTGCCCTTCAAGCGCTACCAGATACAGCCCGTGTGGCGGGCTGACCGCCCGCAGAAGGGACGCTACCGCGAGTTCTACCAGTGCGATGCCGACGTCGTGGGCTCCGACTCCCTGCTCTGTGAAGTGGAGCTCGTTGAAATCATGCAGGAGGTGTTCCGCCGCTTCGGCATCCGCGTCAGCATCAAGATCAATAACCGCAAGATACTCACGGGCATCGCTGAGGTCATCGGCGCAGCGGACAAAATTGTCGGCATCACCGTGGCCATAGACAAGCTTGACAAAATAGGCCTCGATGCCGTGTGCGAAGAACTTCGCCAGATAGGCCTTGACGAGGCTGCCATCACAAAGCTTCAGCCCATCATCAACCTCAGTGGCACAAATGCCGAGAAGCTGCAAACGATGCGCGAAGTACTTGCCGGCTCGGAAGTGGGCTTGAAAGGCGTCGAAGAGGTAGAATTTGTGCTGAACACGCTCGATGCCCCGAACGCCCAGGCGGGAACCGGCAACGTCGAGTTCGACCTCACGCTCGCCCGCGGCCTGAACTACTATACCGGCTGCATCTTCGAGGTGAAAGCCCTTGACGTGGAGATTGGCAGCATCACCGGAGGTGGCCGCTATGACAACCTCACCGGCATCTTCGGCATGCCTGGTCTCTCGGGCGTCGGCATCTCCTTCGGCGCAGACCGCATCTACGACGTCCTCTCCCAGCTTGACCTCTACCCGCAGGAAGCCGCCAGTGGCGTGCGCCTCCTCTTCATCAACTTCGGTGAGCGCGAAGCCGCCCGCTGCCTCGCTCTTGCCCGTAGCCTCCGTGCTGCCGGCGTCGCCGTTGAAGTATATCCCGATGCCGCCAAGATGAAGAAACAGATGAGCTATGCCAACGCCCGGCAGATTCCCTTCGTCGCCCTTGTCGGCGAGCAGGAACTCGCTGACGGCACCGTCTCCCTGAAAGACATGCAGAGCGGCGAGCAGCGTACCGTCACACCCGAGGAACTCCTCCGCGCCGTCAGCTGAAAGGACACCGCCATATAACGCATAACCAAATGCGCACCCGGGATTCGGGTGCGCATTTTTCGTGTATGGCTCGGCCGGAAATGCATGGCTCATATTACCTCTTTCTGAGGTGTGCGCTTACCTCGACTTGAGCTTTGCGCTTACCTCGACTTGAGATGTGCGCACACCTTGACTTGAGCTTTGCGCTTACCTTGATTCGAGATGTGCGCTTACCTTCTTTCACTCATTGCGCACCAACAATAAGTCGTTGATATACAATAAATAATCAATCAAAGAAAACTTTTCAAAGGAAGTAAACAAGAGACTTGGCATAACTTATGTTTGTAGAATTTGTGGGAGGGAAAAGACAATTCCCCCGTAGGAATATACAAAGAAGTACGCACATCTCGCATCAAAATATGCTGGCGACTCAGAAGAAGTGTCCGCAGCCCCACCGTCCGAGAGACGCAATTAAATCTACCCCCAGAATAAAAAAGGCCTTGAAAGTACATTACATCAGAATAAAGTTCTATCTTTGCAGAACCAAACGAAAAGCAAGTCTCAGAAATCAAGCACAAGACATGCTTCGCACATACATTATGCTTAAATTCCTGAAAACAATCTTCCATCCAGACCACTTCATCGTATCAGCCGCTACGCTACTGTTACTCTGGCTGTTGTTATGGCTCATCTCCGCCGTCAAATTTCTTGATCCCGTGGAAAAAATCATCATGTCCCTTTCCACAACCGATATCTACTACCGCATCAATGCCAGTGGGGAACTAAACGATAGTCAGGATATCACACTTATAGACATCACCGACCTTAGCGCCCGGCAACGCGACTCGCTGGCTATTGTCGTGGAGGACGTGCTACGTCAAAAGCCTGCCGTTACAGGCGTGGACATCATTTTTGAAGGCGAGCAGATAGACGCTGAAGGTGATGCGGCATTAGTTGATGTTTTTTACGAGGCGGCTGCCGACAGCTCCGTCATCATTGCCACGAAGCTCAACCATCCTGACTCTGCAAAAATCTTTCATGGTGCCGCACACTCTTTCTTTGTAGGGCATCTGGGCGACCGCCAGATTACAGAAGGCTGTGTAAATGTTCTCGGACGTGCGGAAGAGAGTATTACACGATATCCTGTATTTCTATCCACACCGCAAGGAGTCATACAGTCTCTGCCGGCCCTTATGACACGGGCCGTGACTGGGCACGATGTTCCCGCAGACCGCTGGGGGCAGCACGCCATCAATTACAAGAGCATCCGCTTTCCGGTTATTGACTATCGAGAAATAGAAACGCACGCAGAACTTATCAGGGGGCACAAGGTGCTGATTGGAGCTACGCGCGAAGAGCGTGACAGTCACCTGACACCGATTGGAACACGCTCAGGCTTGGAAGTGATTGCTTTCGCGCTCAACTCTATGGTTGAGGGGGATCATGTCTGGTGGGGCGGCGCATGGGCTTCGGCGCTCATTGCGCTCTTTGCCGGTTATGCAATGAATCTCATCCACTATTCCCTTGTACGCCCCCTGCGCCGGAAGAAAACTATATGGCTACGCTTCTTTGCAGACAGCACACTATACGGAAAAATACTCGCCTTGCTATGGATTATATTGTTTACAGGTATCACCTATATGCTCTACACGCATTTCCACATTTATATGGATACGTGGCTTGCCCTTGGCGTGATTGTCCTTCTTGGAGAGGGGCGTCTCTTCTACACAGCACTGCTTACCGCAGCCTATCGCACATGGGGGGAAAAAGCCCTTACACATACCCTTTATGTTAACGACATAAGAAAGCAATACAACTAAACACCTATTATACATGAAAAGAATTGTCACAATCCTGTTCCTGTTGACTGCCACTGCTGCAAATGCCCAACAATATGTTGTCTACCGCACACGCGGGATAGCCGAATTTGTCGTCGGACAGCAGGCAACACGCCTGAAAGTTGGCCAAAGGCTTAGCGACGAGGACATTCTCAGTCTTGCACATCAAAGCGAAGTTAAACTGGTAGCAGGAAGCACCAAGGAAATGCTTACCATAAAAGGACAAGCCGCAGGAAGCATCAGCACTCTTCTCTCAAGTCAGAATGCAACGCGTCAAAAGATGACGGCACAATACTTCAGCTTCGTGCTGAACAATCTTCGGGGGAGAGGTTACAATGAAGCTGTTCAGTCTGGGCGTTCCACTACCGTCTTCCGTGACGAAAGTGACTCAATCTTTGTTGATAAGCCACAATCCTTGAATGAGAACACCCAAGCAGAGGAAGCAACACACTCAAAAGAATGAAGTTAAATAACATCCTGCGACAGACTGCGACCACAGCGGTGTTGCTCATGCTTTTCCAGTCCCTTCCCGCACAAACAAAGGAGCTTAACGCTATTGACACAGAGGCACGAAAAGCTGTCAAAAAGAACACTCTGGAAGAAGCAGAGCGATTATACCAGGCTTATGTTGACCTATACGCGAAGACAAGCCTTGAAAAGGGAGACGTTTACAGCGAGCGTCTCCTATGGCTTGCACGTCGTGCCGCGCAGACTGGACGTTTAGACCGCGCCATTGAACTCCAGCAGGACGTAGTCGAAATCCGTCGTACCGCAAAAGACTGCAATAATTCGCAGTACGGCGCGGCCCTTAGCGACCTTGCTATATACTATGGGCAAAAAACGAACTATGACTTGGCCATAGCCACAGGCAAAGAGGCACTGAGCGTGATAGGTAGCGTATTTGGGGAGAAGCATCATTTCTACAACATCACACTCGCCAACATTGCAGGGTTCTATGCAGCGAGAGGAGGTGCGGGGGACTACCTCATGGCAATAGAACTTGGAGAAAAGGCTCTGAAAAACATAAAAAAAGGAACACCTGAATACGCAAACACACTCAACGCTCTCGTAGTTTTTTACACACAAGCAGGGAAACGAGTCGAGGCCAACAAACTTTCAGCCAAAGCCATCAAGGAAGCCCGGAAACACATTAAAAATGACGGCGTAGAATATGCCTCTATGCTCAACAACCAAGCCATTCGGCTAGCAAACTATGGGAATTACGAGGAAGCTGTAACCTATTGTCTGATGGCACGAGAGATTTTTGAGAAAGCGGGAGCTGACAACACATTACCATACAGTAGACTTCTTACAAACCTAGGCACATTCTATGCTCATCAACAACATTTCGACGATGCAATAAAAGCCTTTGAAGCGGCACTGCCTATAATTGAACAGTCCGTCGGAAAACAACACGCAGACTATGTGCGCTGCATCAGTGACTTGGCGTCCGTTCACAGAAGTGCGGGCGACTTAGAGAAAGCTGACGACCTGGCACACGAATCCGACCAAGCCAGTATGCAACTTGGAGAACAGGACAACACCAAGTATGCAAAATCGCTTTCCAAACAAGCTAGAACTTTCGCTTCAAATGGCAACTATAACCGAGCTGTCGAAAAAGAGCAAAAGGCTCTGGACATCTACACGCAACGCAAAGATTCGGCCAACATGGCCTTTTCTCTTGGCACATTAGCCAACTACCAATATGCCAACGGTACAAAGACACAGGCTCTTTCCACGGCAGAAAACGCACTCAACCTCTTTCGACAGCATGGTGAACCTTCGGCCCTCTACGCTCAGTCGCTTAATAATGCTGCCATTCTCTATTACAACTCCGAACAATACGAGCAGGCCTCCGACTATGGTCGTCAGGCAATGCAGATGTATGCGTTACTTAACGACACTGCCAACACCATCTACGCTCGCATCAAAGCAAACAACGCACTCTTTACCTTTATAAAAGACAGCATAGAACAGGCAGAAAACTTAGTAAAAGAGGCCCTTGCGCTGAATCGCCGCATTCTCGGTGAGAATCATTCAGACAATATCCCCATGCTGTACAATCTCGCCGTGTTCCAAATGAAAAAGGGAGCTATAGATGCTGCCGCACAGAACTATAGCCAAGCTTTCAGCCTGCAGGCGGAACAAGTGCGAACAAATTTCCTTCACCTGACATCCCAGGAACGTGAGAAATACTGGCGCCAGAAACGTTACGTATTCAAATTAGCCCCACTACTGGCCTATATGGACAAGGATAACATGGATCTGACCACCATCGCCTACAACTCCCTACTTTTCACAAAAGGTATTCTCTTGAATAGCGACATTGACTTTAAGGAATTACTCAAAAACTCTGGAGACCTGCATCTTCTAGATAAATACAACCAGCTTGAGACACTACGCCAACACGAAGAAGATTACAACAAGCTTCCTGCCGACCAACGTGATGCCAACGACCTAAAGCGTATTCGAGAAGAAATATACCAACTCGAACGAAGCCTGGTACGCGGATGCAAAGAGTACGGAACATTCACCTCAAACCTAAACATCACAGCAGCACAGGTAGCATCCTCTCTGGCAGAGGATGAAGCGGCAGTGGAGTTCACAAACTTCTATCTTCATGGCACCGGAATGACTTACGCTGCTCTACTCATCACGAAAAAACACCCTGCCCCACAACTCATCCGTCTTTTTTCTGAAGAAGACTTGAAATCTATACGCTATCATGGCAATACAGACTTCAGGCAATCACTACAGACATTCGAAGGTATTAACCAGATATACAATGACCCACGCGTGGGCTCACTCATCTGGAGTCCTATCCTTCAACGCGCAGTAGGCGTACGACGTATATATTTCTCCCCATCCGCCCTCTTCTATCATTTAGGTATCGAATACCTCCCACTGGAGAATAACCGCAGGATTCAGGATGTGTGCGAAACATTCCGCGTATCTTCAACCAAATCGTTGGTAAATCGTTCCACACGTGTACCAATGCAAACAGCAACCATTTACGGCGGGCTCAACTACGATATGACTTTAGAGGAGATGTTGGCACAACGCGACAGACAGCCAGTACGTGAAAACGGTCGTCTCTTGATACCTGATGCTGATTTAATATACGGGAATTACTACATACAACGCACTGTCGACTCCCTAAGTACTCGCGGAGCAGTCCACTACTTGCAGGGAACGCGCCACGAAGCCGAGGACATCGCTGAGGAACTGATGCAAAACGGGGTGAACACAACCGTACTCATGGACAACGAAGGTACTGAAGAGACATTCAAGGCGTTAAGTGGCACGAGTCTTTCCCTTATACACATTGCCACACACGGCTTTTCCTTCTCAGAGCAGGAGGTACAGAAGCAAGAGAAAACGCTTGCATTCCTCTCCGAACTATCTGAAGACGTCAGAAATCCTCTAAACTATTCCGGCCTTCTCCTCTCAGGAGTTAACTATGCCTTGCAGGGAAAGAAATTACCGACGGGACTTGAAGACGGTATCCTCACAGCGCGAGAAATCGCACAAGTTGATTTGGGAAATGTGGACATGGTAGTTCTCTCCGCATGCCAGACAGGCTTGGGGGAAGTCAAAGAAGACGGCGTATTCGGTATACAGCGCGGCTTCAAAAAGGCTGGAGCCCATTCTCTGCTGATGAGCCTCTGGAAAGTTAGCGACGAAGCCACAGACATAATGATGAGCGAGTTTTACCATCAACTAATGCAGGGGCATTCACTCCACGAATCCTTTTCTATGGCACAACAGGCTGTCCGAAAAGACCCACAAACCGCAGCCCCCTATTTTTGGGCTTCTTTCATCCTGCTTGACGGAAATTAGCCTGTGAAACATTCTACTCTATTTGTCAATCTAACTATATATTAAAGAAGAACTCCGTTGCGGTTTGCAACGGAGTTCTTCTTTAATATGTTCCCGCATTATTCAAATACGGTATACTCACGAACGCCTTCCGCGTCAATAATAACACAGCGGTTCTTGTCATTCTCGTCAAACGGCTGAACTGTGTCACCCTTGGAGTCTATCGTGATAGACTCTGCGCTCACTCCATAGCGGTTCACCAAATCCTCCTTAAACTGCTGAGCCCGCTTCTGCGCATACTTGGCATTTAGTTGGGGCGTGCCCGTTCCCTTATCGGCGTAACCGACAGCAAACACGCGTACATCCTTATACTGCTTCATAAAATCAGCAACTTGCTGCAAGACAGCACTGGGATCTTCGTTGTCACTCATACGGATATCGTAGAAAATAACCTTATGCAGTTTCACTTTTTCACGCTTCGTTACTGCCACGGGCTGCGGTTTCTTTTCCGCTTGGATTGCAACCTTCGTTTCTGTCTGCTCGTCCTTTGTCTCTGTTTTAAGGGACAATTCGTCCACGGACACATGAGCAGCTCCCATCTCCGCACTGGCATCCTCAATTACCTCCTGCATAACAGGAAGAGTGGAAGGTGCCACCTTAACATACTTATGTCCAAACTTATAGGTTAGTCCAATGAGTGCATTTAGCTGTTTGTCACCAGTGGCACTAACTTTTGAGTTGAAGCGGTCGGGGAGATCATTAAACGATACCTCAAAATTCGCCGAAAAACGTTTCGTCAGATTATACTCCACACCTGCGCCGACGCGGATGTTATGAAAGAAACGATGACGCCATGCGTATGGTGCTTTTATTTCTTCAGCAAGTACCATCCGGTTTAGCTGCTCATTATGCCAGCCGTAGGTAAGCCCCAAACCACCTAGCAGATAGACATTTGTTCTTATATTCCTATTACTACTGAAAATCTTCGACAAATTCACCAGTAAGTCTAAATCCGTCGTCACCGCATTGTAATAATAGAACTTATCAATGTTCCGAGAAACTCCTTTGCTTCTCCATCCACTCACATTTAGACGTGCTCCCATTTCTGGCATGAACATGTAACCAAAGGATACGGCACCCATGGGCATGGTCAACTTCATTAGATTATAATTGGAAAACGTGGTTTGTGCTCCACCTTGCAGACCAAGGAACATATAAGACTGCAGTTGATCCGTTTTTTCTACACGGTTGAATTGAGCGAAGGCAGGCACCATCAATGCGAGTGTAAGCGCCACCATTAAGAAACGTTTTGTTTTCATAAGTTTAACTAGTATAATTATATTAACTTAAATATTGCACGCTAACCTCTCACGGAAGGGAGGCATGTATGCTCCAAATCATTCATATATTGTATACTCCCGAACGCCTTCTGCGTCAATAATAACACAGCGGTTCTTGTCATTTTCGTCAAACGGCTGAACTGTGTCACCCTTGGAGTCTATCGTGATAGACTCTGCGTTCACTCCATAGCGGTTCACCAAATCCTCCTTGAACTGCTGGGCACGCTTCTGCGCATACTTGGCATTTAGTTGGGGCGTGCCCGTTCCCTTATCGGCGTAACCGACAGCAAACACGCGTACATCCTTATACTGCTTCATAAAATCAGCAACTTGCTGCAAGATAGCACTGGGATCTTCGTTGTCACTCATACGGATATCGTAGAAAATAACCTTATGCAGTTTCACATTTTCACGCTTCGTTACTGCCACGGGCTCGGGTTCAGGCTCAGGTTCCACGACAGGTTTCTCTTCTTCAACCACAACCGGAGCCGCAGCGGTCTCAGCACCTGCATCCTCTACCAAATCCTGTACAATGGCAGAGGTAGTAGGAGCCGCACTCCTCGTACGTTGTCCGAACTTGAAGGAGAGGCCTACGAGGGCGTTCACTTGCCAGTCACCCTTCGCGCCCACCTTGGAGTTGAAGCGGTCGCCGAGGTGGTTGGCTGTGACTTCAAGGTTCACGGCGAGGTTCTTGCCGAGACTCTGCTCCACCTGCACACCGGCACGGAAGTTGTGGAACAGGCGGTTCTTCCATGCGTAGGGAGCCTTTACGGCACCGGTTGCCGCCAGGGCATTCACATCGCCGTTGTGCCAGGCATAGTTCAGGCCAAGGCCGCCGATGAAGTAGAGGTTCGTGCAGTGATAGCGCTGCTTCCAGATGAGGTTGCTGAGGTTCACGAGCAGGTCTGCGTCGTAGGTAACGGCGTTGTAGTAGTAGCTCTGGTCGGTCTCGCGGAATGCGCCTTTGTTGCGCCAACCGCTCACGTCAAGGCGTGCGCCGATGACGGGCGTAAACATGCGGCCTACGGACACGGCACCCATCGGCATGAAGAGTTTCGTGTTGTCGTAGTTCGTGAAAGTGGTTTGCGCACCTCCTTGGAGGCTTACGAAGTTGTAGGGATAGGGCTTGTAGTCACCCTGCCATTCCCGGTCGCGCTGGCTCTGTGCCAACGCAGGCACTGCCGTCAGGGCGGCGAGTGCCACGATGAATGTCTTCAGTTTCATGATGTGTGTATTATATGATTAAATGTGTTGTTACTTCTGGTCGTAGGCATGGCGCGGGTAGTCGATGGTATAGTGGAGCCCGCGGCTCTCCTTGCGCTCCAGGGCCTGGCGCGTGATGAGATAGCCCACGTTGATCATGTTGCGGAGTTCGCAGATGTCGGGCGTAGCCTTCACGCGCTTGAAGAGTTCTTCCGTTTCCTCGTACAGCAGGTCGAGGCGCGTCCAGGCACGGTGCAGGCGCAGGTCGCTGCGCACGATGCCCACGTAGCTGGACATGATCTGCCCCACTTCCTTGGCGTCCTGCGCGATGAGTACTTTCTCCTCGTTGGTCATGGTGCCTTCGTCGTTCCACTCCGGCACCTGCGTATTGAAGTCGTACTCGCCGATATGCTCAATGCTGTGCGCAGCAGCCTTGTCGGCATAGACGACGGCCTCAATAAGGGAGTTCGAGGCCAGGCGGTTGCCGCCGTGAAGCCCCGTGCAGCTGCACTCGCCGATGGCGTAGAGGCGGCGGATGCTGGAGCATCCGTTCAGGTCCACCTTAATGCCGCCGCAGAAGTAGTGCTGGCAGGGTACGACGGGAATCATGTCGCGCGTGATGTCAATGCCTATCGAGAGACATTTCTTGTATATGTTGGGGAAATGCTTCTTCGTCTCCTCCGCGTCCTTATGGCGCACGTCGAGGCACACGTGGTCGAGGCCGTGCAGCTTCATCTCCCGGTCAATGGCGCGCGCCACGATGTCGCGCGGTGCCAGCGAGAGGCGCTTGTCGTACTTCTGCATGAACTCCTCGCCCGTGGGCAGGCGGAGAATGCCGCCGTAGCCGCGCATGGCCTCCGTGATGAGATAGGCGGGATGCGTCTCGCCCTGATGGTAGAGGGCCGTGGGGTGGAACTGCACGAACTCCATATCCTGCACCGTTGCCTTCGCACGGTAGGCCATGGCGATGCCGTCGCCCGTGGCGATGTCGGGATTCGTGGTGGAGGCATAGACGGCTCCCACGCCGCCCGTGGCCAGCACGGTGACCTTGGAGAGAATCGTGTCCACCTTCTTCGTGTCGGGGTCGAGGACGTAGGCACCGTAGCACTCGATGTCCGGCGTGCGGCGCGTCACCTCCACGCCGAGGTGGTGCTGCGTGATGATTTCAATGGCGAAGTGGTGCTCCAGCACGGTGATGCGCCGATTGCGCCGCACCGCCTCGATGAGGCCGCGCTGAATCTCGAAGCCTGTGTCGTCGGCATGGTGGAGGATGCGGAACTCGGAGTGCCCGCCCTCGCGGTGGAGGTCGAAGCTGCCGTCCTCGCGCTTGTCGAAGTTGACGCCCCACTTCACCAGCCTTTCAATGCCTGCGGGCGCATTCTCCACGACCTGGCGCACGGCGGCAGGGTCGCTGATATAGTCGCCCGCCACCATCGTGTCCTCAATGTGCTTCTCGAAGTTGTCCAGCTCCAGGTTCGTGACGCTGGCCACGCCGCCCTGTGCCTTTGCGGTATTGGCCTCCTCGATGCCCGTCTTGCAGACAAGGGCTACCCTGCCCTTTCCGCTGGCTGCGGCTTGCAGGGCGTAGCTCATGCCCGCAACGCCGGAACCGATGACCAAAAAGTCGAATTTCCGAATCATAGTATCGTGTTTGTGCTGCAAAAATAATACAAAAAGCGTAGTTTTTGGAATCGCGTGGGCATCTTTTATAAAAAATGCGTATTTTTGCGGCGTTTTGCACAGGAACAACATGCAATAATCTTTCAATAAACACAAACAACAAATGAAGCAAATCAAGTTTCTCTTTGTGCTCCTGGCCACGCTGATGCTCCAGCCTGCCGCAGCACAGCAGATGCCGGAGCTCCCCATTGACCCGGCTGTCAGAGTGGGTGTGCTTCCCAACGGTCTCACCTACTACATCCGCCACAATGCCCTGCCCGAGAAGCAGGCCTTCTTCTACATTGCGCAGAAGGTGGGCTCCGTGCAGGAGGAGGAAAGCCAGCGCGGTCTGGCTCACTTCCTGGAGCACATGGCCTTCAACGGTTCCCAGAACTTCAAGGGCAACAGCCTCATCAGCTACACCGAGCGCATCGGCGTGAAGTTCGGACAGAACCTCAACGCCTACACATCTACCGACGAGACGGTCTATAACATCGACAACGTCCCCGTCACGGAAAGCAACATCGACTCCTGCCTGCTCATCCTCCACGACTGGTCGGGCTACCTGGACCTCGAAGAGGACGAAATCCAGAAGGAGCGCGGCGTCATCCACGAGGAATGGCGCCTGCGCAGCAGTGCCATGCAGCGCATCCTGAACCGCAACCTCGAAACGCTCTACCCGGGCAGCCGCTACGGAAAGCGCATGCCCATCGGCCTGATGAGCGTCGTGGATAACTTCTCCCCCGAAGAGCTCCGCGCATACTATAAGAAATGGTATCGCCCGAACCTCCAGGGCATCGTCGTAGTCGGCGACTTCGACGTTGACATGGTGGAAGGCAAGGTGAAGGCCCTGTTCTCAGACATCCCCAACCCCGAGAACGAAGCTCCCTACGAGTTCTATCCCGTGCCCTCCACGCCGGAAGCCATCTACGTGGTGGACAAGGACAAGGAACAGCAGCAGAACATGATTCTCGCCATGTTCAAGACGGAGCCGATGCCCCGCGAAATGCGCGGAACGATGGCCGGCCTCATCCAGAACTACATCATCAACCTCATTGAGCATACGCTGAACGCCCGCCTCAACGAGCTGGCGCAGAAGCCCGAATGCCCCTTCGTGGGTGCTGGCGTGGGCTATGGCACCTACCTCCTCTCCAAGACGATGGACGCCTTTGACGTCCAGCTGGTGCCCAAACCCGGACAGGACAAGGAAGCCCTCCAGGCCGTCATGCAGGAAATCGTGCGTGCCGGACGCTTCGGCATCACGGAGACGGAACTTCTCCGCGCCGACGACGAATACCTCTCCAACCTTGAGCGCATCTACGACAACCGCGAAAAGCAGCGCAGCAGCTTCTATGTGCCTCAGTACTACCGCCACTTCCTCACGGGCGATGCCATCCCCAGCATCGAGGTGGAATACCAGACGCTGAAGGCCATCTCCCAGCAGCTCCGCCAGGTGAAGCAGCTGCAGCCCATGGTGAGCGGCGCACTGGCTGAGCTCACGGCACAGGCAGACTCCAACTTCGTCCTCCTTGCCGCCTACACGGAGAAGGACGGCGTCACCGTGCCCACGGCCGACGAACTGAAGTCCGCCGTACAGGCTGCCTACAACGCAGACCTCGAAGCCTACGTGGATAACGTGAAGAACGAGCCCCTCATTGCCAACCTGCCCAAGGCCGGCAAGATTAAGAAGGAAGAGGCTGCCGACTTCGGCTACACGAAGTGGACGCTCTCCAACGGTGCCGTCGTTTACTTCAAGAAGACCGACTTCAACGAGAGCCAGGTGCTCATGTCCGCAGAAAGCTGGGGCGGCATGAACCAGCTGAACATGAAGGACGAAGCCACCCGCGTGAACACGCAGCTGGCCGACCAGGTGCGCAACAGCACGGGCCTCGGCAACTTCAAGTCCACGGAACTTGAGAAAGCCCTCGCCGGCAAGCAGGCCAACGTCAGCGTCAGCATCAGCCACGCATCCGAAGGCCTCAGCGGCAGCTCCACGCCGAAGGACCTCCGCACGCTCTTCGAGCTCACGTACCTCCACTTCGCCGCTCCCGGCGACGACCCCGAGGCTTACCAGAACCTCATCACCATGATGCGCACGCAGATGGAGAACATCGAGAAGGTGCCCGAAGTGGCATTCTCCGACTCCGTAACGGCCACGCTCTACAACCACGACGTACGCGTGAAGCGCATCAAGAAGGCCGACCTCGACCTGGCCGACTACGCCACGGCCAAGCAGATTGCCGCCGGGCGCTTCCAGTCCCCCAGCGACTTCACGTTCTACTTCACGGGTAACTTCGACGTGGATTCCCTCCGTGCCTTCACGGAACTCTACCTCGCCTCCCTGCCCAAGGCAAAGGCCGAGAAGCGTCAGGACCCGAAGCTCGACTTCGTGGACGGCGTCGTGACGAACCGCTTCGTACGCGAGATGGAAACGCCGAAGGGCAACATCATCCAGGTATGGCACGGCCCCGTAGCCTTCACAGCCAAGAACGCCGAAGTGGCCAACGCCTTCGGTGAAATCCTCAGCCAGCGCCTGCTGAAGAGCATCCGCGAGGAAGCCAGCATCGCCTACAGCTGCGGAGCCAGCGCAGGTGCCTCCTACGGTTTCAAGGACGAATATACGCTCCAGATCTACTGCCCCGTACAGCCCGCCAAGGCCGACAGCGCGCTCCTGCTGATGCGTCAGGGCATCGAGGAAATCGCCAAGAACGGCGTCACCGAGGAGGAACTCGGCAAGGTGAAGGAATTTGAGCTCAAGGAATATGCCGACAACCAGAAGCAGAACAGCTACTGGCAGGGCCTCATCCAGAACAAGGTGAACTGGAACGTTGACCGCCGCACGGGCCGCGAGAACGCCATCAAGGGCGTCACCACCGCCGACGTGCAGGCCTTCTGCCGCGACCTCCTGCTCCGTCAGAACAACTGCGCCACCGTCGTCATGCTCCCCGCATCGCTCGAAGAGCACGACTAAGAAAGGGTTTATGATTAGGCTTTTCGCCGAATACTCACAAAAAAATCCCCGCCGCAGCGGGGATTTTTTTGTGAGGCTTTACGCCATCGGCACCGCCGGCATTCCGGCAGCATCGTCGTCTTCCTCCTCCGCAGGAGGGGCTGGAGCGACAGGCGCTGCGGGGGCTACGGGAACGGAGGGCATGAGGTCCTGCATCTCCATTTCCTCCATCTTCTCGTCCAGCTCCTTCAGCAGGGCGTCACGCTCGGCACCGGGCTCCATCGGCGTGAAGAGCCATTGCGTCACGTACTCCACGCCGAGGCAGAGGCCGATGGCGCCTTCGCGCGTCACGCGGTAGAACTGCCCCTCGGGCAGGGGGTGCTCAGCGTCGTAGGCCTTCGCAAAGTCGAGAATTTCAATGAGCGTGAACACGTCGCCCGTCGCTGCCAGGCGCCACACGCGGCAGCGTGCGATAGCGATGGCGAGGGCTTGCAGCAGGTAGTGGCAGTGGCCTGTCCAGAAAGCCTCCTCTGCCCATTCGCGGTTTTGATCCATTCTTTCTTCCATTGTTTATGAGGTTTTTCTGAATATTCTGAGTGCTCGGAGTATTCGGAGTATTCAGAACACTCCGAACTTGCCAGCTTTATTGCTTTTTCCTGAATTTCTCTGCGGCGTTGGAGAAGTCCTTGACAGATTTCACGAAGTCTTTGACGTCGCTCTTCGTGTCTGAGGACACGCCGTAGGCGAGGTTCTGTACGCCTTCCCCCGCCTTGTCGAATCCGCCGAAGGTCATCGGGGCTTCCTGCGCGGCGGAGGCGATGCCTTCCGTCACGTGGACGGCGTTGGACGAGGCGAGGTTGCCCCAGTCGGCGTGCATGCCGCCCTTGCCGAGGAACTTCTCCACGGCGTTGGAGGTGTTCTCTCCCATTTCGGGCGGCTGATAGCCGGACTGTCCCAGACCGAACTGCACGCTCTTCCCCATGACGAAGAAGGCGGCCTTCTTGCCTGCGGCCTGCAGCATGGCATCGTTGACATCCTTGTCGTGTGCAATGGCATCAAGCCCGGCGCGGATGCTCTCGCCGCCCACTACGGCAACGCCTTCCACGAAGGGATTCTTGGTGAGTTCGCCGGCCTGGTTCTGCAAGACGCCCACAGCACCGCTCGCGGCACCCATGCCGACGTGCTTGGCTGCATCGCCCAGGCTCATGTCCTGGTTGTAGGCCTCGCTGGCAGCCACGCCGGTGGCCTTGGCAAAGGTATAGACGTTCTTCACCACGCGGCCGCCGGGCACGGTCTCGCCCATCACGTTGACCATCACCTCGGCCGTCTTGTCAATCTTGTCCAAGGTCTCCAGACTCTTCTCGTAGGCCTCGGCATCGGAGTTGGCGATGTTGGCGTCCAGCTGCGCCGAGGTCTGCTCCCACTTGATGGCATCCCTGACGGCTTTCTCCGTAGGCGGCACGCCGTACTTATCGGCCAGCGCATTGATTTTCTCTTCCTTGCGAAGGGCATCCTCCTGGGCATGCTTCCAGTCCTGATAGTCCTTGGCTGTCTGGGAGAGTTCCTTGGAGTCCTTCTCCCACTGCGCATGCTGCTCGGCGGCATTCTTCGCGGCCTGGTCGGCATCCTGCTTCAGCAGGCCGGCATTCTCCTGGCGGTAGCGGATGTTCTCGTTCAGGCTTTCTTTGTCATAGACAGTGCCGAGCTCGCTCTCCAGCTTGCCGTCGGGCGTGGGATAGTAAGTGAGCGTCTTGCCCGAGATGGGGTCGGAGATGGTCACCGTACCGTCGGGCTGCTCCTTTGCATACTTGTTGTAGAAGTCCAGGTTCTGTTCCGGGGGATTGCCGTCGCCCTCGTTGGGGAGCGGCGGAGCTTCGTCCTCCTCTTCCTCCCTCTTCAGGTTGGGAAGGTCGGAGTTGGGCATGTCGGGCATCGTGGGGGAAGGGCCGCCACCTGTCGGTGCACCCATCATGCCGGGAAGCACAGCACCTGCGGCACCACCCGATGCGGCGGCAATACCGTTGGCCAGGAGGACGGAACCGATAACGCCGATTATCTCAATGACGGCAGACTCCGTAGCATCGGTATGCTCACCCAGCCCAAGGGGGTCGCCGCCCTTGCCTTGCAGCCAGTCGGCAAGCATATCCATCTGGTCGATGAGCGACTGGCGCTCGGTCTCCGTAAGGGGCGTGTCGGTGCCGTCAATGAGGACTTCGTCAACTGTGAACTGAAGGTAGTGTGGGTTGTCCTCGTACTTATGAACAATAATCTCACCTGTCTGGTCATCAATGTCGTTGTCTTCGCGCATCACGACGTTCATGATATAGCCTCTAAGACCACCGCGGTCGGTATAGAAGAGTCCCATGTCTGTCCTGTCAATGGCCTTGCCGTGTTCGGAAAGGATGTCTGCATAGGTGTGGTTCGTTGTCTGCGTTGAGGAAAAATTACCCATGCCGGCTGCGCTGCCGTCATAGTCGTAAGAACCCTCGGGGGTATAGTCAAAACTATATCCGTGAGTTTTCTCGTTGAAGGTATAGCGAATGCCTGTTGCGCCGACCTTATACACTCCCAGATACTTTCCGTTGGGCAGAGTGCTCCAGTCGGACACCGTGGCCATAGCCCCGGCTTCGTTTATGTAGAGATAAACCGTTGAGGGCGTAAAGGGCAGGTCGGCATTCTCGGGCTCGTCACCCTGCGGCGTGAAGTTGCACACCGTGCACTTCATGCCCACGATGTAGCGCTCCTTCGTCTCCCACATGTGGCTATAGAGTGCGGAGCCCTTGAGGGTGCCCGCCCCCTTCAGCTTGAAATACTCCACGGGGTTGACCCAGTGGCCGTCCTTCTTTTGGGCTTTAAGCACGGACCATTGCCCGCTGACCATTAGAGCGGTTAGCAGAATGACAACAATTCTTCTCATTGTCGTTTGTTTCCTTATCTTCTCATGTTAGGTGCAGGAGGTGCACCGTAGGCGGGTGGCATGGGCTGCCCCATCTGCGGCATGCCGTAGGCGGGCTGCGGAGCCTGCATCGGTTGCTGCGGCACGGGCTGTCCGGGCATCGGCGCGGCGGGAGCCTGCGGCGTCTTCTTCTCACGGATGATAAGACCGAAGAAGAAGCCGAGAACGAGGAACAGCAGGCCGAGCCAGAGGCACCAGTGGAAGCCAATGGCGCTGAGGCCGACGGCAAGCGTGAAGCCCAGCGTCATGCCTGTGAGGAAGCGCGTGATGTTGATATACTTCGGCACGCGGCCTTTCGACATCGAGTTGGCGAGCGAGAAGAGCAGACCGAAGAGGAAGCCGCCTTGGTTGCCGATGTTCTGCAACAGCAGCACGAGCGCCACCACGCCGACGATGGAGTTCTGGCGACCCTGGTTGATGTTGAAGAACACATAGACGAGCAACGCGAAGCCGAGGCCCTTCAGCAGCGGGGCTATGCCGCGCGCCGTGTCCTTGGACATGCTGGTGAACATGCCCTTGATGCCGCCGGCAACACCCACGAAGGGCAGCTTCTTCTCAAACAGCGGCAGGATGGCGCTGTTGATGAACACGGCCATGACGACCTTACCGGCAATGCCGCCCACGGCACCCAGCACGCCGCCGAACAGTCCGCCCTCCGCATAGGAGAGGAAGCTGGCAATCTTCAGCGGCATGGGGAAAGGCTGCATCTTGGCGGACAGATAGCCCAGCACAATCCACACGGCACCAATGACGATTGTGGGAAGCAGCTTCAGGGGGTTCTTGAACACCTGCAAGCCTTGCTTCATGGCGTTTTTCAGATACTGGCCAACGCCTATTCTTTGTTGTTGTTCCATATTAGGAGGAGCCCCCTCCCGCCTCCCCGGCCCCCCTTTGGGGGGAAACAAGGCGCTTTGCGCGGGGGAGGAGTTCAGTGCGGCTCATTAATTATAAATTATACTTGTGTTGGTCTTAATTACTTTCTTTCCTCATCGGGGACTCTGGAAGCCTCCCCCGGAGGGGGGAGGTGGGAGGGGGCTCCCCAGTGCAGGCGGGACGGGTGCTGCGGGGCGTGTAGGCGGAGCTACTTGTGGCGTGGGAGGCGCAGGCGGCGGTGCGGCAGCGGCGGCCTTGGCGGCCTTCTCGCGTGCCAGTCCTTCCGTGACGGCCTGCTCGATGGCTTTCTCCACCTCGCTCTCCGTGTAAAGTTCCTCCATCATGTTGCGCAGGGCGAAGTCGCGCTCCCGGCACTCCTCCATGGGGATGAACATCCATGCCGTCAGCCATTCCAGGCCCGGACTGATGCCGATGGCACCTTCGCGGGACACCATGTAGAACTGTTCGGGGCGGAGCGGGTTCTCCCTGTCGTGTTTCTGGGCGAAGGCGAAGAGTTCCTTTATGGAATAGGGAGTGCCCTCGTCCGTTTCGCGCCACACGAGGCATTTCGCCATGGCAATGGCCAGGGCCTCCGTCAGCGTTTCGTAATGCCCGAGAACGTGAACGCGTTGCTCTGGCGTTGCGGGTTGTTGTTGCTGGTTCATATATCGTTTTCTGTTTATTGTTTATCGGTTATTGTTTCCTGTACGTTGCGGCCTTCTCGGAGAAGTCCCTCACGTTCTGTGCGAACTCCATGACTTCCTTGTAGTGCTCGGGCGAAGGTGTGGAAAAAACATCCGCGCCGCCCGATTCCTCAAAGGCCTTTGCCGCATCGTAGGCATACTCGCCGGCCTTCCCGGAAACGAAGTCGCTGACTCCCGTTGCCGCGCGACCTGCCCAGTCGTGCATGCCCGTCTGGTTCATCGCCTCGTTGACGGCGCCTTCCGCCATGTTGCCGAAGTTGACCTTGCCGCTGTAGAAGGTGCTGAATCCCGGGCCCTTGCCGCCCCATGAGATTTTGCCTGAATCGCTTACCTTTATCTTGAACACCTCTGCACGCTTCCCGAGATGGCCTACGTGGTCCTTGTTGAACCAGTAGTCAACCTTCTTGGCCATGCCTTCGCTCATCTTGCTGTCGCCGCCGGAAAGTGCCTTCGTGGCCGAGTCCTTCATCTTGCCGAGGCCGTAGTTGAGCGTCTTGCTGAAGGCGAACTCGGCTGTCTTCTTGCCCGTGGCGTTGATCATGGCCGCGCCGGCCTTGCCCATGTCGCCCGTCTTGTAGTATTCCTTCATGCCTTCTTTCAGGTCTTCCGTGACTATGGTGACGGCGTATTCCTTCCCGAGGGCGAAGCTCTGCCCCTTGGTCATGTTGCCCGCCTGGTTCTGGATGACGCCCAGCGCACCGTCGGCGGCACCGACGGCAACATGGGCAAGGCCCTCGCCGAGGGACTTGCCCTCTCCTATGGCTTCGCTGACAGCCACCATCGTGCTCTTGGCAAAGGTGTAGCCATCCTTCACGGCCTCACCGCCCGGCACGAAGGTCGCCATCACGTTGACGCTGACCTCGCAGGTCTTATCTACTACCGCCAGACGCTCCGCGCCCTTGTCCCACTGGTTGGCGAGGTCGGTGTAGGTCTCGGAATCAATCATGTTCATGTTTTGCTCAAACTTGATGGCATTCTTCACGGCTGTCTCCGTGGGAGCCACGCCGTACTTGTGGGCCAGGTGGTCAATCTTAATCTCCTTCTCCATCGCGGCCTCCTGCGTGTGCTTCCAGTTGAGGTAGTCCTGGGCGTCCTGGGAGAGTTGCGTGGATTCCTTCTCCCACTGCGCGTGCTGCTCGGCTGCGTTCTTGGCAGCCTGTTCGGCATCCTTGCCGAGCTGCTCCCTGTTGTCCTCCCTGTAGCCCAGGCGCTCGTTAATCTCTTCGGGCGTCCAAGACTGGCCAGTGGTCAGGTTGGTATAGGTGCCGTCGCCGTTGTTGCGGTAGATCGTCTCCTTGCCCGTTACGGGATCCTTCACGTTCCAGTCTCCGTCCTCATCCACGTTCACGTACTGCTTGAACATATCGGACTCGAAGGGATCTGCGGGCTCGGGAGGCGGCGGGGGCGTGCTGTCATCGTCCTCCTCCGGCTTGCGTCCTTTCAGTCCTTCCATGTTCATGAGGTCGGGAGCGTTGGGGCCGCCGGGGAGAGGCGGTGCTCCGCCGGCAATCTCGCTGGCAAGATTGCTTACGAGGGTACTGGCACTACCGCCCACGATGCTGGCGATGCCGTTGCCCAGAAGCACGGCGGCAACGGTAGCAATGGCATTGATGACGGCGGAGGTGTTGGCATCGGTGTGCTCGCCCAGGCCGAGCGGGTCGCCCTCGCCACTGATCCAGGTGACAAGGTCGCTAAGATAGTTCACCAGTTCCTGGCGGTCCTCCTCGCTGAGGATAGGGCCGCCCTCGTCCTCCACGAGTATCTGCTCAACGATGAAATAGACGCGACACGTGGGAGCTTTTAACCAGTCTTCATCGCTTTCTATATTCCTCGGAGCAGAAATCATGACAAGCAGGTCGCGACTTCCATTAAAGTAGATGAAATGACCGTAGCGGCTGTTGCCATTAAACGTAAATTCTTTAGAATAAGGATCTTGTTCTAGATGCTGTCTCTCTTGAGTTTTCTTATCCGTAGAGTGATGGTCTCCAACTTTCCTAAATGATATATGATAGGAAAAGTTGACGCCACTTTCTGAAGTTGTCAGTCTAAGGTTGCTAATCGTGCAAGAAACATTATAATCATCGTTAAAGTAACAAACGGAATTCTCATATTGATATTTATCACTATATGTATAGGAAATGCTGACGGGTTCATCCATATATACGCAAAAGCCGGATTCATGCAAGGGCACGCCACGAATACCATACAAGTCTTGGTAATCAACTTTGAACGGAAAGTCTTTTTTTCTTGCGAGCCAGTGAGCTTCATAAAAATACTTTTCTACATCGAACGCCGCTGCTATGGGCTTCAGCCGCAGGCCATAGACCTTGGTGCCTTTCTTCGCAACTTCCTTGTTGAAGTCAATGTCGCCCTGGTCGTAGTCGCGCTGGAAGTCCGTGCGGTTGACGTCCTGCAAATGGTAGAACTCCACGGGATCCACCCACTTGGTGCCAGCCTCATGGTTGCGCTGCTCGCCGTCGGCCCAGGCGGCTGCGGCCAACAGGAATGCGCAGGCAGCAAGGCAGAATCTATGTATAAATGCTCGCTTCATGGTATGTTCTGTCATGTTCCTTCGGGTAAATGCTTGATTTGCGGAAGCAAGCGTACGCAAAAGATTGATGATTAGCAAGTATTTTCCCTATAAACTTAAAAAAACACGGTTTTTTATTGGGTGTCCGCAAAAAAACACAATGGACAGGAACACGAATGCGGATGTGTAATGATTCTTGCTTCGTGTTTGTTCGTGGGGTTCGTGGTAACAAAAACTCCGCTGTGGCGCCAGCAGGAGGTGTGCGCACACCTCGATTTGAGGTAAGCGCAAAGCTCACTTCAAGGTAAGCGCACACCTCAACGCAAGGTAAGCGCAAAGCTCAAAGTGAGGTAAGCGCACACCTCAGAAAGAGGTGTCCGCATAGCTCCCGGAACCGCGCGGCTGTGCGGCAGAAAACCTTTACACAATATTCTCTTTACGTACACGTACGCGTGCGTACCCGGGTTCGACGAGCGGAGAAACGCCTCAGAGCCGCACCTTGCAGATGAGCTTGCGCTCCGTGCCCTGCCCTATCATGGGCGCGTGGGCATCCTCGGGATAGACGATGCAGAACTGCCCGGGGCGCAGCGTGAAATATTCCGCAGCGGGCTGCGTGTAGAGCGCGCAGTCGGCAGCCTCGTCGAAGGGGGCATCGGGAGCGGGGAGCGTGTCGGTATGGCGCCATCCGAACTCCTCGGCGCAGGAAAGGGGAATGTGTACGTCGAGATAGGCGCGGTGCACCTCCATCTTGCGCTCCTCGCGCGGCAGGAGCGTGGCGTCGGTAACGTTGATGAAGAGGTCGTCGCCCTGAATCGTTACGCGGCCGGCGGGAACCCCGCTCAGGTCGTGCGTCCGGACGTAGTCAAAGAGTTTCCGAAGAAGTGGATGCATGCCGTAGTAGCGCGCAGCATCCGTCATGTTTGCAAGTATCATTGTTGTTATTTTTGTTTATTTTGATTATTGGTTCCGCGCGGGAAGGCCGCAGGCCTTGCAGAGCTTAGGCAGGGGCAACGCCCCTGTTGGTTTGTTGGCGTGGGGAGACAACCTCGCAGGGGTTGAAGACCTATTCCCCAAATGCCCCCTCATCTGCAATCCGCGCGAGAAGGCCGCAGGCCTTGCAGAACTTAGGCAGGGGCAACGCCCCTGTTGGTTTGTTGGCGCGGGGAGACAACCCCACAGGGGTTGAAGACCTATTCCTCAAATGCATACCGCTCATCATATTCCACACCGTACGCCTCCAAGAACATTTTTAGTTCCTCGCGATACGAACGTCTTTGGTGGTGTTCGGGCTGCCGCTGGATGTACCGTACGGCGTTTTCCATCTGCGACGGACTCACGCTGAACGCCCCATATCCGGTTTGCCATGCAAACGAGTGGTAGTACGGGGATAGTGTTTTTATCCACTTGCTGCTGTCCTTCTTTATTGCCTGCACAAAATCCGAAAGGCTTATCGTCTTGGGCAGTGTGGTGAGAATATGGATATGGTCGGGCATCCCGCCGACGATAAAGGCAATTCCTCCCTTGTTCCGAATAATCCCTCCGAGATAGGAGAACACTCGGGAAAGGTCGCACTCGCGCATCGCTATACCCGCACTCTTTGTGTGAAAGATGATGTGGGTATTTAATTTTACCAATGTGTCTGCCATGGTTTGCGTTTTTATCGTTGTCCTTCAAACGCTGTATCTTGTACCCTTGCAGGGTACAATCATTGTGCGCTTGTACACAGGGGCGATGCCCCTGCCTAAATTCTCAGAAGGCCTCCGGCCTTGGGCACGTTCGGCAACATGCTCGTTTCCTATAGCTTCCGGCCTTATGTACATTCGGCAACATGCTCGTTTCCTATAGTCTTCAGCCTTGTGTACGTTCGGCAACATGCTCGTTTCCTATAGTCTTCAGCCTTGGGTACATTCGGCAACATGCTCGTTTCCTATAGTCTTCAGCCTTGTGTACATTCGGCAACATGTTCGTTTCCTATAGTCTTCAGCCTTGGGTACATTCGGCGATATGCTGGTGTCAAAGCCCGCAGGCCTTGCGGTTCCCCAAATGCCCCCTCATCTGCAATCCGCGCGGGAAGGCCGCAGGCCTTGCAGAGCTTAGGCAGGGGCAACGCCCCTGTTGGTTTGTTGGCG
>JAFUXE010000041.1 GCA_017477205.1 Alloprevotella sp.
AGTAGATTTCTACTATATTTGCAGTGTTCATAGGAGTGATGAGTTTGTTTGTAAGTATTTGTTTATCACATGTAAAGTTACAAATAAATTCTCACTCCTACAACTTTTTCAACAACTTTCTTACACCGAACTCACGTTAAAAATAAAAAAGTTGGATTTAATAACAATGGTTCGATTAAACCATTTACTATAGGGTAAAATAAAAGCCACAGGCACATCGCTTGCGACATTCGCTTATCAATGACGAAGCCTGCTGACAGGAGCAGGCTTCTATTACCGTTTTAGAGTACATTTTGCAGGGACATTGCCTGCAAGGGCACTTTTAACGATGCAAAGTTACGGTATTTTTCTAATACCAACTACTTTTTCTCAAGAAAATTTTAATCCCGAACAATTTTCTATCACTTTCCGCAGGTTTTCGGGATAGTTTTCATGCCGGAGCAGTTCATCTATTTGCGTGTCTAATTCCGCTTGGCGGTTGCGCGATACGCAACCGAGCAAATAGCGTAGCACGGAGATGATACCGCTAAGGTCGTGGTTGTGTTCTACCTCACAACCCGCTGGACCTTTTGCTATGGCGAACGATGTGCGAATGTCGTAGGCAACAGCATTATGCGCGCAGACATTACGGATAGTTCTCGCCGTTTCAAGATAGTTCTCAAATGTTTTTATGGACTTGAAACCGTAATACTTTGCTATGGCAAGTTTCAATTTCTTATCCTTCAAGTGTCGGTATAGCCGGATTACCGCGCCGAACGTCATAAACTCCACGGTCTTCCACGCGGGAGCATACTTATCGTTGATGTGGTTCTTGTGGTGGTGCTTGATGGGGACAATCGCGCGGAAATTTTCGTTATAAATTAGCTTATCGAACTGTAGGATAAAAGTCTGCGTGACGGCTTCGGGGTGAACAAACCACGTCGGTTTATTTTTATAGTGATTGGAAACCTTGTATGTCAGATAGGTGCGGAAGTTGATTTCAAAGCGATATATATACTTGGCAAGCAGGTTGCGCACATCCACGTCGAAGTAATACAGCTTGATAATGTCGTCAAATTCCGTTCCCTCCTTATACTCGTGGGTTCTCTTTTCCCACTTGGGATATGATTTCTCAAACGGGAAACTGTAAAAGCCAAGACGATAATAACCTATGTCGAGCAAGTTTTCCTTAGCTTTTTCTATATCAGATATGTGCATTCCTCGTTGCTGGAGAAGTGTTATTTGTTCTTCTATATTTTTCGCTTGTTTCATAAAATTTCTAATTTGCTGCAAAATTACGAAATACCGAGGGAAATTATATTATCCCTTTTATTTGGGCGTTATGGCAAGCCGTCAGGCTTTCGTACATCAAGCCTAAGGTCTCGCCCAAAGGCTTCATCTCGCGAGCCACTTGCCCGTAGTCAGCCCGGCGCGCGAAGTGCGGCGAAGGCTGGGACGGACGAAGAAAGTGACAAGTAATCCTTAAGATTTAAACATATTAAGTATTATTTTCTTTCAAACTTTAGACAGGCCCGTGCGTTTGGCTAGCTGTTCGCGGAGCAGGCTGATGAGCGCGTCCTTGGCGTCCAGTTCGCGTTTGAGGGATGCGATGGTTTCATCCTTGGCGGCGAGAACAGCGTTAATCAGACTGTTTGTGGTGGGCGTATCTCCGCCAGAAGAATCGGTGGGCGCGTCAGAGCTTGAGGGCTGTAGGTCGGCAACAAGCATCGTGTCGCTCCCGCCACGGAGCCATTCAGGATTAAAGACGTTGCCGAAGGCGTTATTGATTTTTCGCAAGGTTTCCTGTTTAACTTTCTTGACCTTGCCGTCCAGCGCACGGGAGATGGTCATTACGTTTACACCTGCACGTCTGGCTACGTCTGACTGATTGTGGGCTTCGGTGTTGGCATAAATCCAATCGAGCATCTGCTTAAAAATCTCGTTTTCTTTTGCTTTAAACATATTGTGTATTATTTTCTTTCAAACCTGTGGGTCGTATTTTGCTGAGAGTCAAAATCCTCAGGTGATTTTCTTAAATAAAATCAATGAAATCTATGGCTTTTAAGGCATCTTCAGGCGCTTTTTTACTCTTTTTAGTCCCCAATAGTGGTAACAGCGCGCTTGGTGCTTGTCGGGGACAAAGATAATACTTATTTGGCATTTCTGCGGAATTATATCCAATATTTCCTCTTTATAGTTCGCGGCATTTTTCTAAAAAGAACGCACAGGGTTTTGTGCCCTGTGCGTTCTTTAGAGTAATGATAGATCAGCTGAGCTTGTGGATGACGAGACCGCTGCGAAGCTTGGGCTCGAACCACGTGGCTTTGGGCGGCATGATCTTTCCGCTGTCGGCGATGTTCATGATTTGCTGCATCGTGACGGGATAGAGGGCGAGGGCCATCTTCATCTCGCCGCTGTCGACGCGACGCTTCAGCTCGCCGAGGCCGCGCAGGCCGCCAACGAAGTCGATGCGCTTGTCGGAACGCAGGTCCTTGATGCCGAGCAGCTCGTCCAGGATGAGGCGTGAGCTGATGTCCACGTCCAGGACGCCGATGGGGTCGGCCTCGTCGTAGGTGCCGGGGCGAGCCGTGAGGCTGTACCAGCGTCCTTCGAGGTAGAGGGAGAATTCGTGGGCGTGCTGCGGGCGGTATTCCTCCGTGCCTTTGTCGGAGACGACGAAGTTCTTCTCCAACGCGGCGAGGAACTCGGCGGGCGTGCGTCCGTTGAGGTCGCGGACGACGCGGTTGTAGTCCAGGATAGTGAGCTGCTGCTCGGGGAAGCATACGGCCATGTAGAAGTTGTACTCCTCGTCGCCGGTGTTGGCGGGATTGGCCTTTGCCTTCTCGGCGCCGACAAGTGCGGCGGCTGCGCTGCGGTGGTGTCCGTCGGCGATGTACATGGCGTCCATCTTCTCGAACTCGCGCGTGATGGTTTCCACGTCAGCGCGGTCGGAGATGACCCAGAACTTGTGACCGAAGCCGTCGATGGGCGCGATGAAGTCGTACTCGGGCTCTGTGGCTGCATACTTCTCGATGAGGGCGGACAGCATGGGGCGGTCCTTGTAGGCGAGGAACACGGGCTCGATATTCGCGTTGGTGTTGCGGACGTGCTTCATGCGGTCTTCTTCCTTGTCGCGGCGCGTGAGCTCGTGCTTCTTGATGCGGCTCTGCATGTAGTCGTCGGTGTGGCAGCAGACGACAAGGCCGTACTGCGTCTTGCCGTTCATGGTCTGGGCGTAGAGGTAGTAGTTCTCCTCCTTGTCCTGCACAAGCCAACCCTTCTCCTGGAACATGCGGAACTGCTCGGCTCCGCTCTCATAGACGCGCGGGTCGTATTCACTGGTTCCTTCGGGGAAGTTAATCTCGGGCTTGATGATGTGGTAGAGGCTCTTCTCGTTGTCGCCGGCTTCGGCGCGTGCCTCTTCGCTTTCGAGGACGTCGTAGGGACGGCTTTCTACTTGCTCAACTAAGTCTTTGGGGGGACGTACCCCACGGAATGGTTTGATTCTCATAATAACAGCCCCACCCCGACCCTCCCCAAGAGGGAGGGAGGTGGAATCGTTTATTTATTAACTTGAAACTTCGTTATGCCGTCCTTGAAGAAGCCGACGATCTGGTTGGCGGCGGCGAGGCCGGCGTTGATGTTGGCTTCGGCAGTCTGAGCGCCCATCTTCTTCGGCGTTGCGAAGTAGCGGTCGCCGAGTTTCTGGACGGCTTCGTCGTGGGCAGCGAGCTGGAGGTCGCTGAGGTAGCGGAGGTCTTCGCGTTCCTGAAGCGTCTGGATGAGTTCGGGCTCGTTGATGACGTCCTGACGAGCTGTGTTCACGAGGATGCCGCCCTTCGGCATGGAGCCGATGAGGGCTGCGTTGATGCTCTGGCGCGTTTCGGGCGTGCTGGGGATGTGGAGGCTGACGACGTCGCTCTTGGCGAAGAGCTCTGCCTGCGTCTGCACCTGCTCAACGCCTTTCTGCGTGAAGACGTCGGCGGGGATGAAGGCGTCGTAGGCGCATACTTCCATGCCGAAGCCCTTGGCGATGCGGGCCACGTTCTGCGGCACGTTGCCGAAGGCGAGGAGGCCGAGGCGCTTGCCCTTGAGCTCCGTGCCGGCCTTGCCGTTGAAGCGGTTGCGGACGGCGAAGAGGAGCATGCCGAAGACGAGTTCGGCAACGGCGTTGGCGTTCTGTCCGGGCGTGTTCATGACGACGATGCCGCGTTGCTTGGCAGCTTCGCAGTCTACGTTGTCGAAACCTGCGCCAGCACGCACGACAATCTTCAGTTCGGGCGCGGCGTCCATCACCTCGCCGTCGATTTTGTCGCTGCGGATGATGAGGGCGTTGGCATCCTTGACGGCTTCCAGCAGTTCTGCCTTTGAAGCATATTTCTCAAGCAGGGCAAGTTCGTACCCTGCACCTTCCACGATTTCGCGAATGCCGTTGACGGCAGCTGCGGCGAAAGGCTTTTCGGTTGCTACTAATACTTTCATGGCTTTAATGCTTTGCTTCAAATTCCTTCATGCATGCAACGAGAGCCTCTACGTCTTCTACCTTGCAGGCGTTGTAGAGGGAGGCGCGGAAGCCGCCCACGGAGCGGTGGCCCTTGATGCCTACCATGCCGCGTTCCTTGGCAAATTCCATGAATTCGTTCTGCAGTTCCTCGTATCCGGGAGCCATCACCCAGCAGTGGTTCATGATGGAACGGTCCTCGGCGTTGGTGACGGTGCCCACGAACAGGCGGTTGCGGTCGATTTCCTCATAGAGCATGCTGGACTTCTGGAGGTTAATCTTGTTCATTGCCTCAAGTCCGCCTACGGTTTCCTTGATCCAGCGGAGCGTCTCGTGCATCACGAAGATGGGCAGCACGGGAGGCGTGTTGAACATGGAGATGTTGCGTGCCTCTTCGGCTGCGTGCGTGCGGTAGTCAACCATCGTGGGGAGCGGGTTCATGTAGGCGCGGTCGCCAATCTGGCCGAGGATGTCCTTGCGGACGATGACGAAGGTAACGCCGGCGGGGCCTACGTTCTTCTGCGCGCCGCCGTAGATGAGGCCGTACTTGGTGACGTCAACGGGACGGCTCATGATGTCCGACGACATGTCGGCCACGAGCATCACGCCGTTGCACTCCTCAGCCGTGAAGTCGCGGCGAATCTCCGTGCCGTAGATGGTGTTGTTCGTCGTGATGTGGAAGTAGTCGGCATCAGCGGGAACCTGCCATCCTTTTGGGATGTAGCTGTAGGTCTTGTCCTCGGAGGAGGCAACGATGGCCGTCTCGCCGAAATTCTTGGCTTCCTTCGCAGCCTTCTTGGCCCAGACGCCCGTCTGCAGGTAGGCGGCCTTCTTCTTCATCAGGTTGGCGGGCAGCATGAAGAACTGCGTGCTGGCGCCGCCGCCGAGGAAGAGCACTTCGTAGGTGTCGGGGATGCCGAGGAGGTCGCGCCAGAGCTGGCGGGTTTCTGCCATGAGGCGTTCCCATCCGGGTGTGCGGTGTGAGATTTCCATGAGGCCGATGCCCGTGTTGTCGAAGTCGCGGATGGCGTTGATGGTGGACTCTACGGCCTCCTTCGGAAGCACGCAGGGACCTGCGTTGAAATTGTACTTTTTCATGTGATTTGTTGTATAAATTATTTAATAGTGTGTTTCACGGGAGCAAAGATATTGAAAACATTTTTCAAAACCAAGCGTTTCCCGAAAATCTCCCCGCTTTCCTCGAAAATCTTTTGGGGAAACGCCCGGTGCGATGCCTTCCCGTCCGTCGCCCACGGCGGTGGTTTCTAAAAACCACGGTCGTGGTTTCTTCATTTCACCGCGGTGGTTTTTTCGTCCCACGCTTGTGGTTTATGAATGAAATGCGTATATTTGTGGCGTGAAAGGCCTTGTGGCGACGTGGAAGACGCGCCTGGGGGACCAGGAGAAGCACTTCGCGCGATAAGAGAACAAGCTTTCGTAAAAATGTAACAACCAAAAATATATCATCATGCCAATACACTATGACTTTTACCCTGCCAAGGGCTTGAAGGGCACCAGGGACGAGCTCTTTGTACGCCCCATTTCCAACCAGACAACGGGAATGAAGGAAATCGCCCACGCCATCGAACATGCCACGTCGGCAACGGCTGCCGACACCAAGCTTGTGCTGTCGGCGCTTTCCGCTGCCGTCATTGACGAGCTGCTGAAGGGAAACCGTGTTCACCTGGACGGCCTGGGCTATTTCTCCATCTCCATGAAGGGCGAGGTGGCTCGCGACAAGAACGGGAGGCCGCTGCTGAAGAATGCCGGCGTGCGCGACATCCTCTTCCAGCCCGAGCGGCAGATGCTTGCCAGCCTCGGCAACGCCCGCTTCACGGCTGCCGACCATCGCGGCCGGCGTTCTTCCGGCGCGACGGAAGCCGACGTGATGCGTGCCCTCAGGAAGCTCGGCGCAGACGGTGCCGTGTTCTCCTCCGCGAAGTTCCGCAGCGAGCTCGGCCTCACCGTATCTACCGCCAACCGTCTCCTTCGCCGCCTGCGCGAGGAGGGCGTGGTGGAGAACATCGGCACCCGCAATAGCCTCCTTCTGCGTCTTCGCGAGGCGTAAAGTGGGAAAAATATGGACGACGGACACACATTATTATAAAATATATGCGACATTTTAGAAAATAAATGTGTACTTTCGCGCCGCGAATTAAATCTGATAAATACATATAATGGAACAAACAATCAAACTACGCAAGGGCCTCAACCTCCGGTTGGAGGGTGAGGCTCAGAAAGTTGTGCGTCAGTCCGCCGCCTCCGCAGAAGTGGCTGTTTGTCCGCCGGACTTCACGGGCCTCGTGCCGAAGCTGCTCGTTCGCGAAGGCGACGAGGTGCAGGCAGGCCAGGCCGTGCTGACGGACAAAGCGACTGAGCGCATCAACATTCCCTCGCCCGTCAGCGGGCGCGTGAAGCGAGTTGTGCGCGGCGACCGCCGAAAACTCCTGGCCGTCGTCATCGAGCGCGCCGAGGTTTCGGAGAAAGCCGCTGAGGCCGCACCGGCGGGGGCTTCCCTCGTGGAGCGCCTCTGCAAGGCGGGACTCTTCTGCTTCTTCCGCCAGCGTCCCTACGACGTCATCGCTTCGCCCGACGACCAGCCCAAGGGAATCTTCATCTCAACCTTCAGCAAGATGCCGCTCGCAGCGGACTTCTCCTTCGTCCTTGAGGGCGAAGAGGACGCATTCGGCCGCGCCCTTGAGGCGCTGGGCGGAATTGCTCCCGTACATCTCGGCGTCAGCCCGGAACAGGCGGAGGCATTTGCTCGTTTCGACACCCTGAAGAACGTCAGCGTGCGCGTCTTTGACGGCCCCAACCCGAGCGGCAACGTCGGCGTGCAGATTAACCACACGGCTCCCGTGAACAAAGGCGAAGTGGCCTGGACGCTACGTCCGCAGGCCGCACTTTTCATCGGCCGTTGGCTTCAGAGCGGGAAGGTTGACTTCCGCCAGAAGGTGGCCCTCGCAGGAAGCGAAATCGCTGAGCCGCAGTACGTCGAGACCATCCTCGGGGCTCCGCTCGGCAGCCTTCTGGAAGACGGCGTGAAGGAACACCAGCGCCTCATCAACGGCAATCCGCTCGTCGGCGAGCGGGCATCTGCCGACGGATACCTCGGCGCCTTTGTCAGCGAAGTATGCCTGCTGCCCGAAGGTGACGACGTCCACGAAGCCTTCGGCTGGATCATGCCGCGCCTGAAGCAGCATTCCGTGAGCCGCTCCTACCTCTCTTGGCTCATGCCGGGACGCAAGTTCGCCCCCGACTGCCGCGTGAAGGGCGGGCAGCGCCACATGATCATGTCCGGCGAGTACGACCGCGTATTCCCCATGGACATCTACGCCGGCTACCTCGTCAAGGCCATCATCACGGGCGACATCGACCGCCAGGAAGCCCTCGGCATCTACGAGGTGGCTCCCGAGGACTTTGCCGTAGCCGAATACGTGGACTCCAGCAAACTTGAACTGCAACGCATCGTCCGCGAAGGACTTGACATCTTAAGAAAGGAGAACCAGTAGTCCGCTTTGGAAAAGTAAAAATTAAAAATTAAAAAGTAAAAATTGATATACTCCTGATGGATACAGGCAACCAGATCGTCGATAAGTCTTATGGCTTTGCTGTTCGCCATATTGATTTTACTTTTTACTTTTTACCTTTTAATTATTTGTTATGTTACAAAAGATATTTGATAAAGTCCGTCCGAACTTTGAAGAGGGCGGGAAGCTGCACGCCTTCCGTTCCGTCTTCGAAGGATTCGAGACCTTTGCGCTCGTTCCCAACGAGACGTCGAAGACGGGCGTGAGCATCCACGACGCCATCGACTCGAAGCGCATCATGAGCTTCGTCGTCATCGCCCTGATGCCCGCCCTGCTTTTCGGCATGTACAACATAGGCTACCAGAACGCCCTGGCCGCCGGCGCGCTCGCCACGACCGGCTGCTGGGAGATGTTCCTCTACGGCTTCTGCGTGATGCTGCCGAAGATTGTCGTCAGCTACCTCGTAGGCCTCGGCATCGAGTTCACCGTAGCCCAGTGGAAGAAGGAGGAAATCAACGAGGGCTACCTCGTCACGGGTCTCCTCATCCCGATGATTCTGCCCGTCGGCACGCCGCTCTGGATGCTTGCCGTAGCCGTTGCCTTCAGCGTCATCTTCGCGAAGGAAGTGTTCGGCGGCACGGGCATGAACATCTTCAACCCCGCCCTCGTGGCACGCGCCTTCCTCTTCTTCGCCTATCCGGCAAAGATGTCCGGCGACAACGTGTGGCTCTCGAAGGACACGTGGTTTGGCCTCGGGCACGAGATACCCGACACGCTGACGATGGCAACGCCCCTCGGCGAGGCCGCAGCGGGTCAGACCTCGCAGCTCTCCTTCTGCGACATGCTCACGGGCCTGATGCCCGGCAGCGTCGGCGAGACGAGCGTCTATGCCATCCTCATCGGCGCCCTCATCCTGCTCGTCACGGGCATCGCCTCGTGGAAAACGATGCTCAGCGTCTTCGTGGGCGGCGGCCTCGTGGCCTGGCTGTTCAACGTGGGCGGCATGGAGAACGCGGTGGCGCAGATTCCCTGGTACGAGCACCTCGCGCTGGGCGGCTTCTGCTTCGGCGCCGTCTTCATGGCCACAGACCCCGTTACCTCCGCGCGCACGGAATGCGGCAAGTACGTCTATGGCCTCCTCATCGGCGCCCTGGCCATCACCATCCGCGTCCTCAACCCCGGCTATCCCGAGGGCATGATGCTCGCCATCCTCTTTATGAACATGTTCGCTCCGCTCATCGACTGGTGCGTGGTGCAGGCAAATATCAACAAACGCGCTAAAAGACTTGCAAAATAAGGTTATGAAGATAAACACGAACAGTAACACATATACCATCCTCTATGCCGCAGGCGTAGTGGTGGTGGTCGCTTTCCTGTTGGCCTTCGCTTATGCAGCTTTGAAGGAGCGCAGCGATGCCAACGAACGCATCGACAAGAAGCAGCAGATTCTCGCCGCCCTGAACATCCGCGGGCTGGACAAGGCCGACGTGGAGACGAAGTACAAGGAAGTCGTGCTGCAAGACATGATTGTTGACGCCGAAGGAAACGTCGTCAACGAAGGCACGGAACAGGACAAGGCTGGCTTCGCCGTTGACCGCAAGGACTTCAGCGGGAAATGCCTGCCGCTGTACGTATGCAACGTGGACGGACAGAAGAAGTACGTCCTCCCCATGGTCGGCAAAGGCCTGTGGGGCGGCATCTGGGGCTTTGTGGCCCTTGATGAAGACGCGCAGACCGTCTTCGGTTCCTATTTCAGCCACGAGAGTGAGACGGCCGGCCTCGGCGCCCTCATCAAGGACCAGCCCTTCCAGGACCGTTTCGCTGGCAAGAAGGCCTACGCCGACGGCGCTCCCGCGCTGACCGTTGTCAAGAGTGGGGCCGTCAAGGATGCAGCCACCGAGGTGGACGGCATCACGGGCGCCACGCTGACCTCCAACGGCGTTAGGGATATGATAAAGGAATATCTTGAGTTGTACAAAGCATTTTTAAGTAAGTAGAACATGGACGCAAAACTCAAACAAGCCTTTACCGAGCCGCTGAGCCTGAACAACCCGATACTTGTCCAGGTGCTCGGTATCTGCTCCGCGCTGGCCGTCACGGCACAGCTGGAGCCCGCCATCGTGATGGGACTTTCCGTTACCGTCATCACGGCTTTCAGCAACTTGATTATATCCCTCATCCGCAAGACCATCCCCAACCGCATCCGCATCATCATCCAGCTTGTCGTCGTAGCCGCCCTGGTGACGATTGTGAGCATGGTGCTCAAGGCTTTCGCCTACGATGTGAGCGTGCAGCTGAGCGTCTATGTCGGACTGATTATCACGAACTGCATCCTGATGGGACGCCTTGAGGCTTTCGCCATGACGAACGGCCCCGTTGCCAGCCTGCTCGACGGCATCGGCAGCGGTCTGGGCTACGCCTGGATACTCGTCGTCGTGGGTGCCGTGCGCGAACTGCTCGGCAACGGCTCGCTCCTCGGCTTCCAGCTCATACCCGATGCCTGCTATGAAGCCGGCTACGTGAACAACGGCATGATGACGATGCCCGCCATGGCACTTATCATCGTCGGCTGCGTCATTTGGGTTCACCGTTCAATCGTCAAAGAGAAATAAGATATGGAACATTTCTTAAGCTTATTCGTTCGGTCGATATTTGTCGACAACATGATATTCGCGTTCTTCCTCGGCATGTGTTCGTACCTTGCCGTTTCGAAGAACGTAAAGACCTCGTTCGGTCTCGGCGTGGCCGTCATCTTCGTGCTGCTTGTGACAGTGCCCGTGAACTACGCCCTGCAGACCTACGTCCTCGGGCCCGACGCGCTTGTGAAAGGCGTTGACCTCTCGTTCCTCGCCTTCATCCTGTTCATCGCCGTCATTGCCGGCATCGTTCAGCTGGTGGAGATGATCGTGGAGCGCTTCAGCCCGAGCCTCTATGCCGCGCTGGGTATCTTCCTGCCGCTTATTGCCGTGAACTGCGCCATCATGGGAGCCTCGCTCTTTATGCAGCAGCGCATCCAGATGGACCCTGCCACCAGCACGCAGGCCATCGGCGGCTTCGGCGATGCCGTTGCCTACGCCCTCGGTAGCGGAATCGGCTGGCTGATGGCCATCGTTGCCCTCGCTGCCATCCGCGAGAAGATGGCCTACACCGATGTGCCCAAGCCCTTGCAGGGTCTCGGCATCACGTTTATCACCGTCGGCCTCATGGCGATGGCGTTTATGTGTTTCAGCGGACTTAATATCTAAAGCCCTGGCTCAAAGTAAAAATTAAAAAGTAAAAAGTAAAAATTGAGTTACTGCTGATGGATACGGGCAACCAAATCGTTGATAAATCTTACGGTTTTGCAGTTCGCATTGTCAAGATGTGCAAAACGCTTTCTGCACGCAAGACTGATTATGTGCTTGTACGGCAGATTCTAAAAAGCGGTACAGCCGTTGGCGCTCTTGTCAGCGAAGCAGTGTTTGCACAATCCAAGGTAGATTTCATCAACAAGTACAACATAGGACTCAAAGAGGCCAACGAGACAAAATACTGGCTGAACTTATTTCACGACACAGATATCATCACTGAGTCGGAGTTCCAATCACTTTACCCAGATTGTCTTGAACTGGTAAGAATCCTTGTGGCTATACTAAACAGTCTCAAAAACAACATTGACAAGGCTTCCGCCGGAGAAGCATTCTAAATTTTTACTTTTTACTTTTTACCTTTTAATTTCAAGAATATGACAAACTTAATTCTATATAGCATCGGCGTCTTCCTCGCCATCATCCTCATTCTCGTTGTCATCCTGCTGGTTGCGAAGAAGTATCTTATGCCCAGCGGCAACGTGACGGTCAAGGTGAACGACAAAGAGTTTACGGTTCCCCAGGGCGGCACGCTTCTCAGCACGCTGGCCGAGCAGGGCGTCCATCTGCCCTCTGCCTGCGGCGGCAAAGGTTCCTGCGGACAATGCAGGTGCCAAGTGCCCGAAGGCGGCGGCGAAATCCTTGACTCCGAGAAGGGACAGTTCACGCGCAAGCAAATCAAGGAACACTATCGCCTCGGCTGCCAGTGCAAGGTGAAGGGCGACCTCACCGTGCAGGTTCCCGAGAGCGTCCTTGGCGTGAAGGAATACGAGTGTACAGTAGTATCGAACAACAACGTTGCCTCCTTCATCAAGGAGTTCATCGTGGCCCTGCCCGAAGGCGAGCACATGGACTTCATTCCCGGCAGCTACGCCCAGATACGCATCCCGAAGTTCGAGATGGATTACGACAAGGACATCGACAAGGCCTCTATCGGTGAGCAGTACATCGGCGGCTGGCAGAAGTTCGGCATCTTCAACCTGAAATGCGTCAACAAGGAGGAGACGGTCCGCGCCTACTCCATGGCCAACTATCCCGCTGAGGGTGACCGCTTCATGCTCACCGTCCGCATCGCCACGCCGCCTTTCAAGGACGGCAAGATGATGGACGTGAACCCCGGTATCGCCTCCTCGTACATCTTCTCGCTGAAGCCCGGCGACAAGGTCATCATGAGCGGCCCCTACGGCGACTTCCACCCCAACTTCAACTCCAAGCGCGAGATGATTTGGGTGGGCGGCGGCGCCGGTATGGCCCCGTTGCGCGCGCAGATTATGCACATGACGAAGACGCTCCACACCACGGACCGCAAGATGTCCTACTTCTATGGCGCACGTTCGCTCTCCGAAGTGTTCTATCTTGACGACTTCCACGCCTTGGAGAAGGAGTTCCCCAACTTCAAGTTCTACCTCGCCCTCGACCGTCCCGACCCTGTGGCCGACGAGAAGGGCGTAGCCTACACGCCGGGCTTCGTTCATCAGGTGATGTACGAGAAGTATCTCAAGGACCACGAAGCCCCCGAGGACATCGAGTACTACATGTGCGGCCCCGGCCCCATGTCGAAAGCCGTTGTCGGCCTGCTCGACAGTCTCGGTGTGGAGAAGGAAAGCATTCTGTTCGACGACTTTGGAGGTTAGCCTCCAAAGTCTCGGGCAGATTGCCACATCTTTTATCGCTGAGGGAACACCTTATGTCCCAGACTACTTCCAATTCGGGGCTGTACAATGCCCCTATGCCGCAACGTCCGCAGAACGCGCCTATGCAGCCTGCGCCGCAGACTCCTACGGGAGGAGTGACGCCGCAGATGGGCAGTGCAATGCCGCAAGGTGCCGTTCCTCCGCAGCCTTCTGGAGGCGGCGGGGGCAACACGTTGCTCTACGTGATTGTAGCCTTGCTTGCCGTGCTGCTTCTCGTGGGCGTTGTTGCCGCATTCCTGCTGTGGGGAGGAAAGTCGCGTGGTGCAGCTTCTCCCGCAGAGGAACCGAATGCCCGGTTCGCGGCCGTCGTCACGGACACGGTTGTTGTTCAGGAACGCGAAACACTTATAGTGGCAGAGCCCGCCAACGCTACCGGCGATGCCTTGGAAACAACGCTCCTGCGCAAGATTGAGGCTTGGGACAGGATGCACCATCCCGGCGGCGAGGAAGAGGTTTTTGGGCTCTACGCCTCAAAGTCCGATTTCTATACCCGCACCTGCACGCGCAACGAGGTGGCAGACATTCTTCGCGACCTCTTCGCCAAGTCTCCCGACTACAAGCAGGTGAGCCACGACGTGCGCTTCTCCAAGATAAAGGCTGACGTTATGCGCTGCGACTTCACGAAATCTACTGTGAGCAATGGTGTCTCGCGCGACTATCCCTCCTATCTGGAGTTCACGCTTGTCGGCGACCAGTGGCTCATCACCTGCGAGAGCGACGGCGTCACCGACCACAACATCCGCAAGCGCTGATAGGGAGCTACACAATTATTATATATATGTATATGAAGGAGGGGCGCACCAAACGGTGTGCCCCTCCTGGGATTTAGTTAAACATGATATTACTGAGCGGCCTCAGCTTGTGCTGCGCGGATCATGTCATCGCTGGGGTAGATGTAAACCTCAACGCGGCGGTTCTGTTCGAGGGTGGGGTAGGTGGAGTCTTCGCCCTGACCTACGACAGCCTTGAAGCGGGAGCTGGGAACGCCAGCCGTTGCGAGGTAGTTACCTACGGACTTTGCGCGCTTCTCGGAGAGTTCCTGGTTCTTCACCTTGCTGTCGGCAGCGGAGGTGTTCTTGAACTTCTGCGTGTCAGAGAAACCTACGATGTAGAGGTCCATGTCGTTTGTCAGACCGTTAGCAAACGTGGCGAGGTCCTGCTTAGCAGCAGCCGTGAGGGCATCCTGGCCCGTGCCGAAGAGCAGGCCGCTGGGGAACGTAACCTTTACGTAGTCGTAACCCTGCTCGTTCTGCAGAACTTCTGCTTCTGCGTTAGCAAGTTCGGCTGCCTTCTTGGCCTTGTCCATCTTGTTACCGATGATGAGGCCTGCCGTTGTGCCGGCAACAGCGCCGATAGCACCGCCGATGGCAGCGCCCTTACCCTTGTTGTTGCCACCGAGGAGAGCGCCGAGGACGGCACCTACTGCTGCGCCGCCAACGCCGATGCCCGTACCGAGCTTAGCCGTGTTGGAAGCGTTCTGGATGGCCTGACATCCGCTGAGGACAAGTGCTGCACTCAGCAGGAGAGCTGTGATTTTTGTTTTCATTGTGAATGGGATTAAAAGTTTATAGTTAAATAGAGTTTTTAAGTTCATTCCGCCTGCAAATGTAAGCGAAGTTTCCTAAAAGAGCAAGAAATACGAGTTTTTTTGTCGCAAAATGCCTATCTTCGCGCCCAAAATGAAAATATAAGTAAACTTATGGCAAAAGAACTGAAAGATCTGACGAAGCGCAGCGTGGACTACTCGCGCTGGTACAACGAACTCGTAGTAAAGGCGGAACTGGCAGAGCAGGCCGACGTGCGCGGCTGTATGGTCATCAAGCCCTACGGCTATGCTATCTGGGAGCGCATACAGCAGTCCCTGGACGCCATGTTCAAGGAGACGGGCGTGCAGAACGTGTATTTCCCCATGCTCATCCCGAAGAGCTTCCTCTCCCGCGAAGCCGAGCACGTGGAGGGATTTGCCAAGGAGTGCGCCGTCGTGACGCACTACCGCCTGAAGGCCAACCCTGATGGCGACGGCGTTGTTGTGGACCCTGCTGCCAAGCTGGAGGAGGAACTCATCATCCGTCCTACGAGCGAGACGACAATCTGGAACACATATAAGAAATGGATACATTCCTGGCGCGACCTGCCCCTGCTCTACAACCAGTGGTGCAACGTGATGCGTTGGGAGATGCGCACGCGTCTGTTCCTGCGCACTTCCGAGTTCCTTTGGCAGGAAGGCCATACGGCCCACGCCACGAAGGAGGAAGCCGAAGCCCGCGCCAAGCAGATGCTGAAGGTGTATGCCGACTTCGCCGAGAAGTACCTCGCCGTTCCCGTCGTGCAGGGCGTGAAGAGCGAGACGGAACGCTTCGCCGGAGCGCTCGACACCTATACCATCGAGGCCATGATGCAGGACGGCAAGGCCTTGCAGAGCGGCACGAGCCACTTCCTCGGTCAGAACTTCGGACGCGCCTTTGGCGTGCAGTTCGTCAACAAGGAGAACCAGTTGGAGTACGCTTGGGCAACTTCGTGGGGCGTCAGCACACGCCTCATGGGTGCGCTCATCATGACCCACTCCGACGACAACGGTCTCGTATTGCCTCCGCACCTCGCCCCCATACAGGTGGTCATCGTGCCCATCTACAAGACCGACTCCGACCTGGAGCGCCTCAACGAACGCCTCGGACAGATCGAGGCCGAACTGCGCCGCCGCGGCATACGCGTGAAGTACGACAACGCCGACAACAAGCGTCCCGGCTTCAAGTTTGCCGACTACGAACTGAAGGGCGTGCCCGTACGCCTCGTCATGGGCGGTCGCGACCTCGAGCAGGGCACCATCGAACTCATGCGCCGCGACACCCTTGAGAAGGAAACGCTTTCCGTCGAGGGCATCGAGGACTACGTAGAGAAGCTGCTCGAGGAAATCCAGCAGAACATCTACCGCAAGGCAAAGACCTTCCTCGACGAACACATCTTCGAGTGCAACGACTACGAGGAGTTCAAGACGCGCGTCAAGGACGGCGGTTTCTTCCTCTGCCCCTGGGACGGTACGAAGGAGACGGAAGCCCGCATCAAGGAGGAGACGCAGGCCACTATCCGTTGCGTCCCCTTCGGCGTAAGCCAGGAGAACCCCGGCACGGACATGGTAAGCGGCCAGCCCGCAAAGTATCGCGTGCTCATCGCCCGCAGCTACTAAGCAGACATATAATATAATAATGTGTAAAGGACGGCTCACTCGGACCGTCCTTTCTTGTGCCCGCCCCTGCGGACGTGTGCAAGGCCGCGAGTCTTTTGCGGCTTGAAAACTTTGCGGCGTGCGCACGGAAACTTTCTGACGTCCCACATATTTTATCACGCTAAGCACCGAATTCTGTAAATTCAGCCTAAAAATGTACGTTTTTAGGCTGAATTTGTATATTTTTAGGCTAAAATTGTACATTTTCAGGCTGAATTTGGAGAATGTGTGCCTACCTCGAAGATTTTCTGTGCGCACGCGGAGGAATTTCTGTGCGCACGCGGAGGAATTTGTGTGCGCACGCGGAGGAATTTGTGTGCGCACTGTAGTTTAACGATTTTGGTTGACTACTTTCAGTCTTATTTGTAATGTGGGTTGACCTTGGTTGATACTTAATTTTAGTTTCAGTTGACAGCTGTCGTTGCCTATTTATATTTTCAGTTGACTGTGTTTTTTGTTATTCA
>JAFUXE010000005.1 GCA_017477205.1 Alloprevotella sp.
GGCCAAGTTCCTTGCCGACGAAGCTGCCGGCCTACACGACCGCAAGTTCTACGCTGCCACGTACTTCGTGAACAACGTGTACTACTACTGGCTCCTCCTGAACACCACGCGCCACTTCTGCGAGCGCTACTTCCGCTACGAGGGCCGCGCATTGATTGAACCGATGCAAGGCGAGATGGAGCAGAAGATATTCGCCGAGCGCAACGCCCTCTGGATGCGCCGCCTGCCTCCGCTGCTCCACAGCGCTCCGAGCCTCGTCGTCGTAGGCCTCGGCCACCTCTTCGACCGCGCCGACGCCCCCGGCCTGCTCACCTCCCTCCAGCGCGAAGGCTACACCGTGGAAGCCCTCGCCGCCCCCGCAACCCGCAAACAAACCATACTACCATGACAAAGACCAAGAACGAAACTCCCGTTACCCAGACACCTATCGTTACCCAGACTCCCGTTGTCCGCTTTGAGGACGTGCCCCCGACCTATACGCCCTGCTTCTGCTCCGAATGCCCGCGCAGCGGCGAGTGTGCGCGCTACGCCGTGGGGCAGGTCGTGCCTCCGGGGCCGCGCATCGGTTCCGCCGTCTATCCCGGCAGCTACAGGGACACGGACTCCTGCCCCTACTTCCGCCAGCTGCGCGTCATCCGCGAGGCGTGGGGCCTCACGCCGCTCTTTGCCGACGTGAAGGAGCGCGACTCGCATGCCCTGCGCATGGCTGTCCAGAATTACCTCGGCTCGCACACCGCCGCGTTCCGCTACAACCACGGCGAGCGCAAGCTCACGCCCGAGCAGCAGGCCGATATCTTCCGGATTTTCGCCAGGTTCGGCTACGATACCACGAATCTCCGCTTCGAGAACTACCGCGACTTTGTAGATTATAACGAGTAAAACGAACAGTTCCAAGGCCTGAAACGGACAATTCCAAGGCTTGAAACGAACAGTTCCAAGGCCTGAAACGAACAGTTCCAAGGCTTGGAACGGGCAGTTCCACGGCTTGGAACAAACGATTCCGCGGCTTGGAACGGGTGGTTCCAAGCCGCGGAACAGAGAGGAAGAACTAACCTGCCGGGCCGACGCGGGCTTAGAGGTGCAGGGAGGTCAGGTCTATGATGTCTTCGATGGGGCTGGTGCGGGTGTAGAGGTCGGTCTGGCTGTTGATGAAGACGTGGTTGTCGTCGTAGCGGATGATGTAGCCGTAGGTGGTTGCCGTTTTCTTCGAGAAGTCATTATAGTACCAGAAGGTACGCGGATAGCCGTCCCATGAGTATTCGGTGTAGAGAAACGAGTCCGTACGGTATAGCTGCACCCACTTGTCGGCATATTGGGCCACGGCTCCCATGGCGTTCTTCTTCACGTGATATGCATGGGTGATGCTGGTAGCCGTGATGTTCACGACTTCCTCGTCCAGATAGTCGCGTATGGGCTTTCTGGTATCAGGTGCCTTCCACCACCCGACGATTTTCTGGCGGGTGGCTTGCTTGAGCGGCTCAGTCTCCACCTTCTTGGCCTTGCTCCATGCGCTTTGCCCCTGCATGCGCATCTGACAGCTCGTGGCGGTGAGGTTCTTGTACTCGATGACGGAGACCTGGTCGCCGGACCCTTTGCGCGTGATGGTGCCGCAGCTGTAGTCGCCGTCCTTGGCGGGCGTCATGGTGCAGGGCGTGGAGGACATGCCGTAGAGGGGGAAGCGGTAGGTGTTGATTTTCCCGCTGCTGAGGAGCTCCGATATTTGCAGCACGTCCATGCTCCTGTCGTCCTTGACGCAGATTTGCTCCTTGTAGAGCTCTCCGCGCTCGGTGGATGGCATCACGCTGATGACGGGAGTTATCTCCCAGTAGCTTCGGAGCATTTTCCATGCCTGCTCCTCGGTCAGGGGCACCACGGGTTCGTCTTCGTCTTTGTCGCCGCCGCAGGAGGCGAGGGCGAGGGGCAGGGCTGCGGCCAAGAGCGCGCAGGCTGCGAGGTTGATAAGGTGTTTCGTCATTGTCTTGAGGTTAGGATTAAGCTTTCAGGGGGTGCGGGGCGGCTCACTGTGCCTCGTACTGGTATTTGAGTAGCGCAATGTTATTCCATACCTCGGAGAATTCCTCCTGCATGAGGAGGCCTGCGGCATCGAGGGTGCAGGCGACGCTGAGGGAGCCTTTACCTCCCACTTCGGAAACATAGGAATAGCCCGTGGGAAGCACAGCGGGACCCTGGCCGAAGCAGCCGAGGGCGGCGAGGGCGGCACAGACGGTTCCCCCGAGGTCGATGCTCAAGATGCCATCCGCAACGACGGGCATGATACCCATGCGGCGCTGCGGGTTGGCCTTGTTGCCGCCGTATAGGTAGGTGAGGGTTCTGCCGTAGGCTGAGCCGGATATGATATCCAAGCTTGTGTTGAGAAGCTTCTCGCTATTCCACGTGTAGGTGGTGGCGTCGCGACGATAGGTAGTACCGTTTTGGGCAAACGTTCTTTCCACTTTCACGAGGCGGTTGCTGGAGTCGTAGGTAAAGTCAAAGGCTCCGGTATATCGCGTCAAGCTGGCCTCCTTCTCATATTCCAGCTTTGTAACGAGCGGCGTGCCGCTCTTGAAGGTAAGCGAGAGGGTACAATCGCCGTCGCGGTAGCGTCCGTCGGAGAGGCGTTCCATACCGGCGATGGTCTTCAGCTCGCCGCTCTCGTCGTATTCCACATTATACATAACACCGTTCACAATGCCCGTGAGCAGGTACTTCTTTCCGTCCGCGCCGGTGATGGCGAAGCGGGAGTTGACGGAAGCCTTCGCCACGTTGAGCATGAAGCTGGACTGCGAGCCGTCAGGAGCGGTGACGACGATGCGGGCGGTGCCTGCGCTGCGGAGGGTGATGGTGTTCTCGCGGCTGCTGACGGCGGAGGCGACGGTGGCCACGGATGTGTTCGAGCTCTCCCAGCGTGCGCCGTCGATGGAGGCTGCAAAGATGTTGAGCGGGTCGATAAGGTAAACGAGGGATGCGGTGATGCTGGTGCCTGCCCTGGCATCAACGCTGCCGCCTGTGGGGCCGAACATCTTGCGGGGCTGGTCGGGCAGGGTGATGTTGAAGCCCACCTTGTCCATCTGTTTCGCGGTGGCCTCGGCAGCCTTGACGGTGACCGTGACGGTGCTCTTCACGTCGGGATTGCTGCGCGAGGTGATGGTGACGGTGGCGGTGCCTTCGCCGACGGGCTGCACGTCCACGTAGCCCGTCACGGTTTCGGTAGCCGGCGACTCATCGTGCGCGGCAGGGCGCACAGTGCATACTTTCTCGTTGCTGGAAACGGCCGTGACGCTCTTGTCCGTAGCCTGGGACGGCAGCACGAGGTAAGGCAGGGCATAGGGCTCGTCGCCCTCGGTAAGCTCCAGGCTCATCTTGGTGGGGGTGATGCTCTGCACATCTACTTTAGGGTCGTCTTCGTCTTTGTCGCCGCCACAGGAGGCGAGGGCGAGGGGCAGGGCTGCGGCCAAGAGCGCGCAGGCTGCGAGGTTGATAAGGTGTTTCATGATGTATTTGGGTGTTTGTGGCAGCAAAAATAAGCATTTTAGGCATATACGGCAACATTCCCGCCCGTTTTCCTCGCAAGGAAAGGTCTGCCGCCATGCCTCACGGGCGTCACAGCGTCAAGGCCTCACAGCAGCCCCACCGCCTCGAACATGGCGCGGTAGGCAGCCGCCTTCTTCGCGAACGCCAGGGGATAGGCGCGCGAGGAGGAGGGCAGGCGGTGGAGGCGCACCGGGCGGTCCCCGCCACCCACGATGCCGGGGAGGGCGACGGAGGTGCCCACCTTCGGGACGGCGTCGAGGCCGACGTGGCGGCAGAGCGTCTCGGTGGCCTTCTGCCCGGTGGTGACGACGGCCTCAAGGCGGGGCAGGCGGCCCAGGAGGGCGCGGATGTCCGTCGGCTCCACGACCTCCAGGAACTCGTCCGAGGCGTTGTCCCTCAGGCGGCGCACGGCCGTGGCGGTATCGTAGAAGGCGATGCCCTTGTCGCGGCAGAAGGCCACGATGGCCTCGCGGTCGAAGGCCTTGCAGCCGGGCACCACGAAGCGTGCGGGGTCGCCGAAGAACACCTCGCCCTCGATGCGCCAGTGGTCGTTCAGGAAGTTGGGATAGTAGAAGTCCATGCACCACCGCTTCTTCTGCGGCGGGAAACTGCCCAGGAACAGCACGCGTGCGTTCTCCGGCAGGAAGGGTTCGATCGGATGGCGCTCTACGGGAGGCAGGGTATCGGCATTCATGGTTTCAGGGGGGGAGGGCGGCAACTATCCGCCGCCCAAGCCGTCTGCAAATGTACAAAAATATGGCAAAGGGGCGCGCCCGTCACGCGATAAATTCCTACTTTTGCCGTCAAAACAGCTATCATGGCAAGTATGACAGAGCAAGACATCTATTCCGCAGCCTCGCTGATGACCTTCATCGGGGAGGTCGGCTTCCTGCCCCTGCTGAGCAGCGGCATCGCGGGCTTCTCGGCCGAGGAGGTGGTCAGCGAGGAGTGCCGCTACGTGGTCTTCCCGGACGGCGGCTGGGACTGGCCGCTGTGGAAGTGGAAGGGTCCCATCGTCCAGAGCGGCGACTTCGTTTACGGCAAGTTCTTTGCCGGAAAGGCGGGCTTCATCAGCCGCGCATGGTGGCCGGACTTCTACAACTATCGTCGCAGCCTGTGCCCCCCGCCCGGGGAGGGCTCCATTGAGGAGGCCGTCCTGCTGACGCTGCAAGAGCACGGCAGCCTCATCACCCGCCAGCTGCGGGCGGCCTGCGGCTTCAACGGGCCGAAGATGCGCAGCAGGTTCGACGCCTACGTCACCCGCCTGCAGATGCAGTGCCGCATCGTCACCGAGGATTTCGTCTATCCCACCGACCGCCACGGACGCGACTACGGCTGGGGATGGTCGCTCCTCACCACGCCGGAAGCCTTCTACGGTCCCTCGGCATGCAGCGCCGGGCGTACGCCGCAGGAGTCCCACGAGCGCCTGACGGCCCACCTCACCGCACTGCTACCCGAAGCCTCGGCGGCACAGATACAGAAGCTGCTGCGCGCCTGAACGGAAACACATCGCACATCAACACCCCACATATACAGCATCATGACACTACAGGAAGCCATCGAAGCCCGCCACAGCGTGAGGGCCTACAAGGAGCAGCCGCTGGCGGAGGACGTCGCCAGGGCGCTGGAGGAAAAGATTCGTCAGCTCAACCGCGAGGGGCGGCTGCACATACAACTAATCAGGGACGAGCCCCGGGCGTTCCAGGGAACGCTGGCCAAATACGGCAAGTTCCGCGGCGTGACGAACTACATCGTCATGGCCGGGCAGAAGGCCGACGACCTGGACGAGCGCATCGGCTACTACGGCGAGCAGCTGGTACTGCTGGCGCAGACGCTCGGCCTGAACACCTGCTGGGTAGGCCTCAGCTACTCGAAGGTGCCGGGGACGTACGAGCTCCGCGAGGGCGAGAAGATAGCCTGCTACATCGCCGTCGGCTACGGCGAGACGCAGGGCGCCGCCCACAAGGTCAAGAGCGCCGAGGCCGTGAGCCGCTCCGCCGGAGCCGCACCGGCATGGTTCCGCCGCGGCGTGGAGGCAGCCCTGCTCGCCCCCACGGCCGTAAACCAGCAGAAGTTCTCCTTCGAGTACCTCGGCACGAAGGACGGGCGCCATCAGGTGCGGGCCGCAAAGGGCTTCTCCCTCATCGGCTACACGCAGCTGGACTTGGGCATCGCGAAGTGCCACTTCGAGCTCGGTGCCGCAGGCGAGCCCTTCGACTGGGCGTGACTTCCCTCTCCCCCACCCTTGGTGCATAGCAGAAAAGTGGCGGGCGGATGCTTGCCGTGCGGACGATTTGCATTATCTTCGCAGCCGAAACGCGAAGGCACAGCCGCCGAAGCACGCGAAGAGAAGACAAGTATGGAAGAGAAACTGACCGTCAAGCATTGGGACGAAGCGGACAGGCCGCGCGAGAAGCTGGCCGCGCTGGGGGCGGAAGCCCTGTCGTCGGCAGAACTACTGGCGATACTCATCGGCTCGGGCTCCACAGAGGAGAGCGCGGTGAGCCTGATGCGCCACGTGCTGGCGGACTGCGGCGGCAGCCTACGGCGCCTGGGGCGCATGACGACAGACGAACTGTGCTGCTACAAGGGCATCGGCGAGGCCAAGGCCGTCACACTGCTCGCTGCCTGCGAGCTGGGACGCCGCCGCGCGAAGGAGCAGGGCGAAGGACGCCCGAAGCTGGGCAACGCGGAGGCCATCTACCAGCTCATGCGCTCCCGCCTGGAGGACAAGCCGACGGAGGAGTTCCACGTCGTCCTGCTGAACCAGAACCTGCGCTTCATGGACAGCGTCTGCATCAGCCGCGGCGGCCTGACTTCAACCGTGGCGGACGTGCGCCTCATCCTGCGGGAGGCCCTGCTGCGCAAGGCACCGAACATCGCCGTGCTCCACAACCACCCCAGCGGGAACCCGCAGCCCAGCCGCACGGACGACGCACTGACGGAGAAGCTGCGGAACGCGGCAGAAATCATGGACATTCACCTCGTGGACCACATTGTCGTGGGCGAGGACACATATTACAGCTATAACGAGACGGGAAAACTATGAAACAAGTATATTTCGTATCCGACGCACACCTGGGAAGCCTCGCCATCCCGCACGGCAGAACGCAGGAGCGCAGGCTCGTGAACTTCCTGGAAGACATCAAGGACAAAGCCGCTGCCGTATATCTGCTGGGCGACATCTTCGACTTCTGGCACGAGTACCGCAACGTCGTGCCCAAGGGCTACACGCGCCTGCTGGGCAAGATATCCGAACTGACGGACCGCGGCGTGGAAGTACACTTCTTCACCGGCAACCACGACCTCTGGGTACACGACTACTTCGAGAAGGAATGCGGCATGACGGTGCACCGCGAGATAAGCCTGACGACGGAAATCTACGGCAAGGTCTTCTACCTGGCGCACGGCGACGGCCTCGGCACGTCTGACAGGAAGTACCTCTGGCTGCGCCGCATGTTCCACAACCCCGTTTGCCAGCGCCTCTTCGCCTCCGTGCATCCCCGCTGGGGCATGCAGCTGGGCATGACGTGGGCAAAGCACTCGCGCCACAAGCACGAGCGCGAAGGCGGCGAACCGCCCTACGCAGGCGAGGACAAGGAGGAACTCGTACTCTTCGCCAAGGACTACCTCCGGGCCCACCCCGATACGAACTACTTCATCTTCGGCCATCGCCACATCGAGCTGGACCTCACGCTCGAACAGCAGGCGCGCCTGCTCATCATCGGCGACTGGATAGACAAATTCACCTACGCCGTCTATGACGGGGAGAACCTCTTCCTGGAAAACTACATCGAAGGCGAGACGAAGCCCTGAGCCAGGGCAAAGCAACCACTATACGCATACTTCCCCCTGACATGCAACAACCGAAAATAGCCATCATCACCCAGAGCACGCTGGAGGGCATAGGACTCGCTGCCCTGCTGCGCCGCGCCATGCCCGTCGGCGAGGTGGAGGTGTTCTGCTCCCTGGATGCCCTGCAGGCACAGGGAAAACCGGAGGACTACATCCACCTCTTCATATCCTCGCGCACGCTGATGGAAAACGCGGGCTTCTTCCTCGGCCGCCCGCGCACCATCGTCCTCACGCGCGGCGACGAACGCCTGCCCATAGAGGGCTTCCACACCCTGAACGTCCACCAGCCGGAGGAGTCCCTCGTCCGCGACATCCTCGCCCTGGCCAGCCACGGACATCGCCCACCGGCAGGCGCGAAGCCGGTGAAGACGCCGCTGACGCCGCGCGAGACGGAGGTGTTGTGCCTCGTCGTGAGCGGCCTGCTGAACAAGGAGATTGCGGAAAAGATGGGCGTAGGGATGACAACGGTCATCTCACACAGGAAGAACCTCACACGCAAGCTCGGCATGCGCTCCGTCAGCGCGCTGACGGTCTATGCCGTCACGCACGGGCTGGTGAACCTTGAGGACATCCAGCCCAGGACGTAGGCGCGGGAACGAACTACCGCGCAAAAAGATACACGCTCTCGCCGCGGTCAGTCACGACCGTGAGGCGCAGAGAGTCCACAAGTGGATAGTTGTTGAGCGGCGTAAGGTTGCAGGAATAGTAAACGTCGCGATAGTAATAGCTGTCATCCCCACCCTGTTTATGGAGAAAGCGAAGTTCGGCGGTGGCCTTGCCGTCGGGCCGCTGCGTGACGCCCGTCAGCGCCGCGCCAAGCGTGTGCACCTTTGCCGCCGGGCCCGAGGGGAAGCGCAGGTGGAAGTTCAGGTATTGGCGGCTCCGCCAGATGGAAACCGGGCGCACGGGGTCGAACTCTGCATCGTTGGGCTGCCGCGTGAGGAGATCCGACGTCAGCACGTTCAGCACCTGCGCTAACGTGGCATAGTTTCCCTCCTCCACATAGACGGCAAGCGCACGGAAGGAAGCGTTCTTCTGCTGGACGTAATAGTTGTTCTTTGCCATGAGCGACCTGCCGTCGTCGAAGAGGACGGAGGCCACGCGCCCCGTGGCGTCGGTCACAGCCTCGCCCATGTCCATGCGGTAGGGCGGTGCAATGTCCGCGTCGTCGGAACAGGAGGCAAGGCACAGCAGCAGGCCGGTCAGGAGGCTAAGCAGGCTGGAGCGCACCATGATTGATTGCAGGATTGGCATACATTCTTAAAATACGTTCGCGGAGGAAGGCGTAGTCGGGCTCGGGGAGGTCCACCTTTGCCAGCTGCCCTTCGAGATAAGCGTCAAACTGCGCGCGCTCGGCCTCGCTGCATGTCGCGGTGCGGAAGCTGCCGCCAGAAAGCGCCTCGAGGGCAAGGAGGTTGGAGGGGAAGAGGCGGTAGCCCGCGAATATCTCCCCGTCAATGCGCCTTGCAAGTGCAGCGAAGAACTCTCCCTTCGGAAGCCCCGCCAGTTCGTCAAGCCACTGGTTCACGGGCGTCCCCATCTGGTAGTGTACGCGGCCCTTAAAGCCGAAGATGCCCGTCTTCATGTTCTGCAAGTCGTCCTCCCGCGTCTTGCGATAGTCAGGATTGTCGCGCTTGAGCTGGAACTCCTTTGCCTTCAGGAAGTCGCAGGGGTCGAACTCATAGGAAATCGTCAGCGGCACGATGTCCATCTCGCGGATGTTCTCCAGTACGGTGCCATCCCCGCCCATCGCCAGCATCTTCAGGACGGACTCCTGCGTGCGGTCGTCGCTGTCCTTGGCACGTCCCTCGCGCTGCGCAATCCAGATGGGGTTCCGCTTGTCGCGGATGACGCGGTGCATGTAGCGGCTCATGTGCTGGCTGGCGACAAGCGTCTCACGCAGCCCCAGGGAACGCTGCACGACGAAGGCCTTGTTGAGCCTGACGGCGTGACGAATCCAGGAATATATCAGGAGGTTGTCGCCGATGGCGATTTCCGGCGTCGTGGGAAAGCCGAGGTCTATCAGCTGCTCGCTGAGGAGCGCGGAGTCCAGCACGATGTCGCGGTGGTTGGAAATGTACGTATGGGGGGACGTGCGGTCAGGAAGTGCATCAACATCGGTGTCGAGCCCCGTGCTGGCGGCACTCATCACCTTGCGCACAAGGGGATAAATGAACTTCCTCTGGAAGTCCAGCGGGTCCTTGCAGGCGTGAAGCTGTGCGCGCAGTTCCTCCGTCGGCACGTCGCCCACGACCTGCGGCAGGATGGAGAGGAACTGCGGATCGGCAAGGAGCTCGTCGAAGACGCGAGGCATGTCCTGCGCGTCGTAGCTCCTGATGTCGTCAAATTCGTTCATGGCAGCATGTTTGTTGCGGGTTCAGACCTTGGGGAAGCGGCCTTCGATGATTTCGCTGAGCACGTCGGCAATGTTCAGACCTGCTGCCCGCACCTGCTGGGGTATGAAGCTGGCAGCGGTCATGCCCGGCGTCGTGTTGACTTCGAGGATGTTTATCTGCTCCGCGCCGGGCTGTCCGCTAAGGATATAGTCAATGCGGATGATGCCGTAGCAGCCCAGCTGGCGATAGATCCTGCGGGTAAGTTCCCAAATCCTGTCACGCGTCTGGTCGGCGATGCGGGCTGGGGTAATCTCGTCGCTCTTGCCTTCGTACTTGGCATCGTAGTCGAAGAACTCAACACCCTTGAGCGCCACTTCCGTCAGCGGGAAACAATAGATGCTTCCGTCCTGACGCAAATAGGCTCCGCTGGTCACCTCTGTGCCTGACATCAGCTTCTCCACCATGACTTCGTCGCTCTCCTGCCAGGCTTTTTCTATGGCCGGCACGAGGGCTTCCAGCGTCTTCACCTTCGTCACGCCGAAGCTGCTGCCGCCTGCGTTGGGCTTCACGAAGCAGGGCAGGCCGAGCGCATCCGCTATCTCCTCAGCGGGAGGCAGCTCCTCGCCCTTGCGGAAAAGGAAGGAAGGGGCAAGGTGGCACTCGGGAAAGGCGCGGAGGAAGTTGTTCAGCGCAAACTTGTTGAACGTAAGGGACTCCACCAGCACGTCACTCGTGCTGTAGGGCATACCGATCATGTCGAAGTAGCCTTGCAGCAGGCCGTCCTCGCCGGGCGTGCCATGAATCGTGATGTAGGCGAAGTCAAAACGGTGGCGGCCGTCGGAAGCGAGGAACGAGAAGTCGTTCTTGTCCACGCTGCAGCGTTCCTCACCGTAGAGCACCGTCCAGCTGTCGCGCTCCAAATCCACGACGTAGCAGTCGTAGCGTTCCCTGTCCATGAACGATAGCAGCCCCGCAGCGCTGCGGAGCGAAACGTCGTGCTCGGAGGAATAGCCTCCGGCAACTATGGCGATTGTCTTCTTCATTGTCTTCTGTTTGTTATGTCATTGCAGGACGTGCCGGACTTTTGGACGGCGCATCCTATATATAAATATAATAATGTCTATTGCTGTGCGCGCCCCGCCGTGTAGCGCCGCCATCGCTCCACAAGGGCCTCCATGTCTGCCGGGAGGGGCGAGGAGAAGTCCATTTCCTCCCCCGTGCGGGGATGGCGGAAGCCGAGCGTACGGGCATGCAGGGCCTGACGCTGGCAGAGCTCGAAGCAGTTGCGGATGAAGGCGTTGTATGCTGCCGACTGCGTGCCGCGCAGGATGAGGTCGCCGCCGTAGCGTGCATCGTTGAAGAGGGGGTGGCCGATATGGGACATGTGGGCACGTATCTGGTGCGTGCGTCCGGTTTCAAGCACGCACTCCACAAGGGTGACGTAGCCGAAGCGTTCCAACACGCGATAGTGCGTGACGGCAGGTTTCCCCACCTCCGAGCCTTCCGGGAACACGGCCATTTGCAGGCGGTCGTGGGGATTGCGGGCGATGTTTCCGCGCACCGTCCCCTCGTCCTCGGGAAGGTTTGCCCAGACGAGGGCGTTATAGCGGCGGCGTGTCGTCTTGTTGAAGAACTGCACGCCGAGCTTGGTCTTTGCATCCGGCGTCTTGGCCACGACGAGCAGGCCGCTCGTGTCCTTGTCGATGCGGTGGACAAGTCCCACGCCGGGGTCGTCGGGGTCATACTGGGGATTGTCCCGCAAGTGCCACGCCAAGGCATTCACCAGCGTGCCGGTATAGTTGCCGCAACCGGGATGGACGACAAGCCCCGCCGGTTTGTCCAGCACGAGCAGGTCGTCGTCCTCATAGATGATGTTCAGGGGAATGTCCTCGGCCTCGATGTGCGTGTCGAAGCGCGGACGGTCCAGCTGCAGCGTCACGACGTCGCCGGGTTTCACGCGGTAGTTGCTCTTCTCGGGACGCCCGTTGACGTGGATGAAGCCTGCACGCGCAGCCTGCTGGATGCGGTTGCGGGAAGTGTCGGCAAGGTGGGCGATGAGGAACTTGTCCACACGCAGGAGCTGCTGCCCGCGGTCGGCAACCACGCGGAAATGCTCGTAGAGCTCCGCGCCTTCCTCTTCCTGCATATCCAGCAAAACCTCGGGTTCCTGCACGCTGACTGCCTTTTATCCGTTACACATCGTCCTCGGCCGGGAGGAGCTTACTGTATGCTTTCGTCGATTTCCTCCCCGTCGTCGGGAGTATATACAGGCGCAGGCGATGCCTCGGTGGAGTCGCCGCCGTTGTATTCCTCATAGACGTGTCCGTCTCCGATGACAAGCGTGATGGGCACGTCCACCGCGATGCGCTCGCCGGTGCGCACGGGGCGTCCGTTGGCCTCAAGGCCATAGACCCAGTCGCGGTCGCCGCTGGTGTACTTCGGCGCGGTCAGGTGGAAGCCCATAGCCTTGAGCTTCGACTCGGCTTCGCGGTAGGAGCTGTTGTCCGCCAGGTCGGGCAGGGCAAGAGCCTGTGCGTGGGCGGCATTCACGGTCACCAGGATGGAACGCCCGGGCTTCACGACGGTGCCGGGCTTCACGGTCTGCTGCAAGATGATATCAGCGGGCAGGGTCTTGATGTAGCCCGTGTCCACGACCTCAAGCTTCAGCCCGAGCTGCTCAAACTGGCTTTCCACGGCGCGGACGTTCTTGCCCACTACGTTGGGAATCTCTATCGTCTCGCCGTGATGCGTATAGTCTTCCAAGAACCACGCGACACCACCCATCAGCAGTGCCGCCAGCACAAGCATTCCCAAACAGTTACCCCAGAGGTAACCGCTGAATGACTTGCGAAAAAACTCTCTTGATGTCATGTTTCTTTAATGCTCTGAATGCCGGAAAGCGTCTCTTTCCGCCGCGAAGATATAAAAAAACGAGAGAAAACATCTTCTCTCGTCCTTTCTTTATGCTTCTACCGTCTTATTTCTTTCCGTGTACTTCGTCGGATACGGTGAGCTTCTTGCGTCCGTGACGACGGCGGGATGCCAGCACACGGCGTCCGTTAGCGGTCTGCATGCGATGGCGGAAGCCATGCTTGTTGTTGCGCCTGCGGTTGTGGGGTTGGAATGTTCTTTTCATTTCTTATGTCTTTTTGTATTTGTTTTCAATTTCGGCGTGCAAAAGTACGATAAGTTTTTGAACCTGCCAAACTTTCGGCCGCTTTTTATTTCGCCGCAAAGCGTTTTGCCTGTTCCGCTATGAGCTGGGCATCGTCGAAGTAGTTTATTTTCATCGCCTGGCGCACCTCGTCCAGAGTGTCGGCAGCAACGGCGCGCGCCTTCTCGCAGCCGCGGCGCAGCATGTCGTACACGGCAGGGATGTCCTTCTCGAACTCCTTGCGGCGCGTACGGATGGGCTCGAGCTCTTCCTGGAGAATCTGCGCGAGGAACTTCTTCACCTTTCCGTCGCCAAGGCCGCCGCGCTGGTAGTGCTCCTTCAGGGCGCCGAGGCTTTCGTACTCAGGCCAGTAGGCAGCGAAATGCTCCTGACGGCAGAAAGCGTCGAGGTACGTGAACACCGTGTTACCCTCCAGATGGCCGGGATCCTCCACGCGCAGGTGGAGTGGGTCGGTGAACATGCTCTTCACGGCTTTGTCCACGGTCTTCGCATCGTCGGAAAGGTAGATGCAGTTGCCGAGGCTCTTGCTCATCTTTGCCTTGCCGTCCGTACCGGGCAGGCGCAGGCAGGCAGCGTTCTCGGGCAACAGTATCTGCGGTTCCACGAGTGTCGGGCCGTAGATGTGGTTGAAGCGGCGCACGATTTCGTTCGTCTGCTCCAGCATGGGCTTCTGGTCCTCGCCGACGGGTACGGTCGTGGCCTTGAAGGCCGTGATGTCTGCCGCCTGCGAGATGGGATAGGTGAAGAAGCCTACGGGGATGCTCTCGCCCTCGAAACCGCGCATCTGTATCTCCGTCTTCACGGTCGGGTTGCGCTGCAAGCGACTGACGGAGACGAGGTCCATGTAGTAGAAGGAGAGTTCCGTCAGCTCGGGTATCTGGCTCTGGATGAATATCGTCACCTTTTCAGGGTCGAGGCCTACGGAGAGGTAGTCGAGCGCCACTTCGATGACGTTCTGGCGCACCTTCTCGGGATTGTCCATGTTGTCCGTCAGCGCCTGGGCGTCGGCAATGAACACGAACATATCCTTGTAGCCGCCCTGGTTCTGCAGCTCCACGCGCCGGCGCAGCGAACCCACGTAGTGTCCGATGTGCAGGCGACCCGTGGGGCGGTCGCCCGTCAGTATCACTTTCTCTGCCATTCCTAAGTGTTTTTATGTTTTGCGCCGCGAAATTACAACTTTTGTGCAGAAAGCCGCACCTTTCTTGCAGAAAACCTCATTTTGAGACAAGCGCAAAGCACCTTTTGAGGTGTGCGCAAAGCTCACTTCGAGGTAAGCGCACATCTCACTTCAAGGTAAGCGCACACCTCAACTCGAGGTAAGCGCACACCTCAACTCGAGGTAAGCGCAAAGCTCAACTCAAGGTAAGCGCAAAGCTCAAAACGAGGTGTGCGGACAGCAAGAAAAGAGCGGGCATAACTATTCGTTACGTCCGCCCGAAACCTCTTAATATAAAGCAGTTACCCTACTCCAGCACCGTCACCCAGCCGTATTTGTCCGGAGCGATACCATATTGTATGTCGCGGAAAGCCTTGTAGAGTTTTTTGCTCCACGGACCGGGCTCGCCGTTCTTTGCTATCTGATAGCTCTTGCCGCCCTCGGGGTCGTCAATGCGGTTGATGGGGCTGATGACAGCCGCCGTGCCGCAACCACCGGCCTCTTCGAAAGTGGCCAGTTCGTCCTCGGGGATGCGACGCACCTCCACCTTCATACCCAGGTCGCGCGCCACGTTCTGCAAGCTCTCGTTAGTGATGGAGGGAAGGATGGACGAGGAGGCGGGCGTGATGTAGGTGTCGTCCTTCACGCCAAAGAAGTTGCAGGCGCCGCATTCGTCAATGTATTTCTTCTCGGCGGGGTCAAGGTAGAACTCTCCGGCATAGCCCGCATCGTGTGCCTGGCGGTTTGCCACGAGGCTGGCGGCATAGTTTCCGCCCACCTTGTAACGCCCCGTGCCAAGCGGTGCCGCACGGTCGTAGCCACGCATGATGACATAGTTGTTCGTCATGAAGCCGCCCTTGAAGTAGGGGCCTACGGGGGACACGAACATGACGCAAAGATAGTCCTCGGAAGGCTGCACGCCGACGCGCGGCGAGATGCCAATCACCAGCGGGCGCACGTAGAGCGCCGCACCGCTTTCGTAAGGCGGGATGAAGCGCTCGTTCAGGCGCACGACGCGTTCCACCATTTCGCAGAACTTCTCCGTGGGAAGCTCCGGCATCAGGAGGCCGCGGCAGGACTGCTGCATGCGCTCGGCGTTTGCCTCCATGCGGAACACGCGCACCTTGCCGTCAGGACAGCGGAAAGCCTTCAAGCCCTCAAAGCATTCCTGACCGTAGTGGAGGCTTGAAGCCGCCATGTGGAGAGGTATCGTTACATCACTCGTTGTCTCTATCTCGCCCCAGACGCCGCCACGATAGTAGCAACGCACGTTGTAGTCGGTGGGGACATACCCGAACTTAAGGTTCTTCCAGTCTAAATTTACTTCCATTTTCCATTGTATTTGGCAGGGCGAAGATAGCCCAAACCTCCCAAAGAGCAAAACCGAAACGGGAAAACTTTCGTCCCCACCGAACCGCACATTATTATATTATATATAGGCACGCACCCGGACGCGCGACGAGAGCGCCGCAGGTGCGGCAAAGCCGGAGGTATGCGGAAACCACCCCCTCAAAAGGGTATCAAAAGCCCCCGAAACATAAAAAAACGAAAAAAAATGCCGCGAAATTTGTTCAGTCCACATTTAAATTTCTATCTTTGCTTGCGTTCTGCGTGCAAAATGCACGGAAAACGGACATTTTGGTCGTTGGAACATCCTTAATATCAAATATCTTAAACCAACAAACATCAAAAAACAAACAAACAATGGCAACAACAAATGCTACCGCGCCCAAGAGCGCACCCAAGGCTAAGAAACAGTCTCAAGGTTTCACCGGCATCAAGTCCGGTCTGGCCGTAATTGCTTGCTGCGCAGTTGTCGCAGTATGTGTGTACCTCTTCCTCTTCGGTGAGGCTTCCCACTTCTCCAATGCAGACGCCGCATTCTCCGTATTCGGCAACTCCGACTGGGAACCCGTTGTAGGTGACCTCATGGGTACCGTCTATAAGGGCGGATTCATCGTGCCTATCATCTGGACGCTGCTCTTCACGGTTCTGGCTCTCTCCATCGAGCGCTTCTTCGCCATCAAGACGGCTTACGGCAAGACCAGCCTGGCCAAGTTCGTTGAGAACATCAAGGCTGCCCTCAAGACTAACGACCTCCAGAAGGCTCAGCAGCTCTGCGACGCACAGCGCGGTTCCGTTGCCAACGTCGTAGGCGCAACGCTCGCCACCTACAAGGAGATGGAAGCCAACACGGAGCTCTCCAAGGAGCAGAAGGTGCTCGCCATCCAGAAGTCCCTCGAAGAGGCTACGGCTCTCGAAATGCCCACCATGCAGGAGAACCTCCCCATCATCGGTACCATCGTGACGCTCGGTACGCTGACCGGTCTGCTCGGTACTGTGATCGGTATGATCAAGTCCTTCTCCGCCATGGGTGGTGAAGGTGGTGCTGACTCCGCAGCCCTGTCAACCGGTATCTCCGAGGCCCTCGTTAACACGGCTTCCGGTATCGCAACGGGTGCATGCGCCGTTATCTCCTACAACTATTTCACGAACAAGATTGACCGCCTGACCTTCGCCCTTGACGAGGTTGGCTTCTCCATCGTACAGACCTTCAACGCAACTCACTAATCATAAAAAAGGTAACAGGAGACTCTCGTTAAAGAGACAACTCTGAAAGCAAACTCACAATGGGACGATTTAAAATCAAAAAACAAGACACGTTCATAGACATGACGCCTATGAGCGACGTCATGGTCCTGCTGCTTACCTTCTTTATGCTTACCGCGACGTTCGTAAAGGAAGAACCGATCCAGGTGCAGACCCCGGGTTCTGTGTCCGAAATCAAAATTCCTGAGAAGAACCTCCTTACCATCTTCGTAAATCCTCAGGGACAGGTTTACATGAACCTCGACTCCGAGCCCAACATGAGAGCCTTGCTCGACCAGATGGAATCGACGAACGCCCTCTCCGGACTTACCCCTGAGCAGAAGAGTGCCTTTGCAAACTGCCCCACCTTCGGACACCCGCTCAACCTCATGAAGAGCTGGCTGAGCCCCGAGAACAACGGCAAGCGCAACGACCTGCTCCATCAGGCGAATGCAGGTATTCCCTGCGATTCCACGAATGATGAGCTGAAGATTTGGGTACAAGCAGCGCGTGACGCTCTCGGTGAAGACATGCGTATCGCTATCAAGGCCGACGCAACGACCACCTACGCTGTGATAAAGAAAGTAATGGACTCCCTGCGTTCCATCCACGAAAACCGTTATAACCTCATAACGAACCTCAAGGGTGTGGACGACTAAAAAGAGAAGAATGTTATGGCAAAAGTAAAAGAATCTAGACAAAAGAAGATGAATGCCCGCGTCGACTTTACGCCGATGGTGGACATGATCATGTTGCTCGTGACGTTCTTCATGCTCTGTACGACGCTGCTCAAGCCCCAGACGATGGAAATCGCCATGCCTTCCGACAAGGAAGACGTCAACGAGGCAGACCGCAGCCAGATTGCAGAGTCCAAGGCTATCACGATTCTTGTAGACGAAGGACGCTCTGTTTACTTCTTCAAAGGCAAGCCCTCCGACGACAACCTCGAAAAGAGTGCGTTCGGCAAGGATGGCATCCGCGCCGTCCTCATGGAGGCCAACGCTGACGCCGTGAAGAAAGTGCAGGCGCTGAAGGAAGAGTACAAGCACAAGATGTCCTCGAACCTCTCCGAAGAGCTCAAGCTCAAGGAGGAGTACAAGACCAAGCTTGACGAGATCAAGGACGGCGAGGACACCCCGAGCGTTATCATCAAGATTTCCGACAAGGCCGTCTACAAAGACCAGATTGACATTCTCGATGAAATGCAGATTTGCAACATCGGTAAGTACGTAATCGACAATTTCAAGCCCGAAGACAAGGCGAAGATTGACGCCAAGTTCGGCAAGTAAACGATAAGAAAAGAAGAAAGCTATGGCAAAAATCAATTTAACAGCAAAAGATTGGTGCGAGCTGGTATTCGAAGGCCGTAATAAGGAATACGGTGCTTATCGTATGCGTGCCCAGCACGGCCGCCGCCAGCTTCGTGCCGTCATCCTCCTCATCACGGGTCTCGCTGCCATCGTCCTCTTCATGTTCGCAAAGGCCGCCGTGCAGGAAGCTATCGAACGTAGCAACCTCGGCGACAACGAACAAGTCACGGAGATGACCGACCTGAAGAAGGAAGAGCCCAAGAAGGAGGAGAAGAAGATTGAAAAGCCCAAGGAGCAGGAACAGCCCAAGGTGCAGGAAGTCCAGGTGCGCAACACCATCCAGATGGTGGTGCCGAAGATTGTGGACGACGACCAGGTTGACCACTCCAAGGAGATGAAGTCCCAGAAGGAGCTGAAGGACAGCAAGGCTGCCATCGGTATCCAGGACGTCTTCACGGGCTCCAACGAAGGTAAGTTTACGGAAGACCTTGAGAAAGGCCAGGTAGCAAGTAACCGCAACACGCCGCCCGTTGCCGTTGAGCAGAAGGTGGAGAAGCAGGTCGTGCAGGACAACAACGTCGTGGACGTACCCGCCAGCTTCCCCGGTGGCGACGCAGCCCTCCGCGCTTTCGTCAGCAAGAATACGGTTTATCCCGAAATTGCTATCGACCAGGGCTTGCAGGGAACGGTTATGCTCCGCTTCAAAGTGGACGTGGACGGCTCCATCAGCACCGTCAGCGTGAAGAAGAGCCTCTCCCGCGAATGCGACAAGGCCGCCATGGACGTGGTGAAGAAGCTCCCGCGCTTCACGCCCGCCAAGACCAACGGTCACCCCGTGCCCGTATGGTTCACGCTGCCGGTTAAGTTCGCAATCCAGTAAACGCTTCTCACCGACCATTTCAGAACGGACAACCTCCCCGAATGCGGTGGTTGTCCGTTCTTTTCATTCCACAAAAAGAAGATTCCACAAAAGACGCTTTGAGGACATGAACACACGAAAGATTCTCATCCTTACCCTGCTGCCCCTTTGCCTGGCATCCTGCAAGCGGCAGCCCACGCCCGGCTGGCTGCTGGAAGACAACGTGAACGTCGCCATTGACGAAACCTTCCGCCCCATCATGGAAGAGCAGCTGCAGCAGTTCGGCCTCATGCACCCCGAGGCCACGATGAACGCCCTCTACTGCAGCGAGGATTCCGCACTGAACCTCTTCCTTGACGACTCCATACACTCCATCGTCATCACCCGCAAACTCACGGACAAGGAGAAGGACTTCATCCGCCAGCGCAAGCTCACGCCTCGCGAAGCCCTCATCGCCACGGACGCCTTTGCCCTCATCCTCAGCAAGGCGAACACGGACACGCTCATCTCCCTTGACGAGGTAAAGCGCATCGTCAGCGGGGAAATCACGCGTTGGGAACAACTTGAGAACTCCCACCGCACAGGAGAACTGAAACTCCTCTTCGACCATCAGGGGTCCAGCACGGTACGCTTCATGCGCGACTCGCTCTGTGGCGGGGGCGAGCTGAAAGGAAACGTTTATGCGCAAGGCTCCAACCAGGCCGTCATCGACTTCGTAAAAGACGACCCCAGCGTCATCGGCGTCGTTGGGGTGGACTGGCTCCGTGCGGGCAGCAGTCAGACGCTCACCTCCTTCCGCAACCTGGACGTGAACGTCATGCTCGTGCGCCGCGATGCCGAAAGCTACCACCGGCGTCCCTATCAGGTGTACATCGCCACCGGCGAATATCCCCTGCGCCGCTCCGTCTATGCCATCACCTGCGACCCGCGTCCGCGCTCCCAGGAGAAATTCCTCTGGCACTGGCTCAAGGAACAGAAGGGACAACTCATCTTCTGCGACCACTCGCAGCTTCTCCCCTCCATGCCCGTACAGCTCAAGGCCGTGCATGTGAAGTAAGGGCATGTCGGCTATGGACAAAGTGCACGTCGGGAACCGTGCACTTTGTCCATAAAACTTTTTGGGAGTTCGCGAATCACCTTTCCTTATTATTAGTGTCCCTTTTTATTACCTTACAGCAGCGTTTAAAGGTCAAACAAAGAAAAAAAAGCGGCTTCGATGCCGTCAGATTGGATTTAATGCGTATTTTTGCGCTTGCTATGCGCCCTTACGGCGTCTTTACAACCAGGATAATCATACTAAAAAACAGATAAACAACTAATCACAAATGAAAAATTTCTCTTTCTCCACGCTTGTGCTCGGAGCCATCCTGCTCTTCAGCACAGGCAGCGCGAAGGCGCAAATCGGGAAAGGCTACGAAGTGGTGCCGATGGCAGCCGACGTAGCCGACATGTGTAACCAAGTGATTGACCTCCAGCTGGAAGACCCTGAAAAGGGAAACAAGATTTTCAGCAAGGTGCTGAAGAAAGTCAGCAAGGACAAAGACCAGCTCATCAGCGTGGGCGACTTCTTCCTTGAGAAGAAAGTCTATCAGGTGGCCAAGATGTGCGCCGACCAGTGCTACAAGCTCGACCCGAAGTACATCCCCGGCCTCATGTTCGCAGGTCTCGTAAACAAGTCCCGCGGCTTCGCAACGGGCAACGAAACGTTCTTCGGCCTCGCAGGCCAGAAGTATGAGGAAGTGCTTGCCATTGACCCCAACAACGTAGATGCGCTTCGTCAGAACGTTACCATCTACAAGAAAATCAACCCTGCAGCTGCCGTGGGCTATCTGCAGACAATCGCTGCCGTGAACCCCGATGACTACACGGTGGAACAGGACCTCGGCGATATTGACTACGGTCTGAGACAGTACAGCACGGCACGCGAACACTACGCCAAGTATTTCGCTGCATGCCCCGTTGCCGAGATGGACGAACTCGCCGCCCAGAACTATGCCAACTGTATTGCCTCCGCCCACGACTTCGCAGAACTGGGTGACGTCTGCCGCAAGTTCAGTGCACAGTGGCCGAAGGACATGGTGTTCAAGCGCATGGTGTTCCTCTCCGACGTGTTCACACAGGAGTACGACAAGGCTGCAGAGAGCGTGAAGTACATCACCGAGGAGGAATATGCAGACTCCCTCTACATCAACCTCGACTACTCCCCCGCAATGGCATACTTCAAGTATCTCGGCGACAATGAGAACGCCATCAAATATGCCAAGAAGCTCCTCACCGTTGACCCCGAGAACGTAGGTGTATGGGCAGAAATCGCCAGCCTCTACCTCGTCAACGGCAACTACGACGAAGCCATTGATGCCTACAAGAAGTTCTTTGCCGGTTCCAAGGACGTTGTGGCTGACGACTACTACCGCTTCGGCCGCGCATACTTCTCCGCAAGCCGTGCCGAGGACATCACGCCCGAGAAGCAGGCTCAGCTTATCGCCGACGGCGATGCTGCCTTTGCAAAGGCCATTGAGATGGAGCCCAAGAACTATGCTGCCGGCTTCTGGCGCGCACGTCTGCACATGACGTCCTCCTCCACGCCGCAGGAAGAGGCCAAGGATGCCTTCCTGGACCTCCTCTCCCAGCTCGGCGACTACAACGAGGACGATGTTGAGGCTTACCGCACGACGGCCTACAACTACCTGGCCTTCTTCTATGCCCAGAACGACGACAACGAAACGGCTCTGCGCTACGTCAACGAATGGCTGAAGTTCCAGCCGGACAACGAGACGGCCGCTTACTACAAGAGCGTACTTGAACAATAAATAAATCACTTTTGACTACCCATGAAACTTAACAAGTTATTCCTTACCGGCGCATTGGCGCTGCTCGCCGTTGGCCAGAGCCTTGCGCAGTCACTGTCTCCTTCCACCCGCTGGCACTGGAACGAAGGTACCATCGTCGTTGACACGCCTCAACGTCCCGCAGGACAGGAGAACGTTCTTGGTCTCACCGCCCCGAAGCTTCAGAACGTACGCGTGGCCTTCGTCGGCCTCGGCATGCGCGGCCCTGGTGCCGTAGAGCGTTTCTGCCATATTCCTGGCGTGGAAATCGTTGCCCTCTGCGACTACGAGGCGAAGCGTGCCGCCCGCATGCAGCAGAGCCTCCAGAAGGCAGGTCTGCCCCCTGCCGCCATCTATTCCGGCGAAAAGGGCTACGAAGAGCTCTGCCGTCGGCCTGATATCGACCTCGTCTATGTGGCCACTGACTGGGACCACCACTTCCCCGTAGCCAAGTGTGCCCTTGAGAACGGCAAGCACACGGCCATCGAAGTGCCCTCCGCCATGAACCTCGAACAGTGCTGGGAGCTCATCAACCTCAGCGAGAAGACCCGCAAGCACTGCATGATTCTCGAAAACTGCTGCTATGACTGGTATGAGCTGAACGCCCTGAACATGGCTCAGCAAGGCGTGTTCGGAGAAGTTCTCCGCGCCGAGGGAGCTTACATCCATAATCTGGACGAGTTCTGGGATTACTACTGGAAGAATCCTGACGGAAGCGACCCCCAGAAGTTGGGCTGGCGCATGAAGTATAACATGGAGAACCGTGGCGACGTCTATGCCACCCACGGCCTTGGCCCTGTCGCTCAGGTGCTCGACATTCACCGTGGCGACCGTTTCACCACACTCGTCGCTATGGACACAAAGGCAGCCCACGGCCCCGACTATGTAGAGGCAAAGACAGGCACGCGCCCCGAAAACTTCCGCAATGGTGACCAAACCACGACCCTCATGCGTACGGCCAACGGCAAGGTGGTGGAGATTCAGCACAACGTGATGAACCCGCAGCCTTACAACCGTCTCTATAAGCTTACGGGTACAAAGGGCTATGCTACGAAATACCCCGAACAGCACTTCGCACTGGACAAGAGCCAGCTCAGCGCCAGCGGCGTCGCTCCCAAGGTTGACGACCTCAGCAGCCACGGCTTCCTGCCTGCTGCAGAGCACAAGGCCCTTATGGAGAAATACCAGCACCCCATCATCACCAAGTATGGCGAAATGGCACAGAAGGTAGGTGGCCACGGTGGCATGGACTTCTTCATGGACGCACGCCTCGTTTACTGTCTCCAGAACGGCCTGCCCCTTGACATGGACGTATATGACCTCGCAGAATGGTGCTGCCTGGCCGAACTCGGCACGCTCTCCATGGACCACAACTGCGCAGCGGTTGAATTCCCCGACTTCACGCGCGGCTACTGGAACGTACAGAAAGGCTACAAGCACGCGTATGCTGCCGACGAAGCTGAAACCGAAGCCATCGCCAATAAGATCACGGACATCCAGAAGTCCTTCGGAGAGAAGGCTTGGGAGGAATACGCCACTGCTAAGTCCGTGGAAGAGGCCAACGCCATCAGCGCAAAGTATGTAGGCCTCGTACAGGCTGAGATTGACAAGCTCAACGGCAAGACCGTAGAGACGAAGAAAGCCAAGAAGACGAAGAAGTCCCGCAAATAAGCATTTCCGTCTCCCTTCATACGGCCGCAGCACTCCAGGTGGGATGCTGCGGCCGCTTTCGTTTCCCGTTTTTTCGCCCCGAAGAAGCAATCTTTATGCCCATTTCTCCCTGCGTCTCGCGAAAAAGTCCTACCTTCGCGCACTCAAACATACCATTAACAACAACACACACCATGATGAAGAAACTCTTCTCACTCGTCCTGCTTGCCGCCATCGCCCTCACGGGTACGGCGCAGGTGGAAGGACTCTATTCCTACAAAAAGCTTGACCGTGCCTATCGCTATCGCGTCTATCTGAAAGACAAGAAGAACTCTCCCTACAGCCTGAAACGTCCGGAGGAGTTCCTCTCCAAGCGCGCCCTCGACCGCCGCCAGCGCTACGGCATCAAGGTGGACAAGGCTGACCTCCCCGTCTCCCCGAACTACCTGCAAGTGCTTCGCGACGCGGGTCTGCGCATCCACAACGTCAGCAAGTGGCAGAACACGGCCGTCGTGGAGACTACGGACACAACCCTCATGCAGGCCGTGCGCGAAATGGCCTTCGTGACGGGCGTGGTGAAGGTGTGGGTAGGCCCGGACTCCGTTCTCGTAATGGACAAGCCCAACCGCAAGCGTAAAGTGAAGAACGAGCGCGAACATCTGACCAGCTACTACGGTAACGCGCAGCAACAGGTTGAGATGCTTGCCGCAGACCGCCTGCACGAGGCCGGATATCGTGGTGAGGGTATGCTCATCGGCATCCTGGACGGTGGCTTCAACAATGCCGATGTCATCACAGGCTTCAACCGTGCCAACATCCTCGGCACGCGCAACTTCGTGGACCCCAGCGTGGACGTTTATGACGAAGGTTCCCACGGCATGATGGTACTCTCCTGCATCGGCGCCAACACCCCGCACAACCTCGTGGGTACGGCTCCCGAGGCACAGTTCTACCTCATCCAGACCGAGGACGGGCGCTCCGAGCAGCTCGTCGAGGAGGACAACTACTGCGCAGGGCTGGAGTATGCCGACTCCCTGGGCTGCGACGTCGTCACGGCTTCGCTGGGATACTATAAGTTTGACGACCCCGCAATGAACCACCCCTACTCTGCCCTTGACGGACAGACGGCCATCAACTCGCGTTCCGCCTCTATGGCAGCCTCGCGCGGCATGCTGCTCCTCAACTCTGCCGGCAACGAAGGCAACGACCAGTGGAAGAAGATAGGCTTCCCCGCCGACGCCCGCGACATCCTCGCCGTCGGTGCCGTACGCTCGGACAGCGTGAACACGGACTTCTCCTCCCTCGGCTTCAGTGCCGACGGCCGCGTGAAGCCCGATGTCATGGCGATGGGCGAGGACGCCGCCGTCTATAGCACGCGCGGCAACACGACGACGGCCAACGGAACCAGCTTCTCGTGTCCCATCCTGTGCGGAGCCGTCACGTGCCTCTGGCAGGCCCACCGCGACAAGACGCCTCTGGAAATCATTGACGCCGTCCACCGCTCCGGCCACTATGCCGACAGCCCCAACGAAGTCTTCGGTTACGGCATCCCCAACCTGTGGAAAGCCCACGAGCTGCTAAGCAAAAAGAAATGAAGCAACAATCCCCTCCCAACGCCGGTTGAGAGGGGATTTCTTTTTTATCCAGTATATCAGCACCTTACAAGTTCTCCTTTTTACCCTTTCCGAGCTTTGCGCTTACCTCGACTTGAGGTGTGCGCTTACCTCGACTTGAGGTGTGCGCTTACCTTGACTTGAGATGTGCGCTTACCTCAACATGAGATGTGCGCACACCTCGGATGGAGATGTGCGCACACCTTTTTTAGGGTCTCGGCACCCTTAGTTTCTTGACAGCGTGAAGTTGAAGCTCACGCCACCGCCGAAGTCGCCGGGATCGGTGTCGGAATTGGGCATAAGCAGGAACTTCTTGCCCTCGCGTTCCACCATGTAGCTGCGGATGTTCTCCGCCTTCAGCGACTCCGTCGTCAGTTCTTTTCCGCTGAACACGTGGCTGAACTTCGCGCCCTTGGCAGCCAGCACTTCGGCCACCTTACTGTGGAGGGCGGCGATGTCCTCAGCCGTCGTCTCGTGGCCGCGGAAGAAGCTCATTTTGACGGAGCCGCCGTTGGCTCCTTCCTTCAGGTCCACCACGCGCACGCTGGGAACGCCGGCAAAGTCGGCCGCCGCAATCCCGAGGGCCTCCATTTTTCCGTCAGCCTTCACTTCGTTTTCAATGGGGTTGAGCGAAACCTGGAAGTTGTAGGCAATGAAGCGCTGATCTCCCTCTTCCTGAATGTCGAAGGCGGGGTTGGGCTCGTCCGCGTAGTACTCCACCCTTGCGTTCTCCTTGTAGTTGAAATAGATGCGCAGGCACATGTCCTTTTTCTCGTCTGCCTGGTAGAGAATCACGTGTTCCCACGTGCGGTTCTCGAGGATGTCCTGGTCACGTGCGGAAATGCGGAACCCTTTTGCCTTGAGGCTGTTGACGTATGCCAGCACCTCGTCCTTCGTCACGCCCTTGTAGTACACTTCGTATTGGGAGGAGCCGTCGGTACCGAAATTCGTAAATACGAGCTTGCCGTTTGTCTTGATTTCGTCAATCCCGTACTTGTCGTAAACCGAAGCCGGCCATTTTCCGTCGGCAAGGCCTTTTGCTTCAGCTGCATTGCCACTGTCGGTAGTGTCGCCTCCCTTGGAGGAACCGCCGCCGCAAGCCGTCAGCAGGGCGAAGCTTGCGATGCACATGAGTGCGAAAGAGAGTTTCTTCATAATCAAAAATGTGTGTTAGTTGGTTTAGTAATGAAGCAATATGGTCTTCGCGGACAAAGATATACAAAAAATCCTATTATGCAACCCCTGCGGATGCTTTTTCGGAGGAAAGCCGTATCTTTGCTGCGCAAAACCGTCCTTTCCTCACGGGAAACGACGACGGCACGCATACGAAGGCACAGGCATGGGCACACATATTTCCCTCTCCGAACTGAACGCGCTGGTGCGCGAGGTGATAAGCCTCTCGATGGACGAGGCCTACTGGGTCGTGGCCGAGGTGAGCGAACTGCGCACGGCGGCAAACGGCCATTGCTACCTGGAGCTGGTGGAGAAGGACGCCTCGGGGCGCGGGCTGCGGGCGAAGGCGTCGGCACACGTCTGGCGCAACGCCTGGCCGTTGCTGCGGATGCACTTTGAAGAGCGGACGGGGCAGCGACTCTCCGCGGGCATGAAGGTGCTGGTGCAGGTGGAGGTGGAGTTCCACGAACTCTACGGCTACAGCCTCAACGTCACGGACATAGACCCGACGTACACGCTGGGCGACCTGGCGCAGCAGCGGCAGGAAATCCTGCGGCAGCTGGAGGCGGACGGCGTGCTCACGCTGAACAAGGAGCTCCCCCTGCCCCGTCCGCTGACGCGCATCGCCGTCGTCAGCAGCGCCTCGGCAGCCGGCTACGGGGACTTCATCCGGCAACTTGACGCCTCGCCCTACCGCTTCGAGGTCACGCTGTTCCCCGCCGTGATGCAGGGCGGCGACGTGGAGCAGAGCATCATCGCGGCGCTGGACGAGATAGCATCCCGTCAAGAGGCGTTCGCCTGCGTCTGCATCCTGCGCGGCGGCGGCGCCGTGAGCGACCTGCAGGGCTTCGAGTCCTACGCGCTCGCGGCCAACGTGGCGCAGTTCCCCCTCCCCGTCCTGACGGGCATCGGCCATGAGCGCGACGACACCGTCATCGACCTCGTGGCCCACACGCGCCTCAAGACGCCGACGGCCGTGGCCGCCTTCCTCATCGAGGCCTGCCACGGGGAGGAAGAGCTTCTCAGCGACCTCGAAACGCGCATCTGCGCAGGTGCTGCCCAAAAGCTCAGGCGCGAACAGGAACGCTTCGCCCGGACGGCGGGACGCATACGCCTCTCCGCCGTGCAGTTCAGCAGCCAGGGACGCGAGCGCCTGCTGCGCCTCAGCAACCGCATGACGCTGGCAGCGCAAGGGCGCATCGCGGCGGAACGCACCGCCCTCGGACGACTCGCGGAACGCCTTCCCGCGCTCACGCAGAGCCGCATGGAACGCGAACGGAACCGCCTCGCCCTACTTGAAAAGCACATCAGCCTGGCAAGTCCCGAGCGCATACTGAGCCTCGGCTATAGCATCACGACCCGCGGCGGGCGCATCGTCAGGGATGCAGAAGCCCTGCAGCCGGGCGACATCATCGAAACACGCCTCTCAAAAGGCACCGTAAGAAGCCGCATCACTGAAGAAAATGAAAAACGTTAGGATTACAGCCATGCGCCGCACGGAATATCCGGACCTGATGGCGCAATTCGAAAACCCCATCGAGCATGCCTGCGACGTGAAGATGGGACAACAGTGGCTCTCCGTCGGCGGGCAACGGCCCGAAGGCATGTGTCCCGCCGCGTGGTACTCCATGAAGGAGTTCGTGGAGGCCCTTGCACGCGGCGAGGGCAACTTCTACGACGGATGGATGCAGAACCCCATGAGCGCCATGATAAGCTGCAACGACGGCTTTCGCCCCGTCAGCTTCTACCTTGAAGCCATCGCGGAGGAATGAGATGCCATGATAAAAGTATAACGACGAAGAACCGATACCTATGGAAAAGAAAGAACATACCTACGAACAGGCCATGACGCGCCTGGAAGAGATTGCCGCCAAGCTGGAAAGCGGCCAGACGGGCCTTGACGAACTGAGCACGCTCCTCAAGGAAGCGCAGGAACTCATCGCCGCCTGCAAGGCGCGCCTGCTGAAGGCCGAAACGGACATCAACGACATACTGGCAGAAGATGGGACACGGTAAGCTTCGTAAGTTTGCGGAAATGGAGACGTTTCCGAACGTGGTGCAGGCAGCCCCGGCGCAAGAAGGAGCTCAGCGCGGCGAATGGCAGCCATCCCCGATGCAAGGCAAATGGAACGACTTCTTCGCGAATCTGAAAGCCTCCGGCGATAATGGAGAAACTTCTTGCGCGAATCTGAAAGCCTCCCCCGGAGGGGGGAGGTTGGAGGGGGCTTTATCCCTCGAGCTCGGCTGCGGGCGCGGCGAATATACCGTCGGGCTTGCGCGACGCTTTCCGGACAGGAACTTCATCGGCGTGGACATCAAGGGGGCACGCATGTGGCACGGCGCACGCCAGGCCATTGCTGAGCATCTCACGAACGCCGCCTTCCTCCGTACGAACATCGAGTTCATAGACCGCTTCTTCGCGCCCGGCGAGGTCTCCGAGATTTGGCTCACGTTCAGCGACCCGCAGATGAAGAAAGCCTCGAAGCGCCTGACCTCCACGAACTTCCTCCAGCGCTACCGCCGCATCATGCCCGACGGCGGCATCATCCACCTCAAGACGGACTCCAACTTCCTCTTCACCTATACGCGCGAGCTCCTGCGTGCCAACGGCATTGAGCCGGAGCTTTGCATCGAGGATGTGTATAGCCCGGAGAATGATGCCAGCACCGAGGCCTCCCTCCTGCGCGAAGTCCGCACCTACTACGAGCAGATGTGGCTCGACCGCGGCATCGCCATCAAATACCTCCGCTTCCGCCTTCCGCAAAACGGCGCACTCGTGGAGCCCGACGTGGAGATTCCCCTTGACGAATACCGCTCCTACAACCGCCAGAAGCGCAGCGGGAAGGAGACGAGTAAATAAAAACAGGCGGCAAAAGCCGTCTGTTTTTATTTCATTCACTACCTTTGCACCGTACCTCTTATAAAAGACACAAGACATATTGCTCACATCTCTTACCGAATTTGCACCTCAGCAGAGTTTCTGGGCTTCATACAATCGGCGAGTTGCGCTACAAGCGCAGGCTCTCCTTCGATTGTATGGGCAGTGCAAAGCCTGGTAAGAGATTGGATGCAGTCTGCGCTTTTTGCATATATTCACTCACTAAACATCAATCATCATGGAAACAAAAGACACAGTCTCCCCCCGCCTCATCCCGCAGGGCCGCATCCTGTCCGACAGCGCGGAAAGCACGTTGAAGGGCATCGCCATCTTCATCCTCATTGCAGGCTTGTTCATGACGCTGCTACTGTTCTTCACGGTATGTTTCACAAAAGTTCCGAAGGGATACTACGGCGAAGAGACGAGCTTCAACCCGCAGGGATTTGCCATCACCGTCGCCACCTTGCTGAGTTCACTCGCCACATGGGCGGCGCTGAACGTCTTCGCTAATATCTCGCTGCGCCTGAAGACCTTGCAGGAAGTCTTTGCCGACGCCACCGCCGTCGGGACGCAGCCGGAAGCGCCTAAGGACACGCGGCCGAAGTCCGTGCGCCTCGGCGAAATGGACTTGAAGCCCGGCGACACCATCGTCCGCAACATTGACGGCAAGGAATACGAAGTCAAAGAGGTTCGCAGCGACGCCGTCCTCATCTACACGGGAATGCTTGGCGGCTATCGCGCCCTCTCGCCCGACGAGTTCACACTGAAGAAATAAACCGGCTTGCAAAAAGCCTACCCTCCCGCGCCTGCCGAAGTCGGTGGGCGCGACTTTTTTGCAAGAAACGCGGGGAGGCAAAAGCCATATACCGCGGAAAATGGTATCTTTGCGGGCGATAAGGCAAACAAGATGCCTAAAGGATTGAACAAGATGCCTAAAGGATTGAACAAGATACCATAAGAAAACATGCAACTATATCCCAAACTTATTCTTGAAGCACTGGCACAAGTGCGCTACCCCGGAACGGGGAAAAACCTCGTGGAAGCGGAAATGGTGGAGGACGACCTGCGCATCGACGGAATGCGCGTGAGCTTCTCGATAATCTTCCCGAAACTTCCCGATCCCTTCATGAAGTCCGTCGTAAAGGCAGCCGAGGCGGCCATACACACCTACGTGGCAAAAGACGTGGAGGTGACGGTGAACACGAAGAGCCGCATGGCCGCACCGCCAGAACCGGGGAAACTGTTGCCCGAGGTGAAGAACATCATCGCCGTCTCAAGCGGCAAGGGCGGCGTGGGGAAAAGTACCGTAGCCGCCAACCTCGCCGTCGCGCTGGCACAGGCCGGCTACAAGGTGGGACTTCTGGACGCCGACATCTTTGGCCCCAGCGTCCCGAAGATGTTCCACCTCGAGCACGAGCAGATATTCGCCATCGAAAAGGACGGCCGCCAGCTCATCGTGCCCGCGGAGAAGTACGGCGTGCGCATCCTGAGCATCGGCTTCTTCGTGAATCCCGACACGGCGACGCTCTGGCGCGGCGGCATGGCCTCGAATTCCCTGAAACAGCTCATCGGCGAGGCCGACTGGGGGGAGCTGGACTACCTCATCCTTGACACGCCGCCGGGCACGAGCGACATCCACCTGACGCTCCTCCAGACGCTGGCCATCACGGGTGCCGTCATCGTCAGCACGCCGCAGCCCGTAGCCCTTGCGGACGCACGCAAAGGCATCGACATGTACCGGAACGAGAAGGTGGGCGTGCCCATCCTGGGACTCGTTGAGAACATGGCGTGGTTCACGCCCGACGACCTGCCCGACCGCCGCTACTACATCTTCGGGCGCGAGGGAGCTGCCCGCCTCGCGGAGGAACTTCGCGTGCCGCTGCTGGCACAGATTCCCATCGTCGAAAGCATTCGCGAGGGTGCCGACGAGGGAGAACCCGTCGCCCTGCAAGCCGGACGTGCCGACGGGCAGGCATTCCGCCGCCTTGCCGCCGCCGTTGCGGAGCAGACGGAACGCCGCAACCGCGAGCTGGCGCCGACGGAAATCGTGAAAGTCAGCAAATAACGTCGTCAGAAATGCACAAAAAGCCCTGCGCAAATGTTTGAAAAGCTGAAAGAAGTGCTGCGCCGCATCGTCGCCTGGCAGAAGCGCCCCATTCAGGTGGCGGAGAACGTGACGGAAGAAGCCGTCTGCAAGAATTGCGGCGAGACATACCACGCCAACTACTGCCCGCGATGCGGACAAAGCCGCAACACGCCGCGGCTGGGCAGCAAGAGCGCGCTGCGCATCTTCCTGGACACGTGGGGACTCGGCACGCACGGCCTGCTGCGCACCATCTGGCACCTCTTTGCCCGCCCGGGCTACATGATTGGCGACTACATCGACGGACGCCGCCAGCTCTACTTCCCGCCCTTCAAGACCCTCTTCGTCGTCGGGACGGCCTACGCCCTCGTCTTCGCCCTTGGCGGCGGTTTCAGCGAGGAGGCGAAGGAAGCCCGCAGGCAGGTGGTCGTGGATGTGCGGGCGGGGGTTACGAAGGCGATGCATGAAGGCAGCGCCGCGTCCGAGAAGAATCTCTCCAAGACCGATGCGGAGCAAAGGCGCATGGAGGAACAGCTGACGAACGACCTCACCGCCATCAACGCGTACTGGGGGCAGTACGTCGAGTGGCAGCAGCGCAACCGTGTGACCGACCAGCTCCTGATGCACATTCTTTTTGCGCTCATCGCCTGGCGCATATTCCGCCGCGCGCCGCGCCGTCCCGGGATGAATCTTGCGGAAAACATCGTGGCACAGGTGTATATCTGCGCCCAGATGGGCGTTCTGGCAATCGCCACAATGCTTATACAAATGCCCTTCGCCCCTTACCCAACAGGCACGATGCCAGCAGGAACAAGTTTTCTCCTGTTCGTTTATGATTTCAAGCAACTCTATGGCTACAGCCTTGTACGTACGGTATGGAAAGTCTTGCTCATGCACATGCTTTTCATGGCTCTGACCGTCATATTCTTTATATTTGTGGTACTGGCCATAGGGGTGCACGTAGGATATACGACGAGCGGAATGTAAATACTCGAAGATAGAAAAAGAGAAAAAGGGGATTTAGGGAGTTCCGGTTACTTCAATTTTGCCTCCACCTCCTCAACAAACTGCCGGAAGGTGCGGTCGGCCTGTATGCGTGCGGCTATCTGGTTGCAGGAGTGCATGGCCGTGGAGTGGTCGCGCCGCGCCACGATGCGCCCGATTTGCGCCAGCGACACGTCCGTGTACTTATGAGCCAGATAGATGGCCAGCTGCCGGGCCGTGACTACGTCCTTCTTGCGACTGGAGGACTGGATGTCGCGGACGGGAATGCGGGTTGCGTCGCTGACAGTGCGCAGGATGCGCTCCGGCGTCATCTCGCGTTTCTGCAAGTTGACGGCCCGCGCCACGATGCGCTCCGCCATCGGCACCGTGATTTCACAGTTGTCCATAACGGCATATACCATCAGGGAGTTGATGATGCCCTGCAATTCGCGCACGCTGCTCTCGACGTTCTGCGCGATGTAGTCCACGACGTCGCGCGGGATGCGGAGTCCGTCGCGGCGGATCTTGGCCTGGAGGATGTCGCGCCGCAGCTTGACATCGGGCTGCTCCATCTCCGTGACGATGCCGCTGCGGAAGCGCGTCAGCATGCGCTCCTCCATGCCCTGCAACTGCGCAGGGGACGTGTCGGAAGTCAGGACAATCTGCTTCCCGATGAGCTGGAGGTGGTTGAAGATGTGGAAGAAAGCCTGCTGCGTCTTGGCGGTGGTGATTTCCTGTACGTCGTCGAGGATGAGAAGGTCTATCTCCTGATAGAAACGTATGAACTGGCTCTGGCGGTTCGCGATGGTGGCCTCGGTGAACTGCTGCTTGAAGAGCTGCGCAGGGATGAAGACGGTGCGCAGGTCGGGCTGCGTCTCCGCAAGGCGCGTGGCGATGGCGGCGGCAAGGTGCGTCTTGCCCACGCCGCTGGGACCGTAGAGGAAGAAAGGATTGAAGGCGTTCTTACCAGGTTCGGCGGCAATGCTGAGCGCAACGGCCCGCGCGAGTTTGTTGCTGCGTCCCTCGATGAAGTTCTCAAACGTGAACAGCGGGCTGAGGGCCGGAAGATTGTAGCGCGAGGGTTCCTCCGCGCCTGCGGTGCCCTTGTCCTCGGCCTTGCGGCCTCGCCTTGGCTTCTCGGGCTTTTCCTCGGACTGCGAGGCGATGGTTTCGTCTATCTTGAACAGCACGCGCAGGCTGGCGCCAAAGGCTTCGGTCACGGCCTGCTGCAAGGGCTGCGCATAGTGGCCGATGATGCGTTCCATCACGAAGCGCCGCGGCACCACGAGCGTGAGCGTTCCAGCCTTTATGCTGCCGAAGCGCAACGGCGTGAACCACGTCTCAAACTCCTTCTCGGGGAGTTTCTGCGCGAGGATTTGCAGGCATTGCTGCCATTGTGGGTTTTGCATGTGACGAAACGGTATGGAAATGGTTTCTTACTTGTTCTTACGCCCAAAGACAGAGAAGTGGACGTAGCGCCCCGGGTGCTGCTTCATGTCCGTGAGCAGCGTGTCGCCGCTCTGGATGGTGCGGTTGAGGTTTTCCGCCGAGGCATTGAGGTTGTCGTAAAGCTCGCGGCTGTTCATCAGGAGGCCAAGCGAGGAGTCCGTGCCGTTGAGCTTGTTCCCCAGGTCGGTGCTCATGTTCTTGAGCTGCGTGGAGAACTGCTGCACCTCTGCGAGCGTGCCGTTCACCTCGTCCAACGTTTTCTGCACGTCCACCTGAGAAAGATTTCCGCTCAGGGTTTCCAGGTTGCGGGAGACGCTCTGCAGGCGCTCCATCATCTGCGGCACGTTCCGGGAGAGCGTGGCGTCGAGCTGCTGCGAGGCCTGACGGATATAGACGGAGGTGGCTGCAAAGTTGTGCAGGGTCTGCTGCAACGCGGGGTCGCCCGTGAGCTGGGCGAGGTTTGTCATGATGGTGTCGATTTTCGGTGCTATGCTGACAACGGTGGGGATGAGGGCTTCCACCTGCGTGAGCGCACCCTGATGGATGCCGCCGCGGATGGTGTCGCCGCGGGCTATGTGCTTCGTGGGATTGGGACCGAGGATGAGGTGCATCGTGACGCCTCCCATGAGCGAGGACTCCAACTCGGCGCGCGTATCCACGGGCACCTGCATTTCCTTGTCCAGCTCGATGCCCACGATGACGCGGTCCTTGCGGTCGTAGTCGTACTCGATGGTGCGCACGATGCCCACGGGATAGCCTCCGGCATAGACGGCGTTGGAGACGGCAAGCCCCTGGATGTCGGCAAACTCGACGTAGTAGGTGTTCGTTGCCTTGAAGACGTTGACGCCCTTCAGGAAACTGATGAGAAGGTATAGGAGTACGACGGCGCTGATGGCCGTCAGTGCGATTTTCACCTCGCGGGAAAAGATATTCTTCATGTCTTCTGTATTATTGCACGCGCTTTCCGTCCTGGAACTTGACGATGAAAGCGTCGGAATAGGTGTTTCGTATTTCGCGGAGGGCCTGTCGCGCCTCGCTGATGGTGGGGAAGTCGCCCATGTAGTGCTTATAGACGTTGCCCTGCCTGATGCTGGTGACGGCGGGGAAGCCGCTGAAGCGCTTCTCCCGGGGATTGACGGCTGCGGAGCTTGTAGCAAACTGCACGCGATAGGTCACGACGCCGCCGGGCGCGCCCTGCGAGGGCTGCTGGGGCTTGGCGGCAGGCTGCGGTTCGCGGGCTTTCGGCTGCGGCTCACCGGCTTTCTGTTCCGACGTGCCTTGCGCGGACTCCGCTGCGGGCTGCGGCGTCTCGGCAGGTGCGCTGACGTGGAGCGGAGCGGGCAGGTTGCGCGCGCCGTGCGCCTTGCGGTAGGCAAGGAAGCCGTTGAAGATGCAGGAGGCGATGGTCTGCACGCCGGCGGGGGAGTTCAGGAAGCGCTCCTCGTCGGGGTTCGTGATGAAGCCAACCTCCGTCAGCACGGCGGGCATGCTCGTGTTGCGAAGCACGAGCAGGTTGGCCTGCTTCACGCCCTTGTTCTTGCGTCCCGACCCGGCATATTGCCGCTGTATGCACTGGGCAAGTTCCACGCTCTGGCGCATGTAGTTGTTCTGCATGAACTGGAAGATGATGTAGCTCTCCACCGAATTGGGGTCGAAGCCCTCATATCGCGTGCGGTAGTCGCTTTCGTACGTGATGACGCTGTTCTCGCGCTTGGCTATTTCAAGGTTCGTGTTCATCTTCTCCAGGCAGAGGGTATAGGTCTCCACGCCGTGCGCCGTGTGGTTGGAGCCTGCGGAATTGGTGTGTACGGAGATGAAAAGGTCGGCCTTTGCCTTGTTGGCGATGTTCGGACGGTCGCCGAGGGGGATGAAGACGTCCGTTTTGCGCGTGTAGATGACGTGGACGTCGGGACAGTTCCGCTCCACGAGGTTTCCCAGTGCGAGGGCGATGCTCAGGTTGATGTTCTTCTCGTAGGAGAAAGCGCCTACGGCGCCCGCGTCCTTACCACCGTGCCCGGCGTCTATCACGAGCGTGAAGGTCTTTTGTGCCGACAGCGCGGCCGCCATGAGCATGGCAACGGATAAGAGAATGTATTTCAGCGTATTTCTAAGCATATTCCTTCCCAAAAAGCCGGAAAACGGAGCAAATTTAATACTTGCTGCGCACAGCACAAAGCCGAACGGGCGTTTTAACGTACCGCGCCGCCGGATTTTTTCGGCTGCGCGGCGGCGCCCCGGGCCTGCTGCGGCGGCGTTCAACGCCCGGCATTGCGGATGAGCACGCGCAGATGCTCGTTGAAAGCCGTGGCCGAGAAGAGTTCGTCCAAGGTGAGATGCATGCGGTAGCGCCAATAATGGTTGGGATCGGCAGGCACGTTGATTTGCTCGTCGGGGTCGGGGCGGCGAAGTGCGCCGTCGATGGCCAGCCAGTCCTGCAAGGCGAGCAGGCAGAGCATGGAGGGCGACGCGAGGTGCCGCGCCACGACTTCTTCACACAACGCAGGCGTGGCGTCCTGGGGAGCATCGCCCTCGCGGCCGAGGGCTTCGCGCCAGAAAGCCTGCGCACGCCCGGCGTCCTGTGCCCACCAGAGGCGGAAGGGAGGCATGTCGTGGGTGGCAATGGTGCTGACGGAAAGATAGGGATTCTGCGCAAGGTCGGCAAAGCGCCTTCCGAATGCTTTCGGCATGCTTTGTATCTCCAGCGAAAGCACGCTGAGCGCGTTGAGCACGCCCTTCACGCTGGCGGGCACCATGCCCAAGTCCTCCGCACAGGGCAGGAGGGTTTCTTCATCGGGCCGGGGCGCAAGGATGGGCGGCAGCTTGCGCATGGCCTCTGCGGCCCAGAAGGCGTTGTGGCGCACGTAGAAGAAGTCCTCGTGGAGGCGGTTGAAGGCGTCCTGCAACTCGCGGGGCAGACGCTGGAACACAGCGGTCTGCTGGGCGCACACGCGGGGATGGTAGAGGCCGGGGCGCTCGGCATCCGCAAGGAAAAGACGCTCGGCGACGCCCTGCATCAGCACGCGCCGCACATTATTATCTGTTACGCGCGCGAGAATGGCGCGGCCGCTGGCGTATTCGGGACGCAAGGTGCGGAAATCGCCGCGGCGCTCCACGTAAGCCTCCAAGGAGCAGGCGGCCTCGGCGCACATGGCGGCGTAGGTGGCCTCGTCGAAACGGGGCTCGGCATAGTCGGCGGGCGATGCCGTGAAGCCGAAGTCGCGGATTTCCCGCTCGCTCAGGGGCAGCGCAGGACGGAAGTGCCCCATCGTGCCAAAGACCTCGGACGCGGGGATTTCCCAGATGCGGAAAAAGCCCAGCACATGGTCGATGCGATAGGCGTCGAAGTACTCGCCCATGTGCGCAAAGCGGCGGCGCCACCACGCATAGCCGTCTTTCGCCATTTCCTCCCAGTTGTAGGTGGGGAAGCCCCAGTTCTGGCCGTCGCGGGCAAAGTCGTCGGGCGGCGCGCCCGCCTGTCCGTCGAAGCGGAAAAGCCTGCGATCTACGCGCGCAGGGACGCTGTCGCGACTGATGCCGATGGGGATGTCGCCCTTCAGGATGACACCGTGACGGCGAGCCTCCTCGTGGGCAGCACGAAGCTGGCGGTGGAGCAGGAACTGCACGAAGACGTGGAAGGCGGGCGTGCCGCCAAGCTCCTGCTGCGCGCGGAAGTCGGCATAAGGCTTCAGCCAATGCTCGTTGCGGCTCACGAAGTCGCGATACTCGCGCAGGGCACGCACGCGGCGGCCTTCCTGCCCGTAGAGGGCAAGGAGGAAACGGTGCTTCAGGCGGTACGTGGCTTCATAGTCCATGCTGTCGAGGGCGTTCAGGCGCTCACCTTCGGCCTGCATCGTGCGGAAAAGCTCCGTGTCCGCCCACTCGCGCGGGTCGAGGTAGAGGGGATGGAGGGCAAAAACGCTGATGCCGCTGTAGGGATAGGAGTCGCCCCAGCCGCCGCGACGCGTCGTGTCGTTGACGGGAAGTATCTGCACGGCGTGCATCCCCGTGCCGGCAGCCCAGCGCACAAGCGTTTTCAAATCGCCGAAGTCGCCGGCGCCCCAACTGCCGCGACTGCGCAGCGAGAAGACGGGGATGACGACGCCGGCGCCGCGCCAGAGGGGCACGTCCACGCGGGGCGAGGAGGCAAGGATGCGGAGGCCGTCGGCCACGTAGGCATCGTCTTGCGACGGGTGGCGACGGTTCTCGCCGCTCTCCCAAACGACGCGGGAGGCATCGGCCTCGTCGATGAGAACAAACTTGTACGCAAAGCCGGAACGTGCCTCGGCGATGCCAATCGGGCAGGACCATTCATAGACGCCCGTGCGCTGCAAGGCGACGGCGTGCCGCGCGTCCCAGCCGCCGAGGCTCGCCACGCTGCCCACGACGCCCCAGCGGAAACCCTCGGGGGCAGGAAGCGCGGAAAGGCTCAGGGCACAACGCGTCGATGCGGGCAGCGCGTGGCAGGGGGTACCCACCTGGGGACCGTAGAGACACTCCGTGAAAGCCACGTGGCGGTATATCGTCCCGACGCCGCGCTCCGTCCAGCTGTCGCAGACCAACGTCGTACCCGGCGTGAGGGCAAGGCGGCGCAACGCGTCGGCTTCGCGACGCACAAGGCGGCCTCCATGTTCCCCCAAACGGGCCCCGTTATCCTCAAAGCAGGCCTTGTTATCTTCAAAGCGGGCTTCGCCGCCCCCGGCATCTTCCAATCGCCAAACCTCAAACTCCCACGTCAGCACCTCTTCGCCGCCGTGCGGAGCCGTCAGCTCGGCCGTCCAGACGTCGCCGTCCGTCCAAGCCATGTCCACGAGCCCTTCGGCCCCATCTTCCCAGCGATAGCGCAGGCGCAGAACCTCGCCCCAGCGCGTCGCGTAGGGTACGCGGACGGCGACGCGCGCCGCCGCAGTCATATCTTTTCCCATAGCGTTTCCGTTTTTGTGGCGCGAATTTACGACAAACTGCCGACTTCCGCCCCTCCCGCGCCCCCTTTTTTCATCGCCGTCCCCTTTTTTCTCCACCGCCCCTTTCCGTCCCTTCTCTATGCCCCTCCGCCCTCCCCTTGCCCGCTCCCCCTTGACAGCGTGCGGCGGTTTCCCCGCCGCTCCCTCCCCTCCGCCCGCCGCGTCCCAAGCCTTCGCGCTCGTCGCCCACGGCGGTGGTTTCTTCATTTCACCGCGGTGGTTTCTTCGTCCCACGGCGGTGGTTTTTTCATCCCACGTACGTGGTCGATGCGCAGGAAGCCTTCAGGCAGGGCATTTGAAAGCCTCCGCCGCACGCAAAAAAGCGAGATAGGGCAGCGGAGGTTTGGTGCTGCAAAGCCTTTTTCCTATCTTCGCGCCCAAAAGGGTCTTCGCGCCCCAACACGACACATGAAAGAAAAAATCCTGACGCTCGTGCGCACGTTTCTCGGCTTCACGCTTGCAAGCCTCACGGGGAAACTGGCGTTCTGCGGCTTCTATGCGAAGCTGATGGAGCAACCCTCCATCGGCGACATCGCAGCCATCCTCTGGCACGGCCTGTCCCACGACTTTTGCATCGCAGGCTACCTGACGGTGCTTCCCGCCCTGCTGCTCACCGCCTCCCTCTTCACGCCCAGCTCCAGGCGTCCGCATACTGTGGGCAGCGGTTCCGCCGCTTCCAAGCCCCTCCCCGCGCCCAGCTCCAGGTGCCCGCATACTGTGGGCAGCGGTTCCGCCGCTGCCAAAGCCCCCTCCGCGTCCAGCTCCAGGTGCCCGCATACTGTGGGCAGCGGTTCCGCCGCTGCCAAGCCCCTCCCCGCGCCCGCCCGCTGGCTCCGAAGAGCCTGGGACATTCTCATCTGGACAGAGGCCATCGCCCTCGCAGCGGCCATTTGCACAAACATCGGCCTCTACGAATACTGGCGTTTCCCCCTCGATGCCACGCCGCTTTTCTATTTCCTCTCATCTCCCAAGGACGCCTTCGCAAGCGTGAGCCCCTGGATTGTGCTTGCGGGCCTCGCCGCCATCGCCTTTTTCGCCTTTTTCATCGCGCGCCTCCTCGTCGGCAGGCTTCCCGAGCGCCTTCCCGAAAGCGCCCCGACGCGTGGACGACGCATCCTGCAACTCGTCGCGATGCTCGCGCTGACGGCATCGCTGTTCCTGCCCATCCGCGGCGGCCTCACGGTCTCCACGATGAACACGGGGCACGTCTTCTTCAGTCCCGTACAAACGCGGAACCATGCCGCCGTAGCACCACTCTTCAGCCTCATCGAATCCCTCGGAAAGCAGGCGGACTTCTCCAAGCAGTACCGCTTCTTCGACGATGCCGAAGCCCACGCCATCTTCAATGCCCTCCACACGCCTACGGACAGCATTGCAGCCGGCACGGAAACGCCGCTCCTCAACACCGAGAAGCCGGACATCCTCCTCGTCATCCTTGAAAGCTTCTCCGCAAAGCTCATGCGCACGCTGGGCGGTGAGGCAAACGTGACACCTCGTCTGGAAGAAATCGCGGCAGAAGGCCTCCTCTTCACCAATTTCTACGCCAACAGCTTCCGCACCGACCGAGGCCTCGTCGCCATCCTCAGCGGTTATCCCGCGCAACCCACGACAAGCGTGATGAAATATCCCCAGAAAACGGCACACCTTCCCTCGCTCGCACGGAGCCTCGGCTCCCTGGGTTACAGCGCAAGCTACTTCTACGGCGGCGATGCGGACTTCACGAACATGCGCTCCTATCTCATCAACCAGGGATTCGGCGAAATCACGGAAGACACAGACTTCCCGCTCAACCAGAGGCTCAGCAAATGGGGCGTCCACGACCACCTGCTCTTCCAGCGCGCACTGGAAGACATCAAGGCAAGCCCCGCAAACGCCTCCCCGCGCTTCCGCGTCATCCAGACATCAAGCTCCCACGAGCCTTTCGAAGTTCCCTACCATCGCCTTGCCGATGAGCGTCTCAACGCGTTCGCATATACCGACAGCTGCCTCGGGGCATTCATCCACGACCTCCGTGCCCTGCCCGCGTGGGACAACACCCTCGTCGTCATCGTCCCCGACCATCTCGGTGCATACCCCAAGGACATCGACAACCTCTCCCCCGAGCGCTATCGCATCCCCCTCGTCATGACCGGTGGTGCCCTTCAGCAACGCGGCCGCATCCCCACCGTCGGCTCCCAAATCGACATCTCCGCAACCCTCTATGCCGCCGTTGCCCCCTCTGTTCCTTCCGCCCCCCCCTTTGCGCCCGCCGCCTCCTCTTCCGCGCCTTCCGCGAGCGCCTCCCCCTTAACTGTGCGCGGCGGTTCTGCCGCCGCGTCCCCTTCCGCGCCTTCCGCCTCCTCTTCCGCGCCTTCCGCGAGCGCCTCCCCCTTAACTGTGCGCGGCGGTTCTGCCGCCGCGTCCCCTTCTGCGCCTTCCGCCTCCTCTTCCGCGCCTTCCGCGAGCGCCTCCCCCTTAACTGTGCGCGGCGGTTCTGCCGCCGCGTCCCCTTCCGCGCCTTCCGCCCCCTCTTCCGCGCCCGCCTCCCCTTCCCGCAAAAGGCTTGCAGCGGAGTTCCCCTTCGGGAAGAACCTCTTTGACCCGCAAATCCCGCATTTCGCGTTCTTCACCTTCCCCGACGCCATGGGGTACGTTGACGCTGAAAGCATCGCCATATACGACAACCAGGCCTCGCGCACAGTCCTCAGCAGAGGCCGCGAAACCGACCTCGCACTTCGCCGCGCCAAGGCCTATCTCCAATGCCTCTACGACGATCTCGCCGCCCGCTAAAACGACGCCATCGCCATCCAGAAGCCAACAACCGGCAAACCAATGCCAACAACCAGCAATAAAAAGCCGCAATAAAACAGCCGCCTCATGCTCGAAACGCTCCAAAACATCGACGACGCCATACTTCTCGCCGTCAACGGCCTCCACACACCCTTCCTCGACGAGGTGATGTGGGCCATTTCCGGTCGCTTCACCTGGATTCCCCTCTACGCCTTCCTGCTTTTCTACCTCTACAAACGCACCGGATGGCGCAAAACATTGCTTTGGATTATCGGCATCGCGCTGATTATCCTCATCAGCGACCAGATATGCATCCACGTCTTCCGACACCTGTTCACGCGCATGAGGCCTTCCAATCCCGACAACCCGATATCCCCCTTTGTCCACCTTGTGCGAGGCTACCACTCCGGACGCTATGGCTTCCCCTCGGCACACGCCGCCAACACGGGGGCACTCGTATGCTATCTCGGCCTCATCCTACGAAAAAAAGCCCTTACCTGCACGCTGGCAGGTTGGGCTGCACTTGTCTGCTATAGCAGAATGTATCTCGGCGTCCACTATCTGGGAGATCTCCTGGGCGGTCTCGCCTTCGGAGCTACCGTCGCGACGCTTCTTTATTATTCTATTTCCTATTTGGATAGGCGCTTTCAGCTGACGGAGCAAACGTTTCATACGTCCCGTCGCTGAAGAAAATGCGTATTTCCCTAATTTCACGCCGCGGCCTGTCAACAAAATTCCGCATTTCCTGAATCGCGTCACGGCTTCCGCCAGAAACCCGCTGCGCAGAACCTCTCTGTGAGGCCGGCAACGGCGTTCGTGGTGACATGTTCCCATGCTGCCCGGGGACAACCATGCCCTGAGAAGCAGCCGCCGCATGCTGCGAAGAAGCACCCGCGCGTTGTCCTGAAGGCATCTTCTGAGGGGTCGGCTGCGAGGAGGTATTAAAAAGATCCGCCATAGCCCTTCCGGGAGACGAGCCCTCAGATGAAGGCGACGACGCCTCACCGTTGGGAGCCTCAGGCATGATGTCCAACAGAGACCCTTCGCGCCCACCAGGTTCCGCAACTTCGACAGAAGCAGAAGCTCCGGCGTCCGTAACGAAACCGCCCTCGTCATGGTTCGCAGACATGCCACCTTCGCCAAACATAAGCCAACTGATGTTTATATCCGGGAAGGCATTGTGAATCGCATATACGATGTTATTTGTAGGGTTTGTTCTGCCATTCAAAATACTTGACAAAGTGGCAGGCGAAATCCCAAGTCGCGCGGCAAAGTCCTGCTGCGAAAGAGCAGTCTTACCCATAATTTCTCTTATCCGTTCCTTCATGATTTTCTCAAGGATGCTTAAAAATTCGTTCTCTTACGGTTTACAAAGGTAAAACATCCTTTTTAGAAAACAAAATTTCAGTACGAAAATTTAAATTCAAAGTTTAAAAACTTGCGCTTCGGCATCCTAAACCGAATAGCACACTTTGTAAATTTAGAATTTCGACTTCTAAATCTTTTATCAATTTAAGAACTTAAATTTATTGTCTAACTCCGAAACTATACGTATTGGCAATGATTCTATTATCATTTGCCCAAAACGAGCCATTTCGCTCCCTTCTCTGCCCTAGAAGGGACAATTAAACTCCCCCGTCCGCATGTAAACACAAAGAAAACACGGTAACAAATTCATTTATAAGGCAATACAAACACCGTATCTACACCTTTAAATTTATCAATATACAAACAGAAACTTTTGATTTGTAATCACAAACCGACATCTTCAGAAAGACGAATCCGTCTGCTTGGATGCAATTCGATAGGCCTTGAAGTTTTGGTTTGTAAATATCGAATCTGCCTTATTGGGGAATCCAAATTGTTTAATTGTTAAGGTTTGCTAAATCCAAATTGCGGAAAACGTATTGAAAGAAAAACAGACTTTTTTGCCCCAAAATCGGGAGAGCGGCCAAAAACGACGTGTCAAGGCAAGGATTTCGAGGCAAATTTATGGCTAATTCGTTGGGAATAAATAGAATATACCCTTAAAATTGTGCAAGCGAAATGCGGGCTAAAAAGTTGGGGAAGGCCGTTTTGAAGCAATTTTGAGCCGCAAAAAGTCGCCCAGAAGGCATTTGGAGGGGAGAAAATGGGGATTGGAAGGGAGAAAATTCAGTTTTTCTACTCCTTTGGAGCGACATTTCTGCGAAAGTAGCGGCACTGAGTAGGTTTTCATGTCCATAGGTTTGCCCTCTGGGGGACCTCTCTTGTTGGACTGATGGGGAGTGAGGAAAGTTGTGTTGAGATTTTGGCGAAATTAGAACGGTGCTTGATGAAAAATAAAATCTTGACAAATAGTTTTGCGGGCAGGAGGAGAAAAGGACAACGCATCCGGGTGGAAACGGAACACAAAAAAGGCCCCGAGGAAGAGCGGGGCGAAACGAACGGGAAAGGTGTAAAAGAGGGTACGGGAAGGGAACCGGAACTGAAAAGATGCGGAAGAAGAAGGTGAGCGGAAAGCGGATTACGCGGGAAGGCGCGGGGGATGATTTTGTGTTGGGAATGGAATCAGTGGAGGATGAAGTAGAGGAGTTCGCGCATGAGGTCGCCCGTTGAGATGAAGGGGTTCCCTACCCCTTTGGAGCGCGCATCGGTTCGTCGGATCTCGGAGAGAATCTGCATCACCTTCATACCAGAATAATTCCGCAAAGCCGGAGAGACATTCTTCTTCACCTGCCAGCTGCTCATACTGAGCCACGAGGCAAGTCCCGCCTCACTCTTGTCTGGGGAATAGTAGGCCATCATGATGTTTGAGAAGCACCTGAAGAGCGACGGAAGCGTTTTCTGAATCGGATTTGTCTTTTGATTCTTGTCAAAATAGTTCGCAATTTGCATGGCTTTGGCTACGTTTTTATTCACCAACGCCTCCTGGAGTTCAAATATATTGTACTCTTTGCTGATGCCAATATGAGCCGCCACCATCTCCCCGGTGACGGGCTGGACGGTTTGTCCCTGTGCGTTGGCGGCAATACAGAGCTTGTCAAGCTCCCCAGCCATGCGGTTGAGGTCTGCTCCCACGTAGTCGGCCATCATCGTCACCGCCTGCGGATGAATGGGCACACGCCGCCGCGCCATGTAGTCTTGTATGAACGTGGGAAGCTGATAATCGCGAAGCTTCACGCTTTCATACACCACGCCGCCTGCGTTTTCAATGAGCGCAGGAAGCTTTTTCCGACGGTCCAGGCTACCGTTTTTATGGCAGAATATAAGCACCGTGGAGGGTTGCGGCTGCTTTGCATAATGCTCCAGGTTCTCGATATTCTTGAGGTTTTGCGCCTCTTTCACGCACACCACAAGGCGTTGCGCGCCCATCGGATAGCCTCGCGCCGTGTCCATGATGGCCTCGATGGTCGTATCAAGGCCGAAAACCGTCAGGAGGTTGAAGGCTTTTTCGTCTTCCTCAAGCGCATGATCGACAATATAGTCGGCAATGCGGTCGGTATAGTACGCCTCCTCCCCCATGAGGTAGTAGATGGGACGGAACTTCCCCGCGTTTACCTCGCGGAGAATGGCATCGTATGATATGGCAGGCGTCTTTGCGGGCATATTGTGTGTGGGTGCGTTGAAAATTATTGGGGAGCCCTGATGATGGCGTTATTTTACCAGTCGAAGCGGAGGTGGCGTACCGTGCTGCGCTGGCCGATGATGAGTTTCATGGCCTCAATGCCGATGCGCACGTGCGTCTTGGCAAAGTTCTTCGTCACGTGCAGGTCGCTGGCGGAGGTTTTTATGCCCTCGGGAATCATGGGATTGTCCGAGACGAGGAGCAACGCGCCAGTGGGAATGTGGTTGAAGAAACCACAGGAGAACAATGTCGCCGTCTCCATGTCCACGCCCATTGCGCGCGTCTCACGAAGATATTGCTTGAACTTCTCGTCATGTTCCCACACGCGGCGGTTTGTCGTATAGATTGTCCCCGTCCAGTAGTCCTGTTCGTTGTCTCTCAACGCCGTAGAAACGGCACGCTGCAACATGAACGCAGGCAGCGCGGGGACTTCTGCGGGAAAATAGTCGTTGGAGGTACCCTCTCCACGAATGCCGGCAAGGGGCAGGATGTAGTCGCCCAGGTGCGTCTTGTCAGAGATGCCGCCGCACTTCCCGAGGAAAAGGCATGCCTTCGGGGTGATGGCGCTCAGCAGGTCCATGATGAGGGCGGCATTGGGACTTCCCATGCCGAAGTTTATCATCGTGATGCCATCCGCCGTGACCGCGCGGAAGTTTGCTTCAAAGCCGATGGGCTCTGCACCCGTCAGCTCGCAGAAAAGGTCCACGTAGTGGTTGAAGTTCGTGAGCAGGATGTGTTCTCCAAAGTAGGAAAGGGGGTGTCCCGTGTAGCGTTGAAGCCAATTTCCCACTATTTCTTCCCTTGTTTTCATATAAAAACCGTATTTTCGCACAAAAATACGAAATCTCGCCTAAACAGAAAGGCGAAAAGTCGGAAAAGTGAAGGAACAGCTCAACTTACCCCCCATAGAGGCGCGCATCCGAAGGCATGCGGAGGGCTACGACGAGATTTTCGACCCGCTTCGCAAACGCTTCGTACGGCTCACACCCGAGGAGTGGGTGCGGCAGCATTTCGTGAGCCATCTCGTAAACAGCCTCCACTACCCTGCCCCGCTCCTGCAAAACGAGGTGAAGCTCACCATCAACGGCGTGGAACGTCGGTGCGACACGGTGCTTTTCAGCCGCCAGGGCGGCCGTCCCCGGCTCATCGTGGAATATAAGGCACCGGAAGTTGCGCTCACGCAGCGTGTGTTTCAGCAGATTAACAGTTACAACAGCGTCCTTCGCGCTGACTATCTGATGGTTTCCAACGGCCGCGAGCACTATTGCCTGCATCTGGACTATGCGCACTCGCGAGCGGAGTTCCTTCCCGCCCTACCCGCCTACGAGGAACTCGCGTGACAAAGAATCCATCTGCGCAGACGGCGTAACCTGTCAAAAGACAACTCCCTTATTCTTGCTCTTTTTTTAACAACGCGCAGGCATCTTTTTCCCCCGATTTGCGGCACCTTGCACAAGTTTGTTCCGACCAAACCGACAGTTTGGTGCGCACAAGCTGCCAGTTTGCTGGGAGAAAACTGCCCGTTTTGTCCGATGTATGTTATTGTCAACTTCCTATGGAAGAAAAGCATAAGAATGGAAATGTCAATTTTGATGCCGGAAAAGCCCAAAAATCGCAGGCTTGATGCAGGCTTGCGAAGGCAGCCTGCGCACTCTAACGCGCTTTTGTTCAGGCGGATATAACGGGGTGCACAGGCTGAAGGCTATTTTTCGAAAAACAGGAAGGGGAGAAACATGCATTTTTCGCGCTTTTCTTTACGATGGCGACAGCTTCCTGACAGCTCTTTCCGAGGTGTGCGCTTACCTCACTTTGAGCTTTGCGCTTACCTTGCGTTGAGGTGTGCGCTTACCTCACCTTGAGCTTTGCGCTTACCTTGAAGCGAGATGTGCGCACACCTCAAAGCGAGATGTGCGCACACCTTCTGCTGGCGCCAGAGCGGACGCCTGTATATTATAGTCCATAAAATGCTGCCGGAGGCAACACATCATGCTTCGCTCGGCACGTCCGAAGGACTGACGCTTTGCTCTGCAAAGAACCCCCGTCACGTCCCGAGATGTGCTTACAAGCGTGGCGTGAAGAGGTAGAATTTGCGGTCGGGGGGCGCGGCGCAACAGGCGCGCACAACGGGGGAGACCTCCGACACGTCGCGAAGGGAGCCGTCGGGGAAGAGGAGGCTGATGCCTTCTGTGTCGGTGCGGTAGAGCGCGTTGGAAACCTCTGTTGTGCGCACGAAATAATCCACGTCCTCGTTGGAAAGGGCCAGTGCTGAGGCGACTTCCTCGCGGCGCCGTGCCACGTATTCCTCCGCAAAGGGTTCTTCGGAAACTTCTACGCGGAAAAGGCGGCGGTGCGTGAAGCTGTCCGCGAGGCGCGAAAGCACCGCGTCCTCGTCGTGACACCACTCCTTGATGGCAGAAAGGATGTCGTTGTCTTCAAGTTCAACATAGTGGTCGAGCCAGAGCTCCGGGTCAGTTTCATTCCCGCTGGAATCGAAGAAGAATGCCAGCGCAGGCGGAGCAAAAGGCGCGCGCCCCTGTTCCGCAAGCCACTTCGCGCGCCGCAGGGCCTGCCGCAGCACTTCCTCTGCGGCCACGACCGTCTTGTGAAGATATACCTGCCAATACATGACGCGACGCGACATCAGGTAGTTCTCCACAGAATAGAGTCCCTTTGCGTTCACGACGAGCCTGTCATCGGATATCTCCATCATCTTGATGATTCGTGCCGCCCCCACGCTGCCCTCGCGAACCCCCGTGAAGAAGCTGTCGCGGCTCAGATAGTCGAGGCGGTCCACGTCTATCTGGCTGCTGATGAGCTCGTGGAGGTAGCGCGCCCCATATTCTCCCCGGAACACCTTCAGTGCAAGCGACAGACGGCCGTCCATCCGGCTATTCATGCGCTCCATGATGCGCAGGGAGATTTCCTCGTGGGAGAGATTGCGGGCGAAGATGCCTTCCAGGACGTGCGAGAAGGGACCGTGACCCACGTCGTGCAGCAGGATGGCGGTTTCTGCCGCCTCCACTTCTGCGTCGAACATGAACTGCCCCTTTTCCATCAGCACGTGTACGGCCTCCTGCATGAGGTGCAACGCACCCAGCGAGTGCTGGAAACGCGTATGCTGCGCCCCGGGATAGACAAGGGCCGACATGCCCAGCTGGCGGATGCGGCCGAGGCGCTGGAAGTAGGGATGGGAAATCACGTCCGTCAGGAGGCCGCGCGGGATTCGCGTGAAGCCATAGACGGGGTCGTTGATGAATGTTGCGTCAGCCATGCTTCTCTAACTGTTATGGTGCCCTCACAATATACTATATACGTACGCGCGCGCGAGGGCTGCACTCCGCACAGATTCCTTTCAGCATATATTCTGCCGTGTGGACGCTGAAATCCTGCGGCACGGTGACGGGCGGAAGCGGCAGGCCCCGCAGGCAGTAGGTGCGGTGGCAGCGCTCGCACGTGAAGTGCAGGTGAAGGTCATCGAAGCCTTCAGCATCGTGGCAATGACAATGCTCGGCACAGGTGGCATACTTCACGATACCCTCACCGTCGTCGATGCTGTGGACAAGATGGTGGGAGAGGAACAGCGCAAGCGTACGCGAAATGGACGACTTGTCCACCGTCCCCAGCCGTCCCTCCAGTTCTGAAAGCGAGAGGGCGTAGGCGGAATCCTTCAGGGCGCGCAGCACGAGCGTGCGCACGGCCGTCGGCTTCACGCCGTGTGCCGATAGTTCTTGTTCTATGTCCGTTGTTGTCATATCCTTGTTTGGCGAAGTCGCCGTCAGTTCACCACGACTTCGTCCGTAAAAATCCATTCGCCTTCGCCCGTTGACTCGGCTTCCACGCGCAGATAGCGTGCGCGCGTGTTGCCCTTCCACGCGTAGCGCTCAAACTCCGTGCCCACGTTCGTGCGCTTGGACTCTTCGCGCCCCATCAGGTACTCAAAGTTCTCGCCGTCCTCGGAAGCACTGAGCATGAACACCTTCGGCAGGTATATCCAGGCACCGCTGTTCTGCATGAAGTCCATGTAGATTTCACGGATGTCCTGCACGCGGCCAAGGTCTATCTGGAAATCGACGCACCGTCCCGTGACGAATCCCTGCCAGCGTCCGTCGCCGTGCGAGAAGTCGCCGCGAAGGCCGTCGGTGAGCGTCCCCTCGCCTGCCGCCACGTAGTGCGGGCTGTAAGGCTTGTAGTAGGTGACGCGTGCGCCAAGGGCCTTGTGGCTGACGGGCTTCAGGCTCTCCGCTCGCGGCCCGCTTTCGTGGGCGAGGTCGAAGAGATGGATGCCCCGTTTCCGCAGGCGTTTCAGCGTCTTCAGCGTGTTTTTCCGGAAAACCTCCCACGCGGGGCGGTCGGCACCGTGCTTTCCGATTTCGGCAATGGCGCAGATGCGGGGGTAGAGCATGTATTCGGCATGCTCCGGCGTCTCTATGTATTCCGTCCAGAGGTTTCCCTGCACGCCCATGACGTGGCTTTGCTCCTCGGGCGTCATGTCCTCGTAGGGGTTGAAGGCATATACGCGGCGCAGCGGCAGGAAGCCGCCTATGGCACGAGGCTCCTTCTGCGGAGCGTCCTGGTAGTAGTCGAGGTAGCAATAGCCGGAGGGCGCCATAATCACGTCGTGTCCGAGGGCGATGGCCTCTTTCGCCGTCGCGGGGTTGCGCCATAGCATGATGGCGAGGCTGTCGGGCGCTATGCGGATGCCCACCTGCTTGTTTTTCAGGCCTTCCACCACCTCGTCCCAGGCTATCACCTTCCTGCCCTGTGCGTTCAGCCACTTCGTCATGCGGCGCACGAGGTAGGCTTGCAGGGCTTCCTTGTCCTCGGTGCCAAGCTTGCGCTTCAGCTCCTCGCAGCTCCCGCAGCGGTTCCAGTTGTCCTTGTTGGCCTCGTCGCCTCCGATGTGGATGTATTCCGAGGGGAATACGTCCATCACCTCGCGCAGCACCGTCTCGAAGAAGCTATAGACCTCCTCGTTTGCGGGACATACGTCGCCGCGGTTCGGCAGCGGCTCCACGACGTCGGCCACTGGGCCGCGTCCGTCTGCCTCCGCCTGCCTGTGCCGGGGCCGGCAGTTCAGGCGGGGTGCGTAGCTGATGAGTTCCTCGCTGTGTCCCGGCATTTCTATCTCGGGAACGACGACGATGCCCTTGCCTTCGGCATACTTGACGAGGGCACGGAGTTCGTCCTGCGTATAGTACCCGCCGTAGGCACCGGGCGCGTCAGCCGCGCAGTAGCGGCGGTCTTCGCCCACCCACCATTTGTCCCAGTCGCTTTCCGTGCGCCAGGCGGTGCGTTTCGTCAGCTCGGGGTAGGCTTTTATCTCCATGCGCCAGCCCGCAGCGTCCGTCAGGTGCAGGTGCAGGCGGTTGATGCCCAGTTCGGAGAGCACGTCCACCTGCTTGTAGAGGAACGACATGGGGAAGAAGTGGCGCGAAACGTCTATCATGCAGCCGCGCCAGGGGAATGCGTTCTGCTCCTGGGCGAACGTGAAGGTGCTCGCCAGGAGCAGTATGGGAAGAAGTATCTTTTTCAAGGCTTTGGTTTTTATTTCTTCGGCTTGTCCGTCATTTCAATTTCGAGAACGCCGCCTGCCGCCAGCTGCGCGTGGGTGAAGAAGGGCGTCTTGAGCTCCTTGCCGTTGAGGCGGATGCGTTTCACGTACTTGTTGCGGCGCGAATTGTTCAGCGTCTTGATGGTGAAAGTCTTTCCGCTGCCCAGGTTGATGCACACTTCACCGAAGAGCGGGCGGCTGATGGTGTATTCGGGCTTTCCCGGACAGGGCTGGTAGAAGCCCATCGCGTTCAGGATGTACCAGGCGGACATCTGGCCGCAGTCCTCGTTGCCGCTAAGCCCCATCGGGCCGTCGAAGTACAGGTTGTAGAGCACGCTGTCCACGAGCTCCTGCGTCTTCCAGGGCTGCCCCATGTAATTATACAGGAATATCGTGGCGTGGCTCGGCTCGTTGCCGTGGGCATACTGGCCGATGAGGCCGCTGATGTCGGGCGATACGTTGTCGCCCGTGAGGACGCTGGAAATGCTGAACAGGCTGTCGAGTTTCGTGAGGAACTTCTCCTTCGTCCCGAACAGCTTCATCAGGCCCTGCGGGTCGTGGGGCGCGAAGAAAGTCCACTGCCAGGCATTGCCCTCCGTATAGTCGTCCATGCGGTGGTCGCTGCTCGTAGGATTGAAGGGCGTGCGCCACGTGCCGTCGAGGTTCTTGCCGCGCATGAAGCCCACGCTGGGGTCGAAGTAGTGGCGGTAGGCTTTCGCGAACTCTTCGTAGCGCTTCTGCGTGGCCTTGTCGCCCTCGCCTTTCGCTATCTGCGCGATGCACCAGTCGTTATAGGCGTATTCCAGCGCCTTCGCCACGCTTTCTCCCGTCTTGTCGCAGGGGATGTAGCCAAGCTTGTTCTTCCAGTAGCGGGCCTCGGGCATCACCTCGCCCATCTTCCAGCGCGGCATTGCGGGCGTGATGCCCGTCGTGTCGTACTCTGCGCAGCGCAGGGCATGGCGGAAGGCTTTCTTCACGTCGTAGTTGCGATAGCCCTTCGTGTACATGTCGGCAAGGAGTGATACATAGTGGTAGCCTATCATGCAGCCCGTGTAGTTTCCCTCCAGTTCCCACTTCGGCACGATGCCGCCTTCCTCGCCCTTCTGTACGAGCGAGCGGATGTAGGCTTCGTTCTTCTCAGGTTCAATGATGCTCACGAGGGGATGCAGGGCGCGGAAGGTGTCCCAGAGCGAGAACACGGTGTACATCGGGTCGCGCTCGGCATCGCATTTGTGTACCTTCTGGTCCATGCCCAGATACCTTCCATCGACGTCGCAGAACAGGTTCGGGGCGATGTTGGCGTGGTAGAGGGCCGTGTAGAAGATGGTCTTCATGGAGTCCGCAGCGGCCTCGCCAAGGTCGCGGAGGTCTATCTTCGCCAGCACGTCGTTCCATTTCCTGCGCGCCGTGCGCTTCGTGCCCTCGAAGTCCCAGCCCGGCTGCTCGGTGTAGAGGTTGCGCTTCGCGCCGTCATAGTCGCAGAAGGAGATGGCACTCTTCACCATCACCTCGTCAGGCTCGTTGCCCTCGGCATCGGCCTTGAACGTCAGGATGAGCTTGCAGCAGGGGTACGTGCGTCCCTTCTCCGTGACGGTGTCGCGCACCTCCTCCACGGTGAAGGGCTTTGAGAACTCGGCAAAGAAATACACGGGCTGGTTGTAGGCCCATCCCTGCGAGCGGTGGAAGGCGCGCAGCGTGTGGTCGTTGATTTGTTTCCAGTCCATTTCCAGCATGTACTGGTGCTGGTTGTTGTAGTCGAGGTCCAGCAGCATCGCCGCGTCCGTGCGCTTTCCGGCACGCTGCGTATATTTGAAGCGGTAGAGTGCCGTGCGCTCTGTGGCGGTAATCTCCGCCTGCACGCCGTAGCGGTGCAGGAATACGGAGTAGTAGCCGGGCGTGGCAGTCTCCTGCTCGTGCCAGAAGGGCGAGGCCCACGGGCAGCGGTACTGTCCGCTCTTCTCGCCCACGTGGCGCAGGTCGGGACGCTCGTTCAGGGGCATCAGCAGGAAGTCGCTCAGGTCGCCGCAGCCCGTGCCGCTCAGGCGCAGCTGCGCGAAGCCGTTGATGGTCTTGTCCTCATAGTAGTAGCCGGAGCACGCGTCCCATCCGTGATGCCGCGTGTCGGGGCCGGGCTGCACCATTCCGTGCGGCACCATCGCCGCAGGGTGCGTGTGTCCGTGGCCGCCTGTGCCGATAAATTCGTTGACGAATGCGGCGTAGTCCTTCTGCGCTGAAAGCGTGAGGCTTGCTGCTGCCGCGAAAAGCAATGTAAGTGTGCGTTTCATGTGTTCAGTTGGCTTTATTTGTGCTTTTGCGGCGTAAAATTAGCACGAATCTGCGAATTAGACGAAATTTATTCCTACTTTTGCGCCACATTAAATATAAATATGTATATGAAAAAAGCTTTACTCCTCACCGTTTCCTGCCTTTTTGCCGCATCGCTCGCCGCTCAGGGCGACCTCTCGATGGGCAACAATGCCTCCCCCTTCCTCGGCAAGTACTCCGTCGGCTCCTTCTTCTCCCGCCACCCGAAGGCGCCGCGCCGCGCGGCTGAAGGCCCCACGGCCTACTATTCGCGCCCCGAGGGACTCCTCTTCTTCGGCATGAGCTATCGCGCCATCCACGCCCGCAACTATGCCTTTGCACCTGCCGGCATGGACATCACCTATCGCGGTACGGCACAGGGCGAGAAGATGGAATGGGAATACGACACCGAGTACAACGAGGACGGATCCCCGCTGACCACGGAATTCAAGACCTTTACGAAGGAAGACACCACGCTCACCGTCAACTACGTGGACGGCGGCTACTTCGCCCCCATCCTGCGCGCCACGAACGGCGAGGGAGAGGCTGCCGTTGACTCCACCTACTACATCGTCCCGAGCCGCATCTGGACAAAGAGCGCAACGGGCGAAATTTTCGGCAGCGAAACGGAGATGTACGACATCCCCGTCGGCAACTACAACGGACGCTATTTCAACTTCCTGGACAACGGCTACGAATACCTGGCCACCAACAATCCCACCAGCGACGCCAACATCGCGCGCGGCTTCGGTCTCCAGTCGGCCCACGTGGGCGGCTTCTACGAGATGATGCCCCTCATGAACGGCGCCCCCTGCGTCATCTACGGTGCCGATGCCATCATCTATGCCGAGAAGGAGCCCGCGCTCAGCGACATCGTCATCGAAGTGCTGGAGACGATGGACGGCGAACTGCTTGGCGACGAGCCCCTCTCCGTGCTGCGCGCAGGTGCCGTGAACAAGCTCAACTACAGCGACGGCAGCCTCATGGGCTACGGCATACGCTTCGCCGCACCGCAGGCCTTCGTCGCCAACGGCGAGTTCGCGCTCCACATTGTCAATGCCGAGGGCAGCGAGCTCTCCTTCTCCCCCTGCCTCGTCATCTCCAGCGACCCCGACGACAAGGTATATGCCTACTGCGACTTTGAATACACCATGGGCGGCCAGTCGGGCGAGATGCTCTACCCCATCGACATGTTCACCTACCAAGGCGGCAGCCACATCACGGGACTTGCCGCAGGCCTCATCATGTCCTACCACCCCTACGACATCGAGGAAGTGCAGAACCACGACGGCATCGCAGCCCCGCAGGCAGAGCCCGCCTCCGCCCGGGCAGGCATCTTCGACATGCAGGGACGCAAACTGCAAGCCGCCCCGTTGAAAGGTGTGTTTGTCAAAAACGGCAAGAAATTCGTCCGCTGAGGCGTTCTTCTGACATTTTGAAGGTTGAAAAAGGGAAAAAGTTGCTTTTTTCTTTTTTCAACTTTCCCTTTTTCCTTACTTTTGCAGCTCACACACTCGCGAATAATTCACTTAATGTATAACAAAACGTATCATTTATGAAGAAAACTCTACTCTTCATGGCTCTCGTAGCCATCACGCTCGGTGCAAGCGCACAGACGCTTCGCACAGTGAAGAACGCACGCACGCTGAACACGGAGCTCAAAGCCACTCCGAAGCTGGTTGACTTCCGCAGCCAGGGCACCATGACCAGCAAGGTAATGCGCGCACCCCGCCGCCTGACGTCCGAGAACCCCACCGTGCAGGCCTATCGCCCCGAAGGCTTCTTCTGGTTCTTTGAGAACTGGGACGGATCCAGCGCACCCGATGGCGTAGCCCTCGGCCCCTCCGGCGTTGACGTAACGTTTAATGCCGACTTCTCCGCAGAGAACAGCAAGTGGCTCTACTCCGACGAGAAGGACGGTGAGGAATACAGCTGGAAGGAACAGGACGTCACGGAGGCCGACTCCGCACTGACGGCTAACTACGGCGTGGGCTTCTGGCCCGCTCCCATGGCCATCGTATCCAGCCGCGTAGGCGCCAGCGCCCTGAAGGCACAGACCGTGGCCGACAGCGCCACCTTCGCAGCCTCTGCTATGGCCATCGGCTTCAACGGCGATGGTGTCATGACCAACTCCGCTGAGGAGTTCGTACCTATGGCCGTCGGCAATGTGGATCCCACGTACTACCTGGGCAGCGCCAACATCGGCTCGCACTTCGCCACGAACAGCGAAACGGCTGACAACGCGCTGGCCACACAGATGTTCGGTGGCGAGAAGTATGGCGTTGTAAGCGCCACGACGCACGCTTTCATCGAGTTCTTCCCCATGAACGAAGGCAGCGAAGCCCTCATCAACTCCATTGACTTCACGATGTACAACCCCGACCAGGAGCCCGCAGCCGACGACGTGCTTGCAGCCGTCCTCCCCGTTCTGCCCAACGGCCAGTTCGGTGAGCCCCTCGGTGTGTTCGCACTCTCCGACTACACGACGTTCACGAACAACCAGGGTGCACACTGGGGACACAGCTGCTCCTTCACGCCGCTTGACGGCACGCCCGTCCTCGTGGAAGGCCAGAGCTTCGTCGTTGAATTCAGCAATGCCGAAGGCAGCGAGTTCAGCATCGTGCCCCTCACGAACGTTGTCACCGATACGGGCGACGGCAACTACGGCTATGCCCTTCTTTCCGTTAACTACCACCCCGAGGACGAAGATGGCAACTTCACCGAAGAAGTCGCCACCGACACCTTCCTGCAAGAGACGGACGTCTATAACTGGGGTGACGACTCCTACGTGAACACCTCCCTTGGCATAAGACTCCACATGAGCTACGACCCCGCAGAGGTTGAGGCCCACAAGACGGGCATCAAGACCACGACGGTTGCCAAGAAGGGTGCCGCAGGCACCTTCGACCTCCAGGGTCGCCGCGTTGCCAACGCACAGAAGGGCGTCTTCATCGAGAACGGCCAGAAGGTTATTAAGTAATTTCACATGATTTGGAAGTTAAAGAAGTTAAGGAAGTTAAAGACGATACCTTTGCTGGTGAATAATCGCCATGCGCAGGACATTCGTCCTTAACTCCCTTAACTCCTTTAACTCCCTTAACTCCTTTAACTCCAAGCAAGCAGAGCTTGCGACGAGTCAGAATAAAATATCCTATTAGCAAAGGGCGGCTCGCGAGCCGCCCTTTGCTTTTGCCGTTTCATCGGGTATTATCTATATGTTGGGGGTTAAAACGGCCTGTGACCAGTTGGGCTCGGGTGGTTTTGTCGATTGCCCTTGTTTGTTTCTGACATATTTTCTAACTTTGCCGCAAAACAAATCCATACCCGTTATGACTTCCGTCCAACTAAATGCCCAGATATGGCGCGACATGGGAATCCTTGCAGACAGTGAGCCCATGATGAAAAGGGTGGCCAAATATCTGCACAAGCTCGTTGCAGAAAAAGAAGACCCCACCCTCTTGTCCGAGGAAGAGTTCTTTTCCCGCGTAGATGAAGCCCGGGAGCAGATTAGACGTGGCGAAGGTATCAAAATGCGTCCCAACGAATCCTTGGATGAATTCCTTGATAGAATATGATGTACGAAATCATATACTCACCCAAGGCTATCGATGATTTACGGTTGCTGAAACGTTCAGAACCTGCTTCCTTCAAGAAAGTCGCCAAGTTCATTGAAGAGCTGAAGGTGCACCCAAAAACAGGAACAGGACATCCGGAACAATTAAAGGGCGACCGTAGCGGACAGTGGAGCAGAAAAATCACGAAGAAACACCGCCTTATCTACGAAATCTTTGACGACAAAGTCTATGTCGATGTCCTTTCAGCTTTTGGACATTATGACGACAAATAGCTGTGCTTGTGTCAAATCATTCCCAAAAAATAAGGAGAAAATGCCGCTTGTTTAAAAACAAATAGTATATTTGCCGCGCACAATTGCACCATTGTGCCCACATATTTGCTCAATTTCCTGCCGAACTGCGACCTCGAAAGGGACTTATAGGGCAATAAACAAACAAGCTAATGACTGCAACGACATCCATCTCATTAGAGGGTATCCTGACGTTCCTCAACTCCATGACCCTAAGCACGCAGAATAAGCGGTGGCTGGGTGAGCACCTCATTGCGGAAGCCGCAAAGGAGGAGAGAGCAACGTTTGCCCACCCGGCAAAAGTCCTTCGGGTGAAACGGCGTGCCGCAAACTCACCCACCGATGCAGCACTGGAAGCTCGTTTCGCAGAATTGGACATGCCGGAAATACCTGCCGACCCCGATTGGAGCCAGGTTGTAACCGCCAACAGCGGAAAAACCATTAAGCCCATAGAGAAATGGCTGTAAGAAGAGTCTCACAACGGGAAATCGTAGAAGTCCCATATCAGTTGCCAGACGGAAGCATCAAACCCCACATGGCATTGGTGCTGTCAACGGACAAACTGCAATATGCGGAAGACGGCATGTTCTATGCCGTTCTCATCTCCTCGAAAAACATCAATCCTGAGTTTACGATGGAGATACATAATGAATGGCTTAACAAGCCATTGTCCAAGCAATCGTTCTTCGTGACGCACATTGTAACATACTATCGCGCAGACGAAGTTATTGCCTCATTCAACAACTTCGTAAAGAGCGAATACTTCGATGCCATCATGAACAAGGTTATACTGAGCATGTTTGACATTGAACTTGAATAACAAAACCAAAACTTCAACCACCGCAAAGAAAAGTAAAAAAACAAACCAACCCGCGGCAGACAGCCCTTGAAGACTGAACGCCGCACCATACATTCTATTGCTCAATTTCCTGCCGAACTGCGACCTCGAAAGGGACATACAGAGCAAGTCTAATCCGTATTGGCGTGTACGCTTAACAGCGTAGACGACCCATAACGGATTAGAGGCTGTCGCAGGCCTGGCAGGAATATGGCAAGTCTGCGCTTTTTTCGTGCCCATACGCATGCGTTTAGCAAAGGCTTCCCAGTTGACAGAAGCAACAACTAAACAAATATCAAAACTACGAACAAGACAATTCATCAGACAACCTACCCTGCAAGGGCGTCGGAGCTTAGGCAACCTCCTACCCTGCAAGGGTATCAGAGCTTAGGCAGGGACAGCGTCCCTGTTCCCTCCAGACAGAGAGGGCATGTACCCCGCAAGGGTACAAGAAGGCTCCGGCCCAACGATTGCGCGGCACGCCTTGTACCCCGGCAGGGTACGTGCAGCGCGGCGAACAAAACAGGGGTGACGCTCCTTACAGTCGCTCTACCCCTGCCTAAATTCTCCAACCCCGCATGGGGTTATGGGATTCGATTAACATCAAACAATAAACAAATCTATAAACCAAATGAAAAAATTACTACTATTAATGACCGCTCTGCTAATGGGTGTTAGCGGAGCGTGGGCGGTAACCATTACGGTCACGTCAGAGAGCAAACTATGGTCAGAGTATGGTACTTGGACTGCTTACACATCTGACACATGGGGGACAACATGGAAGTCGGAGAATGAAGCTGTATGTATAACCAGTTCAAATACTGGATATATCAACCGAACCCAAAGCCAAATAGCCCAAACCAATGTGACAATTTGGACACCTGCTGACGATGTGATGATAACTGGGTACTCCATAACCTTCAAAAGTAATCATGGAAATGGCTCCACAATTACTGGCGCAGCAAAAACCGTAACATCATCAAGTACAACAGATGAAAAGACCTTTGAAGTCACTGGCATTTATTCTCATAATGCTATATTTAAGGTTGTTACTTCTATGGCTAATATCGTTAGTTTCACCGTTACCTATGAAACCTTGCCATCCAAATCTGCAGAAGGATTCTATTTTATCAAGAACAGGTGGGATGCAAATAACACATACTATTTACTTGCTCAGCCATCTGTTAATGCAGCAAAAGCATATAAGTATAAGGTCGCAGATGAGGCTTCTATCTATTCCAATAGTAATTATGTATGGAAGATCTCATCATACGATAGTTACCGGGTAATCCAGAATGTTGCTACCAGTCGTTACATCTCTAATTTTAATGCTGCTTATAATGAGACAACAAACTCGACCTCACGGGATGGATCGTATGTCAATATATTGAATACGACCTCCATCAATGATGCGGAAATATTCACCGAAACAGATCGCAGTAGCGTCTATACAGGTGCTATAGCATTTTTAGCAAAATCAAAAGCGACCGATTGCTGGCTCAATTCATATAATTCTACAAATGGCGGAGCTGTTGGCTTTTACAACGCATCCCATGAAGGTGACAGAATGTTATTGACTCGTGTTTACAAAGTAACCTTTAAATCTGCTGATGAAAATGGCAACGAGGTGGCAGGCACCGTTCCCGTGAATGGAACAGCCACTAATGCAATCTATGTACCTGCAAATACTATACTGGCTTCTATTTCTGGAGCAAAATACTTTATTGGTGGTGTAGAGAAAACAGAAGCAGAAGTTAAGACAGCCGTAAGCGAAGTAACAGATGACAACCTTGTGGTTTATGTGACACCGTTGCACACAACCGTTACAATCAATTTCAAGAAAGACGATGAGACAATTGCGACTAAAGAGTTGAGCGTTAAAGCAGGATTTGTATATGACATCGTCACGTCACTGGGATTCCAGTCTCGATACATATCCACGAATCCGGCGACAGTCACGGGCTCGACTTCAGATCAGAACATTGACGTAGAAACAACATTTACCCTCCCATTTAACGTGTCTTCCAACCCCGTAACAGATGAGTCAATGGCAAACGTCTATTATCTTACCTTGAACAGTAAGCATGCAAAGGGGAATCAGTTAACAACCTCACTGGATTACGAGGATAAAGACTATTTCTGGACTTTTGGTGGTGACTATATCAATGGTTTCACTATATACAACAAGGGACAAGAAAACTACATGTCGAATGGTACGGAGGATAATTCTGTAGCTGCTTTTGATGGTTCGCAATCAAAGTATATGCTTTACTCAAATACGGATGCTGGGGTCTATTTCAAAGTAAAAGGAACAGAACAAAATTATCTGAATGACCGAGGAAGTAAACTATCTACATGGAACCAATACGACCTAGTATATTGGGTTGAAGCAGGTGCTGCATCATCTTTTACGGGATGTTACATGACAATTGAATCTGTAGAAGAAGACCTTTCCGATGCATATGCTTATCTCGACTCAAGAACAATCGGTAATTCTCTCGGACAATATACTGCAGGGGATTATACAAACACCGACAAGAGTACCGCTCTTTCTGATGCCCTAACAGCATATAATGACGGTAACGCATACACGGTAGCTGCTGCCGCCAAGTCATTGTGGGCCATTAGGAATGAAATCAGCGGTATCAATGTTCCTTCAGAAGGACAATTTGTATATTTCAAGAGCAGGAATAACAGCAGATACGCCAAAGCTGTTGATACAAATGCATCTAGTGTACAAATGCAGACTAGCGACGGCCAACCGACTATTGACAACATATTTGCATTTATAGGGAACAAATTTGTGTCCTATTCTAAGGGTAGATATATTGTCAATACGCGAGATATGGCAGCCCTTGGCACAGACGGTTCCACCTTTGAGTTCTTGGAATCGGATAACCCTGGAATGTATTTTATCAAATGTGGTTCCAACTATATGTATGGCTATGATACGGGGAATGAAAGTATAGCCAAACTCGATAGAACTAGTACGACAAGTGGATATGAGGCACAGTGCCGCTGGTACATCCAAGAAGTCACCTCTCTCCCCGTAACAATTGGCGTATACAACATGAAGACCTTTAATGCGCCAGTAGCTGTAACCATTCCCAATTACGTGGAAGCATATTATGCCACTTTGGACGGAAACAATGTTATTCTGACACAAATAGAAGGAACTATTCCCAAGAACACGCCAGTGATTCTGTATCGTACAGATAACGAAACCGTAGGAAGCGGGGAAGCTCGGACATTTGACTTCGCAATTGCGGACGATGTGGATGCCATCACAGGAAATGCCCTGACAGGAACAATTGCCGCAAAGGCTATTGAGACAGGTGACCACACCTTGCAATATAACAAAAGTACAAACCAATTCGGATTCTACCTGCCCCTTGAAAGTGAGACTTGCATAAAAGGTTTCTCCGCTTATATCAGCGTATCCGAAGAATCAAGAGGCTTCCAATTGATCATGCCCAGCACAGGTGTTGAAACCATCAGCTTCAACTCTCATCAGAAAAACATCTACGACCTGCAAGGCCGCCGGATAGAAAAAGCCGGCAAGGGTTTGTACATCGTAAACGGCAAAAAAGTGATTTTTTAATTTAACGAACAGATATCCAACATGAAAAAGTATATGAAACCTGCCAGTGAAGTAATTGACCTCGTACTTGGCAATAACGTAATGGTGCAAACATCCATACAAGGTGGCATCCAGAAAAACGAGAGACTCACAGATGATACATCCAGCGGCAGTCTCTCCCGCGAGAAGTCAGGCGGCTTTGGCTCCGGCATGTGGGAAGATATGAAGTAGGCTGCCGCCTACTTCATATCTCCACCCATCCTTGCCTTTACCGCAGGGATTGGGGAACGCAATGGACGGCAAACGTTCGCCTGCATGCAGTCTTCCGCCCCTTCAGGGCTTACACTCATCACAGGTGTGCACAAACCACGGGTCGGGGGTTACGCCCCCGCCTGTGGTCGGTCGCCCCGATGGGGCTGAAGGACAAGGCGAAATGTGGAGTTGGTACATTGAAAAACTTACCTCGCCCGCGGGTCGCGCACCAGCCACCTCGGACCTTCGTCCCTCGGGGCTGACGTACGCTGCGAGGCTCAGTGAAGTTTTTTCGGAGAAAAAACTTAGAGATTGTTAGTTAGTGTATAAAAAAGTTTTTGATCTCTAAGATGGAGGGCGGCGCCGTGAGGTGACGCCCTCCTAGTTTATACATGCCTTTAAGGTTTTTCAGGCAGGGAGTAGCAGGCTATCAGAGAGCATTCAACAAGCATTGTTCTCCGATAGTTCTCCAATAGTTCTTCGATAGTTGTTCGATTTTTATCGGAGAACTATCGGAGAACTATCGAACAACTATCGAAGAACTATCGAACAAATGCGCTGCCTGTAGCCTGCCTGAGAGGAGACTGAGAGGAGGCTAAGAGGAGGCTAAGACGACACTGATGCGAAACGACATAGCGAAACTTTCCTACGCCAATGCGAAAAATCTCGCAACGAAAATGCGAATCATGAATTAGTAAATCCTGCCGAACCGCACCCAAAATGGCTGCGTCCGGCAGGATTTGACACAAGTTTATTTTGCTGAATCGAACGGATTCCTATAATCTCACCTTCACACCGGCAAGGAAGAAGAGGCCGGGCTGACGGACGTTGCCGAGGTCGTAATAGCGCGTGGCGGTGAGGTTCTGCGCTTCCACGAAGAGCTCATACCGGGGGGCGCGCCACTGAAGGCGACCGTCCAGGATGGCGTGCGTGCCGTAGGGCGTCAGCTCGCCCGTAGATACGCCGCCCTGATAGAGCAGATAGGCACCCTCGCGACGCTGGAGGCGCAGGCTCCACGTGGCGGAGAGGCGGCTCCAGACAGCATGGTCGAGGCGGCAGGTGAACTTGTGGCGCAGATATTCCAGGGCGTAGTTGGACTTGAAGATTTGCTGTGCGTCCTTGCGCTCCTGATGGATGTAGGTGTATCCCGCGCTGAACCGCTGCAGGGGCTGCGAGGTGCCCAGCATCGCGGCGAGGTCAAGGGCGGCGTTCAGGCTGACGCCCATGTTGTCCAGGCGGAAGCTCGTGGCGTGGTAGATGTCGTCGGCAGCGTACATCACCCAGTCAATCATGTCCGTGCCGTGGTTGTAGAAACCCCGCACATCTATTCTCCACGTACGCGCGCGATACTCCGCACCGAGCCGCCAGGCGCTGTTTTCCTCGGGCTTGAGGCCGACGTTGCCCTCCTGCGTGGGGCTTTTATAATACAAATCCGTGAATGTCGGCAGGCGCAGCGTGCGCTGCCACGAGGCATAGAGTTTCCAGCCATCCGAAGGCCTGTAGGAGAGGTTTGCCCCGGGGTAGAGACGGAAATGGCGGCCTACGGCCGAGTTGCGCTGCGCGAGGAGCGAGAGGTCAAGGGCGAAGGTATGCCAGTGCAAAGCCTGCCCGAGGGAAAGGGCGACGTTCGTGCGGTTGTCATGGTGCGTATAGTGCGAGAACTGCTGCGCCTCGTCCATCGGCCGCCCGAGGTTGGAGCTGAATATCTCCTCCTGCCGCAGCTCTGCTCCGAAGGACGTCATGCCGAGAAGTGCGCCCTGCGCCACCTTCCAGCGGGCATAGGAGCGGAAGCCGCCCGTGAAGACGTCGCCGCGGTGGAAGTTCTCCGCCGTGTGCGTGCCTCGGATGAGCTGGAAGTGGTCAACGTTGCGCGTCCAGGAGAACTCGGGCACGAAGCTCACGCTGCCCGTCGTCTCGCCGCGCACTCCCACGTGGAAACGGCGCGTTGCCTCCCACTGGTTGGGATAGGCTGCGGAATAGAACGTGTTTGCCCCGAAGTCGTTGATGCCGAAGGCCGCCTGCGCACTCAGATGGTAGCCCTGTCCGCTGTAGCGTCCCTGCCAGAAGGCCTTGCCGCCCCGGAAGTCGCTGTTTTCCACGGCACCGTCGCTGCGGCGGTAGGAGAGAGAAAATGCCCCCTCAAGGCCCCCTCCAACCTCCCCCCTCCGGGGGAGGCTTCCTGCGGAGCACCACCCCATCCCTCCAGCCTCCCCCCTCCGGGGGAGGAGCTCAGCGCGGGCTTCTGCGAGGAATGTTCCGTAGGAACCAGCGCTCAAAGCCCCCTCTAAATCTCCCCTGGCCGGGGGAGATTTAGAGGGGGCTTTTGTTATCACATTCACCGCCCCGCTGAAAGCCTGGGAGCCGAATACGCTGGCCGCTGCGCCCTCGAGGATTTCGATGCGCACGATGTCGGAGAGATTTACGGGGAGGTCGGCCGCGTTGTGGCCTGTCTGTGGGTTGTTGAGGGGGAATCCGTTGACGAAGAATGCAATTTGGTCAAAGGTTCCGCCGTCGATGCTGATGTCCGTTTGCATACCAAAGCCGCCACGTTGCCGGACATCAATGCCCGTGGCAAGCTTCAATGCGTCGTTGATACTCGTGACGCCCGCCGCAGCGAGGTCTTCCCGCGTCAGCACCTGTGTCTGCACAGCTGCCGCATCCGCCAGTCGTGTGACGGAAGGCGAAGCCACCACCCACGCATCGCCCAGCACCACCGTGTCAGCCGCCTGACGGATGTCCGAGAGGGGCTTTGCCGCCGTCTGCGACAGGCAAGGTGCTGCCACCGAAAGCGTAGCGACGCTGAGTACGCCCACGCGCACTTCACGGCCCAGCACGCGGAAGAGCGCGTACGGGGTGCGGGAGAAGTGGCGGAAGGTGAAGACTTCACGTACTTTCTGTTGTTTGTACATAGATAAGTTGTTTTATGGTTTGAAAAACGGCGCGAAGATACAAACTTTCCGTTTCTTTATCCTATTTTTGCGCCCGGAAAATCAGGACAGCAAGACAGAACGAGCACCATGTATAGACATTTCACGTTATTTATCCTCAACATCTTCTGCGCCCTCGCCGCCCTTGCACAGGGCAGCGTTTCGGGACGCATCATCGAGACAGAGAACCGCACGCCGCTGGAATTCGTCAGCGTCAGCGTGCGCCAGAGCGGACAGAGCCGCGCCCTCAAATCCGGATATACCGACACGGAGGGGGAGTTCCTCCTCAGCGGACTTCCGCAGGGAAAATATACCGTCCGCTTCACGCTCCTCGGCTACGGCGTGGAGCAGCACGACTTCACCATCGCCCCCGGACGGACGAAGGCCGAGCTGGGCGACATAGCCCTCAAGAGCAGCGACGTATCGCTGGGCGCGGCCACCGTCACGGGACAGCGCTCGGAGATGAAGCTGGAAGTGGACCGCAAGACCTTCAACGTGGAAAGCCAGATCAGCCTGGCGGGACAGTCGGCAGCGGAAGTGCTGGAAAACATCCCCTCCGTGGAGGTGGACAACGACGGCAACGTCTCCCTGCGCGGCAACACGGGCGTGGAGGTGTGGATCAACGGGCGCCAGGCGGGGCTCACGTCGGACAACCAGGGCGACATCCTTCAACAGCTGCCCGCAGAAAGCATCGAGCGCATCGAGGTCATCGACAACCCGTCGGCAAAGTTCTCTGCGGAAGGCTCTGCGGGCATCATCAACATCGTGCTGAAGAAGGACCTGAAGCCCGGCTACTACGGCTCCGTACAGCTGGGCGGCGACACGCACGGCGGTGCCAACACGAGCGGAAACATCAACTACAACAGCGGCCTCTTCGACGCCTATCTGAACATCGGCCTGCGCCACCGTGCCGGCAAGGGCGGCTCGGAAAGCCAGCAGGAATACTACGCCACCGACATGTTCCAGCGCTACGCCGCCACGAACCGCAACCGCGGCAACAACCTCTTCAGCCGCGCGGGCGTCACGCTGCACGCCACGAAGCGGGACGACATCGGCCTCTCGGGCATGTTCATGCTGGGCGGGCGCAACTCCAGCAACCTGACGCCCTACCACTACGGACGACTCTCCACGGGCGAGGAGACGAGCACCATGTACCGCCGCACGAAGGACAGCGGCGACATGCGCATGATGAACCTGGAGCTCACCTACCGCCACACGTTCTCCGAGAAGCATTTCCTGGACATCAGCGCCAGCCACAACCAGTTCCATAACGACGGCGACAACTGGTACAGGGACTCCACCGTCGTCTATGACCCGCTCGGAAACGCCGCCACCGACAGCTATTCCTACCAGTACCGACCCATGCGCATGGACAACCGCCGCTGGGAGGCGAAGGTGGACTACGAAAACCAAATCTCCGAGCAGCTGAAGCTGCAGACGTGCTACCAGGCTAACCTCTTCCACGAGAACTCCCCGCAGGAAAGCTGGGTGGACAACGCCTCCTGGGACGGTGCGAACGCACAGGAAGAGCGCGACTTCTTCAACCGCTTCATCTACGACAACCAGATACATGCGCTCTACGCCACGCTGTCCTACAACGTAGGCCCCTTCGGCATCATGGGCGGCCTGCGCGGCGAATACTGGCGCGTGGAGACGGAAAGCCTCAACTGGGAACAGGAACACGGTGCGGCAGCTCGCGACGCGAAGTTCGAGAAGGACTACTTCCAGCTCTTCCCCAGCCTCTTCATGAGCTACCAGCTGACACCCCGCGACCAGCTACAGCTGAACTACACGCGCCGCCTGCGCCGTCCCTGGGGCGGACAGCTAAACTCCTTCAAGGACACGCGTGACGCCACGATGGTGCGCTTCGGCAACCCCGAGCTCACGCCGGAATACTCCAACTCCTTCTCCCTGAACTACCTGCGCACGTGGGAACAGCACTCGCTGCTCGTCTCCGCCTACTACCGCCCCACGACGGACGTCATGCAGCGCATCAACTGGCAGAGCACGGCAGACGGCATCATGTACCAGTCCAACTTCAACGTGGCACGCAGCACGTCCACGGGCCTGGAGCTGACGGCGAAGAACAAGCTGGCACGCATCCTGGACATCTCCACGAACGCCAACTTCTACTACTACAAGCTCAACGGCTACACCTTCAACATCGACGGGCAGGACATCCACGGCGACGGCCGCCACAGCTTCTCCTGGAACCTGCGCATGCAGTCATCGCTCATGCTGCCCTGGGACCTTTCCTTCCAGGCCACAGGCCGCTTCCGTGGACGCGAAGCCATCGCACAGGGCCACCGCAACGCCAGCGGAAGCCTGGATCTCGGACTGCGGAAAAACCTCTGGAACAAACTCTTCACCCTCTCCCTCAACGTGCGCGACCTCCTCAACACGCGCCGCATGGAGAACTACACGAGCAGCGACACCTTCTGGCGCCACCAGAAGAACTGGCGCAACTCGCGCGCCTTCAGCCTCACGCTGACTTACAATTTCGGCAACGCAAAGCCCAAGAAGCCCCAGCGCCGCGACGGCGACGACGAGGACATGGACACGACGGGCGGCTACGGAGATACGGAGATGTAAAGCCCCTAGGGGGCTATCACCTTCCTCCCGCTCTGAATATAAACACCGCGCGGCAGCGGGCGTCCGCCCATCGGAATACCCTGCAAGCTGTACACCGTCCCCGATTCCCGGGCAGTCCTTACGTCGTACGTCCCGTTGGTAATACCAAAGTAGCGGTCCATCTCCTCGAACCGCAGGGCATACCATTGTTTTACACCCTCTATCTCCCCGGCAAGGTCCTCGACGTAGTTCGGGCGGTAACGCTGCGCATCGAAATGCTTCGTCTGGCGCTGCCATGCCCCGCTCCGCAGGAAGAGGGCCGCGTATGCGTCCAGCCGTGCATTCACCGCCTCGGGCGCTAAGGCATCCACGCGTCCACGCTCCCAGGCCTGCCGCAGCAAAGCCACATACTCCTTGTCGTTGATGACGGGTGCTATCGGGAAGGGCGCAGTCTTGGGAATGTCCTTCACGGCCCAATGCGAGTAGTTTCCCTGATAGTAGGAACCCCTTGAGTTCCCTCCCAGGCTCGCGTCCATGTCCCACGGGGTTAGCACAAAGCGCCTGCCGTCCGCCACCTCCGCACGCGGGTCGTTGATGTCATTCTCCACGTTGCGCACGGAGAGGTAGCGGTTCTTGTTCCCCCAACTGTCCCCCAGGCTCAGCGCCATGACCAGAATCTGGTAGTCCGCCAAGTTCTCAAGGAAGAAATAGCGCTTCACGCACGCTGCCGTCCCGTCCGCAAAAGCCTCTTGCAAGGGACGCCAAGCCGCTTCGCAGGCATAGTCGTCCGGATAGGTCAGCTCCCAGGCGTTGTGCCATTCCACGGTGCAGGCCGTAAAGTCGTCGTTGTAGCCCGGCTCCTCCTGGTTTGCGATGTCGCCCGTCCCGTTCTTGTAGAGCAGGCCGCGCAGCGTCGCAGTTCCGTCCTTGTCCACCTTCACCTTCTTCAGGCCCAGCAGCTTGCGGTTGATGCGGTCCGAAAGGCAGTAGATGCCGTGATACACGTCGTTTATCCACACCTCCACGAAACGTCCCTCCGTGCCGTTGCGGCCCCCGAAGTCCGTGTCGTACGGCAGGCGCGAGAAAGCGTTCCATACGTCGAAGGCCACGCGGTTACGCATGCAGATGCGGTCGATGGCCATCGCGTCCAGTATCCACGACGACATGCTGCGCAAGCCCAGCAGGGCACTGTCCGCTTCTTCGGCATAGTCCTCCGTGCGCAGCTTCATGTTGAAGGACGGCTTCATCTGATACGCCTGCGCCGTGGCACCGCGCGTCTTGAAGCGGGCAGGCAGCTCCACCGCCCGGCCGTCCGTGTCCGTGAGGCGCATCCGCCCGTTCAGGTAATGCTCCATGCCCTTCGAGAACTTTCCCTCGAACCACACATGCAACGTGGGCAGGGCGTCTGCCGACTCCACGGCGCCCCCGGCCTCCTGCGCCAGGCTCGCGGCGGCCATGCACAGCCACACCGCGCATGTCCCTGCGAGCCTGCCCGCCCGCTGCCGCAAGAATCGTTTCCATTGTCTATACATAAGTTCTTTTCCTTTCTTCTTTTTTATTCTTTTTCTTTTCACATAAAAAACACGCGCGCACTTCACGGGGAAGGGCGCACGGATTCAAGGTGCCAGGGCATCCACGGCGTCGTTCACCGCATCAATGAACTCTGCCCTGCGGTCCGTGCCGTCGTCGCAGAAGTAGCCCTTATGGCTGCTCTTTCCGTCCACAAACTCCTTCAGGCGTCCGCTGGCACGCTCCTGCTCCTGCCAGAGCTGCTCGTAGTCGTGCACATAGTCCGCGCGCGGCACCACGTTCGTGTCGAACGTCATCTCCACGTAGCCCTCGCCCTCGAAGTTCCCGTAGCAATAGACGTAGTGGCTCACGTAGCCCGTATTCTTTATCGTGTTGAACTCCACGTGAACCGTCCCGCGCTTGTGGGGCAGCACCACGATGGGCAGGTCATCGCGCGGCACCACGCACCCGCAAGAGGTCTGCACCTCGCGGATGAACAGCGGCCATTCCGAGGTGTTCTCTATCTCGTAGGTGACGCCCAGCGGCTCGCCCTGCACCACGGGATAGTAGTGGCGTACGGGGTCAATGACTACCGCGCTGACAGGCTTCAGTTCCTTGCTGCACGATGCCAGCAGGAGCAGCAGGGCCAGGAAGCCCGCAAGCAGCAGGAAGGCGAAGAAGCAGCCGTTGCGCCCGTGTCTCCGGGAAGTATAGTAGCGTTTCATGATGAGTGAAAGAGTGGTTGTTTGGTTTTTAGGTTTTTTGGTTTTTAGGTTTATTGGTTTTTGGGTTTTTGGGGTTTTAGGTTTATTGGTTTTCAAACCCCTCCACTTCCTCCAACGCCATCTGGCGCGCGCCCGATTTGCGGACGCAGGTCAGCACCACGTCGCCCTCCGCACCTGCAGGTAGCTCGAAGTTTACCACGGCATGCCCACGTCCTACGTCCACAGGCACCCCGCGCGCCAGTTCCCTGCCCCCGACGCTGAGCCCGACATATTCAGGCCACTGTATGCGGAAGCGTGGATTCGACGACACATAAACCCGCAGGCGTCTCAGCCCCCCGGCACGCTTTGGCAGCTGTAGCCGGAGCTCCCCGGAAACCGACGAAATGAGGTGTCCGCAATGATAGTTTGACGGCAGACCCAGCAAGCCGTCCGTCAGCACGCCCGTGTCGGTATAGTCCTCGTCCAGCGCAGAGAGCGCCAGCAGGCGTTCCCCACGCAGCACGTTTGTCGCGCCTGTCTCCGCTGCGTGGTTCAGCATGTAGCGATAGCCCTCCACATAGTCGCGGATGCTCCATCATGCGAGGAGGCTCACACATGTTACATTTGTGACGGTGACATTTGTGACGCTTGCAAAAGATAGTGCGGGTACGTCTCGTGACGAACCCGCACTATGCAATCAAAAACATGCAGATTAACTCTGTTCGCTACCGTCGAAAAGGCTGCGGTTTTCGGGCAGCTGGCGCGCGCCCTCCACGTCGACGGACCTGAGCAGCACGCGCTGGTAGCTGCGGAAGTTGAAGGTCTCGACGATGAAGTCCAGCTCTGCATCGGCTACGATGCCGGGTTTTACACGCTCCTCAAATAAACGGGCGAAGTCTCCGGACGTGGAGCAGATGAGCGTATGCCTGCGGCGTGCCTGCTCGCGGGTCTGTTCCTCGAAGCTCAGGGCAACCTCGCGGCGTGCGTAGGCGTAGCCCTGCTTCGACGTCCCCTGTACAAGGGGCTCTATTTTTTCGATTTTTACTCTCAGTTTCATTTTGGTTCGTAGGTTTTTAGGTTTGTTGGTTTTCAGGCTCGGCGTCGTTGTCAGGTTCGCCGTTGTTTTCAGGCTCGGCGTCGGCAGGCTTGTTGGCCGTCTTGCGCAAGGTGTCACGGGACGTTTTCTCTATGAGCCCTTCTTTCTTCCAAGCGTAGATTACGTGCCGCGGCGATGTGCGGTAACCGAGGCGCTTGAGCGTGGTAACAAGCTCGTTGCGCGAGAAGATTGCGGGCAGGACATCATATACCTGCACGCAGCGCGGCGCGTGTGTGGATATCTCCACCTCCGAGTTTACCGTGTCGGCAAAGCGCCGCAACTGCTCGGAAAGCACGTAGTTTGCACACCAGAGCGCAAATCCCGTGGCCAACGCGCGGCTGGCATGCGTGCGCTTTGCGCCGCCCAAGTACCACGCCAGCATCCCCGCGCGAAAACCTATGACGGCGGCGCGGCGGCGGAATTGGTCCTCCGCCTTGTTGAGGGTTTTCAGGCTTTCAACGCGCTTCGCCTCCAGCCATGCGGCGAGGCGGCGGTTCAGGAAGCCGCAGTCCAGGATCTCTTCCTTCCGTCCCAGCTCCAACCGCATGTCGCGTTGAAGCTTTTCCAGCACCGACCTGTGCATGGTGCGGAACTCGGGAAACTGTGCTCCGAACTGGCTGGGCAGGCGGCTGAAAATGACGCGGCTCACCAGACCGTCCTCCACATCGGGAAAGAAGCGGCTCACGGCCTTCGGGGTGCCGCAGAGCAGCAGGTTGTAATATACCTTCACTATCGTGGAGTAGGAATTGTCCGACATGTAGTCCTGTCCGTACTCGGCATTGTCGAAGGCGTTGCGGTAGAGGTCGCTCTTCTGCGCCCACGCGCCACTCTTATTCGACTTGTAGAGGGTGTCTATCTCCTCGCAGAAGCTGAACAGGTGCTCGCCCTCGGCGTAGTCCATGCGCTGGAGGAGCTTCGCCACGCTGACGCTGGCGGGAATGATGCGCACCTTGGCCTTGGGATCCTCGGGCTGTTCCTGCTTGTTGCGGCTGAGCTTCATGCGCTGGAGGTAGGCTTTTTCCTCCTCGCGCGCTACGATGTCCGCCTCGCGCAGGGGCTTCATCAGGACGTCCACGATGCGGCGCGTGAAGCTCTTTCCGCTGGCCTGCTCGGCCTCGATGACAGTCATGAACGAGGGGGAGTGCAGCTCGCCGTCGAGGTAGCGGGCACGGACGTGCGTGCATATCGTACCCAGAACGGGAAGACAGGCTACGACCGTGGGTGCCTTGAAGTCCTCCGGTGCCAGCTTCACGAACTCCTCAATGGCGTAGGGCATGGGCGGCAGTTTTTCCACGGTGCGGGGGTCGAAGCCCTCTACGGTGTCAACCTCCCCCTGCAAGGTGCCCAGAATTTGCTCCACCGCAGGGGGGTACGTGCCGCGGCGCGTACTCTGGCATGCGCTCTCGAAAACTTGCAGGAGCTCTGCGCGCGGGAAACCGTTCAGCATTCCGTCGCTGACGCAGCGCGCCATCGTGCTGGCGCTGAAATTGCAGAGGTAGCGCAGGTCACGCCCGAGGGCGTAGAAGGTATGATTGCGCACGCCCTCCTCGGGGACACCGCCGCGCGCGGCCATCCATGCCTCCACGAAGTCCTGGAGGTTGACGTCGCGATAGACGGGAGCCTGCGCGCGCGGGCAGTTCTCCGCCGCGGGCTGTTCGTCCCGCGCGGCTGTGTGGAGGCTTTTCAGCTGAGCGGACTCTTTTTCCGGCATCTGCATTCCCTCCTCATCGAACATCTCAGAGTTCAGATGTAGGATTTCATCCGAGCGGCTGACAAAGGACAGGCGTGCCATGTCCTTGCAGACAGCGTCGAAGGGCACGCCAAGGGCTTCGGCGAGGCGTTCCTGCTGCAAGGCTATCGGGGCTGCGTCCCCGCAGCGGGCAACGACGCGCAGCCCCTTGCCGCTGGGCGAGATGTGAACGAGGGCTATCCGCTCCTGTGCAAGCAAGGGCTGTATCTGCTCCTTCCACATCGTCATCACGTCCTCCACGTGGTCGATGTCCAACATAAAGAGGCCCGAGGGTATGGCGTTCGCGTTCGCGCGCTTCTGCCCCCCGAACGTGGCCTGCCAGCATACGGCGGGCAGCCTCTTCTTTAGGCGCGCGCGCTCCTCCTTGTCCTGCGTCGCGCGCAGGGCAGCGACGGTCTCTGCCACGGACTTTCGCTGAAAGAGCCCCAGCAGCTGCGAGGTGTTTTCAAGGCGCCGGGGCAAAGCCCCGACGCTCTCGCAATAGTCAAAAGTCAGCATGGCGTGCCTCCTTTCAGTATCTGTTTGTGACGGTATTTGAAAAGGATATCGGCCATGCGCATGACTCCGTCATAGAATCCGCCGAAGGGCGCGCGCGCCAGCGGAAGCAGCGCTTTCAGCACCGCCCATACCACGTTCACGGGCACGCAGAGCGGCACCTGCACGCAGACTGCGAGAAATGTGAATATTTGTTTGATGGTTTTTTTCATTTGGTTTGCAGTTTTTTTGTTTCGTGGATTTTTTTGTAGTTCGTAGGTGCCGTCAGCCCCACGGCGATGCCGTCAGGTGCGGCGGCACGGCGGGGTCGGCTACGTAGGGTTTTCCGCCTGCGCCTGCGTCTCCGGGTACTCCGTTTCGACGTCGAAGCAGGGGCACGTCTTGAAGACGCCGGGGAAGTCCCTGTGCCCCAGCACGCGAGCTTCGGGGTAGAGGAAGTGCAGGCGGCGCAGCACGCGGCCGAGCATCTCCTTTTGCTCCGGGGTGCGCGTGTCCGTGTCCGTGCGGCCGATGCCGCCCGTGTAGCATACGTGTATGCTCTCATAGTTGTGCCCCCTAACCCCGTTTGCGGCGAGGCTCGTGGGCAGCAGGCTCCAGAGCTCGCCCCTGTGCGTCACGAGGAAGTGGTAGCCCGGGCGTTTCCAGCCCTTCTGCCGGAATACGGCCATGACGTCCGTGGGCGCGGCCTTGGGATTGCCGTCCGTGCAGTGCACCACGACGTAGCGGATGCCGCGCGAGGATTGCCGCGCAATATCCTTATCCGGGTCGATACGTACTAAGCTCATTTCCCCCCTCCTTTTTTGCGCGCCAAAAGGAATTTTTCGATGGCGGCCAGAAACGCCTCCAGAACACCGCATTCCGCCAATATCTTGAGGATTGCACTGAATAGGTCGCGTGTTTTCAATTTTAACTCGAGGTCGGTCATGACGCCCTCAAGGATTGCCTTTTCTTTTGTAGTCATGTGTTTTGTTTTTTAATTAATAATTGTGTGTGTGGGTGAACGGTGGAAATGGGGTGTCAGCGCACCAGCACGCGGAAGGCTATCTCCCGCATCGTGCGCAGGGGCTGCGAGCTAATGGTCTTCGGCACGGTGACGCGCAACTGCAGCACCTCCCGCGTCTCGCGCAGGACGGCGTGTGTCGTAGCCTCCAGCACGTGCCAGGGATTCGCGCCCTCGCCTTGCTCGGCGTAGGGCGTGAAGAGGAAGTCCCCGTCCCTGCCCATCACGGCACTGCCGCGGTAGCGGCGCCCGGGCGTCATGGGAAAACTTCCCGCTGCGGCGCCCGCTTTCTTCGCTTGGCTCTTTTGTCTCATTTTCTTTTCTGTTTTTTTTGGTTCCTGAATGTTAACTATCGTTACGTAACTGCTTGGCCTCAAAGCCGCTGCAAAAGTAAGGCATGAAGTGTTAATAAAGTGCAAAAAAAAAAAAAAACGTTAACGCGAAGCGCCGTTAAGTTTTTTTAACGCCAGAACTGCATACCTTTGCCCCCGTCATGAACGTAAGGAGTTTCCTCAGCAGACTGCGGTTGCGCCTGTGGGCGTGGCGAGCAAGGCGGCAGCTAATGGCCTCGCGCAGAGGCGATTGGCGGCTACGCCTGTGGCTGGAGAAAGCGCCGCGTCACGAAGTGCTTGCCCTGCTGCGACGGACGGAGGCTACGGAAAGGTGGCTGCGGCGCGAACGGCGCGAAAGCCTGAAAATAAGGGCGTTCCGCCTGAAACGTCACTTTCGTCAACGTCACTTTCGTAACAAAGGGGTGCAAAATAATGAGTAGCGTAATTTTATAAGTAGTTAATAATTAATTATTTATTTTTTTTTATCCCTTACCTTTTTCAAAAAAACGCGTTTTTCGGGGGCACAGCGTGTCAAAGATACAAAAGTGACATGCGACGAAGCACGCTGCCTCGTCATTTCGCCTTTTCCTGACGAAGAAAAGGCGAAGGAATTTTTCCAAAAGCCTTGATGTTGCGCCCCGCCGCACCTATCTTTGCACTGCGTTCCAAGGAACGGCTCACATGTTTAACTTTTTATAACACACAAAAAAACACTATGGCAATCCGTTTCAAAGCCGTCGTGCGCAAGAGTCCGATGGACAAAAGAGTGAAGTACTACGCCCAGCAGCACACCACGCCCATGAGCGACAAGCAGTTCGTGGAGAACATCGTGCAGACCAACACGTGTACGCGCGCCGACGTGCTTGCCGTCTTGGCCAGCATCAAGCAGGAGCTCGTCAACTGCATCCGCAACGGCCAGAGCGTCACCCTGGGTGAAATCGGCACTTTCCGTTTCACCATCAAGAGCAAGGGCGCGGCGACGGCAGATAAGGTCACCTCCGACCTCATCCGCTCCGTCCACATCCGCTTCCTCCCCTCCGCGCAGCTGCGCTACGACTGCTCACGCGAGAACCCCGCCGTCACGTTCCTCAACGAGACGCCCGCCGTCACGTCCCCCAGCGAGACGCCCGCCGTCACGCCCCCCAGCGAGACGCCCGCCGGCGGCGACTCCAGCCAGACGCCCTCCGGCGGCGACTCCAGCCAGACGCCCTCCAGCGACGACGGCTTCGACGGCTAACCCCGCCGCGCCCGACGCACCGCTCTCCCCGCGAGGGGCGGGAGTGCTCCCGATGTACAAGGAACAGCCTCCCGCCCCTCCTTTCCCCGCACACACAATAATATATATATATATAGACACCTGACACATGACCTCCCGCAACCTCTCCGCGCTCGCCACGCTTGCCAGCGGTATCGGCCTCTGTACGGCGGGCTTTGTCCTGAGCGAGGCGCATACAGTTAACGACAGTCTACTGTTCTACATGGGCGAATGTCTTCTTTACGCGGGCGGCATCTTCAACATACGCTTGCTCGTGCTGCGCGAGATTCGTGACTTCCTAACCCGTCGCGGCAAGGGTGCGGACGCGGCAGCGGAGCAGGAAGCATAGCCTCCCCCGGAGACCGTTACGTCACTTTTTTTGTTTTTTTAACTTGTTTGATTTTGAACTTGAAACCTCGAGGGGCGCTTCGTCGTGAGACGCGGCGCCTTTTTTGTGCGAGCGTCACAAATGTCACCGTCACAAATGTAACATGTGTGCGTCGTCAGGGGTGCTGACGTGCAGTTTCTTCTGTGCGCGGTAGCTCATCAGCAGCAAGGCAAGGTAGCAGAGCATGATGGCCAGCGAATAGAAGAAGATGACGTAGCTGAATATGTAGTATATTGTCAACCACACAGGCGGAATATATTGATAAATTAAAAATTAGAAATTAGAAATGAGATTGCGGCGCAGCAGCTCGTCACTTGTCACTCGTCACTCGTCAACGGCCTCGTCCTCAGCAGGCCTGGTTGAAGAGGGTGTCCGCAGCGGGCTGGTAGGTTTCCCCGGCATCCAGGTGCAGCTGTTGGCGCGTGATGGTGTTGCGGAAGAAGCTGAAGAAGTGGTCCTCCTCCTGTTTGGCGGACGTCTCCATCCGGTGAAAGAGGTCGCGGCCGACGGTGCCGTAGTTGTATATGCAGCGGAGGGCCTCGAAGCGGACGTGGGGGCTCGTAGTGTTCTCATACCCGTCGAGCAGCAGTTGCAGGCTGCGCCCGGTGTTCAGGCGCGTCAGGGCGTGGAGAATGACGACTTTCGTCTCGTCGGGCTGCGTGATGAGGATGTCGCCAAGGAGGGGCTCACACTCCTCATAGCGCAGGTGTCCCCACGTGCGGCAGATTTCCTCCATGAGCCGCTTGTTGTTTGTGCCTTTAAAAAGGACCTCAAGCTGGCCGCATGTGGAGCGCTGGCCGAAGCGGCGCATGAGGCGCACGAAGATCTGGCGGGTTTCGTCGTCCCGCTGGATGGAGGCCCAGTGTGCGAGGTTGGGCAGCTTCAGGCCGTTCTGCTGGCGGCGGTGCAGCACGTAGCCGAGCTCGATTTCGTCCTTCATGCAGCTGTGGGTGTCGAAGAAGGCGGTTTCGAAATAGCTCAGGTCGCTGTCGGAACTGGACGCTATGGCGGCGTACAGGGCCTGGCGGCGCACGTGTGGGCGCTTGTCCCTCATGAGTTTGTTGACGACCCAGAGGCTGACGGAGAGCTTGAAGGTGCGCGCCATGTCCATGGCATGCATCTTGTAGTGCATCGGACCGAGGCTGACTTCCTCCTCCAGAAAGGCGGGGATGCCGAAGAGGTTCAGAAGGCAGTGGAGGTTGGCATGGGACTTTTCGCAGCTGGTGTCGGCAGTGAGCCGTTCATATACCATCTGGCAGAACTGGCGGCGCTCATGCTTGTTCCGGAGCAGTTCCCTGGGGTCCGTGGTAAGCTTCCTGCGGCGGAAGAGGCCGAGGAGCTCTTCGCGCGTCAGCACCTCGCTGGGGGATGCGCTGAAAGCCCGCTCAATGGCTTCGCCGTATTGCCGGGTCAGGCGACGGCGGCGCTTCTGCTGCTTCCTGAGCTGACGGCGACGGCGCCATATAGCGGCCGTGAAGAAGAGGATGAGGACTGCGGACATCAGTATGAAGCCGACGGCCACCTGGATTTCATAGGGGAAATCGCGGTAGATGTCAGCAAGCCGCAGCAAATAATGGGTCAGATAGGCCCAAATGAGTTTGGCGTAGTATGTCAGTGCGGAGATTGCATCCATTTTATTTAGTTGACGTGTGACAAGTGACAAGTGACGAGCTTGCTGCGCCTCAAAGGGCTTGTTTACTCGTTTACTTGTTAACTTGTTACTCGTTTACTTGTTTACTCGTTTACTCGTTTATGCACGTTTCGACATTGGCGCGACGGGCACCTGTATGATAGTGAGCCATTTGTCGGGATTCTTCTGGTTCCACGCACCCTCCACATAGACGGTGCGGCTCTTCCCGGTTACGCGGAGGCTGTTGCGGCGGATGTAGCGGCGCACTTCCTCGAAGTGGCTGTCAAGATGCTCGTAGGTGCCGTGGAACTTCATGCATACCGCCATGGGGACGGCGTCGAGGCTCTTGAACTGCACAAGGGGGCTGCCAGTGCCGATTTCGTCCACGGGCACGCAGAATTCCTCGTATCGGTCACGCGGCGGGCCGTTGCCGCAGTTTTCGTCCTCGGAATCGCACTTCACGGAGAAGTAGTAGGCGGGCTGCGCGCGGCGGCAACCGAGCCGCTGCACTTCGGGATTGATTACGTGGTCGAACAAGGTACCCAGATCGTCCGTGCTACGCGCCTTGTGCCGGTGGAAGGCCACGACGACGGAGGGCAGGGGTTGCACGGAGATGCGCTCCATGCGGTCCACTTTCTTCTGCGACGAGGTCATCGTCTCAAGCGTGGAGAGGCGCGCCTGGAGGGTGCGTATCTGCCTCTGTGTCTGCCGCGCCTTTTCCTCCATCTGCGGAATGCTGGGCTTATGGGTTCCCTCGTCCTGAAGCCCGCAGATTTCATCAAGGGAAAACCCCATGCTCTTCAGCTGGAGAATGCCGTTCACGCGCCGCATCTGCGAAACGTCATAGTAACGGTAGCGCGTCCACTCGTCCACCTTGCACGGGGCAATCAGCCCCAGGGCTTCGTAGTGCTTCAACGTCTTCACGGTGACGCCGCACAGGCGGGCAAACTCTCCTATCGTCAGTCTTTCACTCATTTGCATACTCACGTGTATATATTATTATTGTATATTACTCGTCGCAAGCTCTGCTTGCTTGGAGTTAAAGGAGTTAAAGGAGTTAAGGGTGTTAAGGGAGTTAAGGACGAATGTCCTACAGCATGGCGACGATTCATCCGCCAAGGTATCGTCTTTAACTTCTTTAACTTCTTCAACTTCCAAAACATGCGAAACTTGAATTATTGTATATCGTCCCCGTCCGAAACGGTTTTGGAACGCAAAGATAGTGCCGTCCCCAAGGGACAGGTTGCTATGCGAGGGGGCATTTTTGTGTTTATTTAACAAATTTCAGCCCCTTCCCGCGCATGAATGCCAACCCGGAGTGCCATTCCGAGGGGCGGCAAGCTCGTCACTTGTCACTCCTCACTTGCCACTCGCCACTCGCCGCGAGAGAAAAAAAGGGAGAGGAGGAAACGTCGGTTTCCTTTTTTATAGTATATTTGCCACCGCTATGATAGAAAAACGACAAACCGGAACAGGACAGGAACGCGAACGAGCCGTGCTCGTGGCACTCATCACGAAGACGCAGGACGAGCGCAAGACGGAGGAGTACCTGGACGAACTGCAGTTCCTTGCAGAGACGGCGGGTGCCGAGACCGTGCGCCGCTTCACGCAGCGGATGGACGGCCCCAGCAGCGTGACCTACCTCGGGAAGGGAAAGCTGGAGGAAATTGAGGCCTTCCTGCACCCCGAAGGTGCCGATGAGGCGCGCGCGGACATGGTCATCTTCGACGACGAACTTTCGGCCAAGCAGATACGCAACATTGAGAACGCCCTGAAGACGCGCGTCATAGACCGCACACAACTCATCCTGGACATCTTCGCCATGCGCGCACAGACAGCAGAGGCGAAGACGCAGGTGGAGCTGGCACAATATAAATATATGCTCCCGCGACTGCAACGCATGTGGACGCACCTGGAACGTCAGGGCGGCGGCTCGGGCTCGGGCGGCGGAAAGGGCAGCGTGGGACTGCGCGGACCGGGCGAGACGCAGCTGGAGATGGACCGCCGCATCATCCTGAACCGCATGTCGCTGCTGAAAGGGCGCTTAGCAGAGATAGACAAACAAAAGCGGACGCAACGCTCCAACCGAGGCCGCATGATACGCGTGGCCCTCGTGGGCTACACGAACGTGGGCAAGAGCACGCTGCTGAACCTGCTGGCGAAGTCGGAGGTCTTTGCGGAGAACAAGCTCTTCGCCACGCTGGACACGACCGTCCGCAAGGTGGTCATCGAGAACCTGCCCTTCCTGCTGACGGACACGGTGGGCTTCATCCGCAAGCTGCCCACGGACCTCGTGGAAAGCTTCAAGAGCACGCTGGACGAGGTGCGCGAGGCAGACCTTCTGCTGCACGTGGTGGACATCTCCCACCCGGACTTCGAGGAGCAGATAGAGGTGGTGAACAAGACGCTGGCAGACCTGGGCTGCGCCCAGACGCCGACGGTCATCATCTTCAACAAGACGGACGCCTACCGCTGGGTAGAGAAGGAGGCCGACGACCTCACGCCGCCCACGCGCGAAAACATCTCTCTCCCGGAACTCATGAAGACGTGGATGGCGCGCCTCGAAGGCGACTGCCTCTTCATCTCAGCACGCGAGCGTCTGAACATCGACGAGCTGAAGGACCTCATGTACCGCCGCGTGCGCGAGCTCCACGTGCAGAAATACCCCTACAACGACTTCCTCTTCCAGCAGTACGACGCGGAGGGGCGGGCGATGTAAAAGCCCCCTCCAACCTCCCCCCTCCGGGGGAGGCTTCCAGATTCCCAGAAGAAAGCATAATAGAATCACACAATAATCATATATACAACTGAGCCACTCTGAACCCCTCCCCCGGAGGGGGGGAGGCGGGAGGGGGCTCCATAACAATGAAAAAGCAACTCCGTCCCGCGACGCTCTGCGTCCGCGCAGGCTACACGCCGAAGAACGGCGAACCCGTGGAGCCGCCCATCGTGCAGAGCACCACGTTCAAGTATAACAGCAGCGACGACATGGCGCGCCTCTTCGACCTCGAGGCCGAAGGCTATTTCTACACGCGCCTGCAAAACCCCACCAGCGACGCCGTGGCCGCAAAGATAGCCGCCCTCGAAGGCGGCATCGGTGCCGTGCTCACCAGTTCCGGGCAGGCCGCAAACCTCTTTGCGGTGCTCAATGTCTGCGAGGCGGGCAGCCACATCGTCAGCTCCTCGGAGATATACGGCGGCACCTTCAACCTCTTTGGCGTCACGCTGAAGAAGATGGGCATCGGCTGCACCTTCGTGAGCCCCGACGCCAGCGAGGAGGAAATCCTCGCCGCCTTCCGCCCCGAGACGCGCGCCCTCTTCGGTGAAACCATCTCCAACCCCGGCTGCGCCGTGCTGGACATAGAGAAGTTTGCCCGCATAGCCCACCGCCAGGGCGTACCCCTCATCGTGGACAACACCTTCGCCACGCCCGTCAACTGCCGCCCCTTTGAGTGGGGCGCGGACATCGTGACGCACAGCACGACGAAGTACATGGACGGCATGGCCACGCAGGTGGGCGGCTGCGTGGTCGATAGCGGCAACTTCCCCTGGGACGAGCACGCCGCGAAGTACCCCGGCCTCACCACGCCCGACGCCTCCTACCACGGCCTCACTTACACAAAAGCCTTCGGCAAGATGGGCTTCACGATGAAGCTCGTGGCGCAGCTGATGCGCGACCTCGGCTCCACACCCTCGCCGCAGAACGCCTTTCTCCTGAACCTCGGCCTGCAGACGCTGCACCTGCGCATGCGCCAGCACTGCCGGAACGCACAGCGCATCGCTGAGTTCCTGACTGCAGACCCGCGCGTGGCATGGGTGCACTACAGCGGACTGCCCGGCGACGCCCACTACGAGCGCGCCCGCAAGTACCTGCCCCAAGGCTCCTGCGGCGTCATCGCCTTCGGACTGAAGGGCGACCGCCAGACCGCTGTGCAGTTCATGGACTCCCTGCGCCTCATCAACATTGCCACCCACGTGGCCGACGCCCGCACCTGCGTGCTGCATCCCGCCAGCCACACCCACCGCCAGCTCTCCGACGAACAGCTGCGCGAGGCCGGCGTCCCCGTGGACCTCATCCGCCTCAGCGTAGGCATCGAGGACGTTGAAGACCTGCTGGACGACATCCGCCAAGCACTGGACACGAGACAAAACCAGAACTAATAATCCCCCAATCCCCCTAATCCCCTCCCCCATGAAAAGAACCTCATTCATCCTCGCCCTCTGCCTGAGCCTCTGCATGGCTGGCCTGGCGCAACGTCCCTACACCATCTACCCCGTGCCCCACGAGCAGCACGCTGCCGATGCCTGCGCCGACTTCACGCAGCAGGTGAGCATCGTGGCAGAAGCGGGCATCGACAAGGTCACCGTGCAGCGTGCCGTGCAGATTCTTGAAGAGCACGGCCTCGTGGCCGTCGTGACGGAGAAAGCCCCGAAGGAAGGTAGCTGCCTGTTGCTGGGCGTGAACGCATCAAAGGGCGTGGCCGACAAGGCCGCCACGAAGCAGCAGCTCTGCCGCAAGGTCTTTGAGAAAGAGAAGTATGACCGCCACATCCTCAGCCTCACGGCCGACAAGGCGGGACATGCGCAGGTAGTCATCCTCGGCGAAAACACGGATGCCGTATTCTGCGGCCTCGCCTCCCTGGAGCAGATGCTTGACCGCGGCACCCTCGGCCTCCCCTGTGTCACGCTCTACGACTATGCCGACCTGAAGGACCGCGGCGTCATCGAGGGCTACTACGGCGTGCCCTACAGCGCAGCCGTGACGAAGGACCTCTTCCGCTTCATGGCGCGCTACAAGATGAACTGCTACATGTACGGCGCGAAGAGCGACCCCTACCACTCCCGCTACTGGGCTGAGCCCTACCCCACCACCATCACGCCCGAACAGGAGCGCATCGGCTACCTGACGCAGCAGATGCTCAGCGACATCACCGCCGTGGCCACCGCCTCGAAGGTGAACTTCATCTGGGCCATCCACCCGGGACAGGCCTTCACGAATGCTGACAACAAAAGCGTCCTCTCCGAGATTATGCGGAAGTTCGAGGCCATGCACGCCCTTGGCGTGCGCCAGTTCGGAGTCTTCGTGGACGACGTGGGCGTGCCCGACGATGCCGCTATGCTGCGCCTCGGTGCCGACCGCCTGACGGAACTGCAGGCACGCATCGACGACCGCTGGAACACCGCCTCCGCCGCACCTGCCGACACCGTGAAGCCGCTCCACTACGTGCCGCAGCTCTACGCCTTCTCGTGGGTGTCGCGCGAAAAGGGCAAACGCTTCTTCGAGAGCCTGAAGGACGTGCCCGCGAAGGTGAACATCTACATCACGGGGCGCAACGTATGGAGCGTGCCCAACACGGAAGACCTCGCCATCGTGCGCGACTGGATGGGGCGCGAAGCCAGCTGGTGGTGGAACTACCCCTGCAACGACAACGACATGACGAAGCTTTTCCCCATGGATATGTACTCCAACTTCCGCGACGAAAAGCACATTGCCAACCTCGCCCGCCTGGAGCCCGCCCTCAGCGGCACGCACACGCTCATCCTCAACCCGATGCAGCAGGGCGAGATATCCAAAATAGCCCTCTTCAGTGCCGCCGACTACGCATGGAACAACGCCGCCTTCGACAACCAGCAGTCCTGGGAGGCAGCACTGCCCGCCGTGGTGGGGGAGAAATACGCCCCTGCCCTGCGCACCGTAGCCCCCTACCTGCGCTACTATGACGAGGACGCCCTCGCCTATCTCACAGGCGACTACAAGAACGGACAGCGCGACTTCCCCGGCGCCCTCGCCGCAGAGCTGCGCCGCGTGAACGCCGCCTGCCGCACGCTGGAAGGCCTCAGGACGTCCGCCCGCGAGAGCGACCGCCTCTTCTACGACGACGTGCGCCCCTGGCTCCTGAAGCTCCGCGACATGACGGCCGAGGCCGCAGCACGCATCGAGGGCAAGGAAGCCCCCGACTTCTCCGCAAACGAGGAGCTCTACCACTTCCCCATCCTCAACGGCATGGGCGAGGACATCAAGCTCGAAACCCGCGAAGCCGAGCCCGCAGCCCGCATCCTGGAGCCGCTGTTGCAATGGCTGAGGGAGAAGTAAGACTGAAAGTTTCAGAGTACTCAGAATACTCAGAACACTCAGATTACTCAGACAATTCAGAATCCATAATAGCCTTAAGCTTCCAACATCATGAAAAGAATCGCATTAACCTTCGCGCTGTGCCTCTTTGCCCTTGTTAGCGCCACGGCACAGACCATCAACAAAAACAACAAGTTCTGGGACGGCCAGTACCTCTACGTCGCCGAACTGCAACCCAAGAACACCGTAGCCCTCAAGGGCATGGACATCACCGGCCACCAGCAGGACATCCTGCTGAAGAAGGAAAAGAAAGCCGGCGAGTACACGCTGCTAAAGAACGGCGACCAAGCTCCCTTCGGCTGCCTGTGGGGAAGCCGCGTGCAGTACGTGCGCCGCAACGGCATGAACTTCCTCGCCTTCTACGTGGAGGAGCACACCGTCGGCCAGACCATCGTACTCACGCCCGACAACATCGTCACCTGCACCGAGCAGGAACGCATCGCCGAAGAAGAGAGCGACCCCATGAGCCTTCTCTCCAGCTGGATTATGAACCAGCACTACCTTTCGCGCATCGTCCCCGACGACCTCCAGTACATGGCCGACCACCTGCGCAACCTGCCGCGCCGCGACTTCATTGAGCAGACCAACCTCCAGCTCATCGGCTACGCCCTCACATGGGGTCTCGGCGCCGACGGACGCGAACCCGGCGAGGAGGAGACGGGCGCCCAGGCTGCAGGCGACGCCCTGGACGACATCATTACCGTCAGCAACGAGCGCGAATTCCTTGCCGCCCTCGGCAGCAACCGCACCGTCCGCATCGCCGACGGCACGACGCTCTTCCTCTCGAACATGCTTGAGGACAAGGCCTTCTTCTCCCAGGCCGGACGCGCATGGCGTAACGACTACTACGCCGAGCGCAGCGGTTCGAAGCAGCTCATCGTCAGCTGCGAACGCTTCGACGGACGCCAGCTGGAGCTCGTCAACGTCCACAACCTCACCATCAAGGGCGGCCGCGACTGCCACATCATCGTCAGCCCCCGCTATGCCAACGTGCTGAACCTCTACAGCTGCCGCAACGTCAGCATCGAGAACCTCACCATCGGCCACACCGAGGAAGGCTACTGCGAGGGCGGCGTCATCTATGCCGAAGGCAGCGAAGCCCTGCGCATCACGAACTGCGACCTCTACGGCTGCGGCACCTACGGACTGGAGGCACAAGGCAGCAGCGACATCGTCATGGAACGCACCGTCATCCACGACTGCTCCTACGGCATCATGACCGTCTTCGGCTCCCAGAACCTCACGTTCCGCGACTGCGACTTCGTGCGCTGCCGCGAATTCGGCCTCCTGGAGTTCGGGGAGGACTGCTACAACGTGAAGTTCGAAGGCTGCCGCTTCGCACAGAACAAGGGTGCGCTCTTTGCCAACCTCTGCCCCGTTACCCTTAGCGGCTGCGAGGTATATCACGAGGGCGGCGTCGGTTCCGGCTACGAACTCCTGGAGTACAGCGGCAAGGACACCACCTTCGACGGCAACATCAGCCAGCTCCCGTCCCGCCGCATCGGTCCGAAGTGACCGCTCCCCACGGAGGCACAAGACAAGTCCCCCGAGAAGGGGCTGCATACCAATTCCCCGCACGGACGTATGTGCCGTGCGGGGAATTTCTTTTGCCATCTTTTCGCGGTTATCGTACGGTACTTACGCAAGGACTATCCCGCACAATTATCTTGACATCGCATATCTCCAAATCAGACGTTTCGGGAGGCAGAAAACGGCTTTCCGGGAGGCCCTGAGAGGCGGAAAAGCACCCCCGCGAATGAGGTATGCGCACATCTCACATGAAGGTATGCGCACACCTCACCCCGAGATATGCGCACACCTCGAGGCCAGATGTCCCATGTCTCAGACCCACCTATGCGCACCTCTCACCCCCACCGAAGCACTCCCACGAACCCGCAAATACCGCATCGCATTAACACACAGCCACTTCCGACCTTCCGCACTCCTTGGCGTATTTCCGCGCGGAAGTCCCCGCCTTTACTTCTGCGCCCGCCATCCTCCACCAAACGCACGCTTTTCTTTACGTTTCAAAGAGGAGGGCTCCGTACAATAAACCATCGGGAAAGGTATCTGCAATGCCGCTATAGGCATACCAACCATACAAAGCCCATCAGCGGACGCGAAGCCTCGCGTCCGCTGGCTGGTTACAAAAGAACTATAGTCTTGCTAATTATGGTGCTGCACGGATGTAAATTTAGACAAAATTGCTTAAACAACGCGCAAAATATCGTTGAGTGGCATAGGTTTGAGAGAACTGAGCTATTTTACCTGCTCAACTCTATTGTACACTTTGGGAACCTCTATTGCTCTAAACAGGCCTTGAAGATTCCTAATCCTTTCTATTAAATCTCCGAAATTCAAAGCTTGTCCGTAAGTGAAACTCTCTTTCATCTCGTTATAGTCCGTCTCATAAGCAGGTAACAGTTCATTACTTGGTACAATCTGAATATTCGCTGGTAGTTCCTTGTCATAATCCACAGAACCAACATGATAGAACTTGCGTCTATGCCCGACAATCTCATGGTAGAGAGTTATATCACCGAGAGCCTTTGCTGCATATGGGGTTTGCATCAGTTTCTCCAAGTCATAGAAATGACGTGTCATTCTGTGCGTCCTCGGTTTGTCCTTTTGGAACTCTTCACACAAGAGGAAAGCTTTTTCCAAGAAAGTTCTGGCAGGGCTTACGGTACGAATTGTCTGAACGAGGTCGGAATCCACGTCCTCATCCTTGAACGTTTGTTCTATGAGTGATGAAATTCTTCTCATCTCGTAAGGCTCAGACATAGACAATACGCTAATCTCCACTTTAACCGTCGGTATCGCGTATGCGGCTTGGCTATCGTAGAGTGAAGGGTATTGTATGTAAAGCACAGAAGGGTCTTTATCATGTGGAACCTTTCCTGACTCGCCATTTTCACTGACAATATCATTTTCTGTGAGAACAGTAACTTCAAGTCCCATCTCAGATAGTTTATCTACTAACTCGTCCTTGAACTCACCAAACAGGAAATCCTGCCCTTTCTCTCTGAGATTATGGATCTGGGTATTGCTGGTGCAATTTGCACAAGACAGTTGCTTGACATTCAAGAAATAGTCACGGCTCAATGCCAAGTCGATATCCTCACTAAAACGGTTGATAATATCCCAGCCTTTACTTAAACTCGTGCCACCCTTGAATAAAAGGTATTCTGATACACTGGTATGAAAAAGGGCATACAACACTGCAGTTACCCACCAGTCCTTCTCGGCTGCAGCTTCATCAATCTGCCGCGCCTCAACCACACCTTGTATCATAGCCTTTCGCTCGTCAAGCGAAAAATCAATCCATTTGCTCATTGCTTTATTCCTTTCTTTATAACTTGTCGCATCCATACAGGAGCCAACAACAAATCGTGCTCTATTGTGTCAGTTTCAGGAGTTTCCGTGAACAGTTGTCCGATCCTCGTTTCAACATCTTGAGTGATGTTATGCTCACCAATGCTGCGTAATGCCTGTACCAATTCTGGCATCAAACGTCCTCGGAATGCAAAGTTCTTAGGTGCCCCATGCTTCAGGGTCACTGTTCGATTCCCTAATTTCAACTTTCGCCCAGACCCAGTAGTCAGAAAAATGGTATTCATGGGTACTTGCGTTGAGAATCCCAAGCGGTTAGCGGCTGTGGCTCCAGAAGGTATAACTTTTGCCTTATCTCGTTTCGCAATCTCTTTCACTAATTCGTAAGCAGAAGGGTAAAGGACGCCAAAACGTGTCTTACGTGCCTTGACATACACACCTTTGGCTATACGCGTAATCAATCCGTCTTTCTCGAATATGGCGAGCAGCTTTGTGACGTACTCGACATCATACTGAGGGAAAGAAGAGACAAAGAATATCTCGCCAGACTTACTGCGAGTAATCCTTTTCCTAATCTGTTGTACTACTGCATTCTCCATTGATTGTATATATATTATTACGGTCGGAATGATAACAAATATTTCCGACCGCAAATGTATGAAATTTATCTCAAACAACAATGCTTTAAGTGTTGTAATTCGGACCTATCGGCAAATTATAGCGTTTTTCTTGTTGTATAGAAGGCGTCCGCTGATGGGTTATACAACACCCTTCTGCATAAAGGGAATCACCACGCCTTGAGGTTTCCCTTTGAGGTGGTGAGGCTGGCGTCGCCGGTATAGATGACGTTAAGGCGTTCGGAGGGGGTGGAGGAGAGAGCTGCCCACTTCGTCAGGCCGCGGAAGAAGTCCGGGGAGAACGTGGCTCCGGACTTGACTTCGTAGGCCGTGACACGGTCCCCTTCGTATTTGAGGAGATCCACCTCGTTGCCCTGGCTGTCACGCCAGAAGCGGAGGTCGGCATCGTGCCCATTGTGCCACGCGTCCTTGAGAAACTCGTTGATAACCATGTTCTCAAACAGCCCGCCACGCAGGAAGTGGGAGGTGAGCTGGCTGGCATCGCTGACGTCAAGCAGGGAACAGGCTAGCCCCGTATCGTAGAAATACAGTTTCGGACTCTTGACAATACGCTTGGAGAAGTTGTTCCAATCGGGACGCAACAGATAGCATATATAGCTGGCTTCCAATACGGAAATCCACGCTGAGGCCGTGGCAACAGAGATACCGGCTTCGCTCGCCAAGGAGGACAGATTGAGCAACTGGCCGATGCGACCGGCACAGAGCTTGACGAAACGGACAAAGCGGCTAAGGTCACCAATGTTTTTCAGTTGCCGGACATCACGTTCCACGTAGGTTTGTATGTAGAACGGATAGTAGTCCGTAGGGAATATACCCTTGTCGTATATACGCGGATAGCCTCCCGTAAAGATTTCCTCGTTGACTGTCTGCGGAAGGATTCCGACCGCTCGCATTTCCGCATGGGAGAAGGGCAGGAGCTTCACGATAGCCGTGCGTCCGGCAAGCGACTGGTTGATATGCTCCATCAGCTGGAAGTTCTGCGAGCCTGCCAGGAGATACATACCTGCCTGATCGGCGTTGTCCACATGCGTCTGCAAATAGGAAAAGAGGGAGGGCACGCGCTGCGCCTCGTCTATGATGACATGGCTGTTGTAGGTGGCAAGGAAACCACGCGGATCTGTCTGAGCAAACTCACGTATATCCAAATCCTCAAGCGACACATACGTGTACTCAGGGAACGCATGCTTGAGCAACGTGGACTTTCCCGACTGTCTGGGGCCTGACAACGTGACGATGGGATAAAGTCCGGCGAGCTGCACAATGCGATTCTTTAGTGTTCTTTCTATCATGGCTTTCACTTCTTTTCGGCGGCAAAGATAGTATATCCGATTAAAAGATTGCAAAGAATCCTTGCAAATTTTCAGTCCGATTAAAAGATTGCAAAGAATCCTTGCAAATTTTTAATCGATAACACAACTATTATATAATAAGGAGGAGGGTTCCCAGAGGTGTTTTTCCGGGAGCCTTCGCCATGAACATCCTCGTTTCATGGGAGAGGAATGGGGAAAACGAGGAATTTGCGGGTTCTCTCCGCACATTTTCCCCTTCGCCGCGGCGTATTTCACAAATAAGCCTTACATTTGCAACTCCAAACACAGGAGGAACAAACAATACACTTGACTTATACATTCACAAAAAACGCAAAACGAGATGAAAAGAACAATCCTTGCACTTGCTTATGCAGCCCTTTGTCCGATATGGATTTTTGCACAGGCAGTAGGGGACGCCCTCGTGCCTCCCTTCACGGAAGACTTCAGTACGCCGGAGGGCTTTGACCGCTTCAGCGTCATCAATGCCAACGGCGACATGGTGGACGACACTACTGCCGTGACGTGGTACTTCGATGCGGACCGTCTGACGGCCTCCTACACGTACAACAAGCTACAGACCACCATCGGCGCGGACGACTGGCTCATCACGCCGCCCCTGCAATTGGAAGGCGGACGCAGCTACACGCTGACGTTCCAGGCGTGGTCCGCAAACGGCAACCGTCTGCCGGAACGCCTGGAGGTGAAGCTGGGAACGGCGGCAACCGTCGAGGGCATGACGCAAAGCATCATGGCGCCGACCCTGCTGCAAAACGCCACGTCGTCCACGCGCATAGACTTCAGCTTCGACAACATCAGCATCCCGGAGGACGGCGTCTATTACATCGGCTTCCATGCCATGAGCGACCCCGACCACTTCCGTCTGATGCTGGACGACATATCCCTGACGGCGAATCCCTTTGACGCGGCACCGGCAGAGGTGACCGACCTGAAGGCCACGGCTGCGGCGAAGGGCGCCTTGCAGGCCACCATCAGCTTCAAGGCACCGACGCTGACCGTGGAAGGCGGCGCGCTTTCGTCCCTGAGCCGCATAGAGGTGATGCGCGGGGAGACCCCGGTGCACACGTTCACGGCACCTGCGCCCGGCGAGGTGCTGAGCTGCGAGGACACCGCCGTGCCCGAAAGCGGACTATACACCTACAGCGTCACGGCCTATAACGACAGCGGCTTCGGCGGCAGCGTGGAGGCCACGACATACGTCGGCATCGACACGCCGCTGCGACCGCAGAACGCCATTGCGAACGACCGTCAGACGAGCGTCGGCCTCACCTGGGATGCCGTCAGCGAAACGGGCGTGAACGGCGGCTACGTGGACCCTGCACAGGTGCAGTATGTCGTCTACACGATGGAAGGCGGCTACGTGGTGGACGAACTGCTGATGACGGCGGCAGGTGCCGTGGGTGCCACCGTGGAGCAAAACACGGAAGAAGGCTCGCAGGAGCTGCGCCAGTTTGCCATCGCGGCCGTCAACGAGGCCGGAAAGAGCGACTACGGCGTGGCAGCCCTTGTCATGGGTGCCAGCTACCGCCTCCCCTTCGAGGAGCACTTCACCGGCGGCGAAGCCCAGAACTACTGGTTCCGCTACAGCACGGCCGGCATCACACCCGTATTCGAGAAGTTCTCCGCGGACGGAGACAACTCCTGCTACGTGCTGAACGGCGAGCAGGCAGGTGCCGAGGCACGCTTCATATCGGGGAAAATCTCCCTGCGCGGAGCCGTGAACCCCACCCTCCTGTTCCACCATCAGGGCGTACCGGCCTCCCGCTCAAGCCTCATCGTGGAGGTACAGAAAGCAGACGGCAGCGTGGAGGCTCTCCTCACGAAAGACTACAGCAAACTGAGCGGCGAGCCTGCATGGACGCAGGAAGTGGTGTCGCTGGAGAAATACCTTGGCGAGCGCTATGTGCTGGTGTCCTTCCACTTCGTGGCCGGTGAGGCTGAGACGGCGGTGGCCCTGGACAACGTGCGCGTCATGGACCTTCTGGAATATGACCTCAGCGCAAGCATCAGCGCCCCGCAGAGTGCCGCGAAAGGCATGGAGACGAAACTGGGCGTCACGGTGAAGAACGAGGGCGGCGAGACGGCCGACGGCTACCGCGTACGCCTCCTTGCCGACGGCCAGACGCTGCTGGACCAGCGCGTCACAGAGCCCCTCACGGCACAGGCAGAGCGCACCTTCAACGTGGGCATCACCATACCGCCCACCACGACGGCGGAAACCGTCAGCCTGCAGGCCACCGTGGACTTCGACTACGACCTGAACGACGGCAACAACACGGCAGAAGCCACGATGCTCGTAAAGAGCTCGGGCTATCCCGCAGCGGAAAACCTGCAGGCGACAAGCGCCGCAGGCGGCGTCACCCTGACATGGGCACAGCCCAGCTCCACCTCGCGCCTCTACACGGAGGACTTCGAGGGCGACGCCTTCACGCCCTTCTCCATCGGCGGCATCGCCCAGGGACAGAAGGAGGGACAGATTGGCGACTGGAGGCTCTACGACGGCGACAACGCCATCACCTTCCAGTTTGACCGCGAACCGATGTACGAGAATGCCGGAGGCGTGATGGCATGGCAGGTGTTCGAACCCCGCCTGGCCTACGACATGACGTCCGACCTGAAGCGCGGCTACCTGGCCCACAGCGGCGAACGCTACCTGATATCCGTGCAGGCCACGGACGGCGGCTACAACGCCAGCCGCAGCGACGACTGGCTCATCTCCCCGCGCCTGAGCGGCGAGGAACAGGAAATCAGCTTCTTCGCAAAGGAAGTTTCCACCTCGTTCGAGCAGGAACACTTTGAACTCTACTACAGCACCACAGGTCCCAACATCCTGAACTTCACCTCCTGCGGCGAGGGCCGTCTGGACAGCGAGAAGTGGACGGAGCTGAAATTCACCGTACCGGCCGGCACGCGCTACTTCGCCATCCGCAAGGTGACGGAGGACGGCTTCGGCATGTTCGTGGACGACTTCACCTACCGCGTGACGGCGGGTGCCGTTACGGAATACCGTATCTATCGCGACAACGAACTCATCGGCAGTGTGGCCGGCGACGACGTACTGCGCTACCTTGACACCACCGGCGGCGAACACGACTACGCCGTCACCGTGGTCTATAGCGACGGCACGGAGAGCGACGCCGTAAGCACAAGCACGAAGGTGGGCATCAGCGTCATTGGACAAGCTGACAACTCACAATCCGCCAACTGCTACGACCTGCAAGGTCGCCGCGTCCGCTCAGCCCAACAGCCCAAGGGCGTATATATCATCGGACAGGACAAGGTACTTGTCAAATAAGCTATTAAGTACATGAAGATTCTCAGGTTCTCTTTTCTTCTCATCTGCGCCATTGGGCTCACGCTTTCCGCCTCCGCGCGGCAGCGTCCCAAGGCGCAGATGCGCAACCGCGCACAGAGCGTACTTGCACAGTTCGGGCATAAGGGCGGGACTGCTCCGCAGGAACTCAAGGCCGTGGCGGGCTACAGCGTCTTCGGCTATACGGACGGCGGTTACGTAGTCCTCTCCACGAGCGACCTCCTGCCCGAAGTCCTCGGCTATGCCCCCACGCGCTTTGCGGACGAAGGCAACAGAAACTTCCAGTGGTGGCTTGCGCAGGTGGACAGCATCGCAGCGGAGGCCGAGCGCACGGGGACAGCACCCGCTGCCACCCTCCGCGCACCGGACACGTCGCGCTTTCCCAGCAGTGTCCCCGCCATGCTGACATGCCAATGGGGACAGGAAGAGCCTTACTGGACGCTATGTCCGCGCGACCCGCTCTACGGCACATGCTACACGGGATGCGTGGCCACGGCGATGGCACAAATCCTTTACTACCACAAGTTCCCGCCCCACGGCTACGGCACGCGCACCATCACCTACCCGCTCAACGGCGAGAACGTGAAAACCACCGTGACGGCAGACTTCGGCAATACGACCTACGATTGGGCGCACATGCGCGACAGCTACAGCGGTAGCTACACGCAGCAGGAGGCTGACGCCGTGGCCACGCTGATGATGCACTGCGGCGTGGCGGCACGCATGAACTACTCCACCTCGGGCAGCGGTGCCTACACGGGCGACGCGGCAGCAGGGCTGCGGGAGTATTTCGGCATCAAGGCCGCCCGCGCCTGCCGACGCTCTGACTACGTGGACAGCGACTGGATGGACATGGTCTATACGGAACTCAGCGAGCACCGCCCCATCCTCTACGGTGCCGTGGACATGTCGAACTTCGGTGGCGGCCATGCCTTCGTCCTTGACGGCTACAATGCACAAGGGCTCTTCCACGTGAACTGGGGATGGGACGGCGACGCCGACGGATACTATGACATCAACATACTGAACCCGAAGACCTACCGCTTTGCCGACGATCAGGACATGATTATCGGCATCTACGGCAAGCAGATGGAGCTCATCGAAGGCAACGTCCACGTGGCGGAGCCGGGAACTCTTGCCGCATACTTCGAGGCGGAGGAGGCTTTGCAATATGCCACGCTCAGCGTTTCGGGAACACTCAACGGCGACGACCTGCGCCAGCTGCGATACATGGCCGGACGCGATGCGCAGGGACATACGACGACGGGGAACCTCCACAGCCTTGACCTCTCCGCAGCGCACTTCGTGGCGGGAGGGAGCACGTTCCTTGCCGAAGGTTCCACGCAATACGCCACTTCCGACGGCGAACTTCCGGCCCGTGCCTTTTACGGCTGCCAGGCGCTTGAAAGCCTGACGCTGCCTGCCGGGCTGAAACGCTGGGGAGAAGGCGCATTGGCCATGTGCTTCAAGTTGCAGGAGGTACACATAGGGACGCCCGCAGAGGATGCAGAGTTCTACGTGGACGGCGACGTCGTCCTGACAAAGGACAGCACCCGCGTACTCGCCGTGCTGCCCTCCGCCACGGGACGCCTGCAGGTTCCCATGGGCGTGCGCTCACTTGGCAACTACGCCCTGGCCGGATGCCGCAACCTGACGTCGCTACGCCTGCCGTCCACATTAGAGCAGCTTGGCGACTATGCCCTTTACTATTGCAGCGGACTGACGGAGCTCCGCGTCTATACGCTGAGCGTGCCCGCCGTGGGCAGCAACACCTTTGCCTCCGTAGATCCCGCGAAATGCCAGCTGGCGGTGCGCCGCGACATGTTGTCCGCCTTCCGTACCACCACGGGATGGAACACGTTCGCGCAGAACGCACGCGAGTTCTACACCATCATTCGTCCCCGCAACTCCACCCGCGAATACGGTGACGGGAATCCCGTCTTCGGCTACACGCTGGAGGGCGACGACGTGGAGGGTGAGCCACTCCTTGAGACCGATGCCCTGCAGACGTCGCCCGTCGGGCGCTATGTCATCACGGCCAGTGCCGGCAGCATCACGGACGAGGCGGTGGAATACGCGGAAGGCACGCTCATCGTGCGCCGCGCACCCCTCACGCTGCGTCCCGCCGACTGCACCATCGCGCAGGGCGAGGCTCTCCCTGCGTTCACGCTGCTCTACGAAGGGCTGAAGAACGAAGAGACGGAGCCCGGTTTCACGGAACTGCCCCTCATCTCCACCACGGCGACCTCCGCATCGCCCGTGGGACAATACCCCATCACGGTGACTGGCGGCGAGGCTCCAAACTACAACCTCTCCTACGCCGAAGGCGTACTCTCCATCACGGAGAACAGCGGCATCCTCTCCCCCGTCCTTCAGGCAGACGAGAACTTCCGCGACCTTCAGGGACGGCGCGTCCCTGTGCCGTCGAGGGGCGTGTTTATCCTTAACGGCAGAAAGATGCTTATTAAATAATAATGTGACCGTATCATGTGGACTAAGCCCTATACGTACAAGGAAGGCTTCGTAATCGGCGCCGGGCTCATCGCCGTGGGCGTGGCGTTGCAGCTGAGCGTCGGCCCGCTGGACTGGAGCGTGTTCCGCGCGCCGGCGAACTTCGTGACGCTGGCGGCACTCGTCATCCTCATCATCGTGCTCCACCTTCTGCGCAAGGAGGCCTACGCCGTGCAGTTCCTTTCCTCGGCAAAGGCCGCGGTGCCCGCCCTCGTCTATGCCACGCTGCTGACGGCGACGATGGGCCTCACGCGGCAGGTGCCTGCGGACGGCGCACCCACGGACGTGCTGGGCTTCACGCGAATGCTCTCGGCCTGGCCCTTCGTGCTCGTGTACCTATGGATGACGCTCATCGTGGGGCTTGTCACCGTGAAGCAACTGCCCACGCTGCTCAGCGGCGGTGCGGACAGGTTCAGGCGCACGGGCGTGTTCCTCTGCCACCTCGGCCTCTTCGTCGCCCTCTCGACGGCCACGCTGGGCAACGCCGACATGCAGCGCCTGAAGATGATATGCTACCTTGACGAGCCCGAAAACCGCGTCGTAAACGAGGAGGGAAAGATGAAGCAAATCTCCGTATCCATAGAGCTGAAACGCTTCATCTTCGAGGCCTCCGAGGAGGGCATGCCGCGCCGCTTTGCCTCGGACATCAACATCGTCACGAAGGCCGGCGAGAACATCGCGGCCACAGTGGACGTGAACCATCCCGTAAAAGTGAAGGGATGGAAGATATACCAGTACAGCTACGACATGGCGGCAGGCGAGCTGAGCCGCATCAGCATACTCGAGCTTGTCCGCGACCCCTGGCTGCCCGCCGTCTATGCTGGCATCTACATCCTGCTGGCGGGTGCCGTGCTTATCTCCCTGACCGCGGGGAGAAAAGGTGAAAAGCATACAAACCAAAACACATAATCCCATGAAACCAATCATCCTTCGCGCCGTCCTCATGCTGACGGCGGCCACGCTCGGCTTTTCCCTCACGTCGTGTTCGGACGATGACAAGGTGCCCGTCACGGGACTCAGCCTGAACCAGACGTCCGTCACCATCGAACCCGGGCACACGTTCCAGATTGTGCCCACCATAACGCCCGAGGACGCTTCCAACAAGGGCGTCACCTACGAAACTTCCGACAAGTACATCGCCACGGTGGATGCGGAGGGCCTCGTCCGCGGCGTCATGGACGGCACGGCGACCATCACGGTCAGGGCGAAGGGGAACAAAAGCCTTTCCGCCACGCTGCACGTTGACGTGGAGACCAAGAAGGACGCATTTGCAGACGAGGACGTCATCTGCGACCGCAAGGAGAACGCGCCCGTGGAGGCTTCGCTCACGCGCAGAATAGGCGAAGAGCTGAAACTCTACATCGGCAACACCAAGGACGGCGAAGCCCAGAGCTACACGCGCCTCAAGTGGACGTCCAGCAACGCCTTCGTGGCGTCCGTGGAGCAACAGGGCAACGAAGCCACGGTGAAGTGCATCGCCCTGGGCACCGTCACCATCACGGCAGCCGACGAGGTGGGCGGCACGCGCAGCTTCACGCTGCAAGTCATCTCCGAGAACCCCTTGGAGGAGAACCCCGCCGAGCCCACGATGATACGCGGCCTCCTTCAGGGCGAAGACGGTGCCTACTACCTGCTTTCGCACATCGACAGCACGCCCATCACCTACAACGGGCAGTGGCTTTCGGCCTACGCGGACCTCGCGTGGAAGGCCGGCGGCATACTGGAGGGCGAGAACGCGACGTGCCGCTACCGCCTGAACGCAAGCGGCCTCATCGCGGAGCTTTCCTATAAGGACAACGGGACGACCGGCACAAACGTGACGTTCACCGCCACCTACAACGACGACGCCACCATCAAGACGCTGGCGGAGAACTACACCTTCACGTCCGAAGGGCTGAAGGTGACGCGCGAAAGGACGTTCACCTTCACGTGGAAGGACGGTGACCTCGTGAGCCGCGCGGAGAAAGGGAAGCTGACGCGGCAGGTGGCCGGCGAGAACGGCAAGTACGACACCACGAACAGCACGACGGAGCAGACCCTGACCTACACCTACACGGAGGAGGAGAACACGGGGCGCCCGCTGTTCTTTGCGTTCGTGGGCACGTGCCTCAACAATGCTGAGGGCGAAGGTGTCCACGCGCCCCTGCTGGACCGCTTCGGACTCTTCGGCAAGGGTACGGTCCACCGCCTCGCAGCCGCCTACGACGGGGAGACGCTCCTCTGCACCTTCGGCCCCTTCCAGTACGAGAACGGACTGCTCCGCTGGGAAAGTTTCCAGCAGGATGGCAGCTCGCAAAGCTTCGAGCGCGTATATAAGAAGTATGTGAATTAAGAAGCCCCCTCCCATGTCCCTCTGGCAATCCTTCATCTATTTTGCTCTCGGCGCCGTCCTTTGCTGGGCGGCGGGCGCGGGCTTTGCCTGGAAAGGTAAGAAAAGCCTCGCCGTAGGGCTCACGACCGCAGGGCTTGCCGTCTTCCTGGCCTACATCCTCAGCATGTGGTTCACGCTGGAGCGTCCGCCGCTGCGCACGATGGGCGAGACGCGCCTGTGGTACGCCCTGTTCCTGCCGCTGGCGGGCCTGCTTGTTTACCTGCGCTACGGCTACCGCTGGATTCTCTCCTTCTCCACCGTGCTGGCCACGGTGTTCGTGTGCGTGAACCTCTTCAAGCCCGAGATTCACGACAAGACGCTCATGCCCGCCCTGCAAAGCCCGTGGTTTGCGCCGCACGTCATCGTCTATATGTTCGCCTACGCCCTGCTGGGAGCCGCCACGCTGATGGCGCTCTACGCCCTCCTCAGCCGCCGCGCCGACCAAGACGCCATGCAGCGAAGCACCGACGAACTCGTGGCCGTGGGTTGGTCGTTCCTCACCTTCGGCATGCTCTTCGGCGCGCTATGGGCGAAAGAGGCCTGGGGACACTATTGGACGTGGGACCCGAAGGAGACGTGGGCCGCCGTGACGTGGCTGGGCTACCTTGTCCACATCCATTGGCGCGGCCAGAGCCGCCTGCGCTACTGCTGGCTGCTGCTATGTTTCGTGCTCTTGCAGATGTGCTGGTGGGGCATCAACTACCTGCCCGCCGCGCAGGGCGCCAGCGTGCACACCTACGGATAAGCCGCGCCCGCACGTCCTGGACTTTATATCCCTTATCCCCATTCCAGCCGTCCCGCAGAAAGTTTCGCGGGACGGCTTCTTTTCTTTCCGAAGTGCCGATACATTCTTTCCGCGAAGCCGCGAATTCTGTAAATTCAGGCTGAATTTGTATATTTTCAGGCTGAATTTGTACGATTTCAGGCTGAATTTGTACATTTTTAGGCTGAATTTAGAGAATTTGTACGCACTTCAAAAACTTTCCATGCACACTTCGGAAGGTTTCCGTGCGCACATCTGGAGGTTTCCTGGTGCTTAGCAAGTAGCAAAAAGGCACGAAAAAGAAGTTTTTTTGTCCCAAAAGCGAAAAAAGTTCCGAAAAGTGCGATATGTTTTCGGCATTCTTACGTTATATAGGTAGAGAGACGGACGAAACCGTCGCACATTGCGGCGCAGCAAACTCGTCACTTGGCTCTCGTCTACTGAAAAAGCATGACCGCCAACGAACTCGACACAGCCATTGCCGCCGCACAGGCGGGCAGGGAGGAGGGCTACCGCAAGCTCTTCTCCGAGTTCAGCGGCGTTGTGTTCCGCCTCGTGAGCCGCATGGTGGCTGACGTCTCGGAGGCGGAAGAGCTCACGCAGGACGTGTTCCTGCAGGCCTTCGCGACCATGCAGGGGTTCCGCCCCCGGGGGTTGGGCTTCGAAGCCTGGATATGCCGCATTGCATACAACAAGGCCGTGGACACGCTGCGCCACGAAATCCCGCGTCCCGTCCTGATGGAGGACTACGCCCTGGGCGGAGACGACACAGAGCTCACCGCCTTCGCCGACCCTCCGGACATCGCGGAGTCCTACGAGAAAAGGCAGGATGCCCTCGTAGCAGCCGTCGCACAGCTGCCGGAAGAGGAACAGGCCCTCCTGCAACTCTTCTACTACGAGGAAAAGACGCTCAGCGACATCAGCTTCATCACCGGTCTCAACACCGCCGCAGTCGCCAACCGCCTCTCAAGAACCAGAAAGAAACTACGCAAACTGATAGAAAACCAATAAGAAATGGAAAGCGAGAAGTTCAACAAACAGATTTCGGAAGCCCTGCGGCAGATGCAGCCGCAGCAGCCTGCCGACATGACGGAGCGCTTCATGGAAAGGCTCCGCCGCGAAGGACTGCCCGCACAGTCCATAACTAAACCTAAACCGAAGCCCAAGCGCACAGCACGCTGGATTTCCCTCTCCGCCGTCGCCGCTGCCGCCGCCGTACTGCTTCTGGTGTTCCTGCCCACGAAGCAGAAGCCCGCCCTGCCCGCCGCGCCGCAACTGGCACAAAGCGAAGCCCCGCAGACCGCCACTTCTACAGCAACCGTGCCCACACCCACGCCCTCAGCCTCGCCTGTCGTCCCCGCCGCTTCCCGGGAAAGCCCGGATACTCCGGATAGCCCGGAAATTCCGGAAAACCCGGAAGCCCCGGAAAACCCAGAAACTTTGGAAACTCCGGAAAGCCTAGAAGCCCCGGCCGCCTCTACGGCCTCCGCTCCGTCTGCAGCCTTGACGGCCGTCGTTCCGTCTGTTGCGACTGTGTCGCAACCCCAGCCCGCCTTCACGGACGAGGAACGCCGCCTCATGGAGCGCGCCGAAGAGATGCGCCCGCAGGCCCTGCTCTACGCCGCAGAAATCCTGCAATGCGCCCGCATCGAAGCCCGCGAACGGCAGCAAGCCCTCTTTGCCAGACAAGAAACCTCCGACCAGAAACAAATAATCACAAGCATATAAGCTATGAAAAAAGTTCTCACATCCCTCACGCTCCTCGCGCTGGCGGCCTCCATGCCCCTCATGGCGCAGGAAAAAATTGAGAAGCTCTACCAGCGCATGGCCTCCGACCCGAAGGTCAGCATCAATCAGAGCATCCAGGTGGACCGCAAGCCCGGTGCGGAAGTGACGGGCAAGACCTCCATGTGCGAAGTCAACAGCTTCGCCATCCACAAGCCCGACAAAAAGAATCGCTACCGCTACACCGAATATGGCCGCCAGTACGTCACGGACCTCGCCGCCGCCATACAAGCCGAAGCCTCCAACCCGCTGTGCTACCGCTTAGCCTCCTACAACGTCACCGACCCCGGACGGCCCCGCCAATGGAGACTCATCTACGGCGACGACGCTTCGCAGTACATCATGCTCGGCGAACACCGCACCAAGAACTACATCTTCGCCTGCTTTGCCGACAAGGAGAACCCCGGCTACCGCTGGTGCTACGCCCTGGAGTGGTACGAGATGGGCTACAAGGGCGACATCTTCGGCCGCTACATACGCCTTTATGCCAAGATGCCCGAGGAGACAAGCAGCACGCCAAAAGTCCAGGGCATAGTCAGAGACAACGACGCATACGACCCTTTCTCCATGTTCGGTGACGGCAAGTTTGGCACAGGCCTCACCATCAACACTGTAAACCGCACCTTCACGCTGAACGGCAAGACGCTGCCGCTTGACAGCCTGACCTCTGCCTACGAAGAACTGCGAGGGTTTTCCCCGCTTGAAGCCGAGCTGCAGACGGGCGGCCTCGTCACGGCACTCCAGAAGAGCAAGGCCAAGCGCGCAGAACAATTTCTGCAGAACCTCAACACCATGCGCGCACGCTGGGCTAAGGGCGACTACAAGACCGACCCCACCCTGCCTGTCAGCATCTACATACTCGTGAAGGACGCCGTGGAGGCTGACATCCTCGACAAGGACGAAAAGGAACTCGTCAACACCCAGCTGGTTTCCATGGCCGAACAAACCGAAACAGGCTACGGCCACACGGATGCCTGCGCCTACCTCGGTCTGGCGCAGAAGCTACTCCAGCGAAGCAAATGAAGACGCATTGATTTTTATAGAGAATAGATTTGGATTCAGTTAAACATGAAAGTAGCCGGGCCACCCGCGAGGGCAGTCCGGCTACGCCTTTTTCTGCTGTCAGGGCTGTCAGGGCCTTCAGTCCGTAAGTCCCAGCTTGCGCAGGAACCGCAGCAGGGGCGGGTCGGTGAGTTTCATGCAAAGCCCCGTGAGCAGGGCGAGCAGGAGCGTGCCCTCGCGGATGACGTTCACCGTGCCGTTGCCGAAGAAGTTGCCGAAGGCGAACCATGCGAACGCCGAGGCAAGTAGGACGAGGACGATGTCGGACCACACCTTCACGGTGCTGAACGCCGTCCCCGTCACGTCGGCAATGACGGCCACCGTCTTGTCGCCGCTGAGCATCCACGCGCGCCCGTCAATCTCAATGCGCAGCCCCACGGCGGTAATCACGATGGAGAGGAGGCACCAGAACAATTGCAGCGCATAGCTGTCGGCAGGCAACCACTGGCAGAGCCACACGGCACCGTCGCACAGCAGGCCAAAGAGCAGCACAGCGGGAATCTGCATCAGGTCTGCCCAGCGGAAGCGCGAGCGCAGCAAGGCCAGCTGCAGGAAGATGAAGCTGAAGTTCACAATCCACGTGAACATGCCGAACGAAAGCGCGGGCCACCGAAGGTTCATCACCGCCGGCGGACACGATATCGGCGACGTGCCGAGGTTGGACTTCAGCGAAACCGCCACGCCCAGCGCCACGAGCGCCATGCCCAGCGTGGCAACCAGATAGTTCTTCATGCCTCTGTGTGAGTGATGGGGGTGCTCCTTACGTTAGTACTCCGTCTTGTCCGCCTTTTCCTCCCAGGCCACGAAGGTCTGCAGGGCCTCGTCGCGCAGCATCTGCACGATGGGCGTGGAGCGTTCGGTCATCGGCTTCTCCAGTTCGCGGTAGATAAAGTCGTCGTCAAAGCCGATGCGCCCGGCATCCTTGCGGTTGTTGGCGTAGAAGATGCGGTCCAGATGTGCCCAGTAGATGGCACCGAGGCACATCGGGCAGGGCTCGCAGGAGGTGTAGATGTCGCAGCCCGAGAGGTCGAAGGTCGCAAGCTTGCGGCAGGCCTCGCGGATGGCGTTCACCTCGGCATGCGCCGTACAGTCGTTGTCTATCGTCACGGAGTTGGAGCGGCCGGAGACAATCTCGCCGTCCTTCACGACCACGGCTCCGAAGGGGCCGCCGCCGTTGCGCACGCTCTCGTCCGCCAGGCGGATGGCTTCGCGCATCATTTTCTTATCCAGTTCAGTTATTTCCATAGTGTTTGTTTTTAAGCGTTTCATTGAGCGATATAATTGCCGCCCAGCATGTTGCCGCGGCAGACCGTGAGGCTGTCCGCACCGGCCGGAACGCTGACGACGGCTCCCACGGACTGCATGCGGCCGTGGGGATAGGCGCGCGTGCCGGGGTCGGCAATATAATATAATGTGTAGATGCCGCGCCCGCGACGCTGCACGTAGCAGGTCTGCACGGTGTCCTGCGGAAAGTAGAGCGGTTCCTTCAGCCAGACGTCCGCCGTGCCGACGGTTCCCAGGCGCTCCGCCGTGCACGCCGCCGCCCGAAGTGCGGCGGCGTGCAGCGTGTCGGCAGAGAGGCGGCGGCTGTCGAGGTGGAAGGTGATTGTGCCGCCCGTGGAAGCCTGCCGGTAGCTGATGCCGTCGCGCGGCATGGGGTCAGTGCCCTCGGGGGCCAGCGGCAGTTTCACCTGGATGTGTTCGTCGTCAAGGGCGGCGAGCTGCTCCGCCGTCATCCAGTCCGCGCCGTCCTGAACAACGGCATTGCGCTCCGTGTCCAGCGCCGAGCGAAGCCAGAACTCGCCCGCCTGCTCGAAAGTCCAGCCGTGTTCGACGGGCTGGTGCGTGCTGCCGTTCGTATCCGGCCGCCCGACGTGGCAGGCCGCAAGCACAAACGGTGCGAGGAGGACAGACAGAAGGGATTGAAAGCTGTGTCTTGTCATGCGTTTTCGTGCGGGCAAAAAGAAACGCAAGCCCAATAGTCCTTCCGCTATCGGTGCTTGCGTATATGGGGAATGTGCCTTACTGCATCGAGCCGCCTACGATGTCAAGGAGTTCGGCGGTGATGGCCTGCTGGCGTGTCTTGTTGTATTGCAGCGTGAGGTCGTGGAGCAGTTCGTCGGCATTGTCCGTGGCCACCTGCATGGCGATGACGCGTGCGGCGTGCTCGCTGGCCAGGCTGTCAAGCAAGGCCGTGTAGAGCTTCAGGTGTAAAGCCTTGGGGATGAGCTTTTGGATGAGTTCCTCGCGGGAGGGCTCGATGATATAGGAGCCCCCTCCCAGCCTTCCTCCTTCGGAGGAGGAGAACAGCGTCGCGTCAGCGGCGTCTATCTTCACCGGCAGGAACTGCTCGCGCGTGAGGACTTGCGAGCCTGCGGACTTGAAGTGGTGGTAGATGAGCTCCACGCGGTCCAGCTCGCCGGCGGCAAACTTGTCCATCAGCTCCTGGGCTATCTCGGCGGCAGGCGCGTAGGCGGGATGGTCAAGGAGGGCTGCGTAGTCCCTGGCCTCAACGCCGAGCTTGCGCACCGCCTCGTGCCCCTTCTTGCCGAGGGGATAGATGGCCACCACCTCGGCGCCGCGCTCCCTGTATTCGCCCACGACGCGGCGCAGTTCGCGGACGGCGTTGGCGTTGAAGGCGCCGCAGAGGCTGCTGTTGGAGGTATAGACGACGAGGGCGACGCGCTCCACGGGGCGTTCCACGGCGTAGGGCGAACTTACCTCGCCGTCCATCGTGGAGACGAAGGTGCCCATGATGCGTCCCAGCCGGGACTCGTAGGGGCGCATGCTCTGGATGGACTTCTGCGCAGAGTGGAGCTTTGCGGAGGCCACCATCTTCATGGCACTCGTAATCTTGCGGGTGCTGTTGACGGAGCCTATCCTGTTTTTTACTTCCTTTAGAGACGGCATAGCGCTTACTTATATTGTCCTGCCACGTCGGCGGCAACCTGCTCGATGGTGGCGGTCACCTTGTCGGTGAGGCGTCCGGCGCGTATCTCGTCGAGGACGTCCTCCTTGTGCGTGGAGCGGATGATTTGCAAGAAGTTAGTCTGGAACTCGCTGACCTTCTCCACGGGAACGTCGCGCAGCAGGCCGTGCGTGCCGCAGTAGAGGATGGCCACCTGCTCGGCGGCGCTCATGGGGCTGTACTGCTTCTGGATGAGGAGCTCGTTGTTCTTGCGGCCGCGGTCGATGGTCATGGCCGTTACGGCATCCATATCGCTGCTGAACTTTGCGAAGGCCTCCAGCTCGCGGTACTGCGCCTGGTCAATCTTCAGCGTACCGGCCACCTTCTTCATGGGCTTAATCTGTGCGGCACCGCCCACGCGGCTCACGCTGATACCCACGTCGATGGCGGGGCGCTGACCGCGGTTGAAGAGGTTCGTGTCGAGGTATATCTGTCCGTCGGTGATGGAGATGACGTTCGTGGGGATGTAGGCGCTGACGTCGCCGGCCTGCGTCTCGATGATGGGCAGTGCGGTGAGGGAGCCTCCGCCCTTGACGTGTCCTTTCATGCTGGCGGGCAGGTCGTTCATCTGCTCGGCCACTTCCTGCTGCTCGTTGATCTTGGCGGCACGCTCCAAGAGGCGGCTGTGGAGATAGAACACGTCGCCGGGATAGGCCTCGCGGCCGGAGGGGCGACGCAGGATAAGCGATACCTCGCGGTAGGCCACGGCCTGCTTCGAGAGGTCGTCATAGACCACGAGGGCGTGCTTGCCGCGGTCGCGGAAGAACTCGCCGATGGCGGCACCGGCGAAGGGGGCGAAGTATTGCAGTGCGGCGGGCTCGGAGGCCGTGGCACTGACAACGATGGTGTAGGGCATGGCGCCGAACTTCTTCAGCGTCTGCACCGTGGCGGCCACGGTGGAAGCCTTCTGGCCAATGGCCACGTAGATGCAGTATACGGGGTCGCCCTGCTCGTAGCTCTCCTTCTGGTTGATGATGGTATCGATGGCGATGGCGGTCTTACCGGTCTGGCGGTCGCCGATGATGAGCTCGCGCTGTCCGCGACCGATGGGTATCATGGAATCGACGGCCTTCAGTCCCGTCTGCAGGGGCTGGTCCACGGGCTGGCGGTAGATGACGCCCGGTGCCTTGCGGTCCAAGGGCATGAGGAACTTCTCGCCGCCAATCTCCGCACCGCCGTCCAGGGGCTGGCCCAGCGGGTTGATGACGCGGCCGAGCATGTCCTCGCTCACCTCGATGGAAGCCACGCGGCCCGTACGCTTCACGCTCTGTCCTTCCTTGATGCCCTCGGAGGGACCCATCAGGACGGCGCCCACATTGTCCTCCTCCAGGTTCATGGCCACGGCCATCACGCCGTTTTCAAACTGGATAAGTTCGTTTTCGGTCACGTTCGTCAGGCCGTGAATGCGGGCCACGCCGTCGCCGATGGTCAGCACGACGCCGACCTCTTCGAACTGCACGCCCGTACCCACTTCGCGGAGCTGCTGCAGGAGCACCTCGGAAACTTCGCTTGGTTTAATGTTGTTTGGCATATTGTATTTTGTCTGTTTTGTTATTTTCGGGCACAAAGATAGTGCAAGGCGAGCGCAGAGAAAAAAAATATAGCAGTTTTTTTCTCTGCCGAGCCGCAGCCTGTCCTCGCAGCCTCACCCCCAGCCCCTCTCCGACAGGAGAGGGGAGTGGGATGTCTTGCGGGAACAAAGGATTCTACTCCCCTCGCCCCTTGGAGAGGGGTCGGGGGTGAGGCCAGGGTGAGGCTGGGGTGAGGCTGGAACCCTATTCGTTGAGCTCGTAGAAGACGCCGTAGTTCACGTCGGTATTGGCGCTGGTGCTGTAGTTCTCCATGCCGGTGATGCTGGCATTGGGCTGCGCGGACATCAGGTCGCCGCCTTCGGGCACGCCGCTGACGTACTTGTAGCAGGTGGCGGAGTAGTCAAGGGTACCCGTGCCGGTGAAGCGGAAGAGGTACTGCTGGCGGCTGTCGTCCCAGGTGACGGTGAACGTGCCTTCGACGTTGCGCTTGAAGTGTTCGTCAAGGACTGGATTACTATTCTCCGCCATTGATTCGCCGCCTTGCTGCGCTATGCCATTGTGGAAGGCTGTCTCCACATCTTCCTTGGACTTGCGGTGGTGCTCATAGTCGGTGGCGAGGGTAAACGTGCCGCTACCAGTCTGCCAGCGTCCGCCTGCTTCCACGGGGTCGAACTTGCCCTCAAGCGAGAGTCCTTCCACGCCCTGGAGCGCGAATGTGCCGTCGGGCTGGTGGTGGATGACGGGGTTCTTCTCGAAGGCGTTCACGATGTCTTCCTCGCCGATGGCGATGGGCGCACCGAAGTAATACGTGCCGTCAGGAGACTCAATATTCATATAGTCCGTCTCACCGTCGAGGACGGCAACACTGGAGGCGGCAATTCGCTGGAAGAGCAGGCCGATATAGGCGGGGTCTACCTCCTGCCTGATGTAGACCGTGCTGCGGCGGGCGTTGAAGCCGAAGGTGTCCTCCTCTTTCTGGGCGCGGAACTCAACGTAGCCCGAGCGGCGCTTGGGGGTGGTGTTGGGCTGGCAGATGATATTGTAGCCGTCCTTCGTCTCCTCGACGGTGAACCAGTCGCGGTTGCTGTAGTCGTCATACTGACAGCTGGCGTAGGTGTCCTTCGAGTAGGTGTTGCGTACCTTGACGAAGCTGGTGCCGCCCTGGTAGTCGAACTTTGCCGAGTCGGCCTCGACGAAGAGGTCCTCCAGTCCGGCATAGATGCGCGCGCCGGGGCCTGCCACGATCTCCTGCTTGCCGAAGTGGCAGAGGGGGTGGACGATGTACCAGCGTTCAGGCTCAACGTCGTCGAAGCTGAGGCGGTAGCTCGTGCCGAAGAACTCGGTCGTCACGTAGTCGTTCGTCGTCCATACGCGCTTGCCGAGGGGCTTGCCCTTCTCGTCGAAGAGCTCAAAGCCCACGGGTCCGGCGGTGAAGAAGAAGACGCTGCGGCTCAGATCGCTGCTGACGGTGAGCCTGCGGCTCTGCTCGTTGTAGCCCTGCGAGGCGGGTGCACCGAACTTGGGCACGATGCCGCCGTCGAAGGTCCAGGCGGGTTCGTATTCCCACACGGGCCACTCCTTCTCATGCTTGAGGAAGCTGGCCGTGATCTTGGCCTTGGCGTAGGCGCCCGTCTTCAGGCATCCGTCCTGGTTGAGGATGTCGTAGAGCGAGGTGTCGATGGTGTCGGTGTGCTCGTAGAAGTTGTCGCTGCTGACGGTGATCTGCATACTCACCTTTCCGCCCGCATCGATGCGGGCCTCAATCTTGCCCATGTCCTCCACGCCGAGCACGAGGGCCACCTTGTAGTAGGGTCCCATGGCGATGACGGCGGTGCCCTGCGCCTCGAACTTCTCGTGACTGCCGAGGTCGCGCGTCTGGGCGTTGAGCATCAGGTTGTCCGTCACGGCGCTCTCGTTGAGCTGTGCCTGCACCTCCACTGCCACGTCTTTGTCGTAGTGGTAGTTCACCTCCAGCTCGCCCGAGACGGAGGCGTTGATGCCCGGGCCGGTGTTGATGAAGAAGGGCGTGTCGGGTATCCATATCTTTGTGCCGGGGAAGGGCTGGTCGTAGCTGCCCTCGATGGTGGCCTTGGCGTGGATGTCGAAGGCGAGGTTGGCCTTGACGCGCAGGGCGCAGTCCATATTGATGCCCGTCGAGGGGCTGATGGAGCCGAAGGCCGCAGCATAGATCTCAGGCGCAATGGCCACGCCGGCCTTGGCCTCGCCCGACACCTTCCAGTCGAACTGCTGGAAGCTGCCGAGGTCCTGCGAACCGCTCCAGTCCCACTCCTTCTTGATGGTGTCGAGCACCACGTTCAGGTAGCCCGACTCGCTGTCGTGCCCCACGCGGCGCATCAGGGCGCGGCGGCGTGCTGCTTGCGCAGCGTCCTCGTTGATGCGGGCTCCGCCCTTGAAGATGTGGCGCGTGAGATAGGCGCGGAAGCCTTCGTTGCGACACTCCACGAGCGTGCCAGCCGTCGTCGTCGATACCGCCCGCACCGTGCCGTAGAAGCCGCCAGGCAGATACGGGCGGCTCTTCGTCGTGCAAAGCTTGTCGCCCACGGCAGGAATGAGGTTCGCAGGCGTAGAGGGCGAGAGAGTAATCTGCGTCAGGCTGTCGCTGGCTACGACGTAGTCCCAGAGTTCGCTGGTCGTCGTGGCTTTCACTCCCTCGGCATACTCCGTCTTCGGCGTGATGAACGACACGCTGTCGATGGCCGAGATGGGGATGCGGTAGAGCGAGTCGAGCGTCTCAATCTCCTGTACCACGTAGTCGAAGTGCTCGCGGCCGAGGGTATCAATTTTGCTGAACTCAACACGCACCACTTCGGCGTTGTAGAAACCGTGGAACTTGCCGTCGTTGCGATAGACGTACATGGCGTCCTGCACGGGTTCATCGGAGACGGTCTGGGCAGCAAGGGGCTGGACTAAGAAAAGGGCAAACAGCAAGCCCAACAGCCTCACCCCCAGCCCCTCTCCATAAGGAGAGGGGAGTGAGATGTAGCTTCGGTGTGAGTGTTTGCGCGCTTTTCTCAATCTCTCCGCACTCTTAAATATATTATAATGTGTCATAGTTGTATGTTTTTTGATTTGCATTCTACTCCCCTCTCCCCGCCGTAGGCTTCCCCCTCGCCCTTTGGAGAGGGGGTTAGGGGGTGAGGCTGGGGTGAGGCTGGGGTGAGGTTGGAGGTCACCTTATCGCTTCATTATCTTATAGGTTATTTCATTCACTTTCACTACGTATGTACCCACGGGAAGTCCGCCGAGCGAGAGGGAGAGGCTGCCGTCGGCGGTGGCCACGGCGTGACGCTGGAGACGGCCTTGGAGGTCGAAGACATCTACCGCAGCACCTGCCTTCAAACCAGTGGCGATGAGCTTTTCACCCTGCATGTCGAGGTCAGCGTGCTTGTCGTCCGTTACCTCGTCTATGCCTGTGGCATCGTAGCTCTCAAAGGTGTAGCGCACCACGTCGGAAAGCGGCAGCGAGAGGCTGAGCCAGAGGCCCGTGATGCTGAGGTCGCTGCCCGCGATGCTGATGACGGGCTTCGAGGCGAGGCGCACGGTGTGCGTCGTGCCGTCCTTCATGAGCAGCGTCAGGGCTGTACCCACGGTCTCGTCGTCGTTGACGGCTTGTGCGTCGCGGGCTATCTGCTCGGGCGAGGGATAGTCGTCGGGGTCTATCTCTACGATGGTGCCGAAGCGTCCCCAGTCGCTGTGGGCAGCGAAGGCTTCCTTCTTGCCCTTAGGTACTTGCAGGGTGGCATTGGCATAGCAGGTGTAGTAGAACATATAGTCCGTACCATAGTAGGGATTGTCGAAGAGCACCGTTACCTTCTCTAATCCCTCGGCGCGCGTGCCGCAACCCATGTAAACATCTGTCATTCCTACGGGTATGATAACCTCCTTTGTTCCTTCGGGAAGGCAACGGCTAGGCATATAGTTGCATTTTTCGGAAACGTTTACGACGGTGCGTTCGCCGACGGTGGCGTTGACCTTGCGCTCCATTGGCGGGCAGAGCAACAGCGTCACCTGATCAGACCAGCTGCTTCGCGCGTAGAGGATGCCGTCCACGGCAAATAGGCTTTGGTGGTCTGGATCCACGGTGAGCGTATGCAGGCGAGAGCATCCTTCGAATACGTCATTATACGAGGAATAGGAATTGGTGGGACTGAAGTGGAATGTCTCTATTCCGCTATTCGCGAAGAAGCGGTTGGGCAGTGCGTAGGCATTCTCAAGACCCTTCACGTTCGACAGCGACGTGCAGCCCTCGAAGACGCTTTCGCCCAACTGGTCGGCTCCTGTGAGGTTCATCGTCTTGAGCGACGAACAGCCGTAGAAGGCGCGCTTGCCGACGTAGCGAAGCGAGCTGTTCACATCTATGCTTTCCAGCGCGCGGCAGTTCTCAAAGGAACTGTCGTTGATGTCGTTGAGTTCCTCGCCCAGCGTGACGCGGCGCAGGTTGGTGCAATCCTTGAAACTGGGAGTGGAATAGACAAATGCTGGCACCTTGACGGTTTCGATGGTGAGGTCGCCCTGAAAGACGGCATCTTCCACGCCCGTCACGGGGATGCGCTTGTTGCCAAGCAGAAGGGTGGCGGGAATCATGACGTTGGGAGTGGTCTTTACGGCTGTGTTGCGACCGATGACGGTGGCGTAGGTGCCGTTCTCACTCATATATATAAAGGCGTCTTCCACGATAAGGTCGTCAAGGATATTGGGAAAGTCCTTCCATACGGGTGCGGCGCGGTAGGCCTCGGCAGTGCCTTGCGGCACATGGAGCGTCACCCAGTGGTTGTATTCGTCGTGGGGTGCTCCCGCATATTGCGTAAACGTAGGCGGCACGGTGCTCAGAGCATAGACCGTGCGCAGGTTGTAGGAGTAGATGTCGGCAAGGTCGATGCTCTGCAAGCTGGCGGGCAGGTAGATGTACTGCACGAAGCCACTGAGGGGCTGCGCCGTAGTGGTCTCCGTGCCAGTGGGGATGATGCGCGTATTGTCGTCAGAGGAGTAGCCCATCGCCAGCAGGTGTTTCATGTCCTTGGTGAAGAGGTAGGCACCATTGCCTACGTAATTGGGGTTGTCGGCATCGACGGCGTATTCCTTCGTCATGGTGATGCTCGTTGGGTCGTAGGTTGTCACGCCGGCAGGGATGATTATCTTGTCGAAGTTGCCATAAACGGCATGGGGTGCGTACGTGGTCTTGGGATTTACGGTGAACGTGCCGTCAAGTCCTACGAGTCCCTGTTTGCCGATGCTGCGGCAGCCCTCAAGGCCTTCCACACCCATAGTGCCTTCGCCGGTACGCACCAGTCCGCCCTCGTCTATGACGTAGTTGTCGCTGTGAAGCGTGACTTTCCAGAGGCCCGAACTGTTCACGGCGTGGCGACCGATGCGCGTCACCGATGCGGGCACGTCAAGCTGCCAGAGGCTGGTTTGGTAGAACAGGCTGTCGGCCACTTCCGTCAGGCCATCTTCTAACGTGGCCTCCGTGAGGTTGCTGCACTTGGCGAAGACGCCGCGGCCAAACGTGACGGAGGCGGGGATAGTGACGCGCTCCACGGCAATTCCGGAGAAGGCTTCGTCGCCCAGATAGCGCAGGCTGGCGGGCAGTTTCTCAAAGGTAAGCTTTTCGTTCTCAGCAAAGACGCGGGCGGCAATGCTATCCAATCCCTCGGCCATCGTGAGCGTTTCGAGGGCGGGGCAGTTGGCGAACGCCGCGCGGCCCACGCTCTTCACGCCTTCGCCCAGTGCGACACTTTGCAGGCCTTCGCACCAACTGAAGGCTTCTTCGTCTATTTGTTTCGCGCCGGTAATGGAAACGCTCTTCAGACTCGGGTTATAGGCAAAGGCATGGTAGCCAATGCGCTCCACGCCGCCTGCGAACGTAACGTTCTCAATGGTGCTGAGTCCCTCAAAGAGGCCGTCGGGAATATCGCCGAGCTTTGCCTTGATGGTGAGCTGCGTGATGGGGCGGTCTTCGTTGATGCGTTCGCGCAAGGCGAGGTCTCGCATTCCTTCAACGGGGTATGTCTTGCCCTCATAGACGATTTGTGCGGGTACGGTGACCTCGCCATAATAGGCGTCGGATCCGCTGCTGGCCAGGATGGCTTTCCCGGCTTCCTCGTCCAGGTCGTACCATACGCCATCGACTTCCACTTTTTCGCGCTTGGCGGGCTGTATGCCCGTGATGATTTCGCTCCATGGCGCGTAGGAGGCACTCTTGTCGTTCTCGCCGTAAGGGCGGATGAGCTTCAGGCTGTAATAACCGTTGCAGCGCCCGTCCCAGCCGAAGTCCACATGGAACAGGCCGTCGTCGCTGAAGCCGTCGATGACCAAGGCGTGCCCCTCGGTAAAGTCAAGATAGCGTATGTGCTGACCATAGATATAGTCTTCCTTCCAAATGGTATCGCGGCCAGCGTAATAGACGGGACGGCTTGCACGCAGTTCGCTGCGTATGGCGTCGGCCATCGTCTCTGTCCCCATATAATGGATGATGCCACGCTGGGAATAGTTGGATATGTACTGCATCGTTCCCTCGTCGTAGTTGAAGTGTGTCGCGAGGGCCTTGTAGGCATTGTGAGAGTAGGCGGCACTGGCATTTCTCCAGTCAATGCCGTAGTCCATGTTGGCGGCGCAGCCCACGTCGGCCATCAGCCGCGAGATGGCCTCGTAGCGCTCGTCGGCATCGGCTGTACTTGTCATCTTGCTCCACTGATAGGTGTGCTCTGAGAAATCAATGCTCTGCGAGGTCTGATTGACGTTCGTGTGGCTGCCATAGCCGTGCTGCGGCCAGCGGTGGTAGTTCATGATTTGTGCCACGGCCGTTGCCACGCAGCCAGTCTTGGCGGTTACGTACTTGGAATAGTCCTGCCCCCAGTGCTCGCGGAGCAACGGCTCCACATTCCCGTAGCCCGACGCGCGGCGCGGGGCGCGGGCCACCCAGCTGCGCACCTCGGCGGAGGCATCCTGGCGATAGGCGGCGATTCCCTTGGCATAACCCTCCACGAGGAACTGCAGGCTCTCGGGCAGATCGTCGGCATTGAAGCTGCCGCTGTCGCTCCAGCCCAGCACTTCGCTTTCTGTACTTTCGTCGCCCGAGACGATGACGAAGCCGCCCGAAGGCACGTTATACACATAGAGTTCCGGCGCATTGCCGCCTTTCTGCGACGACCACGCCAACTTCACGCTCTTCGCGTCGGCAGCCGGAAGGCGCCGCACGCCGTCGGGTGTTGACGAAGCCACGAAGCGCTGCGCAATCTGCCGCGCCTCCGGCTCATCCACCACCTGTGCCGCCGCAATATGCGCAAGCATTATAGCAGCCGCCAATAGTGAAAACTTTCTCATACCATTATAACATATTAGTTAAAAATCGGCTGCAAAAATATACACAAAAAAACTGAAAAGACTCCTGATTTTTGTAAAAAGACTCCTGATTTTCGTAATCAGGAGTCTTTTTTTAGAAAAAATGCATTTTTTGCGACCAAAACCGCTGCGCGCGGCGCTTCATCGGGGCGGGAGATGCTCCGAGGCCCACTGCCTGGGCGTCTGGCCGGTGCGGCTGCTGAAGGCGCTGTAGAAGGCGGACTCGGAGGCGAAACCCGAGGCGGCGGTCAGCGCGCGCACCTTCATGGCGGGGTTCTGGCGCAGGAGCTCGCAGGCGTAGTCTATGCGCATGGCGTTGAGCAGGTCGGGGAAGGAGCGGTATCCCTGACGGCGCAGGCTGGTGGAAAGCTCGCGGTCGCTCACGCCGAGAGCCGCCGCCACGTCGGACAGGTGTATGCCCTGGCTGAGGTAGCGCTGTTCCTCCAGCAGGTACCCTTGCATGAGTTCAAACGTCTGCGCGTCCGACGGGTTGTCGGCGTCGGCTGCGGGAACTGCGTCCCTGTCTTTCGCAGTAACGCTGCGCGCACGTTTGCGTTTCCTTATATAATATATAATAAGGAGTGCTACGGCGAGTAGCATCACGCCGCCTGCCACGACACACCAGAGCCACGATGCGGCTGCCCCGGCCCGTTCTCCGTCGCCCACGGGCAGGCGATAGACGCTGGCAGTGGGGTTGAAGTTGTCGTTGGGCGGGCACCCTCCTGCCACGACGAGGTCGCCCGAGGGCGAGAGGGCTGCCAGCGTGCAGACGCCCAGCGCGGGGAGGGGGTCGGTGACGTAGAGGCTGAGGCGGAGCGTGCCTCTGTCCGCACTGAGCGCGTCGGCATAGTCGGCACGCAGGACGTAGAGCCGCTGCTCGTCGTCGTAGCCCATGAAGTAGCCCCGCGAGCGGTCGCGGTCTGCCACGAAGCGGCTGAACCAGTGGATGACGCGGCCCTCATAGTCCACGGGCACGGCGTAGTCGGAGGGCAGGAGCGAGAAGCGTCCGCCATCGACGAGGGCGAAGGCAAACCGTCCGCCGTCGTTCATCACGGGCAGTATGTAGGCATAGCGTCCCGTCAGCGTGTCGCCCACGAAGCAGGCGTCGCTGCGGTAGTCCGTCTGTCCGATGACGGGGTGCCACGTGCGCAGGAAGGGTTCTTCGTAGGCATCGCCGCGCAGGCGGTCCACCAGGGCACAGTTCGCGAGGCGCTTGGCGTGCTCGTCCTCCTCGCCGAAGACGATGGCATCGTCCTTGTACGTGCGCAGTATGCAGGGCACCGAGCGCACTGCCGCCACGTCCTTTATGTGTAGGTTGGCGCGGCTGCCGTCCCACAGCTCCAGGCCGTCCTTCGCGTACCACGTGCCGCTAATCAGCACGCGCCCGCTGTCAAGCTCCGCGGCTGAGGCGAAGCAGCGTTTGTTGTCGAGGCAGCCGTAGCTGCTGAACGTGTGCGTCGCGGGGTCGTAGGTCTCCACCGTGAACGTCTGGCCGATGCCCAGCGGCTGCTCGTGGCCGCCCGCCAGCAGCACCTTGCCGGAGGATAGCGGCAGCACCGTGCCGTGGTCGTGCGTGTATGTCATCGGCACCGTGTGCCACGCCGCGCCGTCGAACCACTCCGCCGTCTGCACGGGCACGAAGCCCGTCGTGTGACCGCCCATCACGGTGAGTTCGCCGCCCTGCGTGAACAGGACGGCATGCCCCACGCGCGGCACGCCCATGTCAGGTAGCCGCTTCGCCGCAATCCTGTGAACGGGCATGGCCGCATCGTTTTGCGCCCAGACCGTGGGCAACGCGGAGGGAAGCAGGGTGCATAGCAGCGTTATGAGGAATGGCTTTTTCATGGGGAAGGGGAAACGGGTGACGAGTGACGGGTGACAAGTGAGGGGTGACGGTAAAGAGAGCCTGAGCGGGGTGCCCGGGCTCTCTCTGTATAAAAAGTGTAGCGTTGGTCGGCGCTGGCGGTGCGCGGGCCCCGGGGGAGGCGCCGCGGCCTTGCTGTCAGCGCAGCGAGCGGCGGAGCTCCTGCATCTGCGTGCGGAGGCTGGCGTCGAGGCGGTAGGTGTCGTACTCCAGGAGGAAGCCGCCGCCGAGGGCGGGGTCGGTCTCCGTGGTGAACTCCACGCGGCTCTGCGTGCGGGCCTCGACCATGCGGCGCAGCTTGTCAGCCGTGGCCTGGCTGACGCCGGCGGAGAGGACGAGGCGTCCGCGGACGATGCCCTGGCTGCGCTGGTAGAGCCGGACGTAGCCGGGGGCGATGAACGTCATCAGGTCGGCGCGGCGGTTGCGCGTCACGAGGCGGAGGAAGCGGCGCGCGGAGTGCGTGGCCTCGCCGCCGCCCACGGCGGCGCTGACGAGGAGGGCTTCCTTCTGCGCGGCGGTCAGCACGGGGCTGAGGAGGGCCTGCTGGAGGCCCGGCACGTCACGGAAGCTCTGCGCGAGGGTCTGCATTTCGCGGCAGACGCGCTCTGCCTCGCCGTTTTCCGTGGCGAAGCGCAGCAGCGTGCGGGCGTAGCGGGAGGAGATGATGCCGATGTCCATAGGCTTGTGGCTACTTCACGTCGCTGAGCATGCGCTCGATGAACTTCTCCTGCTCGCCGTCGCGCTCAAGCTGGCGGCGGATTACCTTCTCCGCAATCTGCACGGAGAGGTCGGCAACCTGCGAGCGGATGTCGCGGAGGGCGACGTCCTTCTCGGCGGCAATCTGCCGCTTGGCGTCTTCCAGCAGCTGGCGACCTTCGGCCTGCGCTTTGTCGCGGGCGTCCTGGATGATGCCGTCGCGAGCCAGCATGGCGTCGCGGATGATTTGCGCCTGCTTCTCGCGCGCCTCCCGCAGGATGGTTTCGCTCTCGGACTGTATGCTTGCCAGCTTCTCGTTTGCCTCGCGTGCGTTCTTCAGGCTCTCGTCAATGAACTTCTTGCGCTCCTCGACGGCACCGAGTATGGCGGGAAAGCCGTATTTTGCCAGGAGGAGGAAGACGACGAGGAACGACACCAGCATCCAGAAGAGCAGGCCGAAGTCCGGAGTCAGTATGGATGGCATGTTGCCCATAAGCGTGGATTTACTGCAAGGGAGGGATTATCCGAGAACCGTCAGCAGGCAGACCACTACGGAGAACAGGGCAACGCCCTCGATGAGACCGGCGGCGATGATCATGTTTGTCATGATGTCACCCTTCACTTCCGGCTGGCGGGCGATGGCTTCCATGGCGTTACCGCCGATGCGGCCGATACCGATACCGGCACCGATGGTTGCGAGACCTGCGCCGATACCGGCACCCATTTTTGCGAGACCTGCTGCTGCAGCAGCTTCAAGAATTGCGAACATAGTTGTTTCTGTTTTTTTATTGTTAGTTATTTAATTGTTTTCGGATTACTCAGAATATTCAGAATACTCAGAATCTTTGAACTTTGAACTCTACTTATGGTGGCTGGGATGCGCCAGGCCGATATAGACACTGGAGAGCATCGTGAAGACGTAGGCCTGCAGGAAAGCCACGAGCAGTTCGAGGCAGTTCATGAAGATGAGCATCAGGAAGCTCACGAGCGTCATCGACGTTCCCATGCCCACGCTCACCTTGAAGGTGATGAAGATGAGGCACGTCAGCGAGAGGATGACCGTGTGGCCGCCGAACATGTTGGCGAAAAGTCGCATCATCAGGGCGAAGGGCTTCGTGAAGATGCCGATAATCTCCACGACGGGCATCAGCGGCACGGGGCACTTCATCATCATCGGCACGTCAGGCCAGAGGATTTCCTTCCAGTACTCCTTGCTGCCGAAGATGTTGACCAGCAGGAAGGTGAAAACGGCCAGAAGCATCGTGATGGAAAGATTGCCCGTCACGTTGGAGCCGCCCGGGAAGACGGGGATGAGGCCCATGAGGTTCGTCACGAAGATGAAGAAGAACACCGTCAGCAGGTAGGGCGCGTAGGGGCGGTAGTGCTTTTCGCCGATGCAGGCCTTGATAACATCGTCATGGATGTACATCGTGAGCATCTCCACGGCACCCTTGAAGCCCTTCGGCGCGGAGTGGCTTCCCTCCGCACGGCGTTTCTTGTACCATCGCGCACAGGGGATGAAGATGAGCAGCAGGACGAGGATGTTTATCCATATCTGCACGACGTCCTTCGTTATGGAGATGTCCCAAGGACGGTCGTCATAGCCCTGCTCATAGACCTTGTCCTTGCGCTCTGGGTCGATGTAGAAGCCGTTGTACGTGCCGTCGGCACTCTCATGGAAGCGGCTGGAACTGAACACTTCCCAGCCGCCTTCGTGGTGCTTCACGATGACGGGCAGCGGCAGGTGCGTGTGTCCCCAGAGGTGCCATTCGTAGGCGTCGCTCATGTGGTCGAAGATAATCTTCTGCACGTTCACCTCCTCCCCGTCGGTCCCGGCCTCACCGGCCATCGCCGCACTCGGCAGGAACAGGGCGAGCAGCAGGGCACCCGTCCGCAGCAGTTGTTTCGTTATGTCATTGATGACTCTCATAGTCTGATTATTCTGTTTTACGCTCTGCGCGCAGGTGGCAGATGCTTGTCGTTATCAGCGCAACGAGGAAGAGCGTGAGCACATTCGTCACAAACGTCATCCGCAACGGCGCCGACACATATATATACACGGCCACGGCTACGACGGTCAGCAGCAGGCGGAGGCCCTTGAAGAGCATGTAGGCACCGACGAGCGTGCCGGCCTTTTCAGCTCGCTTGCGCCCGATGACCGTCAGCTCCGCCCACGTCAGGAGGGCGAAGCAGGCTGCGGGCACCAGGCTGATGGCGGCAAGCAGGGCCGCGGACTCGTCATAGACGAAATAGCCCTCGGCGAAGAAGAGCAGCAAGCCGACACTCACGAGCAGATATACGGACCAGTACTTCATACCGTCATTCTTCCACGCAGAGCGAAACCCTGTTGTGTGCAACCTCGATGAAGCCGCCCCGGATGCTGAGCTCGTAGGGATGCTCACCCACGCACGTGACAACTCCCGCGCCGAGGCTGGAGATGATGGGGGCGTGGTTCTTGAGCACCTCGAAGCGTCCCTTTTCGCCCGGAACGGTGATGCGCTCCACCTCGCCCTCGAACAGCGTCTGCTCGGGGCTTACGATGGAGACCTGCAGGCCGTCGGGGACGCTCGTCCACTCTACGGCGTTGCCGTCGCGGCGGGTAATTTCTTTCTCTGCCATAAGGCCTTATTTTGCAGATTCCAGCAGTTTGCGTCCCTTCTCGATAGCGTCGTCAATGGTGCCGACGTTGAGGAAAGCCTGTTCGGGCAGGTAGTCCACCTCGCCGTCCAGAATCATGTTGAAGCCGCGGATGACCTCTTCGATGGGAACCATCACGCCGGGCACGCCCGTGAACTTCTCGGCCACCGTGAACGGCTGGGAGAGGAAGCGCTGCACGCGGCGGGCGCGGTTCACCGTCAGCTTGTCCTCGTCGGAAAGCTCGTCCATGCCGAGGATGGCGATGATGTCCTGCAACTCGTTGTACTTCTGGAGAATCTGTTTCACGCGCTGCGCGCAGTCGTAGTGCTCCTGGCCGATGACATTCGGGTCGAGGATGCGGCTCGTGGAAGCCAGCGGGTCAACGGCGGGATAGATACCCAGCTCCGTAATCTTACGCGAGAGCACCGTCGTGGCGTCAAGGTGCGTGAAGGTCGTGGCGGGGGCAGGGTCGGTCAAGTCGTCGGCAGGCACATAGACGGCCTGGATGCTGGTGATGGAGCCGTTCTTCGTAGAAGTGATGCGCTCCTGCATGGCACCCATCTCGCTGGCCAGCGTAGGCTGATAGCCCACGGCGCTCGGCATACGGCCCAGCAGGGCTGACACCTCGGAACCGGCCTGCGTGAAACGGAAAATGTTGTCGATGAAGAAAAGGATGTCCGTCTGCTTGCCCTCGGCAGCACCGCTGTCGCGGAAGCTCTCGGCGATGGAGAGGCCGGAGAGGGCAACGCTGGAACGTGCACCGGGAGGCTCGTTCATCTGGCCATAGACAAGCGTGGCCTGACTCTTGGCCACCTCGTCGTAATCTACCTTCGAGAGGTCCCACTCGCCGCGCTCCATGGCTTCCTCGAAAGCCTTGCCGTACTTGATAACACCGCTCTCAATCATTTCGCGTAGCAGGTCGTTGCCCTCGCGGGTACGCTCACCCACACCGGCAAAGACGGAGAAACCGTCGTGACCCTTCGCAATGTTGTTGATGAGCTCCATGATGAGCACCGTCTTACCCACACCGGCACCGCCGAAGAGGCCGGTCTTGCCGCCCTTGGAATAGGGCTCGAGCAGGTCGATGACCTTGATGCCCGTGTAGAGCACTTCCTGCGAGGTTTTCAGCTCCTGGAAGTCGGGGGCCTCGCGGTGGATGGGATAGGCAGAGCCTTCCTTGCTCACGGGGCGCAGGCCGTCGATAGTCTCGCCGATGACGTTCATCATGCGACCCTTGATCTGGTCGCCCGTGGGCATCGTGATGGGGGAGCCGAGGCTCACCACCTCCAGACCGCGCTGCAGGCCGTCCGTGTTGTCCATGGCCACGGTACGCACGGTGTCCTCGCCAAGGTGCTGCTGCACCTCAATGACGATTTTGCGCCCGTCGGGATGCGTCACTTCAAGAGCTTCGTGGATTCTCGGCAGCACTTCGGCAGCAGGGCGTCCCTCCGTGTCGAACATGACGTCCACGACGGGGCCTATAATCTGCGAAATGCAGCCTTTTTTCTGGTTGTTGTCCATTATGATTATCGTGTGTTTTGATTTTCCGTTTTTGCTAATTCGGCGCAAAGCTACAAAAAAACGCTCGCAGCACAAAGGATTCGGCGTTTCTTTTTGAGCCGACGGGGAGAAAGACGACAAAAATAGCAGGCAGAATGAAAAAAGTCGCAGAAAAGTGCGCGACGTTTTGAAATGTTTCCGTATCTTTGCGGCATAAAACTAAAGGCTGAACCGGTTCGATTGGGATTCTCATCAATTAAAACTTTGAAACCGAGAAGGCTGTTCTGGCAATGGCGTGCCGATATGCGCTGACAAGCGTAGGGTCGGATTACAGAGACAGAAAGGGCGCTCAAATCCTATCTTTTCAGGAGTTTCATCACATCACCGGCTCAGCCATTTTTTGTGCAAAGCAAAACCAACACAATAATATATATAATAAAGGACAAAATATGGAAAACCTTACTATCGAAACGCAGAAGGCCGTGCAGTTCTTCGCCGAGCGAAGCGGCAAGGCCGATTACCTCGCCGAAGGAGCCGTGGAAGGCCTTGAACCGGAAGTGCGCCGCGCCCACGAGGCCCTGGAGAACGGCACCAGCAAGGGAGCCGACTTCCTCGGCTGGCTCCATCTGCCCACAAGCATCGCGCCGGAGTTTCTGGCCGACATAGCAGAAACGGCACGCACGCTGCGTCAGCTGTGCGACGTCATCGTCGTAGCCGGTATCGGAGGCAGCTATCTCGGCGCACGTGCCGTCATCGAGGCTCTCAAGAACCAGTTCGTGGAACTCACGCCGCGCATCGTATTCGCCGGCAACAACATCAGCGAAGACTACTTGGCAGAGCTCCAGGCGTACCTGAGCGACAAGCGTTTCGGCATCATCAACATCTCCAAGAGCGGAACCACAACGGAGACGGCACTGGCCTTCCGCCTGCTGCGCGCACAGCTGGAGAAGCAGCTCGGACGCGACGAGGCCCGCAAGCGCATCGTCGCCATCACGGACGCCGTGAAGGGGGCAGCCCGCACTACGGCCGACAAGGAAGGATACAAGAGCTACGTCATCCCCGACAACGTGGGCGGACGCTTCAGCGTGCTCACGCCCGTGGGACTGCTGCCCATTGCCTGCGCAGGCTTCAACGTGGCAGAACTCGTGCGCGGCGCACAGGACATGGAAAACCTCGTCCGCACAGCACCCTTTGCCGAAAATCCTGCCTACCAGTATGCTGCCGTGCGCAACCTGCTCTATCGTGACGGCAAGAAAATCGAAATCCTTGCAAACTTCCAGCCGAAGCTCCACTTCATCGCCGAATGGTGGAAGCAGCTCTACGGCGAGAGCGAAGGAAAGGACAAACTGGGCATCTTCCCCGCCAGCGTGGACCTCACGACGGACCTCCACTCCATGGGACAGTGGATTCAGGACGGCGAACGCACCATCTTCGAGACGGTCATCAGCGTGGCCACTCCTGAATGCGAAGTGCGCGTACCGAGCGACGAGGAAAACCTCGACGGTCTGAACTTCCTCGCAGGAAAGCGTGTGGACGAAGTGAACAAGATGGCGGAACTGGGCACGCAGCTTGCCCACGTCGATGGCGGAGTGCCCAACCTGCGCATCGTACTGCCGCGCCTGACGGAATACTACATCGGCCAGCTTCTCTACTTCTTTGAAATCGGCTGCGGCATCAGCGGTAACGTGCTCGGCGTGAATCCCTTCAACCAGCCCGGTGTGGAAAGCTACAAAAAGAACATGTTCGCCCTGCTCAACAAGCCCGGCTACGAAGCAGAAAGCCGCGCCATCCGCGAGCGCTGCGGCCTTGACTAAACGGCAAAACGGCCAGAAATAGTCCTAAAAAAATAAGTCTTTAGACATATAAGAAGAGATGGAGACCCTGTAGCGAGTCTCCATCTCTTTTTACTTTTAGGAATGCTGCCCTGGCATCAGGGCTCTTGTGCCTTCGCCCACCGAAAGAGTTCAAGGGGCAGGTGGCAGTAGCCCGCAGGGTTCTTGTCGAGATAGTCCTGATGGTAGTCCTCGGCGGCATAGAAGTTACGGAGCGGGAGCAGTTCCACAGCGAAAGCCTCCCCTACCCTGCCGCGAACCTCATTGAAGACGGCTTCCAGCACGGGCAGTTGGCCGGCATCGGTGTAGAAGACGCCCGTGCGGTACTGCGTTCCCACGTCGTGCCCCTGCCGGTTCAGGCTCGTGGGGTCAATGGCGTGGAAATACATGCGCACAAGAAATTCCAGGCTTGCCACGTCGGCATCGTAGCGGACGCGCACCGTCTCGGCAAAGCCCGTACGGTCGGTACACACCTCCTCGTAGGTAGGTGCCGCGTCCGCATGGCCATTGGCATAGCCCACCTGCGTGTCCACGACGCCGCGCACCTGCTTGAAGAAATGCTCCGTTCCCCAGAAGCAGCCGCCGGCGAAATATATCTCTGCCGTCTTCATGCTGAAGATTACTGCGCCTTACGCCTTGACGATAGCGTCGGAAAGGGCGTTTGCCTTCTCCGTGAAGTCGGCGCGAAGCTTTGCAAAGAACACCTTCGGACTTAAGCCGGGTTCCACGTGGCTGACGCGACAAACGGCATCGGCGTAGAGCTTTGCCACCTCGGCCATGAGCCCTTGGAGCTTTTCGCGGTCGCCCTGCTCCACCATGCTGAGTGCTACGCAGTCAGCGAAAAGTTCGCCGCAAATGCCTTTCACGGCTTTCTTGAGATTCTTTCTGCTTGCCATATATTAAAAGTTTACAAGTTTACAAGTGACGAGTGACGAGCCCTTGGGCATTTGACAATTTGACGATTGGACGATTGGACGATTTACCGTTTGACGGTTTACTGTCAGATGTCAATTGTCAGATAGTCCAATTGTCAGATAGTCCAATTGTCCAATAACTCGTCTGCTCGCATACTATATTACTATTCTAATTTATCACATCGGCTTAATGATTTCCATTCCCTTGCGGATGGCTTCCTCGTTCATGGGGAGGAGGTTCCAGTGGCGCTCGGGGAGGGACTTCTTCAGTGCCTTCATGACGCTTTCAATGGAGACGATGGGGTGGAGCTTCAGGAAGCCGCCCAGAATCATCATGTTGAACGTCTTCATCATCTTCATCTCCGCCGCCGTATTCATGGCGTCGATTTCGTAGCATTCCACGTCCTCGCGCGTGGGCTTGTCAAGGATGCCGAAGCTGTCATAGATGATGGCTCCGCCTGCCTTCACCTTCGGCTGGAACTTGTCCAGCGAGGGCTGGTTGAGGAGGATGGCCGTGTCGTAGGTGCTGAGGATGGGCGAGGAAATTTTCTCGTCCGAGACGATGACGGTGACGTTGGCCGTACCGCCGCGCTGCTCAGGACCGTATGCCGGCATCCACGTCACTTCTTTTCCTTCCATAAGTCCGGCGTAGGCGAGAATCTTACCCATGGAGAGCACGCCCTGTCCGCCGAAACCGCTGATGATTATTTCTTCTTTCATAGTTTGCTGCTGTCTTTTAAGTCACCTACGTGATAATAGTCAAACATGTGTTCCTCCATCCATTCGTTGGCCTTGACGGGGTTCATCTTCCAACCGGAGTTGCAGGTGCTGACCACCTCAACAAGGTTGGAACCCTTGCTCTGCATGGAGTTCTCGAAGGCCTTGCGGATGGCGGCCTTGCACTTGCGGATGGCAGCCACGCTGTGCACGCTCTGGCGCGTGACGTAGGCGGTGCCTTCCAGCTGGGCGGCGATTTCCGTCATCTTCAGGGGATAGCCGTGGAGCTGCGGGTCGCGACCGTAGGGGCAGGTTGCCGTTTTCATGCCCACGAGCGTCGTGGGAGCCATCTGTCCGCCCGTCATGCCGTAGATGGCATTGTTGATGAAGATGATGGTGATGTTCTCGCCACGGTTCAGGGCGTGGATGGTCTCCGCCGTACCGATGCAGGCCAGGTCTCCGTCGCCCTGATAGGTGAAGACGAGGCGGTCGGGCCAGAGGCGCTTGCAGGCCGTGGCTACGGCGGGCGCACGTCCGTGGGCGGCTTCCTGCCAGTCGATGTCGATATAGCGGTAGGCGAATACTGCGCATCCTACGGGGCTGACGCCGATGGTCTTTTCTTCCATGCCCATCTCGGCCACGACTTCGGCCACGAGCTTGTGCACGACGCCGTGGGAGCATCCCGGGCAGTAGTGCATGGGCACTTCGTTCATGAGTTCCGGTTTCTTATATACCAGGTTCTCAGGCTGTATGATTTGTTCGCGTGTCATGTTGTTCTATATTTTCGTTCTTCTATGGTGTGGACTCTGGGGCTTCCTGAGCATCGTCGTCATGCGCATGGTGGCTTCCACCATTTTCAGCAGGACGGCGGCAATGCCGATGCCGATGCCGTAGAGGCGTGCCTGCGGGGCCTCGCGGAACCACGAGTAGGCGATGAAACCCATCGCCACGCAAGCCAGCAGGATGAACGTCCCGTTCAGCAGGTTGCGCAGGAAGAGGCTGCGGCGTTCCTTCTCCGTAGTCTCGTCGCGCTCCACAGCTGCCTCGGGATTGTTCAGGCGATCCAGAAATTCCTGTTCTTCGCGTGTCATTTCTTGAGTTTCTCCATTGCTTCGATAATCTCGTCAGGATCGGGCACGATGCCGCCCAGACGGCCAAACTGCTCGATGGGCACGGAGTAGTGCGCAGCCGCACGTACGTCGAAGACCATCATGCCGGCATTGATTTCCACGACGAGGATGCCCTTCACGTGGCTGGCCAGCTCGCGGATTTCCTTCTCGGGGAAGGGCCAGAGCGTGATGGGGCGGAACAGGCCCACCTTCTCGCCGCGTGCGCGCATCATGTCCATCGCCTTCTGCGAAATGCGGCTTGCCGAGCCGAAGGCCACGATAACGTAGTCTGCATCCTCGCAGTGCTGCATCTCGCAGCGCACTTCCTTCTCCTGTATCTCCTTGTATTTGCGCTGGAGGTGCAGGTTGCGCTGTTCCATCACCTCGCTCTGGAGCTCCAGGCTCGTGATGACGTTCGGCTGGCGGCTCTTCAGCCCGTTTCCGGTAGCTGCCCAAGGGCATTCCTTCATTATCTCTTCTTCCGTACGGCGAGGCTTGAAGGGCGGCAATACCACTTTCTCCATCATCTGGCCGATGACGCCGTCGGAGAGTATCATGGCAGGATTGCGATATTTGAAGGACAACTCAAAGGCCAAGTCCACAAAGTCGGCCATCTCCTGCACGGAGTTCGGAGCCAGCACGATGAGGTGATAGTCGCCATTGCCGCCGCCGCGCGTGGCCTGGTTGTAGTCGCTCTGCGAAGGCTGGATGGTACCCAGTCCGGGACCGCCGCGCTGCACGTTCACGATGAGACCCGGCACCTCGGCACCCGCCATGTAGGCAAGACCCTCCTGCATCAGTGCAACGCCCGGGCTGGAGGAACTCGTCATGACGCGCTTGCCGCAGCCGCCGCCACCGTAGATCATGTTGATACTGGCCGTCTCGCTCTCGGCCTGCAACACCACCATGCCCGTCGTTTCCCAGGGCTTCTCGGCAGCCAGCGTCTCAAGGACTTCAGACTGCGGCGTGATGGGGTAGCCAAAGTAGCCGTCGCAGCCGCAGCGGATGGCGGCGTGGGCGATGGCCTCGTTTCCTTTCATAAGGAGCACTTCTCTTTCTTCCATGAGCTTATTCCTCCCTTTTCTTATAAACAGTTATACATCCGTCGGGGCACACGATGGCGCAGCTGGCACAGCCGATGCAGGCGTCCAGGTCTGTCTGCCGGCAGAAAGCGTAGCCCCTGTGGTTCACTTCGCCCACACTGAGCGCGAGGCAGTGCGTGGGACAGGCAACGACGCAAAGGTTACATCCCTTGCAACGCCCCTCGTCCACCACGACAGCACCTTTTATTTTTCCCATAGTGCTATATTTTTGGTTGTTAGATTTATTGTTATTGGTTATACATGTCCTTGTTGTAGAACGCCATGATGTCGTCCAGCATCTCGCGTGCCTCGCGGGCAGGGCCGTCCGGTTCAAGCGCCTCCGACTGTAACAGCAGCGAGATAGCCTCGCCCCATGCCGAACGCTTCATTGCCGCCCGCGCCTCATCGTAGAGTCCGCGCGCACGCCTCGCGGCATCCGTCTTCCCGTCCTTCTTCTCTTCAGTTTTCTCCTGATTCATGCCCCAAAAATAGGACAAAAAAAATAAAACGGGAAAGAATGGCGAAAAAAAATGGATGCCCTCCCCAAAAAGCAAAAAGGCCAGAAGCACCACGTCTGGTGCCTCTGGCCTTTCCCTTCACGGCATCAAAAAGGATTTGTCACAGCATCTGAATCAATCCATCACAGCAGGAAAAACATTTTATCACAGCAGGAAAATCATTTTGTCACAGCATCTGAATCAATCCGTCACGCAGGCGTTTCCAGACTCTTGGCGACCTGCGCTGTTCCCAGTCCGTTCTCCGGGATTCCCGTTCGTTCGTTCTTCCTCTATATATAAAGGAGGAAGAACAAACGAACAAGAACATGTTCTCGGCTTCAGGGCTGAAGCGGCGGGCCTCACCCCATCTTCCATATCGTGTTCCGTCCGATGCCCGTCGCCCTCTCCAGCTGCCGCAGCGAGGCCCCCTTCTCGCGAAGCTCCAGCAGCACCGTTCGCTGCCTGCCGTACGGAAGGTTCATGAATACCGTCCAGCCGCCGTCGCCCACCAGGGCCTTCAGCCCCTCCTGTACCTGCCTGTCCGACATCCTGACGGTGGTCTTCCTGGGAGCCAGGCACCCGGCGTCCCCCTCCACGGGCCTCCGCAGCAACGCCTCCACTTCGTCCTCGTCCAGATTCCTGTACTCCTCCCTCAC
>JAFUXE010000006.1 GCA_017477205.1 Alloprevotella sp.
CCACGTGCGAAGCGAGCCGTGAGTTGATGTGAGAGTTCGGTCAATGTGGAAGTGCCGTATGCCACCTTAGCCTGTCCCCCTTGTTCGTATTCCACGATGTATTTTCCTATCTGCCAATAGGTCTGGGTCATCGTGGAATTGATGTGTGAGGCAACCTTTCGGCGTGCTTCGTTGATGGCTGTTGATATGTTCTCAATCAACGGTTGCAGGTTGTTAGTATTTGCTACAGCTATTTCTTTTGCCATATTTATTATAACTTTTTTCTTGTTTCTTTATTTCCTTCTATCTCTCTTGACCTATATCGAATCTCTCTCGAAGGAGTCAGCTCTGCCTTCGCTACGCCCTTGCTACCCCTTGCTACGATATAGTCTTGTATTCCTACGATATCTCCACACTACCCGCACGATATTCCAACGCTATAGGAAGGAGCCTAAAGGAGGACTAAAGGAGCACCTAAGGAGGACTAAAGGAGCACCTCCAGCCCGCATCCATCGTCAATCTTCCATTCAATGCACTCATCTCTTTCGTTTTTATTTAAGCAGTCTCCGGCCTTCGAACGGACCTTTCTTTTGGCGCAAAGATACACAATTTTAGAATTTAAAGGGGTATATTATTCAGGTTATTATACTGAAAATCGGTGGAGGCTTACCGCTTCCACCGATTTTCCCAGAAAGTGTTTCGTATCGTTATCCTTCCGTTATCGACGCAGAACTTTCACAGAGCGAACGACGCGGCCGTCCTCAACGTACTGGAGGACATATACACCGGGCTGTTCCTTCATCTGCTCCTTCGTGACGGGACGTCCCTGAAGGTCGAATGCACGGAGGCTGCCTTCGGAAGCAGAGGTGAAGAGGTCGTCAATACCCTCAGCAACGGTTACCTCGATGTATTCAGGAAGTTCGTAGGTAGCTGTGCCCCAGAGGTTGGAGAGTTCGAGGCGGGCATTGTATTTTCCAGCTGCGGGATAGGCAACGACAGCGGACTTATCAGCCGTGGAGACGAGGTTTCCGCCTTCAAGCTTCCACGTCGGGGTCGTCTTGATTTCCAGCGAACCGGGGATGCCGGGATAGCCCAATACGTCGTTCTCGGCATTGCGATCCTGATAGCTTGCACCTGCCGTGCTTTCACCACCCGTATCGGCTTTCGTCACCACGCGTGCGGGCTTCGCGCCTGCATGTCCCAGGTTGCGGAAAGTGCCATCGGCTTCCTTCTCCTCGAAGGTATAGTAAGCCTGAAGCCCCGTGGGTACGCTGCCCTCTTCATAGCCCTTCATGGCCTGAAGCACTTCGGCATCCGTGAGGGCCTTGTTCCATATCTGGACTTCGTCAATCCAGCCGTCGAAGCCGGACTTATAGACACCGCCGCCACCAATCGTGATGGGAGCGTCCCTTTCCGCTGTGACGTTCACGCGCGAGTCACTGCTCCAAGGCGTGTTGGAGCGGTCGTCACGACGTCCGTTCTGGCCACTGGGTGCTGTGACTTCTGCCACCTTCTTTCCATTGAAGTACATCTTCTGGTTGTTGCCCTGCTGTGTCACAACGACATGGTTCCACACACCCGGTGTCACCTGATAGCCCGTGGACATCATCTTCTCATAGGGGTCACCGTGTGCCGTCCAACCGAAGGTGTTGAAGGCGATTTCGTTAGCAGGATGATCCACGGTAGCCTTTGCGATGGTTTCACCGCTGTTGCTGAAGCCCTTCGCAATAGCCACACGGATGACTACCCAGAGGTCGCCCCAGTTGTTGTGGGGCCAGGAGTCTTCCATAGACATCTTGTTGATGAGGTTCGTGCCGTCACGGCCGTGGGAGAACTTGTCGGCCTTGAACCAGAGGGCGTAAGAGTAGGTCTTGCCCTGCTGCACGTCGCCAGGAATCATGAGCATGTTGGGGTCGTAGATGTGCAGGGCACGGGACACACTGCCTTCACCGTCGCGGGAGGTATAGGACAGCTGTACGTCCTCGCCCGTCTTGACCGTGGCCTTGTCTGCCGTAAGGCTTTCCACTACGGGCACGGCACCCGTGGATTCCGGTGTTACCTGCACGTAGCCACGCGTGATAACCTCGTTACCCTCAGAATCCGTGAAGTAGAGGTCGTAGAGACCTTCCTTGGCGATGCTGGTCTGCAGGTTCACGCTGTTCGCTGCCGTAGCGAGCGTTTCTCCCGTAACGGGATCAACGATTTTCCACTCCTTGGCTGCGGGACTCATGATGTCCTCCAGGCCTACGGTGAATGTTTCCCCGGGCTTCACAACGGCCTTGTCAATGACAACGGTCGTCAGCGTCTGGTTGTAGGGGATGTCGCGATAGTCCGTCCAGGCAATCTGGCTGCCGTTCTTACCATCGGGGGAAACGGCACGCACGCCAAAGCGTCCGCGACGGCCTTCCATGCCCGGTACGAGCGGAGCGTCAATGACATAGGCAGCCCAGGAGGTCGTTGCCGTCAGCAGATACTGCGGCTGTCCTTCCTGCTGGAAATAGATTTCGTAGTACCACGTGCCCACTTCGTCATTGTAGGTCTTCACTCCGCCACGCTCCTCGCGGCTCTGGTAGCGAATCTTGAAGTCAAGGGCGTTGTAGCGGCCACGCAGTATCTCCAGCTGTACAATTTCAGGCTCAACGGTATCGAAGGTCTGTGCGGGGTCTTTCACTGCGAGTTCACCGACAAGCATTTCGTAGTCGGCAGGCGTGCCGTCAAAGCTGAGGCCTATCATGGAAATCTGGTCGCCGTCCTTAATGCCAAGCTGCGAGAGCGGAGCTGAGAATGTGGTCCACTGTCCTGCCACCGTTGCAGCAGGAATCTCTATTTCCTTATAGTCTGCCAAGGCACCGCGAAGAGCAACGAAGAGCTTTGCATGCGTGGCTTCCGTTGTCTTCATCTTGTAGGTCAGCGAAAGCGTATTTTCAGGGGCTACGGTGAGCAGCGTCTTGAAGAGCTTCACGCGGCTGAAGGCCGTGGCGCCGTTCAGGCGGAGACAGGAGCCGCCAAAGTAAGCGTCGTCAAAGGTGAGCTCAGCATTGATGAAGTTGGATATGCCGGCCTGCGTCACCTTGTCCTGACGGTCCGTAATCCACCAGCGCCACGTCGGCATGAAATCCTGCGTATTGATATTGTACCACTTGTGGTCGAAGGCAACCTTGCCCTCGTTGTAGAACTTCTGGCCGTTACCGAGGTTGAAGCGTGTCACGAAGGGCAGCTGCTGGATGGTGGACTTTGCCGTGAGATAGGTAGCCAGACCGTGGAAGGTCTTCAGGTCGGAGTTCGAGAGGGAGGCATCCGTACGGAGAGCCGGCAGCAGGGCCGGGTTGCGGTTACCGCCACTGAAGGTGAGCTCCTGCTTCAGGAGGTATGCCTTCTGGATGGCAATGTCGGACGTGCCGTCGTCGGTAGCGGACTGCTGGATGAGGCTCTGCGCGTGGGCACCCCAGAAGCCGATAGAGACTTTGTTGTTCAGGAGAGCCTGCCACGTGGTGTAGGTGTTCTTCTCCTTATAGCCATTGCCCTGAATGTCAAATCCGGCATAGACGTCGTAGGGGTTGCGTCCCATCGACTCGGCCTGCTGCACCGAGCTGCTCAGCGTGCTGGCGCTCCAGTTGTAGTTGAAGAAGAGCTGGTCCGTCACGATGTTGTCCTTGTCGCCAAACATCTGGTTGTTGTGCGAACCCAGGCCACGGTCGAAGCTGATACCGCCCGTGTTGTTCGTTCCGTCGTACCAGGCCAGTTCGAAGTGCCAGCCTATCTCGGCTGCCTTCTTGTGGCAGTCCTTGATGAAGTCGCGCCACAGCGTCATGGCTGCGGGCGTGGAATAGAACTCGGAGTTGACGCCAATCTGGTCGATTCCGTAGTACTTCATGAGCTCCACGAGCTGCTGGGAGTGCTTGAAGGTGCCGTCCGTGTTCTGCTCAAGAATCTTCTGGAGTTTCTTTGAGTTGTCGTCGGTAGCGGTCGTGTTCACCTGTGCGACCCAGGGTATGCTCCATACGCAGCCCACCTTGACACCGTTCTTGTGTGCCACGTCCATGATGCCTGCGGTGGAACGGAACCAGGGAGCCGTCCAGTTTCCATGTGTGTCAATGTAGCTCCAAAGGCTGAAGTTGTCGCCTTCAAAGCAGTAGCGGGGCAGGGATTTCCACGTCACGGAAGGATCGTCCATCGGTACCCAGAGCAGCATTTTGCGGCCGGGATCCACAGAGGACTGCACCTGATAATCCGCATCGCCTGCGATGCGCTCCAGGGGGCGTACGCGGCTGATGTAGAACTGGTCGTCAATGGAGGAGACGCCTCTCGGAGGCGTACCTGCCGTCCACGCGTCGAAGAAGGAGGGGAGGCTGAGGCTGACATCCTTGATGTCCAGCGGATGGGAGGGCGTGCTCTGGGCAAACGAAGCCGTTGCCAGCAGCGCAGAGGCCGCCATCAGAAGTAGTTTGTTTTTCATTGTAAATTATAGTTATACAGTTCTTTATATTATGCATGCCGAGAATAGTTCTCTTTCGCGCCGTAAAGATACAAAAAGAATCCTATTACCGCGACTTTGGGCACAAAAAAATGCCGCTTTCCGCATTTTGCGGGAGCGGCATTGCTCTCCGAAAGCCGGAGATTGTGCTTGCAGGATTAGTCCTGCTCCTGGAGGCGAAGCTTGCGTACGTAGTCAGCGTGTTCCTTCTGGAGACGCTTCAGTACGGAGGGCTTGTCGAACTGCTGGCGGCGACGGAGTTCCTTCGTGACGCCTGTCTTGTCGAACTTTCTCTTGAACTTCTTGAGGGCGCGCTCAATGCTTTCGCCTTCTTTTACGGGTACGATAATCATTGCGTTTGTTTGTTTTTATTGTTTTGTTGTTGTTTTACATCTTTTACCATGCATGCCGCGCATGGCGGCCGCATAGTGGGCTGCAAAAATATGCAATTATTTCAGATAGGACAAACTTTCGCTGATTTTTTCTTACCCTCCTTTCTTTTTTCGACCTTACGGGACAGGTCGTTTTCAGTCTTTTACAATATGGAGCGTCTGCGTCTGGAAGGGGATGTTGAGGCGTGCGTCCTCATTGATGGTGCGGTAGAAGAGGCTTTGCATCTTGAAGAATGCGGCCCAGTAGTCGGCAGCATTGCAGTAGGCACGGACGCTCAGGTCGATGCTGCTGCTGTTCATGGCACTAAGCTCCACAAAATACGGCACGAGGGCGTTGCCGGCCTTGTCCTTCGGTTCAGTGAGCAGAAGAGGTTCGTTCTTCATCAGCCCGATGAGGACCTCACGCGCATAGTCCACGTCGTTACCGTATTCAATGCTTACCGTCCAGATAAGGCGGCGCATGTCAAAGCGGCTCACGTTGACCACCATCGCATTGCTCATGGAGCCGTTGGGAATGATTACGGCACGCAGGTCGGCAGTCTCGATGACGGTGTGGAATATCTGTATCTCCTTCACGGTACCACTTTGCCCCTGTGCCTCAATCCAGTCGCCCACCTTGTAGGGCTTGAACAGGAGGATGAGAATGCCACCGGCAAAGTTCTGCAGGTTGCCGCTCAAGGCCATGCCAATGGCAACGCCTGCCGATGCCAGCAAGGCGGCAAAGGACGTCGTATTCACGCCAAGAGCACTGACGACGCTGACAACGAGGAGCAGGATGAGCAGGACATTCACGAGGCTCCGCAGGAAAGTCTGTACGCTGGGGTCTATCGTTCCCCGGCTCAGCAGACGTGCGAAGAGCTTGTTGAGAAACTTCACGATGTAGCGTCCTACGATGAAGAGCAGTAGGGCGGCGAGGATGTTCTTTCCCGCACTGACACCCATCGTCACGAGTTGCGAGATGAGCTGGTCCAGTTGCGATACGTTTAGGTTTTCCATATTTCTGTTTATTTTGTAAGCCGGATGGTACCGTCGTCGTCAATCACAAACGCACGGTTCTGTATGTCGGCCTCAGTCAATTGTTTTATTTCGCGTGCGGGCGCGCAGGAGGCATCCGTACGGGGACCTGCGCCGCGCTGCTGCACGAAGGAATGGATTTTTCCACCGAGGAAACGTCCGTCACGGCTCATCTTCACCTCTATGACGGGTGCATAGCCGTTGATGCCGCCCACGCTGATGCCGTAGGGCGTGCAGAAGTTGCCGAGGCTGTAGGCAATGAAGCGGTCCTTGTAGGTCTCAACGGCACGCGTCACGTGGGGCCCGTGTCCATAAACAAGGTCGGCACCGCTGTCAATGCAGACACGGGCAAATTCGCGCAGGCTGCCGCGATCCTCTCCCAGGAAGGTCTCGCGTCCCTGCGGCAGGTGGCGGAACTTTCCGCCTTCGCCGCCGCCGTGGAAGCAGACGATGAGGATGTCGCAACGCTCGCGCAGGTCGCTGACGATGCGGCGCACTTCTGCCGTTTCCTGCGTGCGGAGCGTATAGCGGTTGTGGCCGAAAGCGCAGAAGCCGTATTTGATGCCGCCTATTTCCTTGACCACGCTCTCCGCATGTCCCTTGATGCCGGCAAAGCCGATGCCCTGTTCGGTCAGGCAGCGTTCGGTGCTGCGGATACCGTCGGGACCGAAGTCGTTGGCATGGTTGTTGGCCAGGCCCAGAAAGTCAAAGCCGGCCTCCGCAAGACGCGGGGCAAAGCTTGTCGGCATCCGGAAGCTGTAGCTGTTAGCACCGCCGCGTTTCGTGGAGGTACCGCCGTCCGTCATGGCTCCTTCCAGGTTTCCACAGGCAACGTCCGCATTGCGAAGAAGCTCGCCACAGTCGCGAAAGAGCTCGCGGCCCTCGTCAGGCGGAAGCTGTACGCTGGGATATGTGGTTCCCATCATGATGTCACCGACCACGCAGATGGTGAGCGTGTCGCCCGCATCCTGCGAGGCAGGCGAACCGCCCTGCGGGGCTTCTGCCGTGAATCCCTGCGAGGGCTGTGCCTGCGAGGGGAGCGTATCACGCAAGGCGGAAGCCTGCTGCACATCGGCTGCGGGCTTCCGTCCAAATGTTCCGCCACATGCGGCGCACATGATAGCACCGAAGAGGCTTATCAGTATTATCTTTTTCACTACACGTGAGGTATAAGTTCAGGCCTTGCGTCTGCCACCGGGGCTTAGATGACGCGGCGGGCTCCGATGAAGCGGCGGCTGTAGTAGGCTGACGTGCTCTTGTCCACCTTCACGCCGCTGCACGAAGCATGTACGAACGTGAAGCTTTGGCCGTCCTCTGCTACGTCAACGACGATGCCCACATGCCCAACGCTGCGTGCGGCTCTGCGTCCTCCAAAGAACACAAGGTCGCCACGGCGCAGGTTGCTGATGCCACGGATGGCCTCGCCCTGTGTATATTGCGTGCGGCTGCAACGCGAGAGGCTGATGTTCTCCTTGCCAAAGACGTAGCTTGTGAAGCCACTGCAATCGAAGGTGCGGGGACCCGCAGTACCGTGGCGGTAGCGTGCACCGATATGTTTGAAGGCTTGTTCGATGATGCGGTCGCGCTGCTGTTCCTCGGCAGCAGCTTCTTCAGCGGCTGTGGCCTCTTCTTCGGCCGTGGTATTGTCTGCAGGGGTTTCTATGCCGTTGGTGGGGATAATGTTTGTGCGCTTCTCTGCGCCAAGCACCGTTGCATGGCCCAGGCAGAAGCAAAATGTGAGGATGTATAGAAGTTTTTGTATCATAGTCGTTTTTTAGAAGGGTAGGTTTGAAAAACCAAGCGCGAAAGTACAACATCAGGAGGGGAACCCGAAACGCTTTCACATTCTTTAGGACTCCCTTCGCGCGGTTTTCCACCACTCCCCGGCCACCGCTCATCCCCCTGCACAAGTGGCTTCTTGCACATTTCATCCTCCGTATGTGCAGCAAAATACTTTTTGTTTTTTAAGGAATGAAATGTTACAGAAAGTTAACGAATCATCCCTTTTTATCCCCGATTCTGCAAACACAGACTTTGCAATAGGCTATGTTTCCTGTGCGCTTCTCACATTTCAAGCCCATTTTATGGCGCATTTCATCTTCACGGAACACCCCTTTTTGAGGTGTGCGCACACCTGCTTCTAAGGTAAGCGCACATCTCACCTTGAGGTAAGCGCAAAGCTCAACGCAAGGTAAGCGCAAAGCTCAATGCAAGGTAAGCGCACACCTCGGAAGGAGGTAAGCGCACACCTCAAACAGAGGTTCCCTGACTGCTCCTCATCCACCCCGCCTTTGCGCGACAAAAGCAGACGCCAACACGCTTACAATCAACCTTTTTTTAAGAAAATACGCACCCATGTGGCCTTCAGAAGGTGCGGCTCTCCATGCCCAGGCAACCCTCAGAATGCTGACAGCAAACCTTCTCCCTACGCACAATAATAAATTTATGCGCGCACGCGAGGTGAGAAAATGCACCAGATATTTTGTACGGCCCCGAAAAAACGCTACTTTTGCCGACAAATACACAACAACAAACAAAACATACGACAATGGATATAGTAAAACGTTTTCTTGAATACACACAGTTCGACACGCAGTCCGCAGAGGACTCGCAGACAACCCCCAGCACGGAGAAGCAGTGGAAGTTTGCACGCTTCCTGCGCGACCAGCTGGACGACATCGGCCTGAAGGACGTAGAGCTGGACGACAACGGCTACATCTACGCCACGCTTCCTGCCAACACGGACAAGGAGGCCCCCGTCGTGGGCTTCATCTCCCACTACGACACATCGCCCGACTGCTCCGGAGCCGACATCAAGCCGCGCATCGTGGAGAACTACGACGGCACGGACATCGTGCTGGATGCAGAGGCCGGCATCATCACCAGTCCTGCGAAGTTCCCGGAGCTCAAGGCTCACATCGGAGAGGACATCATCGTGACCGACGGACATACGCTCCTCGGTGCTGACGACAAGGCCGGCATCGCAGAGATTGTGCAGGCGATGGTGTACCTGATGGAGCATCCCGAGATTGAGCACGGAAAAATCCGTGTGGCCTTCAACCCCGACGAGGAAATCGGACTCGGTGCGCACAAGTTCGACGTGGAGAAGTTTGGCTGCGACTGGGCTTACACGATGGATGGCGGCGACATTGGCGAACTGGAATACGAGAACTTCAACGCCGCCAGCGCGAAGGTGGACATCACGGGCGTCAGCGTGCATCCGGGATATGCGAAGGACAAGATGGTAAATGCCATTCGCGTGGCCTCGGAGTTTATCGAGGCTCTGCCACAGGACGAAGTTCCTGAAAAGACCGAAGGCTACGAGGGCTTCTTCCACGTGGTAGGCATCGAAGGCAGCGTAGAAAAGGCTTCCGTCTCCTACATCATCCGCGACCACGACCGCGAACGCTTCGAACAGCGCAAGCGCCTCTTCCGCAAGACGGCAGAAAGCCTGAGCGAGCGCTATGGCGCGGGCACCGTCAACGCTACGGTCAAGGACCAATACTACAACATGCGGGAACAGATAGACCCCGTCATGCACGTCATCGACATTGCCATCAAGGCGATGGCGGATGCGGGCGTATCGCCGCGCGTACAAGCCATCCGTGGCGGCACGGACGGTGCACAGCTGTCCTTCAAGGGTCTCCCCTGCCCCAACATCTTTGCGGGCGGCCTCAACTTCCACGGCCCGCACGAGTTCCTGCCCATCCCCAACATGGAGAAGGCCATGCAAGTCGTCGTGAACATCTGCAGCCTCGTGGCGGACTTCAACGAATAGCCACATTCGTTTTTCCACATGCACCTTATCACCGACCTCGCGCTTATCCTCATCGTGGCTGGCATCACGACGCTCATATTCAAGCGCCTGAAGCAGCCGCTCATCCTTGGCTACATCCTTGCGGGCTTCCTGACGGGACCGCACATGCCCTACACACCGAGCGTGGAGGAGATGTCAAACATACAGACGTGGTCGGAGATAGGCGTCATCTTCATCATGTTCACGCTCGGCCTCGAGTTCTCCTTCAAGAGAATCGTGAAGATGGGCATCGGCCCCATCATCGCGGCCCTGTGCGTCATCTTCAGCATGATTACGCTGGGGAGCATGGTGGGAAGGCTCTTCGGCTGGACGCTGATGAACAGCCTTTTCCTGGGTGGCATGGTGGCAATGTCCAGCACGACCGTCATCTACAAAGCACTGGACGAACTGGGGATGCGACAGCAGAAGTTTGCCAGCGTCGTGCTGAGCGTGCTGATTCTGGAAGACATCCTGGGCATCCTGCTCATGGTCATCCTTTCCACGATGGCAGCCGTGGGCAGCCTTGAGGGAATGCAACTCGTCGGCAGCCTTGTGCAGCTGGGCTTTTTCCTCATCCTGTGGTTTGTGGTCGGCATCTTCGTCGTTCCGCAGGTGCTGCGGCGGAATTCCAAGTGGATTAGCCGCGAGACACTCCTCGTCGTGAGCGTGGGCCTGTGCTTCCTGATGGTGGTGCTGGCAGAAAAGGCGGGCTACAGCGCGGCCCTGGGCGCCTTCATGATGGGCAGCATCTTGGCTGAAACGGTAGAGGCGGAAAACATCGAGCACATCGTCTCGCCCGTGAAGGATTTATTTGGCGCGATATTCTTCGTATCCGTCGGCATGCTGGTGGATCCGGGAGTCCTCGTGGAGTATTGGCTCCCTATCCTGAGTATCATCGCCGTTATCCTCTTCGGGCAGACGTTCTTCGCCACGCTATCCTTCCTCATATCGGGGCAGCCGTTAAAAGTGGCGATGCAGTGCAGTTTCTCGCTGACGCAGATTGGCGAATTCAGTTTCATCCTCGCAGCCCTGGGCGTGAGCCTCGGTGTCACGAGCGACTACCTGTATCCCGTCGTCGTGGCCGTCAGCATCATAACGACCTTCACGACGCCCTACATGATAAAGGCGGCGATACCAGTTTACAATATCGTGGAACGCTTGCTGCCAAAAGCCGCCCGTGAACGCCTTGCCTCAGAGCATCGCGAAGCCTCGCCACAGGAGGCGGAACAAGAGGCGTCGCGCTGGAAGCAACTCCTCTCCAGTCTGCTGGTGACCACAACGGCCTACGTAGTACTCACGTCGGCCGCCATCGGCATCTGCTTCTCCACGGTGCTTCCCTTCTGTCGCGGCATATTGGGACACTGGCCGGGAAATGCCGTCTGCGGCCTCGTGACCCTCGTCGCCATAGCGCCCTTCGTGCGTCCCATCGTGATGAAGAAGTTCCACGGGGACGAGGTGAGGCATTGGCGCCAAACGCATTCCCTGCAAGGCCTCGCAGGCTTCGGGCTCACGCTGCTGGTTCGCTTCGCACTGGCAACGGCTGCCGTATGGTACATCCTGGAATTTCTGTCGCCCGCCCGCTGGTACTGGCACGTGCTGCTGGCAGCCCTGCTTGTGACCTTGGTGTGCGTGGAACGCTTCGGCAAACGCAAGAACAGGCTTTGCCTGTGGGTGAAATACATCAGCATACGCATGGAGCGCACGTTCCTGCACAACTTTCGCGGACGCGAAATACGCGCACGGGCGAAACGTCCCGGCTACGCGAACACCCTGCAACGCCACGACGTCCACCTCTCGCAGCTCTCCCTGCCCGAAGGAAGCCTCTGGGGCGGAAAGACCCTGCTGGAGCTGAACTTCGGACATGAAGACGGCGTGATGGTGGCTGCCGTCATTAGAGGGTCGGGGCGCATCAACATCCCCGACGGAAGCACAATGCTTTTTCCGGGAGACCGTCTGGAGGTACTGGGCGATGACGAAAGCCTTGATGCCCTGGCACTCCGCATGAATACGGAGGTGAGCGAACTCACACCGAACGACCAGCCCCACCGCCTCATACTGGAACGCCTGCGTATCGGCAAGCAGTCGCCCTTCGCAGGCCGCTCTCTCTACAGCAGCGACATCCGTTCCCGCTACCAGTGCATGGCCGTCGGCTTCGAGAACAAGGCCGACGGTACAGACACACTGGAACTCGCCACTTCCGACCGCCCGATATGGCCGGGCGACGTCATTTGGGTCGTGGGAGAAGAAGAGCACATTCGCACACTCGTGCGCGCGAACAATATTCTATAAGCCTTCAAAAATAATTTTCAAGGCACAAGAATCTTTTTTCAAGGCACAAGAATCTTTTTTCAAGGCACAAGAAACACACAACATCCCTCCTTATGAAATTCCTAAGAAGCTTTCTCGCCTTCATCTACGTGGCACTCATCATCCTCCTGCTGCTCAGATGCTGCGGTGGGTGCCAGCGAGCGGAAACACCCGCACCCGACACGCCCGAGCCGGCACCTGGCGACAGACCGCCAGTGGAGATTAAAGAATCTTTCAAGGCTGACGTCGTCATGTGTATCGACATTACGGCCAGCATGGGTGCCATCATCAACACCATCAAGGAAAACGCCCTGAACTTCTACCCCGACCTGAAGGCGCGATGCCTTCGCGAGGGAAAGGAGATAAAGAGCATGAGAATCAGCGTCATCGGCTTCCGCGACTACGAGATGCCTAATCCGTTGGACATCCTGAACGGCTACGATACGCCGCCCACGCCACCGTTCCAGCAGTCGGGCTTCTTCACGATGCCGACGCAGGAGAACGACTTCCGCACCTTCGTGTCAAACCTGCAGCCTATTGGCGGAGGTGATGACCCCGAAGCGGGCTACGACGCACTGGCCATTGCCTTCAAAAGCGACTGGGACAGAAGCGACGACGTGCGGCAAATCGTCATCCTCTGGACGGACAACCCCTCCCACCCCACAGGACGCAACGCCACCGTCGTGGGAAGTTTCGAGGAACTCACCCAGCTTTGGTACAAGATGAGCAGGAAGAACAAGCGCCTCTTCCTCTTCGCCCCGAACGAGCCCACCTGGGAAACGCTCGTCGCAAAGTGGGACCACACGGTGCGCCACGACGTATCCCTCGGAGGCGGGCTCACCGACGTGGACTACGAAGACATCCTGCGCACGCTGTCCGAAAGCATGTAAGGGACGCAGCAGACAACCCGAAGCAAAACAGAATCCCCGGAGCCGCCTTGGCTTCGGGGATTCTGTTTTGACTTATGTCCAGAGAGTTATACGCCCGGTACGGCCGGAGCAACTGCCTTGAACTTGGGGGATTCACCATACTGGTTGGGAGCAGGCGTACCTTCCATGATTGCAAATACGAGGGGAACGATACCACCAACACCGCAGAGCAAGATGAGCCAGAGCAGATGACCGCTCTTGCCCGTGTCGTGCAGACGACGTGCCCAGGCAGCGAGCGTCGGGATGAGCAGAGCGAGGCTGATGATGCCGAAGATGCCCAGCAGGATGAAGTAAATGGTGTCATAGGAGCCATACTGAGCTTCAATCTGTGCCGTGAAGGCAGACATGTCGAAGTCGTCGTCGAACATGTGTTCCATGAGCTGAGCCTGAACTTCGGCCTGTGCTGTAGCCATGAGGCCAGCATGCCAGCTGACAACTGCGGACACGCAGCCGGAAACAATTGCATTCAGGAGGTAGAACCACCAGAACTCGGAGCGGCGAGCACGGCCGCTGAATGTAGCGTACTTACTGAAACATGTTTTGATGGCTTCTACGAAGCCCATCATGGGGGTTGCTGTTACGTTTGCCATAAATTTTTGTTTTGGTTAAAGATAATGTTTGTGTTAATTAATCATTTTCAACGGCAAATTTAGAAAGTTAATTTTTATTAACCAAGCATGATGGTCGTTTTTTCGCTTCTTTACACCGAATTTAGTATTTTTGAGGAAAACTTGTCAGAAGAAAAGCTGCGAAAGGCCGAAGGCAACGAGCGTTGACACCGTCACGCAAACCAGGCCAGGCATCATAAACGAATGGTTCAGCAGGTATTTTCCGATGACGGTGGTTCCGCTACGGTCGAAGTTCACGGTAGCGATGTCCGAAGGATAGTTCGGAATGAAGAAATAGCCATAGACACTCGGCAGGACACCCAGCAGGATGACACCGTCGATACCCAGCTGATAGGCCAGCGGCAGCATGGAGACGACCACAGCCCCCTGTGAGTTGATGAGAACGGAGACGAGGAAGAATACGAGGGCAATGCTCCAGGGATATTGCGCCACGATGTCACCAAGGCCGCTTTTCATGACGTCCAGATAGTTCGAGAAATAGGTGTCCGCAAGCCAGGCGATGCCGTAGATGGCCACCACGGCCACCATTCCACTCTGCCACACCGGGCCGCTGACGGCCTTCTTTGGCGAGGCGTTGCACGCAATGACCATCAGGGCTGCGGCCGTCAGCATGACAATCTGGATGACGATGTTCATCTTCAGCGTTGAGCCGTCAGCGAAGGTGGGGAGCAGCGCGGGAACAGAGGCATAAAGGACGATGAGTGCCAATGCTGCCAGAAAGACGTAAACGGCAATGCGAGCACTGCGGGGTATCTCGCGGTCAAGGGTCGTGGCGGAATTTCCATACATATATTTATATGTCTCGGGATCCTTCAGGCGTGCCTGGAACTTCGGGTCCTTGTCCAGGTCCAAGCCGCGATGGTAGCTACAGCCCGCTGCGGCCATAAGGCCAATGATGCTGGCGGGGAGTGTCACCATCAGCACCTGCGGAATGGTCACGTGGAAACCATAGTCGGCCGAAATAGACGTGAAGGCCACGACGGCAGCGGCTATAGGGGAACACGTGATGCCCACCTGCGAGGCTATCGAGGCTACGCCGCAGGGACGCTCCGGCCGGATGCCTTTCTTCAGGGCAATGTCGCAGATGATGGGCATGAGCGTATAGACCACATGCCCCGTTCCCACAAGCACCGTCAGGAAGAACGTCGTCAGCGGGGCGAAGAACGTGATGCGGTCGGGGTGTTTGCGCAGGAGGCGCTCGGCAATCTGAATCAACCAGTCCATACCGCCGCTGGCTTGCATCATGCCCGCACAAGTCACAGCCGCTATGATGATATAGATAACGTCTGTCGGTGGCGTTCCAGGTTTAAGGCCGAAGCCAAGGACGAGAACGGCCAAGCCAATGCCGGAGATGGCACCCAAGGCGAGACTGCCATAGCGCGAACCCACGTAGAGGGCAAGCAGCACAACGAGCAGCTGGAGAATCATTGTAATTGTCATGGTACTATAAGGTAGTTTTGTTTGCTTTCATGCGGGCTTGCGCATTCAGAAATTCTTGCGGAAGTGGTCCAGACGCCGTCGGCCTTCCTCCGTAGTGCAGCCCCGGAGAAGGATAAAGACCGAGGACATGAAAATCTGCTTGGGGGTATAGCCTTCCAGTTGTTCCATGCTGTCCGACCGGCCGGCCATGGAATTCAGCGTGCGAAGGAGAACCGGAAAGTCTATGTCAGGCTCAATGAGTCCTTGTTCCACACCAGCCTTCATGAAGCGCAGGACACGTTCCTCGTTGTCATGATGACGCTTTCTGACGGCCTCGATGAGCCGGGGATATTTAGCCATTTCTGCAATGGCAGAAAGGGGTATGGAGGCGATTTGACTGATACGATGTTCGATTTGTTTGAGAAGGATGTCCAGAACATCGTCGTTGGCCTCCAGGTGGCGATTCAACGTTTCTTCTTGCTCGTCGGCATCGGCCTGATAGCAAAGCAGGATGAGTTCTTCCTTGTCGCGAACCACCTGATAAAGCGTGCGCTTGGAAATACGAAGCTCGTGGGAGACATCGTCCATGGTGACTTCGCGAAGCCCCTTCTCGAAGAAGAGTTTTTGGGCGGCACGGACTATGCGCTGCTGCAATTCACGGTCTTCCCGGAGGATTTTATTACCTTGCATGTCTTTTGTTTTGTGCTTAGTTCGGGGACAAAAGTACGAAAAAAACCGAAAAAGCACGTTCAGTGTACACATTTTTGGCAGGAGAGCCGTAACGGTAAAAAGCTCGCCTCTTGTAATTTTATTTACATGGTTTTTAAACGCTTAAAGAAAAATCTTTGCATTTTTATACAATAAGCCAAAAGTTATTTTCTTTGATTTTTCGCAAAGAAAAATTTGTTTATACAACGCTTCCGCGACGTTTTCTGCCGTCCTTTGCACCCGGAAATCGCGAGATAGGTGTTCGCGATTGGGCGCAGGCCTCGGCCTGTACGCCACGCACATATCCAGTGACACCCTTATTGAAAGTGACTATGGTAGTACAGCGAGGCGAAGCGTTTGCTTCGCTTTTTGTTTGCACCGGCAACAGGCGTCGATCACCCGGACAAGGAGGCAAGCTCTCCCCGGAAATGGGGAAATAAAGAAAAAGATGCGTGCCACTTTAAACTTTTGCGCGCGAAAGATATCTTAAATGCGCTTTCTTGGAAAGTCCCCTTCTTTAAAGCACAACACATACAACACTTTTTATGATACGCAGAACTCTTATTTTCCTGCTCCTGCTTACCACGGCCTTCAGCGTCGCCCCGGCGCAAAAGCGTTACGTCGTGGACGGTCTCATTGCCGACCGCCAGCAGGAGTATTGCCTGATGTATGCCGCTGCAGCGCTGCTACAGAAGGACAACAGCGTGGTACGCAGTACGATGACGGACAGCCTGGGACGCTTCCAGCTGGTCGTGGACAAGGCCGGAGACTACACGCTCCGCCTTTCATATATCGGCTACACGACGCAAAGTCAACGTGTGAAACTGACGGACGAGCAGGACACCGTCCATGTCGGTATAGTATTCCTGGACAGCGAAGACACGCAGCTTGGACCGGCAACGGTTACCGCCACGCTTGCCCGTGTGCAGCAAGTGGGTGACACGACGCAGTTCAATGCCGATGCCTATCGCGTGCCGGAAGGCTCCACGCTCGAAGCACTGATTGAACAGTTGCCGGGCGTAGAAGTCTCTGAAAGCGGAACCATCACGTGGAACGGCAAGACCGTAAAGAACATCCTCGTAAAGGGCAAGGACTTCTTCAAGGGCGACACGTCCGTAGCCATGAAGAACCTGCCGACAAACATCGTGAGCAAAGTGAAGGCTTACGACAAGAAGAGCGACTATACGGAGCAGACCGGCATTGACGACGGGGAGGAGGAGACCGTCCTCGACCTGGACCTGAAGCGCGAGCTGAACCAGTCATGGATTCTCAATGCCGACATCGGCTACGGTACGCGCGAGCGCTACAGCGACCGCCTCTTTGCCACGCGTTTTACGGACAACAGCCGTATCACGGCCTTCGCCAGTGCCAACAACGTGGGTGACCGTGGCTTCGGTGGACCGCGTGGTTTCGGTGGTCAAAGCGGTCTGACGGCCGTAAAGACGGGCGGTCTTGACTTCTCGTGGGAGAACGGCCTGAAAAAAAACCAGGCCGGACGTCTGGAAGTGGGAGGAAACGTGCGTTACAGCCATTCCAGTAACGACCTTATCTCCCGCACGAGTAGCGAGACCTTCCTTTCCGGTGGCGGCTCCAGTTCCTTCGGCAACAACCGCAACCGCAGCAATTCCCATTCCACGAACGTGAATGGTAACCTGCGCTTCCAATGGAATCCGGACTCGCTGACAAATATCACCTTGCGTCCGTCCTACACGCACAGCGAGAGCCGCAACGGTGCCGACCGCCTAAGTGCCACCTTCAATGCCGACCCCTATTCTATCAACGGCATTGAGAATCCGCTGGACAGCGTTCTGTCACAGAATGCCGACCTCCTGGGTGTCACCATCAACAGTAACAACCGTCAATCCCTCGGTTCGAGCAACTCCAACCAGATAGGGACGAACCTGAACATCACGCGCCGCCTCGGCACGAACGGGCGTAACCTGAGCTTCCGGGGTGACATCTCCTACAACAAGTCGCGTTCCAACAGCTTCTCCATATCCGACATACATTACTACACTCAGGGGACCGAGACTTCGAGCAGTTTCCTCAACCAATATACGGCAACGCCCAACAAGAACTGGAACTACAGCCTGCGCCTGGGCTACGTGGAGCCGCTGGGCAAGAACTGGTTTGCAGAAGCCCGCTACGAATACTCCTACAGGTATCAGGACAGCAACCGTTCCCTCTATGCGCTTAATAACTTGACTGACGGCGGCTGGGGCGACTCACAGAACCATCCCGCCATCGGCACGCTGCCCACGGAAGCAGCTTTGTTGCAGTCGGTGCGCGACGACTTCAACAGCCAGTTTGCCGAGTACAAATACTATAATAATAATGTGAACGTGGGCGTGCGCTACAATTCGAGCGACATACGCTTCAACGCGGGCGTTTCCTTCAACCCCCAGCGCACGAAGATGCAGTACGAGCGTCCGGGACAGAACATCGACACGCTCATCACGCGCCACGTGTTCAACGTATCGCCTGAGGTTCGCTTCCGCTACCGCTTCTCGCGCACGAACTCCCTGGACATCAACTATCGCGGCTCGGCCTCGCAGCCTTCCATGACGAACCTGCTGGATGTCGTGGACGACAGCGACCCGCTGAACATCTCCATGGGTAACCCCGGCCTGAAGCCTTCGTGGTCGAACAGCTTCCGTGCCGAATACCGAGGCTACAATGCAGAACGTCTTGCCGGCATCAATGCCAACGTGAGCCTGCGCACGACGTCGAACAGCATCGCCACGCGCATTGTCTATGATGACGCAACGGGTGTACGCTACTCCCGTCCGGAGAACATCAATGGGAACTGGAACATTGACGGGCGCCTGATGTACAACTTCAGCTTCGGCCCCGAACAGCTGATGTCCCTCAGCACGAGCACCAACGTGGGCTACACGGAAGACGTGGGCTACGTGAGCCGCATGGGTAACGCCAACTACGTGCGCAACCTCTTCCGCAGCTATACCCTCTACACCCCGAAGGCTGCCCACACGGCCGACTACTACAACAGTGTATTCGAGAACAGCACGGCCACGAAGAACAAGGCCCGTCAGCTGAACCTGGGTGAGAACCTGCGCTACAACTACCGAACGTCCTACTTCAACATCGGTGCCACGGGAAGCCTGAATTTCCAGCATGCCCGCAACTCTGTACAGACCTCTGGCAACCTGGACACGTGGCTCTACAGCTACGGTCTCACGGCCAGCACGACAACGCCTTGGGGCATGGAAATCGCCACCGACATCCGCATGTCCTCGCGTCGCGGCTACTCCGACCGCTCAATGAACACGAACGAGCTTCTGTGGAATGCCCAGCTTTCGCAGGGATTCCTCACGGGCAAACCGCTCCGTATCAGCGTACAGTTCTACGACATCCTGCACCGCCAGTCCACCGTCTCCCGTGTGCTGAACGCACAGATGCGCAGCGACACGTGGTCGAACGCCATCAACTCCTACATCATGGTTCACGTCATCTATCGCCTGAACATCTTCGGCAAGGATACCTCCGCAAAGTCCAGCCGTGGCGGTCGCGGCGGTGACGAGGATGGTCCGCGTGGCGGCGGCCCCGGTGGTGACGGGCCTCGTGGCGGTGCTCCGGGCGGAGGACCTGGTGGAGGCATGGGAGGTCCCGGTGGTGGCGGCCCCGGTGGTCCCAACGCCTTCTGATTTCACATCCGTTCCCGACCCGCCTGCACATAAAATTACGGACAAAACCTGAGCGAAGAGCACGGAAAAGCCAACTTTCTTGCAACAAAAAGCATAAAAGAGCCTTCTCCGTGCTCTTCGTTCATTTTTTTTCGTACTTTTGTGCCGAGAAAACATCGTAACAGCATGAAACGCACCCCGTACATATTCCTTCTTGCGCTCCTGGCAGCCTGCACAGGCGAGGATCGAAGCGGCGAAGTGCCCTACGCGCCCTCGGTGCGCACGGTGGATGCCGTCGTGGACGGCGGGACATGCAGTTTCACGGGCGAGGTGCAGGCTTCCCCCAACAGCCTGCTGACGGCGCAGGGCTTCTACTACGGCAACGATACGCTGCGCGTGCAGGTGCTTGCACCGCTGACCGGGGAAGCCTTGTTCTCCGAAAGCGTAGCCGAGCTGAAAGCCGGCGACTACTACGTCCATGCCTTCGCCACGAACGGCATCGGCACGACCAACGGCGACACGCTGCGCTTCTCCATCCTGTAGGACACAAACAAAAAACGCGGACACGTCCGCAAACGACAAACGAATACTTTATGAACCAGAAGAAAAAAGCTCTCTTGATGATTCTCGACGGCTGGGGAATCGGCAATCACGGTAAAGGCGACGTCATCTATAACACACCGACGCCTAATCTCGACGCACTGAATGCGAAATACCCGCATTCGCAGCTTCTTGCCTGCGGCGAGAACGTGGGACTTCCCGACGGCCAGATGGGAAACAGCGAGGTGGGACACCTGAACATCGGTGCCGGACGCATCGTCTATCAGGACCTCGTGAAGATTAACCGCGCCATTGCCGACGGCAGCATCCTGCGCAATCCCGAAGTGGTGAGAGCCTATTCCTATGCCAAGGAACACGGCTGCGGCCTGCACATCATGGGTCTCACCAGCACCGGTGGCGTACACTCCTCGCTCGACCACCTCTTCAAGCTCGTGGACATCGCACGCGAATACGGCGTGGCCGACAAGACATTCGTACACTGCTTCATGGATGGCCGCGATACCGACCCCAAGAGCGGCGTGACCTACATCGAGGCGCTCCAGAAGGAGTGCGACCGCACGGGCGCGCACATCGCCAGCATCATCGGCCGCTTCTATGCCATGGACCGCGACAAGCGTTGGAACCGCGTGAAGGTGGCCTACGACCAGCTCGTCCACGGTGAAGGCCGTAAGGAGACGGACATGGTGCAAGCCGTGCTGGGCTGCTACGAGCGTGACAGCGAGGACTTCAAGGATACGGATGAGTTCATGGAGCCGCTGGTGAACGAGGGCGTGGACGGACGCATCAAGGAAGGCGACGTCGTCATCTTCTTCAACTACCGCAACGACCGTGCCAAGGAACTCACCGTCGTCCTCACCCAGCAGGATATGCCCGAGGAAGGCATGCACACCATCCCCGGCCTGCAATACTACTGCATGACCCCCTACGACGCCTCGTTCCAAGGCGTTCACATCCTCTTCCCGAAGGAGAACGTCGATAACACGTTGGGCGAATACCTCAGCAAGCAGGGACTGCGCCAGCTTCACACGGCCGAGACCGAGAAGTACGCCCACGTCACCTTCTTCTTCAACGGTGGCCGCGAGGCACCCTTCGAAGGCGAAGACCGCATCCTCGTGCCCAGCCCCAAGGTAGCCACCTACGACCTGAAGCCCGAAATGTCCGCCTACGAGGTGAAGGACAAGCTCGTCGCCGCCATCCGCGAGGACAAATATGACTTTATCGTCGTAAACTTCGCCAACGGTGACATGGTGGGACACACGGGCGTCTATGAAGCCATTGAGAAGGCAGTCGTGGCCGTTGACACCTGCGTAGGTGAAGTCGTAGAGGCAGCTAATGCCACTGGCTACGAAACCATCATCATTGCCGACCACGGAAATGCCGACAATGCCATCAATCCCGACGGCACGCCCAACACGGCGCACTCCCTGAACCCCGTGCCTTGCATCTACATCTCGGAGAACGAAGGCGTCACGGTGAAGGATGGCGTTCTGGCCGACGTGGCTCCCAGCATCCTGCACATCCTCGGTCTCCCGCAGCCCGCAGAGATGACGGGACATGACCTACTTTCTTGAAAGCCTAATTCAATTCCCTTTCTTTACTAATTTTTTAAATCTAAAAACAACATGAAAACGTTACACAGACTTTTCCTGCTGCTCGTCCTCACGCTGACGGGAGCAGGTGCGGCTTCGGCCCAGAAGGTCTATGAAGCCGTTGACTTTGGAGTGGCTCCGCTGACGGAAATCACGGAGGGGCAACAGATTGCCATCTACTTCACACGTGCTGCAACAGGCTTCATGGACAGTGACAACCTCACCACGCTCAACAGCATGGTGACGGAAAGTTGCGTCTTCGAGCTTGAAAGCGCTGGAGGTGAAGACCTTTACTACATCAAGAGCTCGGCCACGGGCCGCTATCTGCAGATGAGTTCCAGCACCTACCAACTCACCACCGTGGAAGCGCAGCGCTCAGCGTCCGCCTTCCTCATCGTGCATCCCGACTACTACACCTCTACGTCCGACGTCCCCGCTGACGTCGATCCCCGCAGGGTGTCTGTGGATCCCAACAACTTCGAGGGTGCCGGCTACGTGATAAACGTAGATGCATGGTCCGACGCTACGGTGGCCTACTACCTCAGCTGCTACAGCGGCTACAACTATGTGGCCAGCGACTACGGCGACGGCGTGAAGTACTACTACTACAACACGTTCCTTTTCTACGCCGTACGCGAAATCAAGGGCGTCACCTACCTGCAAGAGATCTTCTCGAAGCTGCTGCCCAGCGGCAACATCGACGGCTACATCCCCGGTACGAACCCCGGATGCATTCCGCAGGATGTCTATGACGAGCTGAAGGAAGCCTATGACACGGCTCTCGCCCTGCTGAACGAGGTATCGGACGACGCTGCTGCCTGTGAGGCCGCAGCCGAACGCCTGCAGGCTGCCGTGGAGGCGGCTGACGCCAGTGTCATCCCCGTACCGGCAGGCTACTACATCTTCACGAACTTCTCTGCCGACTATGCCGCTCTGTACGTGGATCCCACGGACGAGCGTGTGCGCATCCAGACTGCAGACCATTCGCTGAACTTCGACCGCGAGCTCACGGTAGATGACCTTCCCTACATCTGGCAAGTCATTCCCAACGACGACAACACGAACTACCTCTACAACCCCTCGACGGGCTACTACATGGGCGTAGCTCCCGGCTACTACTACACCGAGGCAAGCCTTGAGCCCACCCGTGCCTACGAGCTGCGCCGCTCCGACGCGCAGAACGGAGGTTTCTTCATCCTGCCCAGCACGAGCGACTCCTACGCACTGGCTTACCGTTCCTCATGGGGCAGCGAGCTCATGCTCTGGTACTACGGCAACGGCCAGGACGCTTCCGCATGGCGCATCCTGAAGGTTTCCGACGAGGACTACGAGCGCCTTCTCCCCGACTTGGAGCAGAACAAGCGTTCCAGCCTGCTGCAGAGCATGTTCGTGGACGGTGTTGCCGCTTTCCATAACGGCGTGCTTCACAGCTCCGACGCCACACCCACGACAAACTATCCCGATCCTGCCGACGGCCTCGTGACGCTGGAGGACCAAATCTCCACGAACGCACAGCATGCCGCCTACGGACCGCTGAGCAACGTGCTCGACGGAGACATAACGACCTACTTCCAGAGCAACTTCGGGGTGGAAATGACCGACCTCCACTACATAGAGCTTGACCTGCGCGACCCCGTACCTGCCGTAGAGCTGAAGTACACCTCCACTGGCGAGTACTATCCCACGGAGGTGCAGATATACGGTTCCAACGATCAGGAGGACTGGACCTTCCAGGGTGGATACTCCCTGACCTACGGTTCGGGTGAGGAAGATGAGAACACCGGCCTGCTCTTCGTTCCCTTCATGGGCGACAACTACCAGTACATGCGCGTTGTGGTGTCCGGAACGGTCAACAACGCGAAGTACAACGGCAACCTCTACTTCCGCCTGGCAGAGCTTCGCGCCTATGAGGCCGAGGTGGATGCCAGCATCGTAGGAGAGGACGTGACCGAAACGCTTTCCGAACAGCTCGGCAACGCCATCCAGCGCATCAAGGAGAACAACGGCACGCAGGAGGACATCGACGCCTTGCAGCGTGCATTGGACGCATTCAAGGCAAATGTTCCCGACCCCGCCGTTCTCACCGAACAGCTTAATGCTTACTACGAGCTCCTCACCACCAGCGAGGAAGGTTCCGAGGCCGGACAGTTCGCACCGGGCTCCAAGGAACCGTTCCAGAACGTGATTGCCCAGGTGCAGCAGGATGTAGATGACGGCAAGGTGACCACCGCTGCTGACATCCGCGACGCCCAGAAGCGCCTCGACGACGCATACGCAACGTTCCAGAAGGGTGTGGTATTCCCCGAGGGTGTTTACTTCATCCGTCGCCTCAACGGACAGTATCTCTACACCACCAGCAGCGATCCTGCCGAAGGCGTCTATAGTGGTGGCTACAACTCAACGACGGGTAGCGATGCCGACATTGACGGCCGCCTCGGCTACATGTGGAGCGTATCGAAGAACGACGACGGAACCTACAACATCCGGAACGTCGGCTACGGACACCACATCACGTACAACCTCGAAGAGACCACGGGCCTCATGTTCACGTCCGATGCCGAAGCACCCGCCACGACGTTCACCGTTGAGGGCGCAGGCAGCGGACGCCTCTACGTCAATGCTGAGGGACGTTCCTGGAGATACAGCACGAGCTACAACGTCGTGACGCTCAGCGCCAACCGCGACGCAGAACTCTCCCCGCTCACCTTCTCCAAGGTGGACAGCTGGACAGAGACCTTCTTCCTCGACGCAGCCGAAGGACGTCCCTTCGTCCTCACGCTGCCGATGGACATTGACGCTATCATCGGTGGTACGGCCTACGAAGTGAAGGGTGTCACCCACGAAGGCGAGACCGGCACGCTTGAGCTCAGCGCCATTGCTGACAACACGCGCATCCCGGGCGGCACGCCCTTCGTCCTCGTGAGCGAACAGGCAGGCATCAACCTCCTGCCCGCATCCTCCGACCTCGCAGCATTCGACTACACCTTCACGGCAGCCAACGTAAACGGCCTGCAGGGCACGTTCCAGTCGCGCTGGGTAGGAGCCGGCAACGGCTTCATCTCCAACGGACAGTTCCTCACCGGCACCTCCGACGACTACGTTCTGGGTAACTCCGGCGTCGTCATCCGCAGCCTCGTCGAGGACACCACGAAGGGCGACCTCTCCCTCCCCGTGGACGGCACGTTCGTAACTTCTGTATCCCTGCCGCAGCAGAGCACCGTCGCTCCCGCCATCTACGACCTCCAGGGCCGCCGCGTCGCTACGCCGCAGCACGGTCTCTACATCGTGGGAGGCAAGAAGGTTCTCGTGAAGTAACAGCGACATCCAATACTATCTCCCCATCAATGGCGGGCGGGCAACGCAACAGTTGCTCCGCCCGCCATTATTTAATGATAATTCGCGATATTGACGGGGCGCCTTTCACCAGAATACACACTCCTGATTATTGTAAAACGGCTCCTGGTTTTCGTAATCAGGAGCCGTTTTTGAGGAGTTATTGCAAAATTCTTAGAATACTGCTGCGCAATTCTTACGGATATCAAGCAGTTTCGTCAGCAGGGGCTTTTTCTGTCTGGCAACAGCCATGTTGTAACGCGCCTGCATATTGATGAGCAGTTCGGGGCTGATGCCCAAGGCAGCCTCAACCATCAAGGCAAAATCAGTCGTCACCGGGCGCTTACCATTTAGGATTTCATTCAGCTGCGTGTAAGGCACAAGCAGCAGTTCAGAGAATGCCTTATGGGTTATTCCCCTTGCTTCCAATTCTTCTTTCAGCACATCTCCTGGATGTGTGGGTATTCTGTTCGTCATTGGTAGTGGTTTGTTATGTATCCGTCTGTCGTGCTACTTCACCAGCACTTTCTTGCCGCCAACGATGTACATGCCCTTGGGCATCTGGCTATTGGACAATTTACCATTTCTCAATTTGCGGCCCTGGAGGTCGTAGATGGGTGACGAGTGACGAGTGACAAGTGGAGAGCTGATGCCCGTGGGGTCGCCTTCCTTGATGGTGAGGAAGCTGGCCCACTGGCCGCTCTGGTCGGCGTCGGCATAGAGGTCGCGGCTGCCGGCGGGTACCCAGAGGGTAGCGGTCTCGTAGGTCTCGGGGCTGAACGTGTTGGCGTTGCGTAGGTTGATGGGCTCGGGGCGCAGATTCACGACGTCCTTCAGGGCGGTGCAGCCGTCGAAGACCTGGTTGCCGATGCCCTCTACATCTACGGGCAGGACGATGGTCTCGAGCGCGGTGCAGTCCATGAAGGCGCGGCTGTCGATATACTGCAACTCTGCGGGCAGGCTCATGGACGTGATGCCGGTGTTGCCGGCGAAGACGTCGGGGTAGATGGCCGTGATGGGCCAGCCGTTGATGGCGTCGGGCAGCACGACGTCGCCCGTGACGGCGTCGGAGAGGCGGCGCTCGTCGTACTGGTAGGTCTCAGGGTCGTAGGTATAGACGGTGTAGTCTCGCAGACGGAGCTCGCGGCCCGTCACCTCGTAGTTGCCCGTCTCCTCGTTGTAGGTATATTTGTCGTTGTACGAGTAGGCGAGCTCCACCCTGGGCGCGTCGTCGCCCTCGGCGAGGGGTGTCATGGCCGACATGTAGCCACTCGAGCTTCCGAAGATGCGTTCGCCGAACGCTGCGGTGAAGGCCTCGTCGGCGATGTATGCGGGCAGCGTGCCGATGGGTACCCAGAGGCGGGCGTCGGGGGCTATGTCATTGAAGGCGTCCTCGCCTACGGTTGGCGGCGTCTGGCGGTTGATGACGACGTCCTCCAGGCGGGTGCAGCCCTCGAAGGCGCGGTCGCCTATCTCCTCGATCTCATCGCCGAGCTCCACGCGTTCTATCGTGGTCTGGTCCTTGAAGCCCTCGTCCATGACGCCCGTGATGCGTATCTCGTCGCCCTCGTCCGTGCGTCCTGCCGAGCCGCCGATGGTGACGGTGGTCTCGAGCAGGGGCGTGTCGGGCGTGGTGCCGCAGAGGGCGCCCGTCTTGCTGTCGTTCCACTGGTAGCGTCCGCCCGAGGTGCTGCCCTGCTCCCAGTATTCCCAGTACTTGCCGTCGCTCTGCGCCGTGCCGCGGATGTGGTAGAAGCGGTTCCAGCCGTCGGTCTGCACGAACTTCTGCACGCGGCCGTCGCCCACGATGAGGTCGCCGTAATAGACGTCGCTGTAGAAGGCATTGGCGGGCAGGGGCTGCGGGTCGGGCGTGTCGGCATAGACCTTCCTGATGTTGCGGAAGTAGCTGCTGTAGAAGAGTCCGTCGGGCAGCGTGTGGGTGTGGCCTTGCAGGCGCACCTCCGTCAGGCCGCTGGCTCCCGTCAGCGCCTCGTCGCCCCACCAGTCGGTGCGCTCGGTCAGGGCACGGGGTGCCCACTCCGTGATGCCGACCGTCTGGCTGTTGAGCTCCAGCTCCTCGGGCAGGGTGTAGGTGGAGGGCATGGCGCCATAGACGGCATCCACGCGGCATTCCCACTGCTTACCGTTAGGCGCGTCCTCCTCCTGCGTGATGGTGACGAGGTACTTCAGGCCGTCCTTCTCGGCCACGTACTGCTCGCCGAGGAAGAGGCTCTTGAAGGCGTGCGGCGTGCCCTCGTAGATGGCCTTGAACGAGCTCCACGGTGCCTTGCCCCTGTAGTTGTCGCGGCAGCCGTAGGGAACGTAGAGGATGGCGTCGGGGCTGATGCCGAACTTGTCTGACCACCAACCCTCCACGGGCTGTTTCATCTTCAGCACCAAAGCCTTAAGGTTCGGGCAGTTGTCTAACGTAAACGTCGTCTGCACGTATTCGGGTATGGTGAGGGACGTGAGCATCGTGTTGTCGCTGAAACCTCCGAACTCCGTGCAGCTCTCCGCCAGCGCGAAGTCGCCCTGCGGCCAGCGGCTTCCTATGCAGTAGGCGAACGACTTGTAGCTGGACGGCAACAGGACGTTCAGCGGCGTGGTACTCAGGTCGTCGCTGTTTCTCTGGTACCCCGTCATCTTCAGTCCGCCGACAGCCTGCCCCGTGAACTCAATATGTTCCGTCAGCGGCTGGCTGTCGTAGTCTATCTCAGTCCAACTTGACTTCTCGTTTGTGAGCTTATAGGAATATTGAGGCATACTGATATATGCCCCCGTAATGGAAGAGGCATTGATGCGCAGGCTCCGTACGTTTACCGGTATCTCGAAGTAACCGTGGATATAGATGTCGTCGGGAAGGTTTATCTCCTCGCATCTTACCCCAAACCTTCCGTTTATCTTACAAGCCCCTATGCCTACGACGTTCCATGTACCGCCTTTGGGGTCGGTGACAGTTGTATAAAGCGTGAAACTCGTGACCGGGCTCGGCTGTACGGGATATGTCTCCGTAGAAACATAGCTGTCGTAAATCCTCGTCAGCTCCACGGTTCTGTCTTCCACGCTAACCACGCGAAAATCCAGATCCAAAGTGCTCCAATATCCGGGATATGTGTGAGAGGAAGATGCTTCATTAAACGGGCTGTTCTCCCCAGAGATGTGAAATTCGTCTCCTACATTATACACCGTCTGCCCCCACGCGGTGGCGGCGCAGAGCAGGGCGAGGGTTGTGAGTAGAAAGTGTTTCATGTTGCTTTTTGGTTTTGGTTGGTTTTCGGCTGCAAAAATATACACAAAAAAACTGAAAAGACTCCTGATTTTTGTAAAAAGACTCCTGATTACGAAAATCAGGAGTCTTTTTTGCAAAAAACCGCACTTTTTTCATCCTGCGGCACCTGTTTTGCGCACTTTTCCCGGCCGCTTCATGCAGGAAAAACAACTACAAACAATATGATGCCTGAGGATTCTGGAACCCCTGCGGGGTTCGGCTACGGCGGATTCCATCGGAACCGGGGTGTGCTCGCATGCGCTCGCTTCACCCCGGCCTAAATTCTCAGACCCCAAGGGGTCTTTTCTTCCGGCGAGATGCCTTAACGATCCGACGAAGTGCCTTTATCTTCCGGCGAAATGCCTTCTTGATTCAGCAAGATGCGCAGAAGAATCCTGCGAGATGCCGTGATAAATCCCGCAAGATGCCGTGATAAATCCCGCAAGATGCCGTGATAAATCCCGCAAGATGCCGTGATAAAATAATTCAGATGCCGTGACGAATGAATCCGTCACGGCATCTTCCGGCATGCTTTCGCATGCGCACGCGTATGTAAGAGGATTATTGTCCTAAAAACCGAGGGTGTAGAGGTAAAGGGCGGTGGCGGGCGCGGCCATCAGGCAGCTGTCGAAGCGGTCGAGCATGCCGCCGTGGCCGGGCAGCACATTGCCGCTGTCCTTGATGCCGAGCTGCCGCTTGAAGAGGCTCTCCACGAGGTCGCCCCACGTGCCGAAGACGCAGACGACGAGGGCAAAGCCCATCCAGCGCAGCAGGCTCATGTTGCTGGGAAAGAAGGTGAAAAGCAGAGAGGCCACGAGGAGGCAGAGGACGCCGCCGCCAATGCTGCCCACCCAGCTCTTGTGGGGCGAAATGCGCTCGAAGAGCTTCGCGGGGAAGCGCTTGTGGAGCAACGAGCCCACGCAGTAGGCACCCGTGTCGCTAGTCCACAGGAAGAGGAAGAGGCTCAGGGGAAGAATCCAGTGGTAGGCGGTGGCCTGCGTCACGGGATCCTGCACGAAGGCGAGCGTGGCAAGCAGCGCGAAGGGCAGGGCCACGTACACCTGCGATGCGAAGGCGTAGGCCCAGTTCTTCAGCGGGTCGGGCTTCTGCAGGTAGAGCTCGCTGATGGGCAGGTAGATGAGCGTCACGAGATAGGGATAGAAGACCTCGCTGCCCTGATAGCCGCTGACGTAGGCGGCGAAGGCCAGGAAGAGGTACACGCCCCCCACGGTGTTGATGAGGCGGTTGACGGAGGCTCCGGCATGACGGTTCACGAGCGTGGAGAACTCCCAGAGGCTGAGGCCCGTAATGAGGGCAAACAGCAGGACAAACGTTATGGGGGAGAGCAGGATGCCACCTACCATGACGACGACAAAGGCGGTGCCGGTGAGGAGGCGCTTGATGGTTTCGTTCATATACTCAGTTTGCTTCGTTGGCGTTTTCTGGCGGGGGCGGGGGTGTCTGTGCTTCTGCGCCTGCGGCAGCCTCGGCCTTCTTGCGGGCATGTTCCTCGGCCATCTGCTCGGCACGCTCGCGGTTTGCCCTCTCCTGAAGCTCAAGGAGCTCGTCGGCACGGCTCTTCCACGGGCGGGGACCGAAGATGTGCTCCACGTCCTCGCGGTAGATGACCTCACGCTCCACGAGGAGGTCGGCCAGGCGGGCATGCCCCTCGCTGTTCTCCGTCAGTATGCGCTTGGCGCGTGCATACTGCTCGGCAATGAGGCGCTGCACCTCGGCATCAATCTGCTGGGCCGTCTTCTCGGAATAGGGCTTCGTGAAGCCGTACTCCTGGTTGTCGTAGTAGCACACGTTGGGCAGGGCTTCGCTCATGCCCATGTACGCCACCATTCCGTAGCAGCGCTTCGTGACGGTCTCCAGGTCGTTGAGGGCACCGCTGCTGATATGGCCGGTGAAAAGTTCCTCGGCAGCACGTCCGCCCAGCGTGGCGCATATCTCGTCCAGCATCTGCTCCTTCGTCGTGATGCTGCGCTCCTCGGGGAGATACCATGCGGCACCGAGGGCCTGTCCTCGCGGCACAATCGTCACCTTGATGAGCGGGTTGGCAAATTCAAGCAGCCAGGATACGCTGGCGTGTCCGGCCTCGTGGAGCGCGATGGTGCGCTTCTCGCCTTCCGTCATCACCTTCGTCTTCTTCTCCAGGCCACCGATGATGCGGTCCACGGCATCCAGGAAGTCCTGCTTCACCACCTTCGGGTGGCCATGCCGGGCGGCGATGAGGGCCGCCTCGTTACAGACGTTGGCGATGTCCGCTCCAGAGAAGCCCGGCGTCTGGCGGGCAAGGAGCTCTATGTCGAGGCTTTCGTCGTACTTCAGGGGCTTGAGATGGACGTTGAAGATGGCCACGCGCTCGGGCAGGTCGGGGAGGTCCACGTGTATCTGGCGGTCAAAGCGTCCCGCACGCAGAAGCGCCTTGTCCAGGATGTCCACGCGGTTCGTGGCGGCCATGATGATGACACCGGAGTTCGTACCGAAGCCGTCCATCTCCGTAAGGAGCTGGTTCAGCGTGTTCTCGCGCTCGTCGTTGCCGCCTACGGCAGCATTGCGCCCACGGGCACGTCCCACGGCATCAATCTCGTCAATGAAGATGATGCAGGGCGACTTCTCCTTGGCCTGGCGGAAGAGGTCGCGCACGCGGCTGGCGCCTACGCCCACGAACATTTCCACAAAGTCGGAACCGCTCATGGAGAAGAAGGGCACGTTCGCCTCACCGGCTACGGCCTTCGCCAGCAGCGTCTTTCCCGTTCCCGGAGGCCCCACCAGGAGAGCACCCTTGGGGATTTTTCCTCCCAGCTCGGTATATTTGCCGGGATTCTTCAGGAAGTCAACGATTTCCTGTACCTCCTGCTTCGCACCCTCCTGTCCGGCCACGTCGGCAAAGGTGACACCCGTGCCTTTCGCGCCCTTTTCGACAAGCTTCGCACGGCTTTTCCCCACGTTGAAGATGCCGCCACCCGGACCTCCGCTGCCGCGAAGCATCCAGAACCACAGCAGCACGAGCAGCACGATGGGGAATACGCTGTAGAGGAGATTCGAAAGCAGGTGGTTCGACTCCTCATACTTCACGACACCCTTGTACTCGGCTGCGGCGAGGAAGTCCTCAAATTTGTCTAATGTGGGAATCTTGGCCGATACGGTAGGCGTGCGGCCCACCTGCTCCGTGCCCTGCTTGAAGACGTCGCGGATTTTCTCGGGCACCACCACGAGGCGTGCGATGCCGTCCGTCTTATCTACGATGATGCTCTTCGCAAAGCCGTTCTGCACGTAGGTCTTGAACTCCGTGTAGGGAACTTCCTTGTTGAAACCGGTCGTTTCGCCCTGCTGACCCTGAAAGAGGATCCAGGCCAGGACACCCACGACGATGAGGTACACCCAGTTCAGGTTGAAGCGGGGCATACGGTTGTTGTCCCCCGGGGGTTGGGGGGTATTCTTCTTGTTCTTGTTGTTTTCTGTCGCCATGTGCGGCTGTTGTTATGCGTGTTAGAAAAAAGGGGAAAGGGCATTCCACGCGCTTAGTCCAAGTTGGGGACCTCGTGGAGTTCGCGATATTCCCAGAGACCTTCAAGGTCGTAGTGTTCGCGCGCCTCGGGGAGGAAAACGTGTACCATCACCGTCCCGTAGTCCAGCGCCACCCATTGCAGGTTGTCGCGTCCGGCAATGGCGGCAGGCTTTTCGCCTCCCTTCTTGCGGGCGGTTTCCTCCACGCTGTCGGCCACGGCGTCCACCTGCTGCGGGCTGCCTGCCGAGCAGATGACGAAAAACTCCGCAGGAGCCGCTTCGATACCCCGCATGTCTGCGGCCACGATGTCGAAGCCCTTTTTCTCCTGCATTCCTTCGATGATGGTATCAACCAGTCTTTCTGTTTGCGTCATTTCCTTTGTCTTCAGTGAATGTTTCCGGCACTATATGCCGTAAAGTAGGGCACAAAAATACGATATAACTTCCAAATAGATGGTACGTAAGCAGAAATTTTGAAAAAAAACGGCAAAGTTCTTGGTAGGAATGCAAGAACTTCTTACTTTTGCACCCGCATTTCGGAGCAGGAAGCTCGCAAAAATGCACTCAACAGCGTTTGGGGTATGGTGTAATGGTAACACTGCAGATTCTGGTCCTGCCTTTCCTGGTTCGAATCCGGGTACCCCAACAAAACTCCCTTCAAGTCGTCGTAAGTCAGGCACTTACGGCGATTTTCTTTTGTCTTATATTTGTCCCCCTGCTCTCCTCGTCACTCGTCACCCGTCAATTATAGCATATAGCGAGCAGCAGGCACCTCGCTGGGAGATGCCTGCTGCATATTGAAACCCGTGCGGGCGGGGCCGCACTGTCGGGGATTGTCGTTATTCCTCAGCCTCTTCGTTGGCAGCTTCCTGCTCGCGTGCAGCCTTTATCTTTTCGGCAATGCCAGCGAGGTCTTCCTTCAGGCGGGCAATCTTGCGCTCCACTTCCTCCACGAGGCTGCTGCCGCCCTTGCTCTTTGCGGAGAAGAACGTGAGGTTGGTCTCGTAGTTCTTGATTTCGTCGCGCTTTGCCTCGAAGGCGTTCTGCAGGCGCTGCAGCTCACGCGTCAGTTCGTTACCGCTCTTCTCGGCCACACTGCGGCGGAAGTTCTCAACGCTGCGGCGGCGTGCGGAAATGTTCAGTTCCTTATAGATGCGGTCGAGCACTTCGCGATACCGCTTGTAGATCTTGTCCTTCTTGCGGAAGGGCACGTGGCCGATGGAGTTCCAGCGGTCCTGGAGCGCGTGTACGGCCTGCTGTGCGTCCTCGCGGGCTTCGGCCAGGATGGCTTCCAGCTGTGCGATGACGTCCTGCTTCTGTGCCAGGTTGGCCTCCTCCTCGCGGAGCTGGTCGCCCGTGGCTTCGTTCTTGCGCTCGAAGAAGTAGTTGCAAGCCTCGTTGAAGCGCTTCCAGATGGCCTCAGATGCCTTGTGGGAGATGGGACCCACCTCCTTCCAGCGCTTCTGCAAGGCGATGAGCTTCTGGGAGGTGCTGTTCCAGTCGGTGCTTTCCTTCAGGGCCTCGGCCTCGTCGGCCAGGCGGTTCTTGGCCTCAAGGTTGGCGGCGTGCGTCTCACGTGCGGAACGGAAATACTCGGCCTTGCGCTGGAAGAAGCGGTCACAGGCGGCACGGAAGCGCTCGAAAATCTTGGCGTTCACCTTGCGGGGCGTGAAGCCTACGGTGCGCCATTCTGCCTGCCATGCCAGCACCTGCTTTGTCATCTTGTCCCAGTCGGCAAAGGTCTTCAGCTTGTCGAGGTCGAGGCCTTCCACCTGTTCGCAGAGTGCCGTCTTGCGCTGGAGGTTTTCCTCCTCCTGTGCCTTCATGTCCTCGAAGTAAGCCTGATGGCGCTTGTTGATGACGGTGGAAGCCGCCTTGAAGCGCTCCCATACCTCCTCGCGCTTTTCCTTCTCGACGGGTCCCGTCTCACGGAAGTCCTGGTGCAGAGCCTGCAACTGGCGGAAAGCGGCGATGGGGTCTTCCATCTCGGCCAGCTTCTCTGCCGACTCGCAGAGCTGGAGCTTCTTCTCAAGATTCTTCTTGAAGTCATACATGCGTGCCTCGTGGTTGAGGTGGAGCTGGTCGTAGAAGAGCTCGATGTAGTGCTGGTAGTTTTTCCACAGCTCCGTTGCGTTCTCTGCGGGCACGCTCTTGATTTCGCGCCACTCCGCCTGCAGTTTCTTCAGCTGCTCGAAGTTCTTGTCTGCCGTTTCGGGAGATTCGGCATACTGCTTCACGAGCTCTATGATTTCAAGCTTGCGCTTCAGGTTGCGCTGCTTCTCCTCCTCAAGGCTGGCAGCTTCCTTGGCACGCACCTCGCGCACGCGCTCCATTTCCGCCTTGAAACTCTCCTCCAGGGGGTCGGGAGCAGGCTGGAAGTCGTCAGCATTGCCACCTGCGGCGATGAAAGCCTCACGGGCAGCGGTAGCCTCGGCATTGTGTATGTGATAGTAAACCTGTTTGAGGTGTTCCAGTTCCTGACGTGCTACGGTCTCCGCCTCGGCCACGATCTGGCGCAGGCGCTCAATGACCTCCTCCTTCGTGCGGGGTGCGGGGTGCTCCTTGGCTTCGGGCTCAGGCTCGGCAGGCGCTTCCTCCGCTGCGGGAGCAACCTCCTCCTCTGCGGGGAGGTCGGAAGGAACGTCCTCCGCAGGAGCCTCCTCAACGGGAGCGGCTACTTCCTCTGCGGGAGCGGCCTCTTCCACCGGTGCAGCTTCCTCGGCAGGAGCTTCTTCTGTAGGAGCTTCCTCGGCAGGAGTTTCCTCGTTTTCAACTGTTTCAACTACCGTAGCTTCGGCCTTTGTCTCGGCCTGTTCGCTCTTCACTTCCTCAATGACCTCTTGCGGGTCAAGGTTCTTGTTTTCGTCCATAATTAGATATTGGTAATGCTATGGCAAAGCATGCGAGGGGGCGCAAAAGAGACCCCTGCGAAATGCTCCGCAGTTTAACGTCCTGCAAATGAAAGCTATTTTTCCTTTACCACAAAACTTTTTCGCCTTTTTTTATTCGATTGCCACCAAAGCATGCGCCAAAAGGCTTGCAATAGTCCCAAAAGTTTCTTATCTTTGCAGCCTCACATATACCATTCAACTACACAAGCGATGTTTGAATCATTTACAACCTGGTTTTCGGCCCTGGACGGCATACAGCAGATGTTCTGGGGCTGTGCACTGGTGGCCAGTGCAGTGTTTCTCGTACAGATGGTGCTGACGCTGCTCGGCATGGACGGCCACGACGTGGACGTGGACTTCGACGCAGCCGACTTTGGCGACACGGACGGCGACACGATGGACACGGGCGGTGCCGTATCGCTCTTCTCCGTCCGCAGCATGGTCAACTTCTTCGTGGGCTTCGGATGGGCAGGCGTGAGCTTCCACGACCTGATTGGCAGCCCCGCATTGCTGATTGCGGTCAGCGTACTGGTGGGCGCGCTCTTCGTCTGGGTTTTCTTCTTCATCAAGAAGCAGACGAAGAAGTTCGAGGCCAACGGTGCCTTCGACATCCGCAACTGCGAGGGGCGCACGGCCAATGTCTATCTGCGCATCCCGGAAGGGAAGGCAGGCAAGGGCAAGGTGCAGGTGTCCGTAAACGGCTCCATCCACGAAATAGATGCCCTCACCGACGGCGATGCCATCGCCAGCGGGCAGAAGGTGCGCATCGTCGAGGTCATCGACGGTGAGACGCTACGGGTTGTTCCCCTTTAACGCTTAATTATCATTTTTCAATCCTAAATTATCTACGATATGCAATCCATGTACATAATCATCGCCTTGGCCATAGTGGTAATTTTCCTCTTCATGGCCATCATCAACCGCTATCGTCGCTGCCCCTCGGACAAGATCCTCGTCATCTACGGCAGCAAGAGTAACAAATCCAGCGCCCGTTGCATCCACGGTGGTGGTGCCTTCGTATGGCCCATCATCGAGGACTATGCCTACCTGTCGCTGACCCCCATCTCCATCGATGCCAACCTGACCAATGCGCTCTCGAAGCAGAACATCCGTGTTGACGTGCCCAGCCGCTTCACCGTCGGTATCAGCACCGACCCCGAGTCGATGAATGCCGCTGCCGAGCGCCTTCTTGGCCTCACGCCCGGACAGATTCAGGAGCTGGCACGCGACATCCTCTTCGGCCAGCTGCGTCTCGTCATTGCCACGATGAGCATTGAGGAGCTGAACAACGACCGCGACAAGTTCCTGGAAAGCATCTCCGCCAACGTGGAGGTCGAACTGAAGAAAATCGGCCTGCGCCTCATCAACGTAAACGTCACCGACATCAAGGACGAGAGCGGATATATCGAGGCCCTCGGACGCGAGGCCGCAGCAAAGGCCATCAACGAGGCCAAGGTGCGCGTGGCCGAGCAGGACAAGGTCGGTGAAATCGGTAAGGCAGAAGCCGTCCGGGAAACGCGTATCCGTACGGCCGAGGCCAATGCAACGGCTGTACAGGGTGAGAACGCGGCAAAGGTGGACATTGCCGTCAGCGATGCCGACCGCCGCGAGAAGGAGGCCGAGGCACACCGCAAGGCCACGGCTGCCGAGCGTGTGCAGGAAGCCCGTGCACAGCAGGAAGCCTATGCCGCAGAGCGCGAGGCGGAAATCGCCCGTGCCGAGCGCGAACAGGCCACGCAGAAGGCCAACGTCCTCGTGCCGCAGGAAATCGAGAAACAGCGCCTCATCATTGAGGCCGAGGCAGAAGCCGAGCAGAAGCGTGTCAACGCCAAGGGTGAGGCCGACGCCATCTTCGCCAAGATGGAGGCCGAGGCAAAGGGTCTCTACGAAGTGCTCACGAAGCAGGCCGCAGGTTACGACAAGATGGTACAGGCCGCAGGCGGCGATGCCGACAAGGCATACATGCTGCTCCTCCTGGAAAAACTGCCGGAGCTCGTCAAGACGCAGGTGGAGGCCGTCAAGGGCATCAACATCGACCACGTCACCGTCTGGGACGGCGGCAACAGTGCCGACGGCAAGGGCTCAACGGCCAACTTCGTCAGCGGGCTGATGAAGTCTGTGCCCCCGCTCAACGAACTCTTCGACATGGCCGGCCTCAGCCTGCCGGAATATCTCGCAAAGAAGAAAGAAGGCGTCAAGCCCGTAGAGACGGCTGATGCAGAGGAAGTCAACTGATTTCCTTTATTTAACGACGAATCGTGGGCATTCTTGCGTCAGTGCAAGAATGCCCACGATTATTATATATTTTTTAGCGGTCACCGGAGGTGACACATCATGCTTAACCCCCGTCGCGCGAAGCGCGTCGTGGGGGTATCTAAGCACACGACGGGGTCACGTCTCCGTAGGAGTCGCACAAGCAAATATGCGTTTAATCATGCGACTGCTCCGCAGACGCCCCGCAGACAGACATCTCCTTCTCCCCACGACGCTCATCGCTTCGCTCCGAGCGACGGGGGTTAAGCATAATGTGTTGCCTACGGCAACTTTAGCAGACACGAAGGATTACATACCCGCAAAGATTCGTGAAATTCGTGCCGTTCGTGGTTCAAACAAAGAGTGGAGTCTGTGGTTTAACAGCTATATCCAGGCACGCTTGCGGAAAAGCCAGTAGAAGAGGCCCGTGATGGCCAGCGAGCCCACGACGACGACGGGCATGCCCCATGACACACTCTCCATGCCGTTCAGGAGGTTCATGCCGAAGATGCTGGCGATAAGCGTCGGTACCATGAGGATGAGGCTGATGCTCGTGAGCTGCTTCATGACGCTGGCCATGTTGTTGTTGATGATGCTGGCGTAGGTCTCCATCGTCGAGTCGAGGATGTTCGCATAGATGTTCGCCGTCTCGCGCGCCTGGTTCATCTCGATGTTCACGTCCTCGATAAGTTCCGCGTCCAGCTCATCGACGGGAAGCTTGAACTTCAGCTTCGAGAGCAGCGTCTCGTTGCCGCGTATGGACGTCACGAAATACGTCAGGCTGTCCTGCAGGCGCGAAAGGCCGATAAGGTCCTCGTTGTCGATACTGTGGTCAAGGTTGCGCTTGGACTCCTCGATGAGCACGTTGATCTGTTTCAGGCGCTTCAGGTACCATACGGCGCTGGAGAGGAAGAGGCGGAACGTAAGGTCCACGCTGTCCGTGAAGCCCAGGGCACGCTTCTGCTGGTAGCTCACGAAGTCTATCATCATGTTCGTCTCGTAGTTGCAGACCGTGATGCAGACCCCCTTGTTCATGATGATGCCCAGCGGGATGGTGGTATGCGGCGTGCGCGAGCGTACTTCCTTCACGTAGGGGATACGCAGGATGATGAGCGACCAGCCCTCTTCGTATTCGTAGCGGGCACGCTCGTCCTTGTCTCGGATGTCGTCAAGAAAGTAGGTGGGGATTTCGAGCTCGTTAAAGAGGAATTCCTCGTCCTCTGCGGACGGACAGGTCACCTGCACCCAGCAGTTGGGTTCCCACTTTTCGAGGGTGCGCAGACCATGGTTGATGTTCCAGAATGTTCTCATGGGGCAGTCTCTCCTACGATTTTAGGCGGCAGGAAAGTGCTCGCGTGAGAGCATCTCCGGCCGCATCAGTTCATGTATTCCGCGTGATAGTCGTCCATTTTTCGTGTTTGTAATAGCCGCCGCAAACGTGGCAACCTTTGTTTTTGCGGCGGCAAAAGTAAGAATTTCTCCGAGATATGCCCACTCCTAAGCAGAAAAAATATACTTTTGCACCCATGAAATGCCTGTTTTTTCTCACGTGCATGCTGCTGTGCGGCATCTGTTCGGGTGTGGCACAGGTACGCGTGGAGCTTTCTCCCGACGGCCCCACGCTGCGCCCGCTGGAGATGTCGGACTACGACCGCCATGAGCCTGCAAGGCGACTTACGCGGCAGGACAGCGTGGACTACAGCAGCCACGTGGCGCGCGCCTTCAACTACCTCGCTGCGGACTCCCTGGCGCAGGCACGCATGCACCTGGAGCAGGCATTGCGCCTCTGGCCGGAGGCACCCGGCACATGGATTCTGCGCCACAACCTGGGACGCATCGCACTGGCCGAGGGCCGCCATGCCGCTGCCTATGAGGAGTTCACGCGCATACTGAAGAAACTGCCCGAAGAGCGCACGGTGCGCAAGGACCGCGCTGCCGCAGCCCTGGAGCTGGGATATACGCGGGAGGCGCTGGAAGACCTGAACCTGCTGCTGGCGAACGAGACTTCGGACTCGCTGCGCGCAAGCCTCCTTTTCATGCGGGCCTCGGCACGCATGAAAAGCCGCCTCTATGCCGACGCACGCACGGACCTGAAGGCAGTGCTGTCGCTGCAGCCCGCCAGCGAGAATGCCATGCTCCTGCTCTGCGCCGTCGACTGGCAGTCGGGACGCCGCGAGTCGGCACTCCTCATGCTGGGAGGCTTCATCAATGCGCACCCCGCAAACACGCTCGCACGCTCCATGCGTGCCGGCTTCCTGGCCGAACAGGGCCGCACGGAGGCGGCCATCCTCGACCTGGAGGATGCACTGCGCATAGAGCCCGGCAACCTCGAAATCCTCCAACAGCGGGACAACATCGTCCGCCAACAACGTAAACGCAAATGACGCACCCCAAAATACACTCCACCCTGCTCCTGGCAACCCTGCTCCTGGCAACCCTCAGCACCCTGCATGCCCAGCCCGTGCCGAGGGAATACCGCGCCGTATGGCTCACAACCATCGTGAACCTCGACTGGCCCCGCACGCGCGCCACGTCTTCCGACATGCGCGAGAAGCAGAAGGAGGAACTCGTCCGCATGCTGGACGACCTGCAAGCCTGCGGCATCAACACGGTGCTGTTCCAGACGCGCCTGCGCGGCACCCTCGCCTACCCCTCCTCCTTAGAGCCCTGGGACCAGGCCTTCACGGGAACGGCAGGACGCGACCCGGGCTACGACCCCCTGCGCTTCGTCACGGACGAATGCCACCGTCGCGGCATGGAACTCCACGCATGGGTCGTGGCCTTCCCCGTATGCAAGACGGCGACGGTGCGGGCACTGGGACGGCAGACGCTGCCGCGACGCCACCCCGAGCTCTGCCAGCAGTCTGGCGACGGCTACCTCATGGATCCCGGCATGCCGGGGACGGGGGACTACATCGCGGCCCTGTGCCGCGAGATTGTGGAACGCTACGACGTCGATGGCATACACCTCGACTACATACGCTATCCCGAGAAAAGCATACATTTCGACGACAGCCGCACCTTCCGACGCTATGGTGGCGGACAGCGCCTGCAGGAATGGCGACGGGACAACGTGACCTCCGTCGTCCGCAAGGTGCACGATGCCGTGAAGGCCGTGCGGCCGTGGGTGAAACTCTCCTGCTCGCCCGTGGGGAAATATGCCGACCTCCCACGGCACAGCTCGAAGGGCTGGAACGCACGCGATGCCGTCTTCCAGGACGCCATCGCATGGCAGAAGGAAGGGCTCATGGACGTGCTGTTTCCCATGATGTATTTTGACGGAGACCATTTCTACCCCTTCCTTGCCGACTGGGCGGAGCAGTGCGGCACGGGCGTCGTCCCCGGCCTCGGCATCTATTTCCTCGACCCACGCGAGGGGAAGTGGCAGCTGCCTGCCGTCAGGCGCCAGATGAACGTAAACCGCAGCCTCGGCACGGGGGGCTATGCCATGTTCCGCAGCCGCTTCCTCACGGAAAACATTCGCGGCCTCTACGACTGGACACGCGACTTCAACCGTCGCCCCGCCCTGCCGCCTGCCGTCACGACCGTCCCCGACCTGCCGCCTTCGCAGCCGCAGCCCACGGCACGCATCGAGGGCTTCCGCCTCCACCTCGCGTGGGACGCAGCGTCCCACACCGACCCCACGGCACCGGAAACCCTTCCTATATATTATAATGTGTACCGCCTCTCACCAGGAGAGCCGGTACTTCTGTCGGCACGGCAGACGGAGACGTCGTTCTCCCTCACCCCTGCCCTCCCCTGCATGCTCCATGCCTGCTACGGCATCACCGCCATCGATGCCTACGGCCGCGAAAGTACCGTTGCCGAGGTCGAGGCGTTTTGAAGCTTCACCCAGCCTTCAGGCTCCCCTTACCCTCCTCTTACCCTCCTCTTACCCTCCTCTTACCCTCCTCTTACCCACCTCTCAGGCGCACTCATGGGCTTGGGTAAGGCTTGGGTAATACTTGGGTAATACTTGGGTAAGGCTTGGGTAGAGCATTCCTAAGGCTTGCTGATGCCGGCCTTGAGCTCGTTGCAGGGCACCTCCAGCGTCACCTTCTGGCGCGTCCGTTTTCCCGTGATGTTGACACGTACGCCATAGCCGCCATCGGTGAACGTGCGGCGCAGCTCCTCGCTCAGCGTGCCGACGTAGAGGCGGCGGAAGTCGTCGCGCGTCTGGTCGATGATGTTGAGGGCAAAGATTTCGTTGTCGCCACGGTATTCCACCTCGTACACGACAAATTCCGGGTCGCGCCATACGCTGTCCATGTAGAGTTCCTCGCCTATCTGCTTCGCCTTCTTCGAGAGCGCCTTGTTCTCCTTGTCGATTTCGTGCTGCACGCGGTCTGCATTGGAGGAGCATCCCGCCAGCAGGGTGATGCACAGTGCCGCGAGGCACATGATTCTTTTTGTATTCATAACGTCCTTGTTGCTTTTATTTTTAACCACAGTTTTTTTTAACCACAGATGCCACAGATGCCTTGTGTTTAACCACGGATTGCACAGATTCTTTGTTCTAACCACGAATGGCACGAATTTCACGAATCTTTGCGGATATGAAAACCTTCGTGTTCCTTCATGTGCTTCGTGGTTGGTATATCCTTCGTGGTTGGTATGCGCTTCGTGCTTCCGCTGGTTTTTAACGAAGAGGCGCAGCCAAATAAGGCTGCGCCTCTTCTGTTGTTTACGTGGTTACACGAGCGTCAGAACTCTTCGTCGTCACCGGTGTCCGTCCAGTCGTCACTGTTCCATCCCATGCCGCGTGTGAGCTGCAACGTGGGGTCTGTGTCAACGGGAATGACGGTGCCGTTACCGGGGTTCATGGAGAGAGCCAACATATTTTCGGTCTGCAAGCAGAATTCCACTGTTTCGGGAGCAATATACTTTTTCATTGTATCTTAGCTTTTTAGTCGTTACACATGTGAATATCGTTTCTGCTTACTTCGCGAGCAACTTCTTGCCACCCACGATGTAGAGACCGCCCTTCTGGAACTGCTGCACGCGGCGTCCCTGGAGGTCGTAAGCTTCGCCTTCGGGCATCTGAACGCCGATGGTGCTAATGCCAACAGTTGTGCCGTCGAATGTAAAGCCGCGAACGCCTGCTGCCTGCTCTGCGGGAACAGCGAGGTATGCCTTGTGGGCACCACTCGTGAAGGCAGCGCCATCTTCCTTGCCCCAGTAGAAGCCAACCTTGCTGTCAACAACACCGAGGAGGTAGAAGAGGTAGTCACCGGCTGCGGGACCTTCGGTCGTTACAGCAACGTCAGAACCGCGAAGGAGGTTGTCGGGATCTTCAAGACCAACTTCTGTTGTAACTACGAACTTGTATTCTCCGGCATTAGCCTTCAGAACCACACCTGTTCCAGCAGGTATCACTTCGTTAGCTTCGTACAGATAGCTTTCGTCAAGTTTACCATCGGTCACCTTGTAGGTGTAAGCCTCAACGCCTTCGGGAACAACGAGGTTTGTTTCACCATAGTACAGCGTTGCATAGCCAACCGTGCCAACAGTTACGGAGAGATGATCCGTAAACTTATAGAAGGAGAACGTTTGATCTTTGATGTTGTTATTTATTGTCGTATAACAACGCCAATCCGAACCACTCGTATCGGTATAAACTCCTATATAGCGGGAAGTAGCACTATTCACCAAATATCCTTCTTTGCTAACAGTGAAGTTCTTATTTTCATTTGTTCCTACACGAACACCATTATTGGTATTTGTGCAATACAACCACTTTTCGCTGTCTCCATTGGGATAGAATGTATAACCATCTGTAGCGTTACCACTGATATTCCACTTCATGTTGTCAGCAACATTACTCGTAATCATATCACCAGTAACCGTGACCTCAACTGCTGCCGGAGCATTGCTTGTTCCATTATCATTTGTCATTGCATTGTTGTAGCCATCGTTGCCTACAATAACAAATACGTCACTGGAGGTGAGATCAGCCAAATCTGTCTTCACCCAAACTCCAGCAGGAGCAGGAGCAACGTAAGCAGCCTGATTGATGGTAATCAGCTCGGAGTAAACGTCGTTAGCCTCATCGTCAAGAGCATAAACCTTCAAGTAAGCTGTGCGAGCTTCTGTAGCGGTATTTTCACCGATGAGATATTCGATATTGCCAGTTGTTGCGTCGAAATCCGTAATAAGCCAGCCGTATGTGGCAGATGTTTCTCCGTCAGCTGCAACCGTCTGAATCTCCTTATCGGCAGGTTCAAAGTTTACATAGGTTACCGTGATTGTTCCTTCTGTTTCTGCAGAAGTAGCATCCACATTTTTAGGATTCACCTTAATTGAGGGCTCTGTGGAATTAACTACTTTCTTATAGAGAGATAGTGCTCCACCAGTGCTTGTCCCGTAGCAAGCAAAGCCGTATGCGGCGTTGTTTCTCAGGTTTGCATTAACGCTATTTGATGTGTTCTGCTTGTTAACGAATTCATAGGTTTCTGTTCCAGATACTGTCCACAAAGCCTTGTCGTCTGTACCATCTTCCAGCATTTGAGCTTTATTCTTGGCACCAGTACTTGCTGCGTATGCATTGGCATCAGCATTGTAGATAGTCCAGTATTCTCCGCTTGGGGCGATGTGCCAAACGATGGAAGCATCAGATGTGGTAATCACGTCACTATTAGGCTCAATTTCTGCATACTGCAAACGGTCGCTTGATACCGTCGTGTTCATGGCCTTTCCATCATAATAGATGATGTAATCACCCTCTGTCAGAGCACCAGTGTAGAGTTCGTAGCTGTCACCAGTAGCAGGAGCAACATAAGCCTCCTGGTTGATGGTTACGAGTTCGGAAGACAGGCCGCTTGTGGTATCTTGCACCTTGAAGTATGCGGTGCGGGCTGCGCCTGTGTTGGCCTCAATCGTCAAATCAATCTTGTTTTCCGAGGTGATTGCCGTTGATACCCAGTCGTACGTAGCGGAGGTTGTTCCGTCGGCCTCGAAGAAGTTAACCTCGAAGGTGGGATTCTCCAAGCCACCAAAATCGATGTTGACGGTTTTGCTTTGTCCCTCAGCTGTGAAGTCCAAAGAACCCGTCACTTCGATGCTCGCACCATTCTGCGTGAAGGTTACGAGGTTGGAGTTAACGGTGTTGCCGTTAGCATCCTTACCCGTCACGTAGAAGTAGGCAGTACGTGCTTCGCCTGTGTTAGCCAGAATCTCACCGTCAATGTTGCCATCGGTATTGATAGTTGCAGAAATCCAATCGTAAGTAGCGGGAGTTTCACCGTCAGCCTCACAGAATACAACTGCGAGCTGCGGGTCAGCGGCCAAGTTGCTGCATGTTACGGGGAGCTCGTTGTCGCCACCGTCAGCATTCACTTCGAATTGATATCCAGCCGGAAGGGTGATGCTGGGAGTTGTTGCGACAATTTCCTCAACACTTCCAATCATCGTGTTGTAATACTGGCTGGAAGAAACACCTACATAGTAGCCTGTCACCTTAACCTTTTTGCCATCAAGAGACGTAAAGTCGGTATTCAGCGGATAGGAAATGCTTCCTTTTGCAGTACTTGCACCTTCAATACTTGTAATGTTGTAGTATGTTCCACTAACGGTAAGCGTACCCTCGTACTGAACATAGTTTGACAACTGTGCAGGTGTGGTAGATGCAACTCGCGCATCCATATCGGCACCAGACAACACAGTCGGAGTTTCTGCTACATAATTTGATGATGTTGCAGGAGTAACAGTCGTAGTGTTATTGAATTCATAAACGCCTCCATAAACAACAACTGAGCCAGAGAGTTCTACCATATCTCCGATGTTGTAGGCTGTTTGGTCATAGCTTGAGTTGTAATAGTAAACATAGCCTGTACCATCGCCAACTATGAAGCCCCTTTGGCTCTTGGCAACAATGGTGCCCCTTACCTTATAAGTACCAGTGGCTGTAATGTCAGAGATGTTGTTAACGGCAGGGTTACTATTGGTTACATTGATTGTGAATGTTACACTACCAGCCTTATATGTGTCATCAGCGGCCTGATTGACCGTGATGGTCTGTGTGCTGGGCGTTTCAGCCGTAGGAGTAACGGTAATCGTCTTGTTGGTTTGGTCAACAACGAACGTTGCATAGTCATTGTCAGCAACGGTCACTTCACCTGTGCTGGAAGTGGTGTAGTTGATAACTTGTGCCGTAGCGTTGTTGTAGAGGTCAAAGCTCAGCGCAACAGGATCGCCCGTCAAAGCGAGGTTGTTGTCTGTGAGAGTAGAGGTGCCGCCTGAAGTATAAGTGACAGCCACACTTTTTACATAAATTGCTTTTGTTGCTTTGCTAGGCTTTGTAACAGTCACAACAATTTCTCCTGAAGCAGAACCATTAAACGTATAGTTTGCAGCTGAAGCAGAAAGGCTTTGTGGGCTATCTCCAAAAGCTTCTCCACCAACGGTAACGTCCACCGTAGCTGAAACGCCACTTGCTGTAGAAGCGTTTACCACAACACTCGTAATGGTTCCCTCTATCTGCGAAGTTGAAAGCTTAATGTACTGGACTTGTTGACTACTTGTTCCGTAGTGAATACCTTTGTTGTTGTCAAAGTTTGACTCACTACCATCAGAAGTCACTGTCCAGGACACTCCATCATCCGCAGTACCTGAGCCATTGCATTTTGCAGAGAACGTCAAAGTACTCGTCGATTGTGCCCACGCACTGTTTCCCACCATCGCCAACAGGGCGAGGATGAGGAACGTCTTGAAACGTAGAAGTTGTTTCATTGTGTTTGTTGTTTTTAGTTTGTTGATTTATTGAGTTGTTTGATTTATCCAGAAAGAACGCTTCATTCTTCGAATAGAATCAGGAAGAATGGCATTCATTGTGTTCGTCGTTTGTTTTGTTTATTTCGCAACTTATTGTTTTACAATAGATGTCATGTCCGACCAGTTTTCAACACGAAATACACGAATATCGCGAACGCATGCCGAAAACCACGGGAGTGATTTCAATGCATTGATTGCAAGATACAGATTGGGCATTGATGCATCCGAACCGTCTGCATTCTGCTGTAGAGGATATTGTATATAGACGCTTCCTTGTACATTAAAAAAGCCATACTTGCGCAACACAGCCTTCACATCGTAGTAGGCACGAGTATAGTTCTCCCCATAATTCTCTTGGAGAGCTTTGACAACAAGATCGAATGCTATTGCATACATGACCTATTCATCAATTGAAAGGCATCGAGTCTGCCAAAGTAAACATTTCGATCTGGAGTCTCTGCGGAAATCACGATGCCCTGAAAAGGATTGTCCTCCACATCTATCACTGTTCCCTCTAACCATTCTTCACGATGAGTCAGTTCGGGAGAAATCATGACCTTGTCTTGTAACCTAAACTGTTCCATTGTGTTCGTCGTTTGTTTGTCGTCTTGGTGTTTGCCGTTTGGTAAGGAGAAGAAGCTATTGGCCTGTCAGGCCGTTTACACGAAAGGGCTGTGCTCGCCATACTTCCGTGCGATTATCGTTTCCTGCGTGCAAAGGTACGGTATCTTTTTGTTTCATGCAAGTTTTAGCGAATAATCTTCTTGCCGTTCCGGATGTAAACGCCCGTTGGCCATTGAACATTGAACATTGAAGATTGACCATTCTTGCTCTGGCAAGCGTCCCGTTGGGCCGAGCGGACGCGGCGGCCTTGCAAATCGTAAATGGCGGAGGACGTGCGCGTGAGCTTTTCTGCGGAAACTGCGTCTATGGTGCCGTCGAGGTTGAGGTAGTAGAACTCGCGGGCCTCGGCCTTGGAAAGGCTGAGATAGGCCGTGTTGGCAGGCACCACGCCGCCCTCTATCGGCACGAGGCTGAGCAGGCCGTCCTGCACACCGAGGCCATAGACAACGTTGCCTGCATCTGCGGTGAAGCCAGACTGCAACGTGCCGCTCAGGATGTTGTGCGGGAAGAGGTGCGTCACATAGAGGGAATGCGCCAGTCCTTGCAGGGTAATCGTCTCGTCGCCGTCCCGGTTGACAAGGAGCAGGGGATAGGTGACGGCAAAAGGACGGCAGTCATCATCGTAGATGGCGGCGTCGGCCACGCGCCCGTGGAGGTATTCCACGGCGTATGCTTCCGTATTCTCGGGCAGGCCGGCACACGTGAAGGGCAGGTTCACAAGGGCATAGGAGCCTTCGAGGCCTTCCATCTTCTGCATGGGGATGGTCCACTCGTTGACGGGCTCGATATAGAAATGGGAGTTGTCGGACTCCGCCTTCCAGGCCACGAGGCGGGAATGGTTGTCGAGGTGGATGGCGGGGAAGGAGGCCATGCCCGGGGCGTTGCACACGAAGGTGCTGCGGCCGTCCGCAGCGGAGGTGACGGCATAGGTGGGGGGCATGACGGCAGCCTCCGTCTGCTCGAAGAGGGGCACGGACGTATTGACGGCCGAGGGCGTGGCTCCGACGTAGCATCCGTGACGCCCGGCATTGAGCGCGAGGATTTCATGGCCTTCTGCGGTGGAGGCGGGCAGGAAGCCGAAGACGGTGGAGAGGCTGGCCGCATCGTTGTCCACGGGGGCGAGGATGCCGAGTGCCTCGTCTGCCCCCCAGAGGCGCAGGTCGTAGGTGGAAGTCTTTCCGTTCTCGTCCGTGAAGCTCGTGTTGACGGAGCGCACACGGTAGGGCGTGGATTGGTCCAGCGTGACGGTCTGCAACGTACCCTCGCGACCGGCCTTGACGATGGCCTCCATGCCCTGCTGCGTCTTGGGCGCATAGCCGTAGGCATCCGCATCAATCATGCCGACGGCCGTGCCTGCCACACCGCCCGTGCGGGCGAGGATGTTGCCGTCCATGAAGCTCTCGCGCTCGCCATAGGTGAGGTCGGTCTCGTAAAGGCCGCCCGTGAGGGTGCTCAGGGGGATGTCACGGAAGATGATGTCATAGGCCTCCGTCTCGGCATTGCCGTCGGCACCGAGGCCCTGTTTTCCGTTATCCTCGGCCAGGAGTCCCACGTTGCCGTTCTCCAGCAGCACGAGGTCGGTATAGGCGGAGAGTTTGTCCGTCACTTGCAGGCCGCGCTGCCAACCGGCAGCAAGGTTCGCGCCTTCCTTGTAGTCCTCAACGGAGGCTATCTCCTTGAAGTAAAATCCCACGCTCTTGCGCCCGTAGTTGTTGACGGCATCACGCGTATCGTTGGTATGGAAAGGAAGGGCCACGACGGAGACATAGACATTCTTGCCGTCGCTGACACGACGGGCGGGCAGCGTGAGGATGCTGTTGTTGCAGGCGTTCTTCATGCCCGTGATGCCGCTGACGGCCTTTGACCAGAAGCCTTCGCCCTTTTCGCTGTCGGTATAGGTGAAGATGTTGAAGTTCTTCTTTCCTGCATTCAGGTTGCTTTTCCCTGCGTCGTCGCGCACCATGATGACGACGCTGCCGTCAGGCATCTCCGTCACCTTCGCCTCTTCATAGACGGTATTCGTGGGGAAGGTGGTGGGGCCTCCGAGCACGTGCCACGTGCGTCCGAAGTCGTCGCTGTAGATGACACCGGACGTATTGCCGTTGCGGGACGTGCGCAGGGGGAAGGCGGCATATATGCGGTAGTACTTGTCCACCTTGACATAGCGGCTCTGGCAGAGGCTTCCGCTCGTGATGAACAGGGCGGTGGCGTTGCCGCTATAGAGGCCGTAGATGGCGGACGTGACGTCCTGGCCGTCGTCCCATGTCCGGCCGTTGTCGGAAGAGCGGAACTGCCCCACCTTGATGGGGTTGGAGGCCGTGGAGGCTCCCATGCCCGTGGAACCGGCAGCGCACATCATGAGTACTTCTCCGCTCTCGCGGTCTGCGACGAGGGAGGCGTCGCCCATAGCGTACTTCCAGTTGCTGCGCGTGGACACCTTGGGGCATACGGTCTCGGCCGCGCTCCAGGTTTTTCCTCCGTCCTCGGAACGTCGGTACTGGAGCTCTATCTGGCTGCCGTTGACACCGACGTCGCTCAGGTTGTAGCGGTAGTCGCAGACGGCAAGCAGGGAACCGTCGCCGCAGCGCACGATGGCGGGAATGCGGTGCGAAGGTGCCGTGTTGATGGTGGGCTTTGCAGGCGACTCCCACAGCGTGACGGTGGGATAGTCGGTGCTCTGCGCCAAGAGGGACAGCGGCAGCAGGGCGGCCGCCAGAACGAGGAGGGAAAGCGTCTTTTTCATTGTTGTGTTATGTATTTTCTTAGTCGCTTCGCGAGAAATCTTTCAAATCTTTTTAACCTACCGGAGAACCTTACGCCCTCCTCGTATGTAGATGCCGTGCTGCGGCTCAGTCTTCATAGAGCGGCCCTGAAGGTCGTAGATGAGGGACGAGTCGTCGGACTGTCTGATGTCCCTGATGCCCGTCATCTCCTCGAGCTGGAAGGTGTCGGTATAGGTGCCGAAATAACCGGCCTCCACGAAGTAGGTGAGCTGGAAGGAGAAGGTGCCGTAGAAGTCGTGGTCGCCATAGAGGGTGGCGGTGCCGAGGTCTGCGGTGCCGAAGCCGTAGGTGTGGGGGTCGCTGGCATAGATGATGCCATAGCCGCTGTAGTCCCAGCCGGTGCTCTGGTTGTCCATGTAGATGCGGCCGTCAGAAGAGACGGTGAAGACAGCGCCGTCCTCGTTATAGAGGAAGGGGGCGATGAGGTAGTGCGTGGGATTCGTCAGCGAGCGGCTGAGGATGGCGATGTAGCTGCGGCCGAGCATCGCGCTCTTGAAGGTGCCGCGGCCAATCTCCTTGAAGACGTCCTCCTTGGGCTGGTTCTCCTCGGTGTCCTCAAGGATGAGGGGGAAGGCGTTCCAGCCGTCCGTATTCTTGTAGGTCTCCACGGTGCCGACGGGCACGTAGAGCGTTGCCGTGTAGGAGCCGAAGGGGTCGATGTTGTAGAGGGAGGCGTAGGCCTGCTCCCCGGCATTGCTGACGAAGGAGAAGGGCTGCGTCATGGCGGTGTGTATCTCCTTCAGGGGACTGTAGGCGAAAGCGTAGAACTCCATCTGCTCAAGGCCGTCGTTGATGTAGAGCTTGCGCAGGTTGTTGCACAGTCCGAAAGCGAACTGACGGACGCTCTTCATCGTGGAGGGCAGCGTGAGGCTCTGGATGTTCTGGCACTGTATGAACTGCATGCGCCCTATGCTCTCCACGCCCTCGGGAATGACGAGGTCCGTGCAGGGCTCACCGTTCACGTAGAGGTTGAAATTGCTCCACGGGGCATAGAACTCGGCCTCCTCGTCGTCCATCAGCTGTATGCGGCAGAAGGCGGCGAGGTCCGTCACGTTGAGGTCCACCTCCTGCGCCGTCTGCAAGCCGTTCACGCCAATGCGCTGCAAGGCGGGAGAGAGGTTGATGCGCGTGAGGTACTGGTTGTTGCAGAGTGCCGAGCCATCGACGGTGCGCAGCGTTGCAGGCATCGTGTATTCCAGCTCGTTCTTTCCGCAGGGATAGCAGATGAGGCGTGTCATGTCCTTGGTATAGAGGATGCCGTCCTTCTCTGCGAAGTGCTCGCTGGCCCTGTCCACGGAGATTTCCAGCAGGGACTCGTCGGCCTGGAAAAGGGCGAACTCACCGATGGTCTCAAGGCTTGCGGGGATGTAGAAGGAGGAGGCACGGCAGCCGGAGAAGGCATAGGCTCCCAGCTCGCGAAGCGTTGCGGGCAGCGTGATGTCCATGGCCCCGGAGCACATGTTGAAGGCTCCGTAGTCCACCACTTCAAGCCCCTCGGGGAGGTCCAGGCCGGGGATGTCGGCATTCAGGTAGAAGGCCATGCGGCCGATGCGGCGCAGGGACGTGGGGAAGCTCACCTCCTTGATGCCCTGGAAGAAGCCGAAGGCGAAGTCGTGAATCTCCTCCGTGCCTTCGGGCACGACAACCTCGCTCAGGGCCTCACCCCCCACCGTCAGCTGGCCGCCACCGGCCCAGATGGGCTGTGCGTTGGTGTCCTCGAAGACGATGCGGAGCCAGTCGGCCAGCGTGGGCACATCCACCTCCTCCACAACGCCGCCCGTAAAGGCGCGTGCCCCGATGTGTTCAAGGCCTGCGGGCAGCGTGAGGCGCGTGAGGTCGGTGCGGAAGAAGGCACCGGCACCGATGGTCCTGATGCCCTCCGGCAGCGTGATGCTCGTGACACCGTCGGCATAGGCGAAGGCCCAGTCGCCAATGCGCGTGACGGCCAGCGTACCGTCCGCCGTGCTGATGGTGCGGGGCACGGTGATGTCGCCGCTGTAGTAGGTGTGCTTTCCCTCGGGATTGTTGCTGTCGGTTTCCGTCCTGAAGTAATAGACGCAGGCGGCGGAGTCGTGGAAGGTTACTTCGGCCTGACCGTCACCGATGCGGTTGTAGAAGAGTCCGTCCACCTCGTAGTCGTACTGCGGGGCGGAGGAGACAACGCGATTTTGTGCCGCAGCGTATTGTGAAAACAGTGCAGCAAGTGAGATGAGAACAAGTTTTTTCATTGTTTGCGGTATTGTTATTTGCCGCAAAGATAATGATAATTCTTTGTCATACAAACCCGAAAAGTCTATTTCATCCGTCAAGGCTAAAGATTTCTGAACCAACCGTGTCCAAGGATGTTATCCCGGACGTACATACCCGCCTGCGGCACCTTGTCCGGAAATGTAAACACAATTCGCAGTCTGACGGTAAATGGCTCGCGCAAAACCATCAGACCGGACATGTGCAAAAAAAACGCCTCATCGCTAAAAAGGCGGAAAAAGCGGGGCACCAGACGAGCTGTGCGCATATCTCAATGCGAGGTAAGCGCAAAGCTCAATGCAAGGTGTGCGCACACCTCAACATGAGGTAAGCGCACATCTCGCGTAGAGATAAGCACTATCTGGGGCGAAAAAGGGGCAAAAAGGGGCTACTGCCACCTGCTTCAGGGGTCATTTTGTTCGGAAAAGGCACCGTTTTTCCTCCCCCAACCCCAAATTATGGCTTTTCCCACGTCGCGAAACGCACATTACGGGAAAAGAGGGTGTAAAGAAAAACAACGGCGCCGCACGTTGCCCGAGGCAATATGCGGCGCTGTGAGGAGAAAAGGATTACGGCGCTCAGCGGAACACCTTTTTACCGTTCTGAATATAAACGCCGTGCTGCGGCTCAGCTTTCATGCGGCGACCCTGGAGGTCATAGATGGCGGCGACGCTCGCAGGCTGGCACGTGGGTTGCTGCACGCCCGTATAGCGCTCCTGCAAATCGTCGGCCAGGAAGTAGCGCCAGCCGTTGCCGCTGGCAGCGAGGAAGTAGCCCTCGGGAGCCTCCGCAGGGGCGGCACTGCCGATGCGGCAGATGAGGTTGCCATAGCGGCCCTTGGAGAGGCATTCGTAGTACGAAGAGCGCTGCGTCACCTCGACGTCGCTCTGGCTGTGCAGGCCGGCCACGGTGCGGCAGTATATCTGCCGGCCGATGTCCTGGCGGTACTGCGTCCAGTGGGGCCAGAAGGCGCAGGGCACACCGGGGGCGGAAAGCAGGAAGGCGTATGCCTGCGGCACGTTGCCGGAGTACTTGTTGCCGTCGCGGTAGGTGTCATGGTTGTCCACGAAGGTGACGGCATAGCGGTTCGTGGAGAAATGGTGGATGAGACCTGCGGGACGCCAGATGCCCGTCTCCACTTCCTGCCACGCCATGCTGCCGTAGTCGCCCTTGGCGAGGCCATTGTTCAGGGCCGCATTCTTGGCAGGGAAGTCGAAGCAGGTGGACTGGTACTGTGCCGCTTCGAGCCAGGCCTTGCAGACGTCGTAGCTGAAGTCGAAGCATTCGCCTACGGAGAGCCAGGGCTGCGAGGCCTCGTTGTACATGGCCACGTACTTGCCGTCAAAACCCTTCACGAGGTCATAGCGCCAGCCGTCGTAGCCCATTTCCTTCTTCATCCATTGCAGGTAGGCCTTGACGTCGGCCTGCACGTTGGCAGAGGTATGGTCGAGGTCGCGGGCACCGTTCCACTTGTCGCCCGTGTCCTTGGCACCGGTGGCAAGGCCGTAGTTCTGGCGGAACGTGGCGGCATCGGAGGCCGTGTTCACCTCGTCGTCCTGGCAGACGTCGGCCAGCGTGAGCTGGTATGTGCCGAACTCTCCGAAGTCGTCAATGGGGAAGTTGGCCCAGTCGGTATAGCCGGCACGATGGTTCACCACGATGTCAGCCATCACCTTCACGCCGTGGCTGTGGAAGTCGGCAATGAGCGTCTTCAGGTCGTCGGCATAGCCCCAGCAGGAGGTCTGGTCGTTCCAGAGGCGGGGATGGTAGCCCACGTTCGTACCGCCCACGGCACCGCCTCCCTCGGCACTGGCGGAAGGCGGCAGCCAGATGCCGGTGAAGTTCTGCGAAATCTCCCCCGTATAGTCCATGAGCTGCGTCCAGCCGGTGTATTTCTGGGAATTCCAGTAGAAGCCCTGCAACAGGACGTCAGTACACTCGGCAGGTGCCTGGGCGAAGGAGGAAAGGACTGCTAAAAAGTAAAGATTAAAAAGGAGTAGTTGTTTTTTCATGAGTCAAAGAGTTCAAAGAACGAGCGAACAAGTGGCGATGTACGTCACTTGCTCGCTCGTCACACTGCGGAATTACTTGCTTTCAGCTACCGCGATGACGACACGGTTGCTGTCGTTCTCGCTGAAGGGCTGCACGGTGTCACCGAAGGAGCTCACTTCGAGGCGGCTGGCATCGATGCCATACTTCTCGACGAGGAGCTTCTTGACACCCTCGGCACGCTCCTGGGCATAGCGGGCATTGATCCTCGCATTACCCGTGCCGGCATCGGCATACCCCTTGATGGTGGCCTTTGCCTTCGGATTTTCCTTCATCCATGCTGCGAGGGAAGCCACCTTCTCGGCCTCTGTGCCGACGGGCTCGCTCTTGGCGATGGCGTAGTGAATCTCATAGTAGATGCTCATGGGGCGACGTTCCTCCACGATGGGCTTCTTCTCTTCCACCACAACGGGTTTGGGCTTATCGACACTCACGGGCTTCTTCTCCTCAATCACCGTGGGCTTCGGGTCCTCGATGACGACGGGCTTCGTATCCACAACGACGGGAGCCTTCTTGGCCTTGGCACCGAACTTGTACGTCAGGCCGAGGAGGGCGGCAATCTGCCAGTTCTTGGCACCGTTGAACTCGTGGGCGTAGGAGCGGGAACCTACGTGGTTGGCCTGACCTTCGAGGTTCAGAGCCCAGTTCTGTCCGAGGTTCAGGTTGAACTGAATGCCCAGACGGTCGTAGTGGGCCACGTGGTTGTGTGCCTTGCTGCCAATCTCCACGACGGGAGCAGGAGTGCCGTCCCATGTGTAGTTGGGAATCTCGTTGTACTTATGTCCCCAAGCCTTGTTGGCACCAACACCACCGAGGAGGATTACCTCGAAGGCATGGTTATCAGTCCTGGAGAAAGCATTGGTCAGGTTCACCATCAGGTCGATGGTACCGGCGGCATACGTGAACTCGTAGTTTCCGAAGTCGGTCGTACTGTTCCATACGCCTTCCTTACCCTGCCAACCATTGACATGGGCGCGCACACCGAGGGCGGGAGAAATCCACACACCACCGTTGATGGCGGCGATGGGGGTCAGCACGTCGGTGACCTTGTAGCCGTTGGCTACGAACTGCGCACCACCCTGTACGCCCACAAAGGCGTAGGGATATTTGCGAGTCTCTTCTCGGTCCTGAGCCGAGGCCGTCTGCACGACGCTCAGGATGAGCGCCAGTGCAGCCAGCATAGTCTTAAACTTTATCATAGCTGATTTCTATTATTGTTGTCTTTCAAGTGTGCAATAGTAGTTCTCGCCCGTAATGCGGGAAAGGTAGAGTTTCACGGTGTAGGTGCCAGCCTCGGGTATGCTAAGATTTCCACCATCCTGTACCAAGTCGTTGATGTCACCGCCCACGTTGATGGTCCAAGCGTCGTTGGCGCGGAACTTGAACTCACCTGCTGTGAGTGCGAGCGTTGCCGTCCAGCAATTATCGGCCGCATCGTAGGTCATGTCGGTGTCGGCATCCCAACCACCAGGCTGTGCGGGGCCAATGATGCCCCACTCGGTCTTGGTAGCTTCGAGAGACTTCCCTGCCACGTTCACCTTCAGGAAGAAGTAGCCGCTGTCAGCAGGCTTGATGTTGGTGTTGCCGTCGCCATCGCCCTTGGCATAGCCTTCGGGAACGCTGGTGAAGTTGGTCCAGTTGAGCTCACCGTCGCTCCAGTTGCGTGCGAGGGTGAACTTGAACTCACCGTCGATGTAGGCGAAGCCCTGGATGGAGCCGTCGCCCGTGATGCAGAGCATCGGGGCGGACTCGGGCTTCCAGCCGTTACCGTTACCGGGCACGTAGAGCTCCGTCACGGCAGGCGTCACGGAATAGGTCATGTTGACAGCGTCGAAGGTGAAGCGGTAGTTGCCACCGGCTTCAATCAGCAGGCCGTCCGTCTGGTGACCCAGCTCCTCGAACCAGTTCACCAGGCCGCTCAGCTCCTTATAGTCGGAACCGTCGTGGCCAAAGCCATAATCCCAGTCGGCAGCTTCCACGGCAGCCTTGCCGAAGACCTTCCAGTAGCAGTTTTCGGGAACATCGTTGACGACAGCCTCAAACACGCCGTTGCCCTTGGCTTCCATCTTGATGGAGCCGCTGGGGCTGAGGTTCCAGTTGTTGAAGCCGCCCACGAGGTAGTATTCCTCCTCCACGTCGGGCGTGGGGATGGGACGATAGGTGAAGTCGATGGCGTTCGTCTCAACGCGTACGGCCTGGCCTTCTCCGTCAACGGCAGCACCCTTCAGGGAGAACTGTAGGGCATTGTCGATGTAGGCACGGCTGTTCGTGAGCTGGCGCACGGCCGCGTCGAGGTCGGCCTTGCTCAGGTTGATGTTGTTGCCGTCCTGCGTGAAGGCAACTTCGTACGTACCGTTCAGGAGGGCCTGACTGAACTTGACGTCGGTGACGTTCTCGTCGCTGGCACCCTGATAGACAGCCACGTTGAGGTCGTCCGCAGCGTCGTTATATACGACGGCTGCATCCGTACCGTTACCGATGACGGCCGTAACCGTGGGGAGGGCGTCCTGCTGGGCATTGCTCTGAGGAGCTGCCCAGTCCTTATAGTCTTCCGTGCAGGCGGAGAGGCCGAGGACGACCGCTGCGAGACCTGCGTATAATGAAAATCTTTTCATAGCTTTACACATTATTATTTATTATTCGACGCTACCTGTGTTCGTGGTGAAGTTGATCTTCACAACCTTACCGGGAGCACCGGCAATAGAGTATTCCGGACCTACGTTGTCATTCCAGTTGGCAGGAATGTCCATTGTGCGGTAAACGACATCCGTGCCGTCCTTGAGCGTGAGCTCCGTGCGCCACCAGTCTGTCGTGGTGCGGACTGCGATGCGGACTTCACCGTCTGCGACCAGGGCGGGAGACTCGAAGCTTCCGATGGCCTCAACGGGAACGCGGAACATCCAGTCGGCATTGTATTCCCAAACGTCGCCGGCCGTGGCACCGAAGATATAGACACGGGGCTGGAGGAAGCGTACGGTGTAGGCAATGTCCTCGCCCTTGGCCTTCACTTCCACAACGATGGTATACCAGCCTGCATTCTGACAGACGATGTTGGAACCGGCCTGTGTGTCGTCAGCAGCCACAATGCCTGCACCGGCCTGATCGTCGAACTCGGCAATCTGGCCGTAACCACGGTCGCGACCCTGCCAGCCTGCATCGGGATTGAACTTGAACTCTGCACCGGCCTGCAGATAGACAACTCCATAGAAGTAGCCTTCAAGGCCGTAGGCAGGCGTGAGCTCGTAGAACTCCGCCCAGCCTTCACCGGCATCGTTGCGGGAAGCTGCGAAGTCACCGACGATGTGCATCGTCGTGGGCAGAGCAGCCACCTCACCGCCCTCGTTCGGGTCGAAGGGCAGCACGTTGGGCAGTGTCACTACGTTGGACGTGATGATACCCAGCGTGGGGTCGGCATAGAGGTTGGCACGAACGCGAACGTAGAGGGGGATGGCTTCCGTGATGGGCTCGTCGCCGTTGAGGGCGATGATGGCATCATTGATTTCAGAAGCGGGCACCTCCATCTTGGCGTTTGTCAGCGTAGTGGGCAGAGCCTGGAAGGTTACGCCGTCGAGAGACACCTCCGTGGTATAGACCGTGGAGAGAGGGAAGTTAGGCGTGCCGTAGTCGGGCTGGGAAACGGTGAGTTCCAGCACGTCGGCATTGCGCAGGTCGTAGATGTTGTTCGTGGCATAAGCCGGCACATTCAACTCGAACGTCGTGGGCTCATGGAACGTGGGGTTGCTGTCGCGGTCCTCGTCGCAGGCTGCCATGAAAGGCAGGGCGAGGGCAATGAGCAGCAGGTTAAATATCTTTTTCATGTTGTTCTCTGTTTGAAAATTAATAGCCCGGGTTCTGAGTCATGTTGTTGTTCGTGCTCAACTCAGCGTAGGGGATGGGGTAAACATTGTAGAAGGAGTTCACTGCGTTGCCTTCATAGGTACCGCCCTTCCAGTCCCAGAGGTAGTTGCCGGTGGTGAAGCAGTTGAAGCGCACGAGGTCGCTGCGGCGACGGCCTTCGAAGTAGAACTCGCGGCACCATTCGTCAAGCAGGGTGCGCTCGTCAACATCCTGAAGGTCGGCAGCGTGTGCACGGGAGCGGATCTTGTTCAGGTCCTTCAGTACGTCCACGGCGTTGGAGCCGATGCGATAGTTGGCTTCTGCGCGCGTGAGGTAAGCCTCGGCCACACGGAAGAGGGGCACGTCGGTATCGGGGAACTTCGTGTCGTGGGGACGTCCGCCCGTGGCGTAGATGTTCGTCCACTTCAGGATGCCGAGACCTGCGGTGAAGCTCATCTTGGTCTCCGTCTCCACGGTGCGCTGGTTGGTCAGCTCGCCTTCCACCATTTCACCGCCGCCATAGAACATGGCACGGTCGTCATTGGCAGCAGTGCGGATCTCCATGGGATCCTGCGTGAGGGGCACGGTGCTCAGGTCGTCAAAGAACTTGGCAACCATAGCCTGGCGGGCACGGTTGCAGGTCCAGGCCTCCGTCGTGCCGGCATCGGGCGTACCGTTGCCGCGTGTGGAACCAATGGTATATTCACTGCCGCTCCAGTTCTGGGTGGCAGCACCGTCGCAACGGATGGCGAAGATGATTTCCTGACGGGCATTGGCGTTCTCGCCATTGTCGCCCATGAAGAGCTGCTCGTAGGCGGTATAGCCGTTGAGTTCGGTCTCGTTGAGCTTGTAGCCGCTCTCGTTGATGACCTTGTCGGCATAGGTCTTGGCATTCTCCCACTGGGGCGTGCCGGTATAAACCTCTGCGTTCAGGTAGAGGCGGGCGAGGAGCATCCATGCGGCAGCCTTGTCGGCACGGCCGTAGTCAACTGTACCTGCATCGCCCAGCACTTCGTTGGACTCCGTTTCTCCGGCAACAGCCTTCAGTTCGTTCACGACATAGTTGAAGGCATTGGCACGGCTCATCTCCGTGGGGAGGTCGGTGTTGAAGTGCTCCTTGAAGGGCACCTTGCCATAAAGGTCGATGAACTGCGTGTTGAAGTAGGCACGGAGGAAGCGCACCTCGGCACGCTGCTGCAACGTCTCGGCATCGGTAGCGCCTTCCGTCTGGTCGAGGAAGAAGTTACAGAGCGTGACGTTGAACTCGATGCGGTAGTAGGTGAGTTCGTTGTAGCCGTGTGCGGAGTTCCAGCTGATGTTGGTGAGCTCGGGAATGCCGGCATCACCCTGCCATGTCCACATGGTTTCGTCCGTAGGAAGTTCGTTGGCCTCGAAGACGCGACGGTAGAAGGAGGAGTTACCCTCGTCGAACTGGGCCATATCGGCACCTCCGTCAGGACCCTGCGAGCCTGTCTGCACGAGGCTTGCATACACCTTTGCCAGATATGCGGTCTGATCGAATTCCGTATTGGTCTGGTCGTCCTGCACGCTCAGGTCGAGGTCGTTGACGCAGGAGCTAACCCCAAAGGAGAGGGAGAGCAGAGCGGCAGGAGCTATGTTTTTAATAAAATTGAGTTTCATATTCTTGTGTTTTTTGCTTTGAGATTAGAACTGCAGGCTCAGACCGAGCATGTACGTAGTGGGACGCGGGTAAACGCCACCGTCAACGCCCTCACCGAACTCACGCTCGGGATCCAGACCGTCGTACTTCGTGATGACGAAGGGGTTCTGTACCGTCACGTAGATGCGGCCGCCAACACCTTCGTACTTGTTGCCCTTGAAGAGGTTGCGGAAGGTGTAGCCGAGGTTGATGTTGTCGCAGCGCAGGAAGCTGGCATTGCGTACGAAGTAGTCGCTCATGTAGTAGTCCGTCTTGCCCTGGAATCCGAGTTCGATGGCTTCCTTCGTCGTGTTGGAGTAGGCACTGTTGGAGTAGAGGCCGCTCCAGCTGGTGTTAGCCTTGTTGCTGAGGAAGTCGTAGTAGAGATAGTTGTTCAGGCTGGCGCGCAGGGAGAAGCTGAAGTCCCAGTTCTTCCAGATGAACTTGTTCGTCATGCCCATCAGGACGTCGCCTGTCGGGTTCTTATAGACGTACTTGTCGTTCGGGTCGATGATGCCGTTGCCGTCGCGGTCAACGAATACACCTTCCATGGGCTTGCCTGCCTCGTCGTAAACCTGCTGGTAAACGTAGAAGCTGTTGGCAGCCTCACCGACCATGTTCACCTGTACCTGGTTGCTCAGGCCGGCACCGATGCTGCTGCCCGTGAGCATCCAGTTGGTCTGGCCGTTGAGCTTCGTGATCTTGTTGCGGTTCCAGGTTGCGTTGTAGGTAACCTGCCACGTGAAGTCGTTTGTCATCACGGGACGGGCGTCAATCATGAACTCAAGACCGTAGTTCTTCAGCGAGCCGATGTTGCGGATCTGGTAGTTGCTGAACTGCGTGCCGGAGGCAATCTGTACCTGGGAAATCAGGTCCTTCGTCGTGCGGTAGTAGTAGTCGATGGCACCCGTGATACGGCCGTTGAGGAAGCCGAAGTCAAGACCGGCATTCCACGTCGTGGTCTGTTCCCACTTCAGGTCGTTGTTGAAGATCTGCGGGTTCTGCGTGTAGTAGTATTCGTCGCCAAAGGGATAGCGGGAGTAGCTGTTACCGGCCACGTAGGTGGGCAGATAGTAGAAGTCGTAGCCCTGGAGGTCCTGCTGACCCGTGATACCCCAGCCGAGGCGGAGCTTCAGCTCGCTCAGGGCGTTCACGTTCTTCAGGAAGCTTTCTTCCTTCAGCTTCCATGCCAGTGCCAAGGAGGGGAACTCACCCCAGCGGTTGTCCTTGGAGAAGCGGCTGGTGCCGTCCCAACGCATGGTGAAGGTGAGGAGGTAGCGGTCAAGGAGACCGTAGTTCAAACGTCCGAAGAAGGAAACCTGCGTGTTGCGGTAGAGGTGGGACGTCTCTGCGCGCAGCCAGGGATTGTGGGCAACGGGAGTTGCCAGCTGGGCGCCGTTCTCGTCATACCATTCGAAGCCACTGCCGAAGCTGTAGGTGCGACGACGGATGTGCTGTTCTTCCGCACCGGCCATCACGTCCACGTTGTGGATGCCGAACTGGTGCTGATACTGTGCGTAGGCATTGCCCATCAGGTTGTACTTGAAGGAGCGTGACACACCGTCGGAACCATAGTAGTAGGCGTCACGGGAGAACGGAGACTTCCAGGTGGTCTGCTCACCCTCGGAGTAGTCACCGGAGAGGTTGGCATGGAGGTGGAGGTCTTCAAAGCCGTGGATCTTGTAGTCCACTTCGATGTTGCCGATGTAGGAGTTGGCGTTGGCGTGGTCGTCCATCTGGTTCTGCAGAGCCACAGGGTTCTGCGGCGTGTTGGTGTTGACGGCCTGCGTCCAGTTGGGATTATTGTAGGCACTGGTAGCCTGAAGCGTCTGCCAGTAGCCGTCCGTGTAGTTCTGGTAGTTTGCACCTGCATCGCGTACGGGACGCGTGGGGTCAATGTTGATGGCATTGCCGAAGACGCCGCCATCCACGTAGCGGTTGCGGGCGTTCATGTACTTGGCGTTCAGCGTCACTGCGAGGTGGTCCTCCAGGAACGTCGGGGCAAGGTTCAGGGCTGCCGTGTAGCGCTCGAAGTTGGACGTGCGGGCGATACCGTCCTGGTCCGTATAGCCGAGGCTGACACGATAGGGCATGTTACCAATACCACCGCTGATGCCGATGTTGTGCTCGTGGCTGATGGCCGTGCGATAGATTTCCTTCTGCCAGTCCGTGTTGGACGTACCGAGAGCCGGCATGTTGGCGGCGTCGGGGTCGTTGGGATTTGCGGCAATCCACGTCTGGCGGGCAAAGGCGCGATACTCGTCGCCACTCAGCACGTCGTAGGTGTTGCGGGCGTGGGCAACGGAGATGTTACCCGTATAGGTCACACGGGGAGCCGTGTCCTTGGCACCCTTCTTCGTCGTGATGATGATGACACCGTTGCTGGCGCGGCTACCATAGATGGCCGTGGCACTGGCGTCCTTCAGCACGGAGAAGCTTGCGATGTCCTCGGGGTTCACCATGGCGAGGGGGTTGGAAAGCCCCTGCACGCCGCTGCCGTCCATAAGGAGACCGTCGATGACGATGAGCGGGTTGTTGTTGGCCGTGAGGGACGAACCGCCACGGATGCGGATGCTGGCGTCGCCACCTGGGGTACCGCCCTTCGTGGAAACGTTCACACCGGCTACCTTACCCACGAGCATGTCCTGGGCATTCGTCGTGATACCCTTCGACATCTCATCGGGCTTGATGGCAGTCACGGAACCGGTGGCGTCGCTCTTCTTCACGCGGCCGTAACCTACGACCACGGCTTCGCCCAGTTCGTTGTTGTCTTCAAGGACAACCGTCATGCCGTCCTGAGCAGCAAGCGTCTGCGTCTTGTAACCGAGATAGGAAATGCGGACTTGCTCCGCCTTGTCCACTTTAATCGTAAAATCGCCGTTAGCGTCCGTATTGGCAACGGCTTTCGTACTCAGAGTGACCACGTTCGCGAACGAAATGGGCATACCCTCTGAGTCCTGCACATGTCCCTTCACGGTGACGCTCTGCGCCGCCGCGCCCAAGGACACGAAGATTCCTGCCATAAGCATCAGCAGAAACCTGAAGCTAAACTTTTTACTCATGTTTGTGTTATTAAGGTTGATTATAAAGTTTTTGTCTGTTGGATCCGGAAACTCCGGAATATCCGGAGAACCCCGGAAAACCCGGAATATCCGGAAAACCCGGAAAACCCGGAAAACCCGGAATATCCGGAATATCCGGAAACCCCGGATGTTAAACCGGCCTGAAGCTCACGGCGAAGCCGCCACCGCTCGCGGCGTGAAGCTTGAGCTTCGACTTTGCGGTCACCTTCTGCGTCGTGATGACGTAGGCGGCGGGGTTCTTGTCCCAGCTGGCGTCCTTCGCATCCTGATAGATGGTGGCTTCGTACTTCTGCCCGGGCGTCAGGAAGTCCAGGGCAAGCTCCACGTCGTGGCCGTCGGCATTGGCCGTGCAGCCGAGGAACCAGCGCTCGCCGCCTTTCTCCTTGCGGGCAATCGTGACGTACTGCCCCGGCTCGGCTTCAAGGTAGAGGCTCTTCTGCCAGTCGATGGCCACGTCCTTGATGAACTGAAAGGCGTCCATGTGCGCCTGGTAGTGCTCGGGCACGTCGGCAGCCATCTGGAGGGGACTATACATTGTTATATATAACGCGAGCTGGCGCGCGATGGTGCTGCGGCAATAGCTGTTGTTGTCGGGGTTGAGCTTCGTGCAGTCCATCTCGAAGATGCCGGGCGTGTAGTCCATCGGGCCACCGATGAGGCGCGTGAAGGGCAGGATGGTGGTGTGCTCCACGCTGTTGCCGCCCATGGCCTCGTATTCCGTGCCGCGTGCGCTCTCGTTGCCGATGAGGTTCGGCCACGTGCGGCAGATACCCGTCGGGCGTGTGGCCTCGTGGGCATTCACCATGATGTGGTGGTCGGCAGCCTTTTCGAGGCAGTACTGGTAGTGGTTGTTCATCCACTGTCCGTAGTGGTGCTCGCCACGCGGCACGATGTTGCCCACGTAGCCGCTCTTCACGGCCTCGTAGCCGTTGTCGTTCATAAACTGATAGGCAGCCTCAAGATGACGCTCGTAGTTGCGGGCGCTGGCACTCGTCTCGTGGTGCATAATCATCTTGATGCCCTTCGAGGCGGCGTAGCGATGGATTTCCTTCACGTCGAAGTCGGGATAGGGGGTCACGAAGTCAAAGACGTAGTCCTTCTCGTGGCCGTACCAGTCCTCCCAGCCTTCATTCCAGCCTTCCACGAGGAGGGCGTCGAAGCCATGTTCGGCAGCAAAGTCTATGTAGCGCTTCACATTCTCCATGCGTGCGCCGTGACGGCCGTGGGGACGCGTCTTCGAATAGTCGCTGACACCAAGCTGCACCGTAGCGAGGTCGTCGGTGTAGGACCAGTGGCTTTTGCCCACAATCATCTCCCACCATACGCCCATGTACTTCGTGGGATGAATCCAGCTCGTGTCCTCAATCTTGCACGGCTCGTTCAGGTTCAGCGTCATGCGGGAAGCCAGGATGTCGCGCCCGCTTTCGCCAACGATGATGGTACGCCAGGGCGAGGTGCAGGGTGCCTGCATGTAGCCCTTGTCGCCACGGGCGTCGGGCGTCAGCCAGCTCTCGAACGTCATGGTCTTGTCGTCCAGGTTCAGGTGCATCGTGGGATAGTTCAGGCAGGCAGCCTCGTGCAGGTTGATGTAGAGGCCGTCCTGCGTCTTGAGCTGGAGGGCCGTCTGCACGCCCGTCTGCGAGAACGGCGTCTGCGAGGAGTTCGGGGTAATGGCCTCCTTCATGAGGCCGCGAATCTCGCTGAGGCGCGAGCAGACGGTCTCGTACTCCTGCGTGTCGTAGTCGCCAGGGAGCCACCACGCCGTGTGGTCGCCAGCCATGCGTATCTGGCTGCGCTCTTCCTTGATGACGAAGTACGTGAGGTTCTTCTGGCCGGGGAATTCATAGCGGAAGCCCAATCCGTCGTTGAACAAGCGGAACCGCAGGACAATGTAGCGGTCGTTCTTCGGCTGGTTGAGCTTCACTTCGAGTTCGTTGTAGTGGTTGCGGATTTCGCTTTCCTCACCCCACACGGGTGTCCACGTCTCGTCGAAGGTGGAGGTGCGCGTAGAGGCAATCTGGAAATCGTACATCAGGTCGGCCTTCTTGTCCAGCGTGGAGGCATCCTTGAACTCATGGAACGAAAAGTCCGTGGAGACGTTCGGATCCTCGCGCTTCAGCTCGAAGCCGAGCTTGGAAGGCAGCACCACGGGGCGGCCGTTGAAGGTAAGGTCGTACTGCGGCCTTCCCTGCGCATCCAGGCTGAAGTTCATCTGGAAACGTCCGTCGGGCGACGTCAGGCTCTGCGCAAAGGCCCATGCAGGCAGGGTGAGCAGAACAATAAAACTGAGAAACTTTTTCATAGTCTTTATCTGTGTTTTTGAAAAGTCTGTTTAGCAATTCGGCCGCAAAGATATATAAAAACACGCGCACACATAACATCTGTTAAAGGAAAAAGTAATTTTGTGAAGTAATGTAAAAACTGTATCTGTTGTGTTTCAAAACGTTAAGCCTGCAAGAAGTTTATAAAAATATAAGTACAAATACAGGCACAAAAGCGCGACGCAGGCTGTGCAGCGGTTTGTCTCATCTTGTTACGCACAATATAATATATACACGCACGTACGCGCGAATGGCGGGGACAAGTCCCCATTTCTTTCCCTCCACTTTTTTTTCTTCGCCCAGCTTTTTATACCTTTGCCGCCACCATGACCGTACTCACGTTTACCCTCATCTTGCTCTGCGGTGCCTTCTGTGCCGGCCTTCTGGGGTCCCTCACGGGCCTTGGCGGCGGTGTCGTCGTCATTCCCCTGCTCACGCTGCTCTTCGGGGTGGACTTCCACTATGCCGTGGGGGCGGCCCTCGTCTCCTCCATCGCAACGAGCAGCGGCAGCGGCAGTGCCTACGTCAAGGAAGGCATCACGAACATCCGCCTCGGCATGTTCCTGGAGATTGCCACCACGATAGGAGCCGTCAGCGGTGCCTTCGTCGCCATCTGGCTCAACAGCTCTACGATTGCCGTCATCTTCGGCTGCGTCCTCCTGCTGACCGCCGCCATGCAGCAGCGCCGCAAGACGGACCACGAAGGCGTCAAGGGCAGCGAACTGGCGCGACGCCTGAAGCTCTACGGCACATGGCCGCAGAAGGACGGAAGCCGCAAAGCATACGAACTGCGCAACGTGGGAGGGGGCTTCGGGGTGATGTACGTTGCCGGTGTGCTGAGCGGCATCCTCGGCATCGGCAGCGGTGTGCTGAAGGTCATCGCCATGGACTCGCTCATGAAAGTGCCGTTCAAGGTGAGCACCACGACGAGCAACTTCATGATGGGCGTCACGGCCTGCGCCTCCGCCGTCGTCTATGTGCAGCGCGGCAACATCACGCCCGCCATCGCCTGCCCCGTCATGGTGGGCGTCCTCATCGGGGCCCTCACGGGTGCCCGCCTCCTGAAGCGTCTCGACGTGAGCCTGCTGCGCAAAATCTTCGCCCTCGTCATCGTCCTCGTCGCCATCAACATGATATACAACGGCCTCCACGGCAACTTCTAATATGGAACAAACCATCGCCCGCACCCTCCGCATTGGCGTCACCATAGCCGCCATCCTCGCCGTCATTGGCGGTGTCCTCTACCTGTGGCAGCACGGCGCAGAGCCCGTCCCTGACTATTCGCAGTTCTCCTACGACGAGCTGCCGGACGGTTCCGACAACTACACAACCCTCGACGGCATCGCAGCCTCTTTTTTCGCCTTCTCCGCTGAAGGCTGGATTATGGTTGGCGTGCTGGTGCTGATTCTCACCCCCGTCATGCGCGTCGTCCTCTCCCTCGTCGGCTTTGCCAAGCAACGCGACTGGCTGTACGTCCTCATCACCGCCTTCGTCCTTGCCGTCATCATCGCCAATTCCCTGGGCGGATAAGCCCCGTGCCAAAATTTCACTCCGAGCGCCGCCTTCCGAATCAAAATGCCAACTTTCGCGCCCAAAAGTCATCATTTTGACATCGCAGCGAAAGCTTTTCTGCCATTTTGAGTGTTTAATTTTGTAAACTCCGCTGTCGTTTCACCCCGCAAACGGCGGCGAGGTGTTAAATTTTACTGCAAAAAGTGAAAGAAAGTTTTGCAGGACTGCCAGAAAACCCTACTTTTGCACTTATTGCGCGCCATAGTGGTGTGCTTTGCGCTGTTTCCAGCGTGCTTTCCGAAGCAACAAATATGTTTAATTAAATGGTTATATTATGAACAGAAAGTTAGTGCTTTTGTTTGCGTGCTTCCTCATGGCCATCTCCATGGCCGCCCAGAAGCGCGTGACAGGTAAAGTTACCGACACGAACGGAATTCCCGTAGCAAGTGCTGTGGTACGTGTGGCCGGCACACAGGTCATCACGTACACGGACAACAACGGTAACTTCACTCTGGCCAATGTACCGAACTCTGCGAAGGAACTGCTCGTTTCCTATCTGGGCATGGAGTCCAAGAAGGTGGCAGTTGCCAACAACGTCGAGGTAGTCCTGGAAGAAGACAACCAGCTGGAAGAAGCTGTAGTTATGGGCTATGGTACAGCGCAGAAACTGGGAACCGTCGTGGGTACCGTTACCCGCGTAGGTTCTGAAAAAATTGAAAACAAACCCGTGACGACCGCTCTGGACGCTTTGCAGGGAAAGGTGGCCGGTGTGCAGATTCTCTCCAGCACCGGTGACGTCGGTTCTGTTTCGGGTGTCAGCACCACCGTGCGTGGTGTCGGCTCGCTGAACGGTGCCAACACGCCGCTCTACGTCGTTGACGGACAGCCCGTAGATGCTTCTGTGTTCTACATGATGAACCAGAACGACATCGAGAGCTACAACGTCCTCCGCGACGCTTCCGCAACCTCCATCTACGGTTCCCGTGCTGCCAACGGTGTCATCTACATCACGACCAAGAAAGGTCACCGTGGCGAAAAGGCTACCGTCAGCGTCAGCCAGAGCATCGGCTGGAGCCAGCTCGCACGCCGCATGGGTAACCCCATGAGCTCGAACGAGCTGCTTGACTACCAGCTTCTCAACGGTGTTATCAGCGCCGCTCAATACGCTCAGTACAAGCATGAAGGCTATGCAACGGACTGGGTGAAGTATTTCTACAAGGACAGCGCCCCCATCTACAACACGAACTTCAGCGTTCGCGGCGGTACGGACCGCACCTCCTACTACACCTCCGCTTCCTACCTGAAGCGTGAAGGTCTTACCCCCTACTCCCGCTTTAAGAGAATCACGGTTCGTACGAACTTCGAAACCCAGGCTCTGGACTGGCTCCAGTTTGGCATGAACCTCGGCTTGAACTATGATGAGCGTAACCTGGACAGCAACGCCAGCCAGGGTAGCCTTTACATCTGGAACAACCCTGTTCTCGGTAGCTTGATGCTTCAGCCGTATTATAATCCCTACGATGAAAACGGCAAAAAGCTCGACTACTTTGACCCCATGGGTGCTTACAATCTTGAGACGCTGAACTACTATCGTCCCCGTAACATCGGTGAAGCCCGCATCACGGGAACAGCTTTTGTTCAGCTCACTCCGATGAAGGGACTGACCATCAAGTCCCAGCTCGGTCTGGACGGAGTGGACTCGCGTGATTCCCAGAAGTTCAAGCCCAGTGCTCCCTACGCCTCTAACGACCACGCAGGTTGGGCCTACGAATCCTTCGGACGTGATGCCAGCTGGACAATCACCAACACGGCAGAATACCGTTTCAATATCAAGGAAGACCACGACATCACGGTGCTGGTCGGCCAAGAGGGTATCAAGGAAAGTGGCTACAGCTTTGGCGTACAGCAGCTCAACTTCAGCGACGACCGTCTGCTCTGGCTCGGTCTGGCTCCCATCACCGAGGAAGCCATTCCCGACATCAGTGCAAGTTCACCCTCTACAGTGGAATACCTCTCCTTCTTCGGACGCGTGAACTACGGCTATCAGAACAAATACTTTGCCAACTTCACCATCCGTAACGACCGCAGCTCTCGCTTCGGTGAGGACAACCGCTCTGCAACCTTCGCTTCTGGCGGTGTGATGTGGGACATGAAGGCAGAGAAGTTCCTGAAGCCCGTATGGTGGCTGGACGACCTGAAGTTCAAGGCGACCTACGGTTCCACCGGTAACTCCTCCGGTATCGGTTACTATCAGCACCTCGGTGTGACGGGTACGACGCAGTATGGCGGCGCACAAGGTTGGGGTCTGGCTCGTCCGGCAAACCGTCAGCTCGGCTGGGAAACGCAGTATCAGGCCAACATAAGCTTCTCCACGCGCATCTTCAACCGCGCCAACATCGAGCTCGGCTACTATCACCGCAAGACCAGCGACATGCTGATGGATGTGCCCGTGCCTTACACCACAGGCTTCTCCTCCCAGACAATGAACATCGGTGAGATGGTGAACCAGGGTATCGAACTGCAGTTCGACGTGGACGCTGTCCAGAACTGGCACGGCCTTGACGTGAACATCTACGGAAACCTCTCCTACAATGCCAACAAGATCACGAAGCTGTTCTACGGCCTCGACAAGTGGGTTGAAGACGGCACAGGTCTGGCATACTTCGTTGGCAAGTCCGTCAACTACTATATGCCCGTACGTGCAGGCGTTGACCCCGCTGACGGACAGCTGATGTGGTACGTTCCCGATGCAAACGGCAAGCTGACAAACCAGACGACCAAGGACTTTGACGAGGCAACTCTCAGCGTAGATACCGGCAAGAAGTACTATGCCCCCACGACGGGTGGTTTCGGCCTTCGTGCCACGTGGAAGGGACTCACGCTTGACGCAGACTTTTCCTTCGTCCTCGGCAAATGGATGCAGGACAATATCGAATTCTTCGCAATGGGTGGCGGCAGCTCCAGTGCTTCCGGTTACAACCAAGACCGTGCCCTGCTGAACCAGTGGAAGAAGCCGGGCGACATCACCAATGTTCCGAAGTTCGGCTACACGAACCACTTCGACACGAGCCTGCTTCACAACGCTTCCTTCTGCCGCATGAAGAACCTCTCTCTCTCTTACGACCTGCCGGGCAAATGGATGGACGCTACGGGCTTCATCCGCAACGTACGCCTCATGGCTAACGCACGCAACCTCTTCACCATCACGAAGTGGAAGGGTGCCGACCCCGAAACGAATACGAACGTGGCACAGGGTGCTTACCCCAACACGCGTGAATACTCCCTCGGCATTGAACTCACTTTCTAACCAATAAAGAGGAATAGCATTATGAAAAAGAACATATTAAAAGCAATCCTGTTTGCAGTAGTTGCTGCCCCCCTCTTCACGGCTTGCGAACTTGACCAGTACCCCACGAGCTCCATCCCCAATGAGGAGTCTTGGGAGAAGTTTTCCGATGTCGCCAACTTCAACGTCGGCATCCGCGCCATGTTGCGTGGTGTTTCCTGCGTAGGATGGTATGACACAGACTTGCAGGCAGACTACTACCAGCCCGGAACGGGTTATGGTAACAACGGTGGTACGACCTACAACTGGAGCTTTGACTCCCGTACGATGGAAGGCCTCTGGTCCTCCATGTACAGTGCCATCATGCAGACCAACAACTTCCTGAACAACTGCGACCGCATCGTGCTGAATGCTGAAGACTACGATAGCGAAGAAGCCTACAACATTGACGTGGCTCGCTTCAGCCAGTTCAAGGCTGAAGCCTACTTCACGCGTGCTTTCGCATACCTGAACACGGCCATCCGCTACTGCAAGGACTATGAGCCGGAGACTGCCGACACGGATCTCGGCCTGCCCCTCGTGACGGAAGTGGACATCAACGCCAAGCCTGCACGCGCTACGCTGGCCGCCACCTTCAACTTCATCAAGGCCGACCTGGCCAAGGCTCGTGAACTCTGCAAGGTTGAGGACCTCCTTGCCCTCCAGTCCCCGGACTTCGAGGTTACGCCAGACATGATTGATTTCGTGGAAGCCCGTTGCGACCTCTATATGCACAACTATGACGAAGCCATCACCTTGGCAAAGTCGCTCATCGACAATCCCGACTACGAACTTGCAACAAGTGAGGATGAGCTTATTCAGCAGCTCACTACCGATATAGGTTCTGAATATGTGTACGTAGCCTTTGCCGATAGAACAGAAGGTGCCGTGAGCTACAGCACATACTATGCATGGAATACTTCTGAACAGGTATATTCCCCCTACTTCCTGCTTGCAAAGTCCACGATTGACGCATACGATGACGATGACATTCGTAAAGCAGCATTCTTCATCGTAGCAGACTACCCCGTGAAACAAATGCAGGAGAAGGTTGACAATGTCGTCCTCTTCAACAAGTTCCCCGCAGGAAATGAGAATCTCAACACAAGCTCTGACGATCCTCTGCACACTTACAAGCACGCGAAGAAGCCCTTCCGCATTGCCGAGATGTATCTCGTGGCAGCAGAAGCCGCCTATCGCAATGGTGATGCAGTAGCAGCCCAGGAATACCTCAGCGGCCTGACGGAAGCTCGCGGTTTGGGCAGTGTACAGGCATTTGGTGACAATCTCTTTGAACTGATTAAGATGGAATGGTTCCGCGAGTTCATCGGTGAAGGTCAGCGTCTGGACGGTCTGAAGCGTTGGCACGATGGTTTCACGCGTAGCGGTCAGATGCAGGCTCCCAGCCTCATCATGCAGGCTGATCCTTCCCGCAACATCGAACTCAGCGTGGATGCCAGCGATCCCCGCTTCGTTTGGGAGATTCCGTACAACGACTTGCTCTCAAATCCGAACCTTGAGAAGAACTGGAACTTTTAACCAAACAAATCCGATTCAATCATGAAACAGTATATCAAAACATTTGCATTCATGCTTCTGGTGGGCTTTGGCCTCACCTCATGTTTGGACGATGACCGCTTCGACAAGGAAACCATCAACTACCCCGATGGCGTAAACTTCGGAGCATGGGCATCTGACTATACGGAGGGAAACTATGAATACCATGCTGTGCTGACAAAGAGCGCAGCTGGCGACTCCATCTTCTACCTCCACCGCATCGGTAAGCCCGACACCAAGGAGGCCGGTGTTGTCAGCAGAATGTTCATCGCTGAAGGCGTGAACTATGACAAGGTAGCTGGTCTGTGCTCAGCCACAGCCGCAGAGTCCGCATACGGTGACATGCCGGCAACAATCTCCGCCGCCTACCAGCGCGACCAGCAGCACCTCTCCGTGCAGATTGACGCCAACAAACGCTATGTTGCCACAATGGCTCCCACCACAAAGATGTACGTGGACGGCTATTGGCTCGGTGGCATCAAGGACGAAACTGGCGCTGACATAGCCTTCTTCAACGCGTTCCTCGAACCGGGCGAGGTGGAGAACGAAGGTACGGGTATCGCTATCTTCGACAGCGAGCTCAACGATCCGGAAACCGTCAGCTATAAGTATGCCGACGGCGTGCTGACCGTACAGAGCGACGATAACGAAGCCAACGTCATCACGGCATCCTTCAACGACATCTGCCAGCTCGTCGTGACCGACGCAAAGGGCAACAGCTTCGTAGCAGATCCGCAGATGAGTGACGTGCCTGTACCCGAATACACCTTCGACAAGCCGCTGATTGGCGACTTCAACTACTCGGCACTCATGAGCGGTCCCGACCCCGACCTGATTCTCCGTCCGGTTGACCTCTCGGATCCCAATGCCGCCGTATTCAACATCGAGCACTGGGGCTACGACGTGACGTTCCGCTTCATCTGGGATATGGAGAACAACAGAATCACCGTTCCTGTACAGAACATCGGTGAGACGTATGACTACCAAGGAAACACCTATGACATTATGGTGGCTGACATTCCCACATGGAATCCGAACAACAGCTTCGACAACTTCCCCAGCTACTATGATGCCGCAACGGCAACGTTCCACTTCAGTCTGGTTTACTTCATTGAGCTGGGTTACTTCGGCTACGATGACGAAACGTTCGAAATCACCGGTGAGGCTCCCGAAGACGCTACGCGTCTGAAGCTCCTCATGCACAATGCCAAGAAAAAGGCAGAAGGTCAGACGAACTTCGTGAAAGCTCCCAACGACCAGGTGATTCCTTTTACTCTCTTCTAAGCCACAACAAACCTTAGAATAAACGCAAGCGGTCGGCAGTTAATGCCGACCGCTTCTTTATACCCTGCCTGAAAACACCATAGTCTGTTTTGCCGCCCCCCACCCTATGCCTGAGCCGTACCGTCTATTTCAGTCCGCCATAGCTCTTGGCAGCTGCTTCCAGCGCCTCATCGGTGGTGTAGCGCTCATAGTACTTGCAGCGAGTGACGATGCCTTGCGGTGAGCAGTTCCGACCCATCATCCGCACCAGCGCCCAGCCTTTCATGTCGCAGGCGAAGTCATCCGACACCAGCGCCAGACAGCCGTCCACCACGGCGAACTCCTCCCTCCTCACCTCGCGCACCGTGAAATGCACACTGGGGCATTCTTCACAAAGGAACTGCTGCTCGGCAGTGTAGAGCAGAAACACCTCGTTGGGGCGGACGACGTCGGTCCTATGGTCGGTGACAAGCGCAGGTATGCCCCCCACCTCGCCAAAGTGCAGCCGGATGGGCTGTAGGCTACCGTCGCTCACCGGTATGCCGGGCATCAGCAGAGAGCCTTCGATAGCGGCCTTGTTCCTGGGCATATACACCACTGGCAGCCGGTTGGCCAAAGAGAGGAAGTTGAGGTAGGCTGTCTTGCCCTGGGTGAACATAGGGTTCACGGGGGACAAGTCCTTCCAGAGCGCGATGCTGTGGCGCATACGTTGGCGTTGGATGAACTGGCCGCGGGTATTGCTGCGACGGCCTTCTGAGTGGGACTTACGCGTGACAACCGCTCCGTTCCTGATGTACCTGGTCACGGCAAGCGACGGAATCTTTCCGACGAGCGTGCCTGCTGTTGCTGCATGTTCTTTTTTCATAATCGTATTCTCCTTTTGTTATAACTATGTCGTTTCGTATCTGTGTCGTATCTGTGTCGCATCTGCATCGTATCAGGCAGCTATCAGGCAGGCTTCTGGCAGCTCATTTGTTCGATAGTTCTTCGATAGTTGTTCGATAGTTCTTCGATAGTTCTCCGATAAAAATCGAACAACTATCGGAGAACTATTGGAGAACTAACGGAGAACAAAGCTTGTTGAATGCTCTCTGATAGCCTGCTAATCCCTGCCTGCACGATGGCATCTGCTTGCAAAGATATGACTCTGTTCTTACATGGCAAAAATTTTTAAGCAGCCTTATAAATGAATCCGTATTTTTGAAACTTTCCGACTTAGTTTGCATGATAGTCAAAACTTTTGTAACTTTGCAGCGTTCAGACATTCATTTTATGACGGCAGCAAGAAAAAAACGGGTCATGCAAGAGATTGGAAGGACGGCAAGAAGCGTCGCCCCCATGGTAAAGCGCGTCTTGCTGTTTGGGTCTCAGGCACGTGGAGATGCACGTGAGGATTCTGACTGGGATGTTCTGGTGCTGTTAGACAAGGACCGCATAAGGTTGGAGGACATTGACAATGTGTCATATCCTTTGCGCGAACTTGGTTGGGAACTCGGTGAAGACATCAACACAGTCCTTTATACCGTAGATGACTGGGCCAAGAACTCATTCACTCCTTTTCATAAAAACGTAGAAGCAGAAGCCATTGCATTATGAGTCTAAATCAAGAAGAAAGAAGCGCAGTCGTTATCTATCGACTTGAAAAAGCAGAGAGAGCGCTAATGCACGCAAAGGCCAATATCCCTTTGCAGACTTGGGAGGTCATTGCCAACCGAATCTATTATGCAGCATATTATGCTGTCTCTGCATTACTGATTGCCAATGGGCATCCCGCGGTCAAAGGGCACGATACTGTTGTTCGTATGTTTGGACTGCATTTCGTTAAAACCGGGAAGTTCAGCCCTGAACAGGGAAAGCTATATAACAAGCTATATACCCTTCGTCTCACCGGTGACTACAACGACCACTACAACCTTGACGAAGAAGATGTCATGCCGCTTGTTTTCCCTGCCGAAGAACTCATCACAAAGGTATCCGATATGGCGAAACAGGCATTGGAGAATCAATAATTCACAATATGATTTACCCTGCTCGGAGGGATGCATAATATGTTGCCTGCGGCAACTGTATTAGGTACGGCGTTGGGCGTATCATGGTGATAATTCTATTGCGTAGCGAAACGGCTGTTTCCGGAAACAACCGTTTCGCTACAATAAATTCAAAACACTGATATGCAGTTATTTGACAGAGAAAAAGAAACACAAAAACTCCGAGAAATTCAAATACGCTCAAGAAGTGTCTCGCAATTTACGGTTGTAACGGGACGGCGCAGAATCGGCAAGACATCCCTCATGCTCTAAAATTCCCGAGGGAGTTTTTCCTGCATGGGTACAGAGCTTTGACTTTTCAAGCTGCAAAAGTTCCGAGAATGTGATTTTACGCCTCAAAATACACCTAAAAATGTGATTTTTTACGTATATTTGCTGCCGAAAATGTGATTTTGCGTTATGGAACTACTTAAAAGAAAGATAGATAACTACCTGTTGGACTGGAAAAAGAATCCTAAGAGGAAACCGCTCATCGTAAAAGGAGCACGCCAGATTGGCAAGACGGAGTCCATTAGGGCATTTGGTAGGGATAACTATGAGTCGGTCATAGAAATCAACTTTGTGCTCCAAAAGAAGTTCAGAGGCATCTTTGAGGATGGCTATGAAGTAGAGGCCATCATCAAGAATATATCACTATTGGAGCCTTCTTGGAAACTTATCCCAAACAGAACGCTGCTATTTTTCGACGAGTTGCAGAAATGTCCCGATTGTGCCACGTCGCTCAAATCATTTTGCCTGGACGGACGTTTTGATGTCATCTGCTCTGGCTCGTTGATGGGCATTTACTACGAGGAAATTGAGAGCAATGCCGTTGGCTTCAAGGAAGATTTTGAGATGCACTCTATGGACTTCGAGGAATTTCTGTGGGCCAAAGGCTATCGTGCAGAACAGATAGAAGAGCTTTATCACCACATGACGCAACTACAACCGTTCTCTCAATTGGAGCTTGAAACGTTGACCAATATCTTTCGCGACTACATGAGCCTTGGCGGCATGCCCGAAGTCGTAAAGATGTATATTGATAATGGTCACTTTGGCGGCACATTGAAGTTGCAGCGTCAACTGCTGAAGGACTACGAGGAGGATATCACAAAATATGCTCGCCAAACAGACAAAGCGAAGATACAGGCCGTGTACAGCCATATCTCCACCTTCCTTGCCAAGGAGAACAAGAAATACCAGATTACAAAAATTGCCAAGGGTGCCAGGAACAGGGAATATATTGGTGCCGTGGAATGGCTGAAGGAGGCGGGTGTCATCAATGTTTGCTACCAGCTGAACCATGCCGAGTTGCCCCTGAAAGGAAACTATGATGCCGACTTTTACAAAATATACTATCATGACACAGGCCTGCTTATCGCATCGCTGGACGAAGAAGCACAAGAGGATTTGCGGGCCAACAAGAACTTTGGCACATACAAGGGTGCCATCTATGAAAATGTCATTGGCGAAATGCTGCGCAAATCAGGCTATGAGCAGCTGTACTTTTACAAACAGAGTAATCCGGCTCTGGAGATGGATTTCTTTGTTCGCGATGCAGATTCCCTGGTGCCAGTGGAGGTCAAGGCCAAGGATGGAGCCACAGCCTCTCTCAACAACTTGATCAAATGGAATTCCTATCCCGATGTAAAATATGGCATCAAGTTCGGCTATAAGAACATTGGTTGGAACGGGCATTTCTACACATTCCCCTATTTCCTTGCCTTCCTCCTGAAACGTTTCCTCAAAGAGAAATAAAAAGCATCGCCTCCGCAATGCAGGACACGTAGTTTTTTGTGTGTTTACTCCTCAAAAATCTCAAAAAGGTGCGAAGGGACGAAGAAAAGGTTTGATTTACACACAAAAAAAGGCTGCCGAGGGCAGCCTTCCAGTTAAACATGATTTCGTTAGGCGATGAGCCTAAAGTGCGGAAACGGTGTCCGCACTATGCGTGTCGGAATGCTTATTTCAGCACACCGAGTTCCTTGCCTACCTTAATGAAGGCGGCGATGCACTTGTCAAGCTGCTCGCGCGTATGGCCTGCGGAGAGCTGAACGCGAATGCGTGCCTGTCCCTTCGGTACAACGGGATAGTAGAAGCCCGTGACGTAGATGCCTTCTTCCTGCAAGGCGGCAGCATAGCGCTGGGAGAGCGGAGCGTCGTAGAGCATGACAGCGCAGATGGCGCTCTGCGTGGGCTTGATGTCGAAGCCGGCAGCCATCATCTTGTCACGGAAGTACTCCACATTCTCCACGAGGCGGTCGTGAAGCTCGTTGCTCTCCTTGAGAATCTTGAACGTTTCGAGGGCTGCACCGACGATGGCGGGCGCCACGCTGTTGGAAAAGAGGTAGGGACGGCTGCGCTGGCGCAGGAGGTCGATGATTTCCTTCTTACCCGTCGTGAATCCGCCCATAGCACCGCCAAAGGCCTTGCCGAGGGTACCCGTGTAGATGTCCACGCGGTCATAGGTGTTGAAGAATTCGCTCACGCCGTGTCCCGTCTTGCCGACAACGCCTGCGGAGTGGCTTTCGTCCACCATGACGAGGGCATCGTACTTCTCTGCGAGGTCGCAGATCTTGTCCATCGGAGCCACGTTGCCGTCCATCGAGAACACGCCGTCCGTGCAGATGATGCGGAAGCGCTGTGCCTGAGCCTCCTGGAGGCAGCGTTCGAGGTCGGCCATGTCGGCATTGTTATAGCGGTAGCGCACGGCCTTGCAAAGGCGCACGCCGTCAATGATGCTGGCATGGTTCAGGGCATCACTGATGATGGCGTCATCCTTCGTCAACAGCGGCTCGAAGAGACCGCCGTTGGCATCGAAGCAAGCGGCATAGAGGATGGTGTCCTCGGTGTGGAAGTAGTCGCTGATGGCGGCTTCAAGTTCTTTGTGGACGTCCTGCGTTCCGCAGATGAAGCGTACGCTGGACATGCCGTAGCCGCGGCGGTCCATCATATCCTTGGCAGCCTGGATGAGGCGCGGATGGTTGGAGAGGCCGAGGTAGTTGTTGGCACAGAAGTTCAGCACTTCCTTTCCTGCCACCTGGATGGCAGCCTGCTGCTGTCCTTCGATGAAACGCTCCTGCTTGTAGAGGCCGGCGTCCTTGATGTCCTGCAGTTCCTGCTGCAGGTGCTGTTGGAATTTTCCGTACATAGTTCGGTAGAGTTTTTATGAGGATTTTAAAGTAAGTGTGGCAAAAGAACAACTTTTTTCCGATATAATCAAACGTATTTTTTGTTTCTTGTTATTTTTGCAGCGTGAAACTGAAGAAATTCATAACAACGCTGTGCATTTCCACCCTTGCACTCCTCTGCTTCGCGGCCTGTGCCTCGGGGCGGAAGGTGGTTGCGGGCGGCGACGGACCGGAAGATTCCCCCTGTGAGCCCCGCACGCTCCTGCTCGTGGGAAAGGTGTATCGCGACAGCGCTTCGCAACTACCGCGTTTCACCATAAGCCGCCTGTGGACAGAGGCGGGCGACATGGGAGAGCTCTTCACGACGGACGAAGCGGAGGACGACCTGACGTTCTGTCTGGTGAGCGGCACGGACACCTCCACCTGCCGCATTGCCAACCCCCTCCGTATCCATCTGGAAACAGCCGGTGCAAACGGCACATGGGAACGCAGCACACTGGAACAGGACAGCGGCAGCGTCTTCGTGCGGCTGCCTTTCGCAGGGCACGAGGAGAACTGCGAACTAAGCGTACGGCTATTCGGAAAAACATTCCACAAACAAATCATAGAACTTTAAACACAAAAAGAACCATGAAAAAGCACCTATTCCCCCTCCTCCTGCTGGCTGCATGCCTCACGACAGGCCTTCAGGCACAGACGAACAAGTTCCGCGTAGATACGCTCATCAGCAACGGCCCCGCAAACAAGCTTATCGACCTGGTTTTCCTGGCCGAGGGCTACACGGAATCGGAACTCCCCAAGTTTCTTGACGACGCCAAGGTGTCGATGGAAGGCTTTTTCCGTCAGGAGCCTTTCACGCGCTACCGCGAATACTTCAACGTGATTGCCATCAGCAGCATCTCGAACGAGACGGGTGCCGGCCGCACACCCGATGAGCCCATTGACAACATCTTCGGCACATGTTTCGGCACGAACGGCTCCGACCGCCTGCTCTGGCCTACGAAGTCCGATGTCGTAGCCGCCGTCCTGAGTGCGAACTATCCCGCCTACGACGTGGCCGCCCTCATTGTAAACTCCAGTACGTATGGAGGTGCGGGCGGCAACATCCTCACCTTCTCCACACATTTTGAGTCCTGCGAGCTTTTCTACCATGAATTTGGGCACACTTTCGCCTCGCTGGCCGATGAATACTGGCCCGGCTCTGGCTCCGAAAAGGCCAACATGACAGCCGAGAGCGACCCCGACAAGGTGAAATGGAAGAACTGGGTGGGCACGGACGGCGTCGGTGTGTATCCATACGAAGGCGGCCCCGAGGCTGCCAAATGGTACCGCCCGCATCAGGGCTGCCGCATGCGCGTGCTGGGCGTGGACTACTGCGACGTCTGCCGCGAAACCATCGTGGAACGCATCCACTCCAAGGTGAACTGCATCTTCGACTTCACGCCCGCACGTAACAAGACCCTGAATTTCAACGATGAACCGATGGACTTCAGCATTGAGCTGCTGAACCCCGAGCCCAACACGCTGAAGATAGAATGGTTGCTGGACGGCGAGGTCTATGACAAGGACAAGACCACATGCCAGCTGGACGCTGCAACGCTGGCCTCCCTGGACGACAAGCAGCACACGTTCGTGGCGTCCGTGGAAGACACGACGGCCTTCGTCCGCGTGGACGACCATGCCGCACGCCACGCACGCACCATCAAATGGAACATCAAGCGCGACCCCAAGTCGGGCATTGAGGTGAGAGCCTCCGAGGCCTCCTACACGCTCTCCTCCACGTTCTTCACGACAAACCTCACCGTCACGTCCCGTGAGGCGCAGCGCGAGGGCATGAGCGTACAACTCGTGGACCTGAGCGGACGTCCCGTACTGACGCAGGCCTGGGGCAACGCTCCGCAATGCCTGCTGCAGACCTCCGGACTCCCTGCCGCCGCCTACGTGCTGCGTGTGGTGACACCGCAGGGCGCAACGGCCTACGCCACAAAAGTCGTCAAGCGGTAGTCCGTCCGAGGAAAGTCACGAGCAAATCTGTGTAGAAACGAACATAACACCTTTATATAAACAAAAAAGTAATGAAGAATATCCTCGTTATCGGAGCTACGGGTCAGATTGGCTCTGAACTCACCATGAAGCTTCGCAGCATTTATGGTTGGAAAAATGTCGTTGCCGGCTACATCGTCGGTGCAGAACCCAAGGGCGAACTGCTGGAAACGGGACCGGCTGAGATCTGCGACGTGACGGACGGCGAAGCCATCGAGCGCATTGTCACGAAGTACAACATCGACGCCATCTACAACCTCGCCGCACTGCTCTCCGTCGTGGCGGAACACAAGCCCCTGTTGGCCTGGCACATCGGCATTGACGGCCTGATAAAAGTCCTCGAGGTGGCACGCCAGCACAATTGCATGGTATTTACACCGAGCAGCATCGGCAGCTTCGGTCCCGAATCGCCTGCCGACGGCACGCCGCAGGACACCATCCAACGCCCCCGCACCATCTACGGCGTTTCCAAAGTGACCACGGAGCTCCTCTCCGACTACTACCACCGCAAGTACGGCACGGACACGCGCTCGGTGCGCTTCCCGGGCCTCATCTCCTACAAGACGCCTCCCGGAGGCGGCACGACGGACTACGCCTGCGACATCTACTACAGCGCCGTACGCGGCGAGAAGTTCATCTGTCCCATCGCTGCAGGCACCTACATGGACATGATGTACATGCCGGACGCCCTGAACGGCGCTATCCAGCTGATGGAAGTGGACCACAGCCGCCTGAAACACTACAACGGCTTCAACATTGCCTCGATGAGCTTCGAGCCGACGCAGATTTTCGAGGCCATCCGCAAGTACAAGCCCGAGTTCCAGATGGAGTTCGACGTGGATCCGCTCAAGCAGGCCAATGCCGACAGCTGGCCCAACAGCATTGACGACACCTGTGCCCGTGAGGAATGGGGCTGGAAGCCGACCTTCGACCTGGATTCCATGACGAAGGACATGCTGCGCCGCCTCACCGACCGCCTGTCCGGGAACTAATCGCCCCACCCTGCTTCGTTACATCCCGGAAGCCGCTGCGCTTCCGCCGCATACCGCCCAAGACCCACGCCTTGGGCGGTTTTCGTGTGGGCAAAAGCCGCGCCATCACCCCTCCCAAAGCACCGGAAGAAACGTACAGCGCCCCACTTTTCCTAAAACTTGAGAGAGAAAAGTTTTTATTATTGATTATCAATCATATAAGAAATACCGAAGAAATTATTTTCAAGGAGACGGAAAAATAATTGCAAAGAAAGTGGGGAAATGTGGGGAATTATTCATACTTTTGCCCTCACATCAAATTGGGCAAATAGCCTTTGTCAAATCATTTCATGCAATTCACAGGCAAGACAGAAGCAAGGATGGACGCAAAGGGAAGGCTCTTCTTCCCCGCTGACTACCGCCGTCAGTTCGACGACGGGGAGCTGCGTTTCGTCCTGAAGCGCGATGCCTACCAGCCCTGCCTCGTCATCTATCCCTACGCGGCGTGGGAGGAGGAAGTGGGCGAGCTTCGCGCGCGGCTGAACCGCTGGAATCCGCAGGAGGCGATGGTGTTCCGCCAATTCATGTCGGACGTAGAGGTATTCTCCCTTGACGCAGCGGGACGCTTCATCGTGCCGAAGCGCTTCATGCCCCTTTTTGGCGACGAGCGCAAGGTTGCCTTCCTCGGCCTCTCCGACCGCATAGAGGTATGGCCCGCCACGACGGCCTCCGCATTCATGTCGCAGGAAGACTTCAGCCGTTCGCTGGAGGAACTCATGTCAAAATAACACACACGCCATGGTCACCGTCGCTCCCACATACCACGTTCCGGTCCTGCTGCGCGAAAGCGTGGACGGGCTCTGCGTGCGGCCGGACGGCATCTATGCCGACATGACCTTTGGCGGTGGCGGACACTCGCGCGAGATACTTTCGCGCCTCGGTGAGGACGGCAGCCTCTACGCCTTCGATCAGGATGCCGATGCCGAACGCAACATCCCGGAGGGCGACGACCGCTTCTGCTTCGTGCGCAGCAACTTCCGCTACCTGAGAAACTGGATGCGCTACTACGGCGTGGAAGCCCTGGACGGCATCCTGGCCGACCTGGGCGTCTCCAGCCACCACTTCGACGACGAGACACGCGGCTTCTCCTTCCGCTTCGATGCCCCGCTGGACATGCGCATGAACGGCCGCGGCGGGATGACGGCAGCCGATGTGCTCCGCAACTACGACGAGACACAGCTCGGCCGCATCCTGACACTCTACGGAGAAATCAAGAACGGCCACAAGATAGCCACCGCCATCGTGCGGAAACGCACGGAAATGCCCGTTGAAACCGTGGAAAACCTGCTTTCCATCCTCCGCCCCCTACTTCCAGCGGCACGGGAGAAGAAGGAGATGGCGAAGGTTTTCCAGGCACTGCGCATAGAGGTGAACCATGAACTGGACGCCTTGCAGGAGATGCTACGCGCCGCCACCGACCTGCTGCGTCCCGGTGGCCGCCTCGCCATCCTGACCTACCATTCCCTGGAGGATCGCATGGTGAAGAACGTCATGCGTGCCGGGAACGTGGAGGGCGACGTGGCCCAGGACTTCTACGGCAACCGCCTCGCGCCTCTGCGCCCCGTGGGGAAGCCCGTTGTCCCCGATGAAGACGAGCAAAACCGCAATCCGCGAAGCCGGAGCGCGAAACTACGTATAGCAAAAAAAATATAAGGTATGTCGCTGTTCAAAAGGAAAAAGAAGAAACACGCCCCGAAAGACGCAGGAAGCGTGAAGAAAGCCGAAACCTCCTCCGCCAAGGCCCTGAAGGAACTGGTGAGCGAGGAGGAGGGCGAGAAGCTGGACCTCTCGCTCCGCAGCATCCTGGGCGGCGACATCCTGGCAGGCGGCTGGTTCCGCCGCCACTTCTGGTACATCGTGCTCTGCATCGCGCTCTGCATCGTTTACGTCGGCAACCGCTACTATGTACAGAAAGAGCTCATCCTCAAGCGTCAGCTGGAGGACAGCATCGTGGACCGACGCTACAAGCTCATCACCATATCCAGCCAGATTACGGAGCGCACGCGGCGCAGCAACGTGGAGAAAAGCCTTGCCGACACGACGCTGAAAACGTCCACGACGCCCATCTATACGCTGCCCGTGGAGGAAACCGACACCGCCAAAACAGAATAAAAACACCGATTTCACCGAATAAAATCACCTTTAAAGCTTATCACGCATGGACTTCCCAGGAAAAAAAGTAATGCCCCGATATTTCGTCATTGCAGCTATGCTGACACTATGCGGCGTTGCCATCTTGGGACGCGCCACCTACCTCATCGCCTACGATAAAGACTACTGGCTTGAGGTGGACTCCATCAACGTGAAGAAAGACCTCAACCCGGAATATCCCGTACGCGGTGACATCCTGGCGGACAACGGCGAGGTGCTGGCATCTTCGGTGCCGGAATACAATCTCTGCTTCGACTTCAGGTCCTACGAAAAGGACCCCGTGATGCTGCGACGCGACAAGTTCCGCCGCTATCTGACCATCATGCTCAACCTGGACACCATCTGCCGCGGCCTCCACGAGGTGTTCCCGGACATTGACACCGTGAAACTACAGGAACACATCATCGAGGGCTACCACAAGCAGAGCGCAGCCTGGAAGGTGTACCCGCGTCGCGTGACATATATTGAGTATTCCAAGCTTCTGCAGCAGCCCTTCTTCAACAAGAGCCCACGCAGCAAAGGTTTCTACGGCGGGAAGTTTGAAGTACGCAAAAAGCCCTTCGGCAGCCTGGCAGGCCGCTTCGTCGGGGACCTTGAGATTCAAGGCCAGCAGAACAAGGGCCGGACGGGACTGGAGCTGAAACTGGACGGCGTACTGCGCGGACAAATGGGATGGAGCCACCGCACGAAAGTGCTGGACAGCATGGTGGAAGAAATGGACAAGCAACCCGAAAACGGGTGGAACGTGGAGACAACGCTGAACGTCACCATGCAGGAAATCTGCGAAAAGACGCTGCGCGAGCACCTTGAGGAATATCAGGCGGCAGAAGGCGGCGTGGAATTTGGCCTTTGCATCCTCATGGAAGTGGCCACGGGCGACGTGAAAGCCATCTCCAGCCTGACCAACAAGGACGGCAAGTTCCTCGACATCAACGACCAGGCCATCACCTACCGCACCGAGCCGGGCTCCGTATTCAAACCTATGTCCTTCCTCATCGCCTTCGACGAAGGCTACCTCCACATGGACGACCTCGTAAATGTCGGCAACGGCCGCAAGAAGTTCTACGGCCGCGAGATGACCGACCACAACGTGGGCTCCGGAGGCTACGGCACGCTGACAGCGGAGATGTGCATCGCCAACTCCTCAAACATTGGTGTCGCCACATTCATCGACCGCTTCTACAGCAGCAATCCTCAGCACTTCGTGGACAAACTCCACGAAATCGGTGTAGGTGAAGACCTCCAGGTGCCCATCCCGAACTACAGGAAACCGCGCATCAAGGCACCCAACAGCCTGCTGGAGGGTGAATACTGGGCAAAGACCGACCTCCCCTGGATGAGCTACGGCTACGTGACGCAGCTGGCACCCATCAACACGCTGACATTCTACAACGGCATCGCCAACAACGGCCGCATGATGCGTCCCCGCTTCATCAAGGCATACACGCAAAACGGCGAGGTGATGGAGGAATTTCCGCCCGTAGTCCTGCGCGAACGCATGGCGCAGCACGACGAGGCCATCAAGAACATCCAGCAATGCCTGCGCTCCGTCGTCGTGAAAGGCGTGGGCAAGAGATACAACTCACGGAAGATACACATCGCAGGCAAGACGGGAACCGCCGTCGATTACTCCGGTGGCCGTCGCAACAACACGCGCTTCGTCTCCTTCGCAGGATACTTCCCCTACGAATCGCCAAAGTACTCCTGCATCGTATGCGTGAAGAAAAATGTTCCCGCTGCAGGCGGACGCCACTGCGAGCCCATATTCGTGGAAATTGCGGAGACGGTACTTGCGCAGGAGCTCCAACGCAGCTATCAGACCGCAAAGGACTCCGTACATACGGCAACGCCCTTCGTCAGCAACGGCGACATCAAGGCGGCGGGTGAAGTACTCTCCAACATGAACATCAGCTTCCAGCGCGACGAAATACCAAGCGGCAATGCCTGGGGCGTGGCAGAAGTAAGGGGACAGAGCATTTCGCTACGCCAAAGCGACCTTGCAGGCAACATCATGCCCGACATGAAGGGCTACGGTCTGCGCGATGCCGTTTACAGGCTGGAGAAGATGGGACTGAAAGTGAAGTGCATTGGTGCAGGACACGTCGTGGGACAAAGCATGAAGCCCGGACAGACGGTGACGGCGGGAGAGAAAGTGGTGCTCACGCTGGCACACGGCAAGGCGGAGAACCGCACCGTGACCGACAGTCTGCAACACGTGGCAGAAACCGCCGCACAGGCGGAGGCCGCCCAGGCCGGCACACAGCGTGACGACAGCACTGCCGTCAACAACGGCACGGAAAAGAAACCTGCACCGAAAAAGAAGCCCGAGGAAAAGCAAAAAGCAACGGCTTCATCGGAGAATCGCACCTCAGCAACGAACAAGAACAAAAAATCATAGCTATGAACATCAAGCACATCATCGCCGCATTGCAGGCAGATGCCGTCAGGGGAGCTGCCGACACGGACATCACGGGCGTTTGCATTGACTCCCGAAAGGCAAAAGCAGGCGACCTCTTCATCGCCGTCAAGGGCACACAGACCGACGGCCATGCGTATATCGGCAAGGCCCTTGAACAAGGTGCCGTCGCCGTGGTCCACTCCGAGAAAATTCCCGATGAAATCGCCCAAAAAGCCACTTTCATCCACGTGGAAGACACGGAAGCCGCAGCCGGCATTGCCGCCACGACATTCTACGGCAATCCCACGTCACGCCTGAAACTCGTGGGCGTAACGGGAACGAACGGCAAGACCACCATTGCCACCGTACTCTACAACCTTTTCCGTGGCCTGGGCTACAAATGCGGCCTATGCTCCACCGTCTGCAACTACATCGACGGCGAGGAGATTCCCACCGAGCACACGACGCCCGACCCCGTCACGCTAAACGAGCTACTCAGCCGCATGGCGGATGCGGGCTGCGAATATGCCTTCATGGAGTGTAGTTCCCATGCCATCCAGCAAAAGCGCATTGCCGGCCTGCAGTTCGCAGGCGGCATCTTCACAAACCTGACGCGCGACCATCTTGACTACCACAAGACATTCGAGAACTACCGCGACGCCAAGAAGGCCTTCTTCGACGGCCTTGCAAAGGATGCCTTTGCCATTACGAATGCCGACGACCGCAACGGCAGCGTCATGGTGCAGAACTGCAACGCCGCCATCCGCACCTATTCCACGCGCACGGCAGCCGATTTCAAGGGACGCATCCTGGAGGAATCCCTTGAAGGCATGCTTCTGGACATGGACGGACGGGAGGTGAGCGTACACTTCGTGGGACGTTTCAACGTGTCCAACCTGCTCGCTGTCTATGCCGCAGCCGTCATGCTGGGTGAGGAGCGCGACGAAGTGCTTCGCGTACTCTCCACGCTGCGCCCCGTCAACGGACGCTTTGAGGCCATCCGCTCGCCACAGGGTTTCAGCGCCATCGTAGATTACGCGCACACGCCCGACGCATTGGAAAATGTGCTCGTAGCCATCGGTGAAATCGTACATGGAAAAGGCCGCGTCATCACCGTCTGCGGCGCAGGCGGCAACCGCGACAAGGGCAAACGCCCGCTGATGGCACAGGAAGCCGCAAAGCGCAGCGACCTCGTCATCATCACGAGCGACAATCCACGCTTCGAGGAGCCACAGGCCATCGTGGACGACATGCTGGCAGGCCTTGACGAAGCCCAACTGAAGAACACGCTCGCCATCGTGGACCGCCGCGAGGCCATCCGCACGGCCGCACGTCTGGCACAGAAGGGCGACGTCATCCTTGTGGCCGGAAAGGGACACGAGCCCTATCAGGAGGTGAAAGGTGTCAAGCACCACTTCGACGACCACGAGGAAATCCGCAAGGCCTTCGGGATTGAGTGAAGGCGGGGGCAATTCCACGATAACGTGATAACGTGATAACGAGATAACGTAATAACGAAAGAAAAATGCTTTATTACCTGTTCCGTTTCTTGGAAGACTACGGCGTGCCCGGCTCGGGCATGTGGAGCTACATATCGTTCCGCTCTCTGCTCGCGCTGATGCTCGCGCTGGTCATCTCCGCATGGTTTGGAGAGTATTTCATCAAGTGGATGAAGCGCCACCACATCAGCGAGACGCAACGCGACCCGAAGATAGACCCCTTCGGTGTCGAAAAGCGCGGCGTCCCCTCCATGGGCGGCATCATCATCATCGTGGCCATCCTCGTCCCCACACTGCTCCTGGGACGTCTGCGCAACATCTACATGATCCTGATGATTCTTTCCACGGTATGGTTCGGACTCATCGGCTTTGCCGACGACTATATCAAGATATTCAAACGCAAGAAGGACGGACTGCCCGGGAAGTTCAAAGTGCTCGGACAGGTCATTGCGGGACTTGCCGTCGGCCTGACGCTCTACCTCAGCCCCGAAGCCGTGATTCGCGAAAACGTGGAAACAAAGAATGTCAACCAAGTCACCATCGTCGATCATAAGAGCGAGCCGGTGAAATCGACAAAAACCACCATTCCCTTCGTGAAGAACAACAACTTCGACTATGCGAGCCTCACGTCCTTCATGGGGAAGCACAAGCAGGCGGCAGGATGGGTGCTTTTCGTCATCGTGACCATTTTCGTCATCACGGCCGTATCAAACGGCGCCAACCTGAACGACGGCATGGATGGCATGGCGGCGGGAAACTCCGCCATCATCTGCATTGCGCTGGGCATACTGGCCTACGTATCCAGTAATCTCCAATGGGCGGGCTACCTGAACATCATGTTCATTCCCGGCTCGCAGGAGCTCGTCATCTTCATCTGCGCCATGGTGGGCGCACTGATAGGCTTCCTCTGGTACAACGCCTTCCCGGCACAGATTTTCATGGGCGACACAGGCTCGCTCACCATCGGTGGACTCATTGGCGTGCTGGCCATCATCATCCACAAGGAACTCCTGCTGCCCATTCTGTGCTTCATCTTCTTTGTGGAAAGCCTCAGCGTGATTCTGCAAACGAGCTATTTCAAACTCGGCAAAAAGCGCAACGTCAAGCAGCGCATCTTCAAACGCACACCGATACACGACAACTTCCGCGTGCTGCCCGACCAGATGGACGCCACCTGCAAATACGTCTTCGGCAACTGGCCGCGCGGTGCCTGGCACGAGTCCAAAATCACCGTGCGCTTCTGGATAACGACCATTCTGCTCGCCGCAGCAACCATCATTACACTTAAAATCAGATAGGAACCATGCGCCTCGTCATATTGGGAGCCGCTGAAAGCGGCATCGGTGCCGCCGTCCTGGGACAGAAGAAGGGATATGAAGTATTCGTCTCCGACAGCGGAAAAATCAAAGAACGTTACAAAGCCGAGCTGGAAGCCCGCAACATCCCGTGGGAAGAGGGCGGGCACACGATGGATCGCATCCTGAATGCCAACGAAGTAGTAAAAAGTCCGGGCATCCCGGACACGGTTCCCGTCATCCGCCAGATTCGCGAGAAAAACATCCCCGTCATCAGCGAGATTGAGTTCGCAGGACGCTATACGAAGGCCCGCACCGTCTGCATCACGGGCAGCAACGGAAAGACGACGACCACGTCGCTCATCTTCCATATTCTGGAAAAGGCCGGTTTCAACGTAGGGCTGGCAGGAAACATCGGGCGCAGTTTCGCGCTGCAAGTGGCCGAGAACGACAAGGACTGGTACGTCATTGAGCTCTCTTCCTTCCAACTGGACGGCATGTACAGTTTCCGGGCCGACGTGGCCGTGCTGCTCAACATCACACCCGACCATCTGGACCGCTATGACTACAAGATGGAGAACTATGCCGCCTCCAAAATGCGCATTCTCCAGAACCAACGGGCGGAAGACTGCTTCATATACTGGCAGCAGGATGAATATATCCCTTCAGAACTGCAACGCCTAAATCCCACGACACGCTTATTGCCGTTCAGCGACGCAGAAAACGCAAAAAGTGCCGCATTCATCGGGGAATGCGGGCTGGAGGTCACGACGCCCGAGCATTTTGAAATTCCGTTTGAAGCCACCCTTTTACAAGGACGCCACAACATGCGCAACTGCATGGCGGCCGCCCTCGCTGCCCGTGCCGCTGGCGTGAGCATTGAAGATATCCGGAGCGGCATGAAGGACTTCTCCGGCATCGAGCACCGCCTGGAATATGCGGGCGAAGCGGGCGGCATACGATATATCAACGACTCGAAAGCCACCAACATTGACGCCTGCTTCTGCGCCCTGGAAAGCATGACGACACCCGTTGTCCTCATCCTCGGTGGTCTGGACAAGGGAAACGACTATGCCACCATCGCACCCCTCATGCGGGAAAAGTGCCGTGCACTGGTGTTCCTTGGTGTAGATAACACTAAACTGCGCGACTTCTTCGCCAACTTCGGGCTTCCCACGGCAGAAGTCCGCAGCATGAAGGACTGCGTGGAAGCCTGCACGAACTTTGCAAAAAGCGGCGACACGGTGCTCCTCAGCCCCTGCTGTGCCAGCTTCGACCTTTTCCGCAACATGGAAGACCGGGGCGACCAGTTCAAAGAGCAGGTGAAGCGGCTGATGGAAGTGGAAAGCTGACAGTGAAAAGTGAGAAGTTAATAATGAAAGGTTAATAGTTTAGAGCTAAAAGTTTGAAACCGGAGTGAAACTCAGCAATCTATTCAAGGGAGACCCCGTCATCTGGGTCATCTATTTCTTCCTCTGCGCCATTTCCCTCATCGAAGTCTTCAGCGCAGGAAGCCAGCTATCCTTCAAAGGTGCCAGTTTCTGGGTACCCTTGGAACGCCAAGCCACGTTCCTGGCTATGGGTACATTGTTGATGATCATCGTCCACAACATCCCGCCACGTTTCTTCAAGGTGATACCCATCTTCATGCTCCCCCTTTCGATTGTCCTGCTGATACTCGCCATGTTTATCGGCTCCGTGAACGACGGAGGCCGCTGGCTGCCGCTGCCCTTCGGCCTCTCCTTCCAGCCTTCGGAACTGGCGAAAGGAGCCGTCGTCGTAGGTGTCGCCCTCATCCTGGCACAGCTTCAGCGCAAGGACGGTGCGGAGCGGCACGCCATGAAGTATATCCTCATTGTCACCGCTGTCACGGGACTTCTCATCATTCCCGAAAACTTCTCCACGGCAGCCCTGCTCTTCCTCGTCGTCTATCTGATGATGTTCATCGGCCGCATCCCCTGGCAACAGATGCTCAAGCTGACCGGCATATTGTTTCTTGTAGGCGTTGCCGCCATCGCCTTCATCCTTCTCCCGCCAGAGGACAGTGCCATCTACAAGACCTCGGTGACGCACCGCGCCATCACATGGCGTCACCGCCTGGAAACCCACTCCGCCCGCCCCGACAGCGCGAAGGACTTCGACTATATCAACCACCGACAGGAAGCACACGCCAACTTGGCCATCGTCACAAGCAACTACGTGGGCAAGATGCCAGGCAATTCCGTGCAACGCGACTTCCTCTCGCTGGCGTATGCCGACTTCATCTATGCCATCGTCATTGAGGAGATGGGGCTTTGGGGCGGCTTCTTCGTCATATTCCTCTACATCGTCCTCTTTTTCCGAGCGGGACGCATAGCGAGTCGCTGCGAACGCAACTTCCCGGCATTCCTCGCAATGGGCCTGGCCCTGCTCCTCGTCGTCCAGGCCATCGTGAACATGTTCGTCGCCACGGGGATATTCCCCGTTACCGGCCAGCCCCTGCCCCTCATCAGCCGAGGCGGCACCTCCACGCTCGTCACCTGCCTGTATTTCGGCATGATACTGAGCGTCAGCCGGTATGCGCGGCAGACAACGGAGCAAAACGACCCCTTCGAAAAGAAACGCTCCGCTCCGCAGAAAGCCGTCGTTGAAGACAGAAAAGAACCTCTTCCCGAAACGAAGGAAGAAACATCCGTATCCATAGACCTCTGATTCCACCATGTACACCGCACGCCTCTTGTGCCGGACCATCTGTCTGGCGCTACTTCTCACATTATCCACAAACGCCGCAGACGCACGCCGCCCGGAACGCATTCGCGTGCGCATGGAAACCACCAAGGGCAACTTCACCCTGGAGCTTTTCAACGAAACGCCTCAGCATCGCGACAACTTTGTGCGCCTTGTGCGGGAAGGTTTCTACGACGGCATACTCTTCCACCGCGTCATAAAGAACTTCATGGTGCAGGCTGGCGACCCCGACTCGCGCACCGCTGCAGCAGGCCAGGAACTGGGCGAAGGTGACGTAGGCTATACGCTGCCCGCTGAGATCCGTACACCAGAACTCTTCCATCGTCGCGGCATGCTGGCAGCCGCACGCGAAGGCGACGATGTGAACCCCGAGCGGCGCAGTAGCGGCGCACAGTTTTACGTTGTCTGGGGCAAGCGTTTTGACGAGTCCGCACTGCGCGACTTGCGCGACCGTTGCAACAGACAACTTGAAACACCCCTTGAACCCAGCCTTGACATGCTTCGCGCCTACCGCATTGATGGCGGCACGCCCCACCTCGACGGTTTATATACGGTCTTCGGCCGCGTCGTAAAAGGGCTGAAGGTCATCGGCCGCATCGAGCGTGTCCGCACCGATGCCAACGACCGTCCTATAGAAGATGTCCGCATCCTCCGTGCCTACGTTCTGGAGTAAATAACCGGGGAGGGAAACCTTTGACACGGGGCAAAAAGTACATGAAATCCCATTTTTTAGGGAAAATGTTACGAGGTTTCCAAAAAATTCCGTACTTTTGGCTCTACCAAAATACGAAAGTTGTATGTTTAACAACGCTCATCTCTCTGTTCTTATTGAACAACAGGCTCGCCGTTATGGCGACAAAACAGCCTTGAGTTACCGCGACTATGAGCGCGGAGAATGGGTTCCCGTAAGTTGGAACGCATTTGCCGACACGGTACAGGAAGTATCCCGTGCCCTGCTGGCTTTCGGTGTTGCGCGCGGAGAACGTATCGCCATCTTTTCACAAAACAAGCCGGAATGCCTATACACGGCATTTGGCGCCTACGGCATTCGTGCCGTGGTGACACCGTTTTATCCGACGAGCAGCGGCGCGCAGGTGACATACATGATGAACGATGCCGAAGTGCGCTTCCTCTTTGTGGGCGAACAGCAACAATATGACACCGCCTTCAGCGTCTTGTCGCTTTGCCATTCGCTGGAGCGCATCGTCATCTTTGACAAGACCGTGAAGCGCAAGGAAACAGACCACTTCTCCATCTACTTCGACGACTTTCTGCGCATGGGTGAGGAGAACAGGACGGAGCGCGACTCGGAAATTGCCCGCAGAAAAGGTGAAGCCACCTTTGACGACATGGCGGACATCCTCTACACGAGCGGGACAACGGGGAACTCAAAGGGCGTCATCATGACCTACACGATGTATCACGCAGCCTTTGAGGGCAACGATGCCACCCTGCCGGTCAGCGAGGAGGACGTCGTGCTGAACTTCCTGCCCTTCACCCACGTCTTCGAGCGGGGCTGGGCATACCTATGCCTGACAGAGGGGGCACAGTTGGCCATCAATCTCCGTCCCTTGGACGTACAGCGTTCCATGCAGGAAGTGAGGCCCACATGCATGGCTTCTGTTCCCCGCTTCTGGGAAAAGGTATATCAGGGCGTACAGGAGAAAATCGCCACGTCGCCCCTCATGCAACGCAAGCTGATGCAGGCCGCATTGGACACCGGCATACGCTATTGGGAGCATTACGGTTCGAAGTGCCTGCCCGCGCCGCCGGCTTTGGCGTTGAAATACAAGCTCTACGACAAGACCATCTACCGCCTGCTCAGGAAAACGCTCGGCCTTGACCGCGCCAACTTCTTCCCCACAGCGGGTGCCGCAGTAAGCCCGGAAGTAGAGAAGTTCGTACATGCCGTAGGCATCTACATGATGGTAGGTTACGGCCTGACGGAAAGTACCGCCACCGTTTCCAACGACCACAAGGAGGAGCCCTGCACACTGGGCAGCATCGGGCGTCCCATTCCCGGACTGGAAGTACGCATCGGTGAAGAAAACGAAATCCTCCTGCGCGGAAAGACCATCACGCCAGGATACTACAAAAAGGAGACGTCCACAAAAGCCGTCTTTGACGAAGAAGGATGGTTCCACACAGGCGATGCAGGATATATCAAAGACGGCGAACTCTACCTGACGGAACGACTGAAAGACCTCTTCAAAACCTCCAACGGAAAGTACATCGCACCGCAAATGATAGAGTCCAAGCTGACCATTGACCGCTACATGGAGCAGTGCGTCGTCATTGCCGACAAGCGCAAGTTTGTCACAGCGCTCATCGTACCGAACTACGACCTTCTGGAGAGATTTGCCGCTGAAAAGGACATCAACTACGGCTCACGTGAAGAGCTATGCCGCCATCCGCAGGTGACGGCCATGCTCAAGGAGCGCATTGACACCTTGCAGCAGGACCTCGCGACCTACGAGAAAGTGAAATACTTCCTCCTGCTGCCCGAGCCCTTCACGATGGAGAACGGGGAAATCACAAACACCCTGAAGGTGAAGCGCAACGTGGTATGCAAACGCTATGCAGCAGAAATCGACAAAATGTATGCCGATGCGGAGCAGCAGTTCAGCGCAAAATAGCGCGGCGTCCTGAGACGACAAGGATATATTCGGATACCCCTAAAGAAAACGCATGATTACAAGCGACCAACTGAAAGAAACAAAAGAACGCGTGGAAGCCTTGAGGCGATACCTCAACATCGACGCGCGCCGCATAGAACTTGAAGAAGAGCAGCTCCGCACGCAGGCTCCCGACTTCTGGGACGACGCGAAGCGTGCCGAGGAGCAGATGAAAAAGGTGAAGTCCATCGAAAAGTGGATTACTGGCTACGAGGAAGTGAAAAACTTCTGTGACGAGCTGGAACTCTCCCTGGAGTTCTGCCGCGACGGCATGGTGACCGAGGAAGAGGTTGACGAAGCCTACGCGAAGACCATCGAAGCCCTGGAAGCCCTGGAACTGAAGAACATGCTGCGACAGGAAGAGGACGCGATGGACTGCGTACTGAAGATAAACTCCGGTGCCGGTGGCACAGAAAGCCAAGACTGGGCACAGATGCTGATGCGCATGTACCTGCGCTATGCGGAGGCTCATGGCTACAAGACCCGCATCTCCAACCTGCAGGAAGGAGACGAAGCAGGCATCAAGACCTGCACCATCGAAGTGGAAGGAGAATTTGCCTACGGATACCTGAAGAGCGAGAACGGCGTCCATCGTCTTGTGCGCGTGAGCCCCTACAATGCGCAAGGGAAGCGCATGACCAGCTTCGCCTCCGTTTTTGCCTCCCCCCTTGTGGATGACAACATCGAGGTCTATGTGGACCCCTCGAAAATCAGTTGGGACACCTTCCGCAGCAGCGGTGCCGGTGGACAGAACGTGAACAAGGTGGAAACAGGTGTGCGCCTGCGCTACATGTACACCGACCCCGACACGGGCGAGACGGAAGAAATCCTCATCGAAAACACCGAGAGCCGCAAACAGCTGGAGAACCGCGAGAACGCCATGCGCCTGCTGCGTTCACAACTCTACGACCGCGCCCTGCAAAAGCGACGCGAGGCACAGGCGAAAATCGAGGCTGGAAAGAAGAAAATCGAATGGGGAAGTCAGATTCGCAGCTACGTTTTCGACGACCGCCGCGTCAAGGACCACCGCACAGGCTACCAGACGAGCGACGTGGGCGGCGTCATGGACGGAAAGATAGACGGTTTCATCAAAGCCTACCTCATGGAGTTCGCAGGTACGGAAGAAAACTAAACATGTAACCACATAAAAATAATACCATTATGAGCAACAAAGCAAAATTGAGACAACAAGCGCGCGAAGCCCGTCAGGAACGTCAGGCTAAGCGCGTCATCACGGGCATCATCATCGCACTCGTCCTCTTGTGCGTACTCGGCATGATTGCCTACGCGACCCTGCAATTCTGAATCCCCCGCCATGTCTCTGGAGATTGAGCGCAAATTCCTCGTCAGCGGCGAGTATAAAAGCCTTGCCACGTCGAAGAGCCGCATCCGCCAAGGCTACATCCTCAGCGGTGGCGGGCGTACGGTGCGCGTGAGGCTGCGCGACGACCGCGGCTACCTCACCATCAAAGGGCCGTCGCGCGACGGCGGTCTGTCGCGGTACGAATTTGAGAAGGAGATTACGACGGACGAAGCCCTCTCCCTGATGACGCTCTGCGAACCTGGCATGGTGGACAAGATACGGTGGCTCATACCCTGCGGCACACACACCTTTGAGGTGGACGAATTCTTCGGTGAAAATGCCGGACTCGTCATCGCTGAAGTGGAATTGAGAAGCCCCGACGAGGCGTTTGAGCGCCCACCGTTCCTCGGCAAGGAGGTGACGGGAGACCGACGATACTACAACGCTTCGCTGCGTGCGCACCCCTACAGTGCGTGGGCAGACGAGGATAGGACATAAGACGAAACGGCAGAAGATAACAGGTATGAACAAGGAACAGCCAACGGACACGCTGATGGAGGCGTTCCTGACACACCTCGTCAGCAACAAGAACTATTCGCCCCGCACCGTCAGCACATATCGTGCCGACCTGACAACGTTTGCGGACTTCCTGGCGACGCTGGACGAAGGCATCACGTGGCAGACCGTTGACGCGGACATCATCCGCCGCTGGGTGATGGGGCGCATCGGGAACAGCATTTCAGCCGTCACGGCAAAGCGCGGCCTGAGCGCGCTGCGTTCCTTCTACAAATACCTTCTGCGTACGGGGCATGTAGATGTGGATCCCACGCGACGCGTGTCGAATCCGAAGACGGGAAAGCCGCTGCCGGTGTTCGTGCGGGAAAGCGAAATGAACCGCCTCCTTGACACACCCGGGGCCTTCAAAGAAGACTTTGAGGGTGAGCAACAACGGCTCGTCATGCTGCTCCTCTATTCCACCGGCATCCGCATGGCGGAACTCATCGGCCTCAACGTCGGGGACATCAGCTTCGACCGCCATGAGTTGCGCGTATTGGGAAAACGGGACAAGGAGCGCATCGTCCCCTTCGGCCAGGAGCTACACGACGCATTGCAGCAGTTCATCCGGACATACCGACCCGATGCCCATGCGAGCACGCCGCTCTTCAGCGGACGCAAGAGTGAGCGCATACCACGCACCGCCGTCTATAAAATCGTCCACGACAACCTCGCGCTGGTCACGACGCAGCACAAGAAAAGTCCACACGTCCTGCGCCATACCTTCGCCACCGTTATGCTCAACAACGGCGCAGACCTCGAGGCCGTAAAGGAAATACTGGGACACGAAAGCGTCTCAACCACACAAATATATACGCACACCACGTTTGAAGAACTCAAAAAGGCATACAAGCAAGCGCATCCCCGCGCTTGAACCACACAATACACTCTAAAACCAACGCATTATGGAACTTAAAATTCAGTCAATCCACTTCAGTGCAACAGAGAAACTGCACGACTTCATTGAGAAAAAACTCGCCAAACTGGAGAAGAACAATGAGAACATCACGAACGCCGAGGTGACCCTTCGCGTCGTAAAGCCTGAAACAGCCAACAACAAGGAGACGTCTATCCACCTGAACCTGCCCGGTGCTGAGCTCCATGCGGAGAAAGTCAGCGACACGTTTGAGGAAGGCGTAGATCTTTGCCTTGACAGCCTCAAGCGCCAGCTGGAGAAGCTCAAGGGAAAGCGCCAATGACGGGGCGACTGCTCTGGGTGGACGATGAAATAGACCTTCTCAACGTCCACATCATCTTTCTGCAAAAGAAAGGTTATGAAGTCACAACATGCTCGAACGGCACAGACGCAATAGACCTGTGCCGCTCGGGCAGTTTTGACCTTGTCCTGCTGGACGAGAACATGCCCGGCCTGAGCGGGCTGGAGACATTGGCGGGCATCAAGGAGGTGCTTCCCAACGTGCCTGTCGTCATGGTGACAAAGAACGAGGCAGAGGACATCATGGACCAGGCTATCGGCTCCAAAATTGCCGATTACCTCCTCAAGCCCGTGAACCCGATGCAGATTCTGCTGACGCTGAAGAAGAACATCCACCAGCGTGAAATCGTCTCGGAAGTCACGCAGACGAACTACCGCCAGGAGTTCATGCAGATTGCCATGCAAATGGACGACTCCTCCACACCGGAGCAATGGAAGGAGCTCTACAAGCGCCTCGTCTATTGGGAACTCCAACTGGCAGAGACGGACGGAGCCATGAACGAAATGCTCCGCAGCCAGAAGGAGGAAGCCAACCTGAACTTCGCCAAGTTCGTGAAAAAGAACTATGAGCGCTGGATTGACGAGCGTCCCGAAGGTCTCATCCTCTCCCCGGACCTGTTCAAGACACAGGTGTTTCCGCGCCTGAATGCCGGACGGAAGGTGTTCCTGCTGGTTCTGGACAACTTCCGCTTCGACCAGTGGCGCATGCTTTCCCAGGAACTTGCCGATGACTTCGACATCGAGGAGGATCTTTACTACAGCATCCTGCCCACCGCCACGCAATACGCGCGCAATGCCATCTTTGCAGGCTTGATGCCGCTGCAAATCAAGGAAATGTACCCCGACCTCTGGGTTGAAGAGGAAGAAGACGAGGGCAAGAACCTGAACGAAGAGGCCCTCATCCGCCACCAGCTTGAACGTTACCGCCGTCGCGAGACCTTCACCTACAACAAAGCCAACGATTCTGTGCAGGCCGACCGCCTGCTGCCGCAGATAAAGCAAATGACGCAGACCCCGCTCAACGTGCTCGTCATCAACTTTATCGATATCTTGAGCCATGCCCGCACAGAGAGCCGCATGGTGCGCGAACTGGCATCGAATGAAGCCGCCTACCGCTCCATCACGCTGTCGTGGTTCCGCCACACAGCCGTGAAAGACCTGTTCAAGGCTTTGTCGCAGACCGACTATGACATCATCATCACCACCGACCACGGCTCCATCCGCTGCGACGCCCCCATCAAGGTCATTGGCGACCGCAATGTCAACACGAACCTGCGCTACAAACTCGGAAAGAACCTGAGCTACAATCCCAAGGAAGTCTTCGAGATGCGCACACCGAAACGTTTCGCCCTGCCCTCCCCCAACCTGAGCACCACCTACATCTATGCGACCGGCTCGAAATTCTTCGCCTATCCCAACAACTACAACCACTACGTGCAGTACTACCGCGACACCTTCCAACACGGAGGCATTTCGATGGAGGAAATGATTGTACCCCTCGTGACGCTGAAGCCAAAGCGCTTGGGGTAAAAAGCGAAAAATGGCGGCAGAATTTGTTTCTTTCGCGAAAGAAACGTATTTTTGCCACGACATTATAAATAATGTGTAGAAAATAAATGATTGTTTAACTTTAATACCTTTTCATCATGAGAAAGATCTACTCTCTCTTGGCACTCATGCTCATCATGGCTGTGAGTGCTACGGCCCAGAAGCGTTACGACGCTCTTGGTTTTGGTGATGACGGCCAGCTGGCCGATATCACTCCGGGTCAGACCGTGGTGTTGAAGAGTGCCACGACGGCGGACGGTAACTTCCTGAACATTACCGACCGCGACATCGTACGCATCCAGAGCGTCATCGACGAGTTTGGCCTCTTCACTTTCGAGGTTGCCACGGACTCCACGTTCTACCTCAAGAGCGTGGCTACCGGCAAGTACCTTGAAAACCCCGCCTACTCCTCCAACGTAGTGCGCCTGACAGAAAGCAAGCTGCGCGCAGCTTCCATTCTGGCCCGCCACCCCTTCGTTTACGAGAACCGTGCCGCTGTTGACACCGCCCGTAAGTATCAGGAGGACGAATATGACTATTCCACGTTCACCATCGATGAAATCGGTGGCCTCGAGGACTTCTGCTGGCGCTTTACGGCAGTGACCTCTGGCGGTCTCTACATGTTCCCCGCCGACGCTACGTGGAACCAGTACTACAACAACAACACGTGGGAGATTTACGAAGCTGTGGAAAAGAACAGCCTCGCATCCCTTGAAGCCCTTCAGAACGAGTTCTTCCCGAACGAGACTTCTCTTGACATCTTCATCGCCGGTGACGACCCCGGTCAGGTGGACGAGAATCTCGTTGTAGAAGTCTTCGCCGCACGCGACGACGTCGTTGATCTTCTGAACAGCGGAAGTGAAGACGACGATGCCAACTGGGCAGCCTACAACCGCTTCATGGCGGCCTATCAGGCCTGCAAGAACGGCGTGAAGCCCATGCGTGAGGGTTACTTCTACTTCAGCAACTGGCGTACGGAAAGCACGCAGGGAACACCCATTGAGGACAATGCCGTATTCGAGAACGAATCCGACCACCGCACATACTGGTCATGGACCAGCGGCTGGACACGTCCCGAACAGCCCAGCCCCGAAGATGCCAACTATATCTACCACATCTTTGACAATGGCGACGGCACGTTCTATCTCCAGAACTACGGTACGAAGCGTTGGCTCGGCTACATCACCGGCAACAACGTAAAGATTCCCACAACGGAGACACCTGAAGAAAAGTATCGCATCACAATCCACCCGACACAGCCGGGCATGTTCTCCGTGATTTCCACCACGCGTGAAGCATCCAGCGGCAACGACGGCAAGTGGCCGGCCATGCACGCAGCAGGCGACTACAACGCCATCGTATTCTGGACGCCCGAGGCCAACGCATCTGCCTGGTACTTCAACGAGATTCCCGAAAGCGACATCCTCGCTCTTGAAGACCAGCTGGAAGGTTACAAGCGTCTCCAGAGCCTCGAAACGCTCCTCGCCGAGGCAGAAAGTTCCTATAACAAGGGTTTCTCCTACAAGAGTGAAGCTACACCCAGCAGCGAATATGCCGAAGAAGGTGAAGGTCTCGTGACAGATCCCTCCCAGCTCTGGACAAACGCCAAAGAACCCGACGAAGGTCCTCTGGAGGATGCCCTTGACTGTAACGCTGCCACATTCTTCCATTCCAACTGGCACGGTGCCGAGACTGCTGACGGCGGTAAGTTCCACAACCTCGTTGCCGAACTGAGCGAAGCCGTAAGCGCCGTTGACGTGAAGATCACAAAGCGCATGGGTTCCCTCAACCCCAGCAACTACAGGAACAACGCCCCCTATCAGGTTCACTTCTACACAACAAACGACCTGAACATCGACTATGACGAGAATGGTGATGAAATCTGGACCAGCACAGACTGGCACGATCAGGGTACCGTGATGTTCGAATATCCCTACACGGCCGAACTGGACGGTGAGGAATACAGTAACATGATCGGCATCAACAGCTGCGCCTTCGACGGTGAGTACCGCTATGTCCGCATGGACGTTGAGAAGCGCCTCAGCGGTGACACGGGTTGGTTCAACCTCGGTGAGATTCGCTTCTACACGACTGTTTACGATCCCGAAACCTCCATCATCGAAGCCGTTCCCGCTGACAAGCGCAAAGCTCTTGAGGATGCTATGGAAGTTGCCAAGAACGAAATCATTGACGAGGCAGCTACGCAGGAAACACTTGACCGCCTGCAGAAGGCATACGACGAATTTGTTGCCGTATATCCCGACCCGCAGCGTGTGGTTGACCTTCTGGCCGAACTCGACGCACAGGTTGAAGGTGCAGAGGAAGGCAGCGGCCTCGGATACTTCGAGGAAGGCGCAAAGGCTGAGCTGAGCGCTGTCCTGGAAACGGTTCGCGGCAACGTGAAGGACGTCATGAGCATCAACGAAGTGAATGCAGCTCTCGAAACGCTGACCAACGCATTCGCCGTGTTCAACGGCAAGCTCCACATGCCCGCAAACGGTGCATGGCTGATGATCCGCAGCGCTACGGAGTCCGACAACAACGACTCCGCAGCCGGCAGTTACCTCTATGCTGACGGCAATGGTGCAAGCAACATCCACTGGGGTGGCTACAGCACCGAAACCGGTGAAGACGCCAACATCAACGGTCGCCTGAACTACTTCTGGAAGGCCATCAAGCACGAGGACGGCTCCTACAGCTTCTTCAATGCCGCCACGGGCACGTACATGGGCAACCAGCCCCTGAACAACAAGGTGATGACCATGGCCAACACGGTGGACGAAGCCGTAATGACGCTCCGCAGCGCACAGGTTGGCGGTCTGTTCAACCTCGTTCAGGCTAACGGTGTATTCGCAAACGCACAGCCCGCAGGTAACCACAACCTCGTAACCTGGAACTCTGCAAGCGGTACGGACAACTCCGCATTCGAGTTCGTGAACGTTGACTGGTACGGCACGTACTACTACGACCGCATCACCAAGACCGTTCCAACGCCGCTCACACTGCCGTTCGAAGTCACCGTTCCCAACGAAGCAGAGGCTACGCTCTACAGCGTAATCGGTTATAAGGGCAACGATGTTGACGGTTACAAGCTCGTCCTCAAAGCTTACGCAGCCAATACGAACATCCCCGCCGCCACTCCGTTCATCGTGAAGATGGCAGAAGCCAACTCCGCCATCAACTTCCTGCTGGGTGACGTATTCGACGTTGACAACATCGTGTACAACCTCGAACCCGCTGCAGACGGTGTAAACGGCCTCCACGGAACCATTGACCCCGTGACGCTCGTAAAGAATTGCGGTAAGTTCAACGCAGGCCTCGTCCTCCTCTCCGAGGAAGGTGACACCTGCCCCGCCAACAGTGCTTACCTCACCGACCTGACGCTCACGACCGAGGAAGGTGACCTCCAGCTTGACATGGAAGCTGCCCCGCGCGACGCTATCTTCAGCATCGTAACGGAACGTAACGCCAACAATGCCATCTACGACCTGCAGGGCCGCCGCGTGCTCAATGCACAGAAGGGTCTCTACATCGTAAACGGCAAGAAGGTATTCGTGAAGTAATCCGACGGATAATATATCTGCAAACTAAACATCAGGCCGCGCCCTCAGGGACGCGGCCTTTCTTTTGGCAGAAGGGGGACGGAGGCTCGCCCAAGGCTTTCCTGCCGGAAGCGGACCGCCGCCTTTATTCTGAATATCAGCATCATAAAAGCTTCCCCTATCGCTCTTTTTGAGGTGTGCGCTTACCTTGAGTTGAGCTTTGCGCTTACCTTGAGTTGAGCTTTGCGCTTACCTTGAGTTGAGCTTTGCGCTTACCTTGAGTTGAGCTTTGCGCTTACCTTGAGACGAGATGTGCGCACACCTCAGAACGAGGTATGCGCACATCTTTTTTAGAGGGGTCGGCACCCTAAGTTTTTTACGTTGGAGAGTCGAAGCTCAGTTCGCGCGTGCCGTCGGGCAGTTCGCGCAACTGGACGCGCAGAACGTCATCGGGGAGAAGTTCCTCAATGAGTTCCGGCCACTCCATCAGGCAGAGGCTGCCGCTGTTCACGTAGTCGTCGAAACCCAGGTCGCGCACCTCGTCCGTCTTGTGAATGCGGTAGAAGTCGAAATGGAACACGTTGTCCCGCAAGCGCGCACTGTAGTATTCGTTGACGATGGCAAAGGTGGGCGAAGTCACCACGTCGTCCACCTCCAGCACGTCGCACAAGGCTTTGATGAACGTCGTCTTTCCTGCACCCATCGCTCCGTAGAAGGCCACGAGGCTGCGTCCTTTCAGGGCGTCGTAGAAAGCTGCGGCTGCGGCAGACAGCTCCTCTATGCTGTTTATCCTTATCTTCATATACATATTCATTCTCGCAGTTCACATAACGGTTTTCAGTGCGGGCAGCGCATCGCTGAGTTCGTTGAAGAACTGCTGAGGCTCTGCGCCGTCGGCACGCGCCACGAAGATGGTGTCATAGTCCGCCACGACACCCGCCACGGTGGGCAGATGCTGCTCCTTGAGGTCGGCAGCAATGCCAGGCGCATAGCCGCCGCGCGTGTGCAGGACGACAAGCGGCCCTGCATAGGAAACACTCAGGATGCCCGCATTGCGCAGATAGTCCGGCAAGGTGTCCACACGGACGGGGCGCACATAGTCCTTCTCCGCAGGCAACACATATTCTAATCCGCGGCGCGTGCGCACGCGCGAGGCACGCAGCTTCTTCAGGTCCGTTGACAACGTGGCCTGCGAGATGTGATAGCCCGCAGCAGCAAGTTCCTGCAAGAGTTCCGCCTGCGTGCATGCCGCAGTGCGTGAAAGAATGACGCGAAGGGCGTCAAGACGGTTGGCTTGATTCATAGTTGTGCTGCAAAAGTAGTGTTTTCTGCTTCAAAAACGCGCCGTTTGCGAATAATTCTATACTTTTGCTCTCAGAAAACAATCTCTCCACCATGAAACGTTCCCTCATACTCCTGCTCTGCTGCATCTCCACCGCCAGCCTCCTCGCGCAAAGCGCAGGGCTGAAAGAGGTGCGCCGCCTCAACCCCACGACGGCAGAAGCCGTCTTCGATGACGGCAAGATGCTCACCATCGACTTCTATGGCGACAACATCTTCCGCATCTTCCAGGACAACGGCGGCGGCATACTCCGCGCCCCGCAGGCGACGCCGCCCGCACAGATCCTCGCCCCCCACCCGCGCGTGGGGACAAGCGGGCTGACCCTCGTAAGGGAGGGAGGAAGCTACCTGCTGCGGACGCCGCGCGTGGAAATACGCCTGAGCAAGGACGGCGCCATGAGCGTCAAGGACCTCCGGAGCGAGGAAACGGTCGTTGAAAGCGCGGCTCCCGTCGCCTTCACAGACAAGAACACCACGCTGACCTTCTCCTGCCGTCCGAACGAATACTTCTACGGCGGCGGCGTGCAGAACGGCCGCTTCTCCCATCGCGGCAAGAGCATCGCCATCGAGAACTCCAACGTCTGGGTAGATGGCGGCGTGGCATCGCCCTGCCCCTTCTTCTGGTCCACGAAGGGCTACGGCCTGCTGTGGCACACGTTCAAGCCCGGCCGCTACGACTTCGGAGAGGCGGAGGCCGACAAGGTCATCCTCTCCCACGACGAGAACTATCTGGACGTCTTCATCATGGTGGATCAGGAGCCTGTCGCCCTGCTGGGCGACTTCTACCAGCTGACGGGAAACCCCGTGCTGCTGCCGAAGTTCGGCTTCTACGAAGGCCACCTCAACGCCTACAACCGCGACTACTGGACGGAATCCGAGCACGGCTTCATGGCCTACGAGGACGGCAAGCGCTACAACGAGAGCCAGAAGGACAACGGCGGCATCCGCGAAAGCCTCAACGGCGAGCTGGGAGAATATCAGTTCTCCGCGCGTGCGGCCATCGACCGCTACCTGAACAACGACATGCCCCTGGGATGGTTCCTGCCGAACGACGGCTATGGCGCCGGCTACGGACAGACGGGAACGCTCGACGGCAACATCCGCAACCTGAAGAGCTTCGGCGACTATGCCCGCTCGAAGGGTGTGGAGATAGGCCTTTGGACACAGAGCGACCTGTACCCGAAGGACGGCATCGAAGCCCTCCTCCAGCGCGACATCGTGAAGGAAGTGCGCGACGCCGGTGTCCGCGTCCTGAAGACGGACGTCGCCTGGGTGGGTCCCGGCTACAGCTTCGGCGTGAACGGCGTGAGCGACGTGGGACAGGTCATGCCCTACTACGGTAACAACGCGCGCCCCTTCATCATCAGCCTCGACGGCTGGGCTGGCACGCAGCGCTATGCCGGCATCTGGACGGGTGACCAGACGGGCGGCGACTGGGAATACATCCGCTACCACATCCCGACCTTCATCGGCTCCGGCCTCAGCGGCCAGCCGAACATCACGAACGACATGGACGGCATCTTTGGCGGCAAGAACCTGCCCGTCAACGTGCGCGAGTTCCAATGGAAGACCTTTACGCCCATGGAGCTCAACATGGACGGATGGGGCAGCAATCCGAAGTACCCGCAGGTCCTCGGCGAGCCGGCCGCAAGCATCAACCGCTCCTACCTGAAGCTGAAGTCGATGCTCATGCCCTACACCTATACCATCGCCCACGAAGCCACCATCGGCAAGCCCATGGTGCGCGCCCTCTTCCTCGACTATCCCAACGCCTTCACGCTCGGCACGCAGACGCAGTACGAGTTCCTCTTCGGTCCGGACTTCCTCGTGGCTCCCATCTACAAGGAAACCGCTGCCGACAAGGAGGGCAACGACATCCGCAACGGCATCTACCTGCCCGAAGGCACATGGTACGACTACTTCAACGGCGATGCCTACGAAGGCGGCCGCATCCTGAACAATTTCGACGCGCCGATATGGAAGCTCCCCGTATTCGTGCGCAGCGGCGCCATCATTCCGATGACGACGGCACACAATACGCCTTCCCAAATTCGCAAGGACTACCGCGCCTACGAAATATACCCCGATGCCGAAAGCTGCTTCGTGGAATACGACGACGACGGCACGACGGAAGCCTACAAGCAAGGCGAGTCCGCCTTCACGGAGGTGCGGGCCGCCCTCGGCAAGGACAAGTTCCGCGTCCACATCGCCAAGACCGTAGGGACGTACGAAGGCTTTGAAGCCCGGAAGGCAACGGAGCTGCGCCTCAACTTCCTTTGCAAGCCGAAGAAAGTCGTCGCAAAGGTCGGCTGCAAGAAGCTTTCCCTGCAAGCCGCCGCCACGGCGGAGGAATACAGCCGCGCCGCCGCCAGCGGACAAGGCGTCTATTTTCACAATCCCGCGCCCGAGCTGAACCGGTTTGCCACACCCGGCAGCGACTTTGCCAAGGTGGAAATCAAGAAGAACCCGCAGCTCTGGATATACCTCCCCGCCACGAATGTGCAGGAGAACGAGGTCGTCGTGGAAGTCTGCGGCACAAAGGCAGAAACCGCCGCACCCCTGCTGCGCAGTCATGGTCGCCTGACGCCGCCCAGTGCCACGCTGACGGACGAGAACACGTCGGCTTTTGCCCTGACGCCGTCCTGGAACGAGACGGAAAACGCCGACTACTACGAAATAGAATATGACGGGCAGCTCTACAGCACCATCCGCCAGACGTCCCTCACCTTTGACGGCTTGCAGCCCGAAACGGCATACGCCTTCAAGGTGCGCGCCGTCAATGCCGACGGCTACAGCGAGTGGACTGCCGTGCGGGGACGCACGAAGGCCGACCCCTACCAGTTCGCCCTCAAGGGCATCGTGGGACAAACGTCCTGCCCCAACCAGTCCGGACAAGGCATTCAGAAGTTCTTCGACTACGACCGCAAGACCACGTGGCACACGGACTGGAACATCAGGGCCGTACCCTTCGACCTCACCATCGACCTGCGCAGCGTCAACCAGCTTGACAGGTTCCAATACCAGCCGCGCGAGGACGCCGGGAACGGCACCATCCTCCAGGGCACCGTCTCGCTGAGCGAAGACCGCCAGTCGTGGACGGAACCGCAAGCCTTCCGATGGGCGCGCAACGGCGAGGCAAAGGAGTTCGCCTTCGCCGCAAATCCCAGGGCACGCTACATCCGCTTCCACGTCACGGAGGCCGTCGGAGACTTCGGCTCCGGCGAGGAGCTCTACGTCTTCAAGGTGCCCGGCACGGAAAGCGTCCTGCAAGGCGACATCAACCGCGACGGACGCCTTGACGAAAACGACCTCACTTCCTACATGAACTACACGGGACTGCGCAGCGGCGATGCCGACTTTGAGTATGTCTCCGCAGGCGATGTGAACCGCAACGGCCTCATTGATGCCTACGACATCTCCGTCGTCACCACGCAGCTGGACGGCGGGGCAGAGCAGCGCAGCACGGACAAGGCCGCAGGCACCCTCAGCCTCACGGCCGACAAGGCATCCTTCGCCGCCGGCGACGAAGTCACACTCACCGTGACGGGCAGCGGGCTCAAGTGCGTCAACGCCCTTTCCTTCGCCCTCCCCTACGACCCCGCAGAGCTGGAATATGCCGGGCTTGACCTCGTCGGCATGAAGGAAATGCGCAACCTCACCTACGACCGCCTCCACTCGAACGGGCAGAAGGAACTCTTCCCCTGCTTCGCCAATCTCGGCAACAATTTCCTCCTCGAAGACGGCACGCTCTTCCGCATCAAGTTCCGTGCGAAACGAGCCGGGAAGTTCAGCCTGCAGGCGCAGGACGGCATGCTCATAGACCGCAGCCTGGGGACGGCAAAAGTGTTCTGAAAGGATTCACGCCCATGCCGATACGCATAATTTTCAGCGCGAAAATTTCTCCGTGTTATCAGAAAGCACTACTTTTGCGCCGCTAAAATCAAACACGCAATAAAAACACAACAACACAATATGGCACAGAAAAAGCAAAACACACAGCTTGACGTGAACGAAACGCTCTCACGCTCTGAAGCTTTTATCACAAAAAACAAGAAGCAGCTCATCATCTGCACGGTAGCCCTGCTCGTCATCGTTGGCGGATTCTTCGGCATTAAATACGGCTATCTCCAGCCGCGCGAGGAAAAGGCACAGACCCTCCTCTCCCTCGGTCAGGACTATATGCTCCAGGGCGAATACGACAAGGCGCTCAAGGGTGAAGGCAAGTTCCCCGGCTTCCTCAAAATTGCCGAGGACTACAGCTTCACGGACGCCGCAAACCTCGCCAAGCTCTCCGCTGGCGAAGCATACGCGCAGAAGGGCGACTACAAAAACGCCATCAAATACCTTGAGGACTTCAGCACAAAGGGCGACCAGACCGTATCTCCCACGGCTATTGCAGCCCTCGCAAACTGCTATGCTGCCGACAAGCAGGTGGACAAGGCTATCGAAAAGTTCAAGGAAGCAGCCAAGAAGGCTGACAACGAAAGCCTCAGCCCCCTCTTCCTGCTTGAAGCCGGAAAGCTTCTGGAAACACAGAAGAAGAACGAGGAAGCCCTTGCCATATACAAGCAGATCAAGGCCGACTATCCCACGAGTGCCCTCTCGCGTCCCCAGCCCACCGCAACCGGCGCCGTTGCCGATGCCGAAATCGAGCGCTACATCGAACGCGTCAGCAAGTAAAAACAAATACATATCCCCAGAGAAGAAATGTCCACAAGTGCATTTTCTCTCAGCAAAAACAACGTTCCCGATGCCACGGAGATGCGCTTCGGGATTGTTGTTGCTGAATGGAACAACCACATCACCGACCGCCTCCTCGAAGGTGCCCTGCGCACGCTCAGGGAAAACGGCGTAGCCGACACGTCCATCACCGTCATGCACGTCCCCGGCAGTTTTGAACTCATCTATGGCTGCGCCGAACTTGCCCGCACGGGATACGTGGATGCCGTCATCGCCATCGGATGCGTCATCCGCGGCGACACGCCCCACTTTGACTACATCTGCCAAGGCGTCACGCAGGAACTCGCCCGCCAGAACACGGAAGGGAAAGTGCCCGTCGTCTTCGGCCTCCTCACCACCAACACGGAGGAGCAAGCCGAGGAGCGCGCAGGCGGAAAACTGGGCAACAAAGGTGAGGAATTTGCCCTCACCGCCATCAAAATGGTGGATTTTTCGTGGGAATTGAAAAAATAATTCCGAAATTGTTTGGCGGTTAGGAAATCATCCCCTATCTTTGCACCCGCAAAAAGGGAAAGCCTTCCCGCGAAGGGCGAATACCAGAGTGGCCAAATGGGGCAGACTGTAAATCTGCTGGTTTATACCTTCGGTGGTTCGAATCCATCTTCGCCCACAACAGAAAGCCTCAAGCCACAAAAAGAAATTGGTGCGTTAGTTCAGTTGGTTAGAATACATGCCTGTCACGCATGGGGTCACGGGTCCGAGTCCCGTACGCACCGCAAAAAAGCCTTCCGAATTCGGAAGGCTTTTTTGCTGCGGTTTCTGCCTTTCTGCATCAAATGTAGTAAAAATGAGGCAGAAAATTATCCCAGACATCAGTGTGACGACGATAGGACGAGTGCTCAAAGAATTGCTCAATGACGGGTATATTGGGAAAATTGGTGTCGGTCGTGCTACGGCATACGTCAAGCTATGACAGCGCATTTGCATCCTTTGTGTGAGAGTGTATGCGCGTTTTCTTTTTTGTTGCGCTACACACTTTTCGTCCTGCTCTTATTACACAACTATATATTATATACGCGCGAGTTTTTTGGAGGAATTTAACTTTTTTATAAGCAGACGTTGCATTTTCAGATTTTTTGCATAGATTTGCAGCGGAGTTGGTGCGCTTTTCTCCCCGAAAGGGGTGCGGCGGACTACTCTTCAACAACGATAAAATACTTTAATTCACCTAATTACTAACAAAAAAACCAATGTCTATGAAGAAGATTTTCTCACTTCTTGCGTTGTTCCTGCTGTTCTTCAGTGGAGCAATGGCGCAGGATGTGACTTACTCCCGCGGTGAACTGCTCACAGCGGAGCAAGTCAAAGAGGGTGGCATGAAGGTGTATTTGAGAATTTACACCACGACTGCCGACTTCTGCATCAACTACGCTGGTCGGGCCTTGAATGGCAACTATTTCGAGGATGACCCGAGCATCGTGTTTGATGTGATCAAAGCGGACGGAGGCGTTAAGCTTCGCACAAGCGAAGGCAAATACTTCGGTCACAACAGCGACAATACGCTGCTTGTAACGGATGATGCCGATGCTGCTTGTGTGTTTGACCCGTACCAGGTAGAAAGCGGCGTGGCAAACGTTGCTGACGGTATGGATTCAGGCAATGCTATGCGCTGGCGTCCTCTTGGCACTGAGGTCTGGTTGAACTCAAACCAAATCTTAAACGGTAATCCCCTGTTCTACAATGGCGGAACAGGCAACTGGACCTGCTTCTTTGTTTACAAGGCGAACGTGAGCGGCGAGACGTCCACTGAAACCTTGAAGACTTTCACCATGAACTGCGCACGCGGTTATGTCTATGGTACCGGCAGCGTGCTGCAAGGTACAACGACAGCTTCGCAAGCCAGCGAGTTCGCGCTCGTTCCCTATGGTGAAAACACCTACCTCTATGACGTCACGAACAAGATGTTCGCCATCGGTTCCGTTGACGACCAGAGCAACTTGCCCGACTCCGGCGAGAACACCGTTACGCGCGAAAGCGCTACGGACTTCTCCCGCATCATCACGGACGTGACGGTGGGAGAAACGGGAATCACGAACTACCCGTACTACCTCGCCGACAAGTATGGCAACTACCTGAACATGGACGGCGCACGCCGTATCTACTTCAACACGTGTACAGACTTCGAGGGTGGCATCGGTGGCAACACCTACGCTATCACCGAGGTGGCCGACTTTGACCCGACGGAGGCCATCGCCCTGCTGGACGCATACTTCAATCCCGGCGCAACCTACGACATCGTAATCGTGGATGCTGAGACGGAAGCGGAGTACACCGTGGCCACAGGCATTCCCGCAACAGTGGGTGAGGTCATCAGCGAACTGCCCGACACGTACAAGAAGGGCTACTGCACGTATGACGTAGAGCCTCTGACCGTAGCTGCAGGCGCGGACAACAAGCTCGTTGCACTGGCCGAGTACACGCTGCCCTTCACGGAGGGTAAGTGGTACAACGTGGCCATCCGCGGCGGTTACTACCTGAACACGACCCACACGGGCTCCCAGGCTGGTGCCTACTATCCCACCAGCACGGTTGACACGGAGGACGACTCCTACATCTGGGGCTTCAAGGGCAATCCGCTTACCGGCGTCGTTGTCGTGAACTATGCTCACGACGGCCAGTCCCTCGCTGAAGAAGGCAACATCGCCGTCATGAAGGACGGTGACTTCGCATGGGACATCTTCCCCAACGGAGAAGGCTTCGTTCTGCGCGTGCCCGGCACAGCCAACAAGTACGTCAACCAGAACGGCGGCACGGCTGGCTACCTGGGCTACTGGGATAGCGCATGGGGCCGCGAGGACGCAGGTTCCACCCTGACGCTCACGGAAGTTGAGGTTCCCGAAGCACCCGTTGCAGAGACTGGTTCCTTCGAGTACCTGCCCAGCGCAGGCACGCTGACCAGCAGCACGTCCGGCAGCTCCTTCTGCTGGCTCTATACCTCCACGCAGACGGACCCCAGCTTCTTGCTCCGCACGAACAACAATGCAGGTGCGACGGCTCAGAACATCGGTCCGAACAACATGCAGGCTTCCGAAACGGCTATCAACCTCTTCCCCGGAGGCAGCGGCTGCTACTACTACCTTGACGCACAGGACGGCTACGCCATCACGGGCTGGCACATCACGGCCACGGCTACGGAAGCAAAGACCGTCACCTTCAACGGCGAAGAATACACCTTTGAGGACGGCGTTGAAAAGACCTTGGACTTCACGCTTGACGAGAAGGCAAGCACCGTCAGCTTCCGTCTGACCGGCTCCAACAAGGCCCTTGCCTCCAACATCACCGTTGACTGGGTGAAGCTCAACTCATCTGACGTGACCTACGTCATCAACGACGAAGGCGGAAACGAACTCTATCGCCAGACGATTACCACCGAGGTGGGCACGGAGGTTTCCGAACTCCCCGTTGTCCTGCAGCGTGGCTTCACGGAGTACGAGTTCACGCCCTTCACGGTTGGCAATGAAGACGCAACCGTCACGACCTCGGTCAAGTTCAACCTTCCGTTCGTAACCTCCAGCGTAGAAAGCCCGAAGTGGTACTTCATCCGCCAGAACGACGGCACGTATCTTACGGCTTACAACACATACGCGTACTACACCTCCAAGAGTGACGAGGATGCCGGTCAGCACTGGGCATTCTTCGGCAACCCCTACACGGGTATCCAGGTTTACAACGAAGGTACGAGCAACTACGTTGCAGGAAATGGCGGCAGCTACGGCTCCCTCCAGGACAGCCCCGTAGCATGGGATGTCAATGCAAACGGCGAGGGCTTCACGCTCTACAAGGATGCAACGCAGACTTGGACAACGTACAATAGCTACCTCTACATCTGGAACTGGGCAGGCAACCAGACCATCGACGTTGGCCGCTTCTTCGTGGAAGAAGTTCCCGTCGTTGAGCCTGCTGAGACCTTCACGGAAGGTTACTTCAACCTCGTCAGCGAGGACACGCAGAAGGTGCTCGGCCTTGACGCGTTCAACATGAACACGGTTGACGTGCCCGCATTCGTGCCCACGTGGACCGCAATCGAGAGCAACGGCGACGGCACCTTCAAGGTAAGCCTCCCCGTTCAGACCAGCAGCGGCCAGCACTACATGCACATCGGCAGCAACGCACGCTGGAGCAATGGCGATGCAAGTGCCATCACGTTCTACCAGGTAGAAGATCCCGCAGCTGAGACTACGGTTGCCAAGAAGGCTGAAAGCCTCACACTTGGCGCAACGTACCTCATGGTAGCTACCTACAGCGGCGCAACCTACGCCCTGACGAACAGCGTTTACAACGCAGGCAGCGGCAACAACCAGCGCATGGAAAGTGCAGCTGTTACGGTTGCTGACGACGCCATCACGCTCGAACGCAACGCAGCTGTTCTCTGGACAGCAGGCGCATTCGAAGAGACAGAGAACGTGGAAGGTCTGACAGACGCTCCCGTCCTCTTCCGCAACAACGCCGACAACCAGTTCCTCTCCGCAGCTGACCCGCAGCCTGAGACGCAGTCCTTCGAGGCCATCGCAGCTGTTGTTGAAGAGGGTGTCATGGGTAAGATTTCCAGCACCGTAACAAGCGAAGAGGGTACGTTCTACGTACAGCTCGTCGGCTCTTCCCGCTACGCATACTGCGGCGGCAACGGTCGCTTCTCCGCTAACAGCGCTGCTAATCCCCTCCAGCTCTTCAAGGTTGCCGACCCGACGGCCGAGACCTTCGAGGCTTCGAAGGTAAATGCATTCGAGGCTGGCGAAGCTAAGTATCTCGTCGTAGGTACGAAGAGCGGCGTTACATACGCACTGACTTCCAACATCTACAGCGAAGGTACCGACAACCAGCGCATGGAAGGCACGGCCGTGACCATCACGGACGATGCCATCAGCGTGGCTGCCGACAAGGCTCTCCTCTGGAGCTTCGTAAAAGTTGAAGCAGAAGACGCTCCCTCCTATGACGCTGTATTCGAGCCCGAAGTGAAGACTCCCGAACCCGAACCCGGCATCCAGGGCACGTTCCGTCCCACGACGCGCGACGCTGAACTCGTAGCCGGTAAGGAATACATGATCTACAACGCAGCTGTTGCTTCCGGTAACAAGTGCTGGGGCTTCATGCACGCTACGGACGAAGGTCTCTACATCACGGGTAATGCAGCTCCCACAGAGTTCACGACCGACAACAAGAACTACCTCTTCACCCTCGTTGACAATGGCGACGGCTCCTATGCCGTGAAGAACGTCGGCACAGGCGAAGTTGTTGTAGCAAGTGTTAACATCACGAAGTGGGAGGAATCCTCCGACATCCGTGGTGGCGGCGCATCCCTCCGTCAGGACGATGGCAACGTTCTGCCTAACGGTGATTTCGTAGGTGAGAACGTATTCGTTGTTACCGACAACAATCCCGATGACAGCAGCAAGGCTCGTTGGAACGGTAACTTCTGGCAGCAGGGCGACCAGGACTTCGACAACGTAGAAGTTGCCCTGCTGATGTTCGGCAAGGGTCACCCCTACGCATTCTATGTTCCTGAAGAGGTTGTAGAAGAGAAGACCGTAGAGGTTACGTACGTTGTTTACGACGAACTTGAGAGAGAAGTTGCAAGGTTCACGGCTGACGTTGCCGAAGGCACCGTTGTCGAGACGCTTCCCGAAGAGTTCGTACAGGAATTCTGCTCCTACAACGTAGTAGAACCCGTCACGGTTTCCGAGGAAGACAACGAAGTACTCTTCGAAGTAAGCTACGAACTGCCCTTCATCGAAGGTCAGCAGTACTACCTCAACGTGAATGGCAAGTACGTTCACTACGATGCATCAAAGAGCAAGAACTACGTTGCAGCCAAGACTGTTGAAGAAATCGAAGCTGCTGAGGACAAGGCCATGTACCAGTGGACCATCAGCGGTAATCCCTTCGACGGTTACACCCTCTTCAACGTAGGCGCTCAGCAGTACCTCGCACTCGCCGGTAACGGAGAAACCGTTCTGGGCGAAAACGCTGCTACACTCAGCCTTGCAACGCTTGGCGAAGGCTACACCTTCACATGCGAGATGGGTACTGTTGAAGATTTCTACGACACCTTCGCTGCTATCTCCAATGAAAGCAGCATCAAGGACGAATGGGCAACCATCAAGTTCGAGGAAGTTCCCGAGAACCTTGCAAGCTACGAGAAGGCCATCAACCTCTCAACGGGTGAATTCACCATCGCTAACAACAACAAGACTTGGGCTGCCAAGTGGGAAAGCAGAGACGGCGCACCTGCCATCGCACTCACCACGAACGGCAACCAGATGGCTGGCAACAGCGATGCCACCGTTCTTCCGAACGAAGGTCTGAAGATCTTCACCGCAGCAAGTGGTAACCAGCTCTACACGATTGACGTTGAAGCAGGTTACGCTATCACGGGCTACACCATCCGTGGTAATTCCTACATCAACAATAACAATCCGACCAGCATTGTTGCCACGGACGTTACTACCAATGATCAGTTCACCTTCACTAGTGATGCAGAAGTGCAGACGTTCACAGTGACGCTCCCCGAGCCCGCTGCATCTGCTGCTTTCCGCATAGGTAACACGGCAAGCATCTTCCTGAATGCTGTCATCACAGTAAACGTTCAGCAGCTCCCGACCGAAGACGTAACCTTCAGCATCTATGATGAGGAAGAGAACCACGTCTATACGGAAGTTCTGCCCGTTCTCCGTGGCGAAACCGTTACGGAACTCCCCGCTTCCCTGAAGCGCGACTTCTGCACGTACACGTATCCCAACGCACTTGAAGTGACGAAGGGTGGCCACAACGTATTCCTCACTACAGTGAAGGTCGAAATGCCTTTCGTAGCTGACGGTACGACGGCTTACAACCTCTTCGCTTCCGGCAACGCATACGTTTACGTAGCCGACGGTGCTGTAGCAGCTAAGGAAACTCTCTCCGACGAGGACAAGGCTGATGCCGCATACGCATGGACCTTCACGGGTAACCCGTACGTAGGCATTGCCGTTCAGAACGTAGGCACAGGTCAGTACCTCGCCGACACTGAAATCCCCTCTGGCAGCTGGTCAACAGCTATCAGCCTCTCTGACGAAGCAGAATATGCTACCATTGAGGCTAACGGCGAAGGCTTCCAGCTCCACTTCGGAACCCAGAACTTCGTCTCCGTTCGCGACGGCGTTGCTTCTGTTTACGGTTACCTCGCAGCTTCCGGCACGCAGAGCACACGCCTCGCTGTTGAAGAAGCTAACGTTCAGGAGCCCGAACCCGTTGAGGTTGACGTAACCGTTAACGTTGTTGACGGCGAAGGCAACGTCCTCGAGACTCTGACGACTACGGCTCTCACAGGCACTACGCTTGACGAAGTTCCTGAAGACGTAACTCGTCTGCCGCTCTGCGACTACGCAGTCAACACTCCGCTCCTCGTGAAGAATGGCGAGAACGTCCTCACCGTGAACGTAACGTTCCAGGACGCTCCGTTCGTAACGAAGGACGGCGAAGATGCTAAGTGGTTCAACATCTCCACAAACGATGTACTCCTTGTTGCCGGCAACAATAGTGTTGTAGGCGCGCCCAACACGGACGCTAACAAGGTTCAGGACAACGCACAGTGGGCTGTTTACGGTAACCCCTATGCATTCAAGTTCTTCAATAAGGCACAGCAGAAGTACGTGACTGGCGAAGAGCCTGCAGCAGATGGTTATACACCTGCTCAGTTCGGCGACGAAGCTAAGAGCGTCATCCTTGTTGAAGAAGAAGACGGTGACTACGAGTTCTATGGCCTCTTCTACGACTCCGACACCGAGGCTCTCTACTACCTCGGCGCAGGCTATGCAGGCATCATCCACACAATGATGACGTTCACGGCCGTTCCGGAAGAAGTTGAAGAGAACAACTATCCCATCAACTTCGACGCTGATGCTACCATCCGCCACGCAAGCCGCTGGATCTCCAACGTTCAGTTGGACGACCAGGAGATTGCAGTTGCCGACTCCTACTCCACGCAGACGAAGGCTTACAACAACTTCACCGAGGAAGGTGGCTTCGTTGTGACGCCGGGTGTTGACGTGAAGCCCGCAATCGGCTACATGGCTGAATGGATGCACATGTATGCTTACGTAGACTACGACCGCGACGGTCAGTTCAAGGTTGAAGCTTCTGAAATCGCAAACGGAGCTATTCCTGAAGGTCAGGAAATCGTTTCCTTCTCCTACTACGCAGGTTACAACTCCGCAGGCGATGCTGTAAGCGAGGGTAACAAGACGTTTGACATGCCGACGTTCACCGTTCCTGAAGATCTTGCATACGGTTTCTACTGCATGCGCTACAAGGTTGACTGGGACAACGTAGATCCGGGTGGTCAGACAGCTTCCAGCAACCACATCCTGAACAACGGCGGTTCCATCACGGACGTTCGCCTGAATGTTCACCCCGAAATGGTTACGCTCACAGCAGAAGCTGCTGAAAACGGTACGGTAACCTATGAAGGTGAAACGCTCAGCGGAGAAGGTGTTCAGATACCGTTCGGCCTCGAAGCTGGCATCAAGTTCGTTCCCGCCGATGGCTACAAGCTTGAATCAGTAACAGTCCGCCACGGTTACTTCAACGGTAACGAGTACGTACACGGCATCCGCCAGTACGACGAGACCGTTGTTGACATGAACGAAGTTGTTCGCAACAACTACTTCATCCCCGCTGAACTCATTGACGGTAATATAGTTATCATCGCTAAGTTCACCGTAAATGACGGCATCCGCGACATCCTGAATGGCGCAGACGTAGAGTCCGCTTACAGCATTGACGGCCGTCGTCTGAACGACCGCAACATCCTCAACAAGGGTGTATATGTAATCAATGGTAAGAAGGTTCTCGTGAAGTAATTGTTTCCAAACAATAAACTCACTCATTGCGGGGCGCCCCATTCGGGACGCCCCGCATTCTTTTGCCTTTCCTTTATTAACATTGTTTAACACGAAATCAGGCTGCGTAACAAGGGAATAGCCTACCTTTGCAGCGTGCCGTAAACAGCAACAACAATACTCACCTAACAATACTAAACGCATGAAGAAACTTCTACTCTTTGCAGCTGCACTCTTCGCAGCATCTCCCCTGTTCGCACAGGAAGACATGGAAGACCTCACACCGCCTCTCTACGACTACGACAAGGCGGAAGTGGGTCTCATCAATATCCCCGTGGGCTACGACGAGGCAAATCCGAAAGCCCCCTACGACTACATCATCGATGACTACTACAACAACGGACTCTTCATCGTTGTAGGCGGACAGATGGTGTCCGGCAACACGTACATTGACCGTCTGCGTCCCGGCGTTTCCGTCGTGGACCTTGGCGGCGAAGTGGGCAAGGTGTTCTGCTGCAGCGGCTACCAGTCGAAAGTGAACGAGATCTACAAGGACCTCTACAACGTGGACCTGAACATCCCGCAGTGTACGGGTGCCCTGAACTGGTTCAACTTCAGCTGGTTCACGGACAAGGACAACACGCCCACCGACGGTTCGAAGAACAATCCCAACATCCGCTGCCGCATCGTCATGCAGGTTTGCAGCAACGCCATCGGCGAGGCTGACAACGTTATCAACAAGGTGTACGCCATGACCAAGCAGGGCAACGTGATTTCCACCACCGAGACCAACAACGACGAGTTCAATGCCGAGCGCAGCAGCGTCAGCTCCGCAGAGTTTGCAGAGTATGACGAAGACGAAGAACCCGTACTTGACGAAGACGAGAACTACATCTACGACCCCACACGCTGGCTCGTCTATGAATTCGACTTCTACTGTCCCGGCATCGACAAGGACGGCAACTACGCCCACCCCGTACGCCTGAAGATGGAAATGAACAACGGCAACCTGGACCACAGCACCCTGTTCATCAAGGAAATAAAGTTCCTCAAGCACAACGGCACCAACACCAACCCCATTGTCCTGACGCGTAAGCACAGCTACATCACGCTGGTTCCGGGTGAAAACTCCGCCATCTCGCAGCTCTGCAGCAAGCGCGGCGAGGAGAAGGTGTACAACATGGCAGGCCAGTACGTAGGCCGCTCCATCGAAGGCCTCAGCAGCGGAGTTTACGTCTCCAAGCAGAACGGCAAGGCAAAAAAAGTCCTCGTGAAGTAAATCCCACAAAACATGATAAGCAGGTGTGGAAACGTCCGCACTTGCTTATCGCTTTTTATAAACAGGAAGTAAACGAGCAACGAGTAAACAAGCCGCAGCTTGTCAACTTGTCAACTAAAAAAACATGAAAAAGTCCCTCCTACTCTGTTGTGCAGCCTTGCTTTGCAGTCTCACAGCTTTTTCCCAAGTGACAAACTACTGCCTGCGCCTCTCCTCTGAGGGTAGCGTAGATTGCGGGCCCATGCCGGAATTGGACGGGGCCGCATCGTTCACGTTCCAGTTCTGGATGAACGCCGACGAATGGGCGAACGGTGCCACGATACTCTCGCGCGGCGAAGACTTCAGCGTCAAGCAGGACGCTGCGCAAACACTCAAGATTACCGCAGGCAGCAAGACGCTGACGGTAAGCTCCAGCGACCTGAAGACAGGCGCCTGGACTCAGGTGACGATACTCTGCGACAAAGGCAACGCGAAAGTGTTCGTCAACAAGAAACAGGCCGCCACGGCCTCCGGCTGCGTACTGGCCGAGAGCGAGGCGCCCTTCCTCATCGGCGGAGGCTTCAAGGGTCGCGTGGATGAAGTGCGCGTGTGGAACGATGTACTTTCCGCCGACTACGACTATTTCTTCAACAATACGCTGAACAAGTGGACGCCGCAACTCGCCAGCCTTGTGGCCTATTACAAACTCGACCAGAACCTCTGTGCCAACGTCGTTGACTACAAGGCGCTGTTCCAGCCCTCCGACTTCAACCACCACGGCACGATGTCCCAAGCAGGCGTGACACGCGAAGCCGTAACAGACAATGCAGGGCTCCCCTATCTGCTTTGCGGAGCCTATACCAACAACGCGCGCTTCTTCGACCGGGGCGTCAACCGCGACCAGTACCTCCTTGCCAACGACATCATCATGCTCGGCATCAGATCCTTCAGCGACGGCCATCTGGCCTACATCACCCCCAATGAACACGGAAGCGCAGCAAATGCCGAGCGCCTGAACGAGTTCGGGGGCCGCACAGGCGTGCTCGCCGTAAACGGCAACGGCTATCTGGAATGTCCCGAGAGTACATTCGACCCCATCATCGACAGCAACGGCAAAGCCTCTACCGGCTACACCTTTGAAACGTGGCTGTATCTTGACGAATGGACGGAAGGCGGCTATATCATGCGCCGCGAAACGGCCGACGGAAAGAAGGGCTTCTCCATACGTCTGGGAAGCGAGGAGAAAAGCCAGGTCATCGTGCGCGTCAATGGCAACGAATTCGTCAACATAAACTCCATGCCCGTAGGTGAATGGGTACACTTCGGCGTAACAACGAATGCAGGCGGTGCCGTTCGCACCACCTTCATGTTCACCTATAACGGAAAGGACAAGTGGGCAAATGCTTCCCTTTCCGGCAGCAGCACCGACTACACGCCGACCGGCATGACGGGCTGCAAGGTCCGCATCGGCGAAGGTCTAAAGGCGAAGTTCGACGCCACGGCAACGTGGAACCAGCGCTTCGACCTCACGTCGCTCTCTGCACACATGAACAACCTTCCCATGCCTGCCGTCGGCAAGGAAGTAACGGCCGACCTGATGGCGAGAGCTGTAGGCTGCTACCTCTACGACCGCACCGACAACGTCGGCTGGGACAGTTACTCCCAGGACGAGTGGCTGAGCATCATCCGCTCTGCCTACGCAGGCTATCGCGGCTATCAGGTCCGCATCTCCGTGGAAGGGCACGACGGCTGGCAAAGCACCATTGCCAATGCGTCGAAGCGTAAGATATTCGCCGCCGACCTCGCCACGCTCTCCCAGGGCTACGACGGCGTGGAACTTGACCTCGAATGGATGGACGGCACGCAGACAAACCTTGGCCTCCTCGCCGACGAAATAAAAGCAGCCCTGCCGCAGGACAAGACGTTGATGATTTCCATGCACCAATATGGTGCCTACCAGTTCCCCAAAGCCAAAATGGCCGAGGTGGATGGCTTCACGTTCCAGCAATACGGCCCGCAGATGGCTTGGTTCAACTACTCCACCTTCGTGGCCGGCGCAAACAACTTCGTGAGCTACGGCTATCCGAAGGACAAAATCTACCTCTCCTACAGCACCACGACGTCCGGGGCCTATGACGCCAACGACAAGCAGGTTTCCTCCATCATTACCGGCGTCCGCAACGGATTCTTTGACAACGGCTACATGCCCAACAAGAGCGGCAACTACGAAAAGGGCGAATCTAACGGCTACTACTATTATTTCCAGGGCCCGACACAGGTATATATGCGTGCCAAGTACTGTGTAGATAACAACATGCAGGGCATCTTCTACTGGGATATGGGCAACGACGTGAAGCCCACGCACCAGCACAGCCTCGCAAAAGCCTGCAACTACGGCCTCAACAGCAACGTTGATTCGCTCGTGACCGAGGTGAAGGTAAACCATCCCACGGGCATCCACTCCCCAACGGACGGCTCGTCACTCGCCACCCGTCGCTCGTCACAGACTTACGACCTGCAGGGCCGTCGGCTCAGCCCCGACGCACAACGCCCGCGCGGTGTCTTCATCCAGGACGGGCGCAAGCAAATAAACCACTAACCTCACATACCCCATCTCCACCATGAGAAAGCTGCTTCTAATCCCCTTCATCCTTGGAGCCGTCGCGGCCCTTGTTGTAGCATGCGACGATTCCAACGGGAATCCCGGCGACTTCAGCCTCAAGGCCACGCTAAGCGTTGACCCCGTAGTGGTTTCCGTGACCGGCACCGAGTATCCCTTGAACGTGGCGCGCGTAGTTGATACGACCTATCGTTATTTCTACACAGAGAGCGACACGACGAAAGATGCCGACGGCAAACCCGTCATCGGCTCTGACGGTAAGCTGATCATCAACGTTGATACCATCTGGTACAACAGCAAGATTACGGCCAAGCTTACGGAATACGAGCTCATTGAGCTTCCCGCCGCCGCCGACACATTCACCATCAAACTCGCAAGCAACGCCCGCTGGATGGCAAACGTCCCCGATGCCGGCGGTAAGGTGCAGTGGTACTTCAACTACAACCTCCTGACAGGAGCCACATCCCTGAGCGGCGGAGGCGACGGATGCGTCTATTTCCGCGTCACACGCAACAAGAACTATCGTCGCTCCGTAGTGGCCGTCCAGGATATTATGACCTCTGACAGCACCGTGATTGCACGCCTGAACTTCGTCCAGAAAGGCGAAAAGGACAACTAACTCTCAACGCAAGACAATCATGAAAAGGATACTAATATCAATGTTCGCCCTGCTGATGGCAACAGTAGCCAATGCACAGATTATAATATCTGGCACGGTGCTGGACGAGAGCGACCTCCCCGTACATGGTGCAACGCTCCGTGTAAAAGGAGAAAACAAACCTACTTTCACAAATGCGACGGGAGAATTCTCTCTTTCTATACAAGATAAAAATGCCACAATAGACGTAACATTCCTTGGCTATGAGCCCACATCCTTTGTCCCAGGGTCACAACGAACCTTCACGATTCGCCTGCGTCCAAAGGATGCCATCATGGAAGAAGCCGTGGTTGTCGGTTTCGGCGTACAGAAGAAGATTAACGCTACAGGTGCCGTGAAGACCATTGGCAACGACGCGCTTGAGTCGCGCCCCATCTCCAGCGCCACACAGGGTTTGCAAGGCGTCGTGGGCGGTCTGAACATCACGAACGACATGGGCGGAGAGCTGGGTACGGAGATGCAGATAAACATCCGTGGTATCGGCTCCATCGGCGAAGGTTCCAACTCCTCGCCACTCATCCTCATCGACGGTATGGAAGGTGACCTCAGCACCATCAACCCCAATGACATCGAGAACATCTCCGTTCTGAAGGATGCCGCAGCTTCCTCCATCTACGGCTCTCGCGCACCCTTCGGCGTCATCCTTGTCACGACGAAGAAAGGCTCGCAGGGCACAAAGGTCACCTACTCCGGCAACGTTCGCTTCCAGCAGCCCATCAACGTGCCGCAGATGCCGGATGGCTACACATGGGCACTCATGATGAACGACGCCTATCTGAACTCCGGTGGCCGCGCACCCTTCGGCTCCAAGCAACTGAGCATGATACAGGCCTACATGCGTGGCGACCTGCAATATGCCACAAAACCGTCCGAGTACAAAAACGGATGGGCGGACGTGCAGGAGAGTTTCGGCAGCGTGGACTGGTACGACCTCTTCCTGAAAAACGTCACCACGTCGCAAGAGCACAATTTCAGCGTCAGCGGTGCCAACGAGAAGGTGAACTACTTCTTCTCCGGCAACTACATGGGGCAGACCGGCCTCTTCAACTATGCCGACGAAAAGCTGGACCGCCTGACGCTCAATGCAAAGGTGGGTGTGACATTTAATAAATATGTACAGTTCACATGGAACACCCGCATCATCAGCATTGACAACGAGAAACCCTCGGCGCTGGGAGCCTTGTTCTATCACAACATCGGACGCCGCGGCTCCATCGAAGCCCTTGAGACGCCGCTGGGCGAATACACCATCCGTTCCATGATACCCTCGCTGACAAACGGCGGCCGCCAACGCCAGCGCACGCGTCAGATTTATAATCAGGCAAACCTCGTCGTGGAGCCCATCAAGGACTGGAAACTCCACCTTGAAATCAACAGCCGTCTGGAGAACAATCCTTACACGCGGCAGTTCAACCCCCTGTATATCACGCAGCCCGACGGCAAGCGCGAAGCCTACACCGTGCTGGAAGGATTGGAGAACACACACCGCATCAATGCCACCGATGGCTCCTTCACGGTATATCCGGCTGCCGGCGAGTCCTACTACGAGCAGCTCAAGGCCAGCGTGAACTACTTCAGTACCAACGTCTATACGGACTATGAGATGCGCCTGAACGATGTTCACTACTTCAAGTTCCTGCTTGGTGAACAGAGCGAATACTACCACTTCGACAAGTTGCGCGTAGCTTCCAGCGACATTCTGCTGCCCAGCAAGCCTTTCCTCCCGAACGGCATCGGCGGCGAAACGTCCATGATGTCCTCCAAGGAAGGCGAATGGTCCTCGCTCGGCATCTTCGCACGTATAAACTATGCCTACGACGACCGTTACATGGCTGAAATCAACCTGCGTGCAGACGGAGCATCACGCTTCCCCACCGACCAGCGCTGGGGCTTCTTCCCCTCCTTCTCCGCAGGTTGGAACATCGCACGCGAAGCATTCTGGAAGAATCTTTACGACAAGGGATTTACATACCTGAAGGTCCGTGCTTCCTACGGAACGCTCGGCAACCAGAACACGACGTCCTTCTACCCCTACTACCAACAGATGCAGACGAACTCCGGCTCGCTCATCCTGGGCGGGCAGCAGGCGACGGTACTGCCTATGTATGCCCCCTACTCTACATCTCTGACGTGGGAAACCATCGAGAACGCCGGTGTCGGTATCGACTGGGGCTTTTTCAACAACCGCCTGACAGGTTCGTTCGACTGGTACCAGCGCACGACGAAGGACATGGTGGGACCCGCCAACGCCCTTTCCGCCGTATATGGTGCCGATGCGCCAAAGACGAACAACGCCGAACTGCGCACGCGCGGCTGGGAGTTTGAAGTCAGCTGGCGCGACCGCATCGGACAGGACTTCAGCTATGGCATCACCTTCAACCTCAGTGACTACCAGACAACCATCACGAAGTACGACTCCCCCGACGGAAACATCAACGGGTGGTACAAGAACAAGAAGTATGGAGACATCTGGGGCTACGAGGTTGTGGGCATTGCCAAGAGCGATGCCGAGATGAACGCCTATCTCGCACTCCACGATCAGTCCTCCATCGGCTCAAAGTGGGGCGGCGGCGACCTCATGTATCGCGACCTCAACAACGACGGACGCGTGGACAAGGGCAGCCAGACCCTCGACGACCACGGCGACCTCAAGGTCATCGGCAACAACACGCCACGCTTTGCCTACAGCTTCACTCTGGATGCCAAGTGGAAGTTCCTTGACGTGCGTGCCTTCTTCCAGGGCATTGCGAAGCGCGACTTCTTCTTCACAAACAGTGCTACGTTCTTCGGCATTGCCGCAGAATGGCAGCGCTCACTCTTCACCGACCACCTCGACTACTTCCGCTATGCGGGTGCCGAACTGGGTGCTAACCTTGACTCCTACTTCGGACGTCTGCGCATAGACCAGAACAACATTCAGGTCTGCGACCGCTTCCTGCAGGATGCCAGCTACTTGCGCCTCAAGAACCTGCAGATTGGTGCCAGCCTACCCCAGGGCACGGCTCTTGAGAAGTATGTAAAGAAAGCCCGCATCTACCTCTCTCTCGAAAACCTCTTCACGTTCACGAACCTGCGCACCTTCGACCCCGAAGCCGTTGGCGACTTCAACAACTGGGGACCGGGCAAGACCTATCCGCAGTATCGTACGTATTCACTGGGTCTCGAACTTACTTTCTAACGCTGTCACGACTATGAAAAAAAATATCTGTTTCTTTGCGTCCCTGCTCGTTCTCGGGCTACAGTCCTGTGACGATTTCCTTGAGCGCGAGCCGTTGGACTTCGGCGACGAAAATGCCTATTTCAAGAATGCCGAGGACTTGAAGGTATTCGTGAACGACTTCTACAGCGCCCTGCCCACAAACAGTTCGCTCTGGGGCGGACTCTATTCGCAGGACAATCAGAGCGACAACCAGAGTGCCGCCTATGCGCAGTCCCTTTTCTACAAAGGCGAAAAGAAGACGGTGAACATCAATAGTTCCGAATGGAACTTCTCGCGCCTGCGTGCCATCAACTACTATATCAACAAGGTAGAAGGCAAGCTTGCGGCCGGACAGCTTACGGATCGTCCCGACTATGTCAACCACTATCTTGGCGAAGGCTATTTCTTCCGCGCCTATGACTACTTCCGCCTACTGCGCAACTTCGGCGACGCGCCCATCATTACCGTCATGCTCGACGACGACCAGGCGCTGCTCACGGAGAAGAGCATACGCTACCCCCGCAACGAGGTGGCGCGTCAGATTATCGCCGATTTGGACAAGGCTGCCGAACTGATGATGGCATCGGCGCCTGAGTCCGGACGCGTGACTCGCGATGCCGCACTTCTGCTGAAGGCTCGCGTAGCGCTCTACGAAGGCACGTGGGAACGCTACCATGCCGGTACCTGCTTTGTCCCTGGTAATGACAAATGGCCCGGCAAGGACACTTGGTCTGCGTTCGCCTTCAAGGCCGGAAGCGCCGAGGCCGAAGTGGAATACTTTCTTGACCAGGCCATAGATGCCGCCGGCAAGGTGGCGGATGCGCGCGCATTGTCCACCGACTATCAAGGCATGTTCAACAAGGACCAGGTATTCCCCGAAGGGAATGAAGTCATCCTCGCACGCTACTACAAGACGGGCGTGCTCTCCCACAGTTGTTCCGCATATCTGCGCGCAGGTGGCGGATGCGGTCTCACACGTGCCGCCGTGAACACGTTCCTCATGGCAAACGGCCAACCCATCTATGCCACGAATTCCGGCTATCACGGCGACACCACACCCTACGATGAAGTCGCCGACCGCGACAGCCGCCTTTCCGGCTCCATACGCGCCGCAGGTGAAAATATTGTAACGACGCAGGTGGACGGCAAGAACGTCAATGACACCATATACTATTACAAACCGCCCCTCCGCGCCGCCGGAAATGAGAAATCCACGACGGGCTACGACCTCAACAAATGGCTCAGCAACGATGCGGAGCAGCGCATACAGTACAACTGCACGACAACGGTTCCGCTTATGCGTGCCGCCGAGGCCTACCTGATTTATCTGGAAGCCTACTATGAGCGTAACCACACGCTCGACGCCAACTGCGACAAGTATTGGAAGGCGCTCCGCACACGTGCCGGTGTGGATGCCGACTATATGGCCACCATCGCTGCTACCGACCTCGCACAGGAGAACGACCTCGGCGTATATTCCCGTGGTACGCTCGTTGACGCCACGCTCTACAACATCCGCCGCGAACGCCGCTGTGAGCTCATCGCCGAGGGTCTTCGCCTTGACGACCTGAAGCGCTGGCGCAGCCTCGACAACATGGTAAACTACCAGCCCGAGGGCATGAACCTCTGGGACGAAGTGTATAAGATGTACGACCGCTCCGACCTGGACGAGAAGATTGTCTCGCAATCCTCCGTCTCCAAGTACATGCGCCCCTTGCAGGTAAGTGCCACCTCGGCCGCCTACGACGGCTACACCTTCCCCAAGCCCCACTATCTGGAGCCTATCCCCATCAGCGAGTTCCTGCTTACGGGAGGTGGCGTAGCGGCAAACAGCCCGCTCTACCAGAACCCCGGCTGGCCCCATGATGCCGACGGCACCGCTGACTATACCTACGACTGCGACTAATCATGCGGCGTCTCCTCATCTTCCACCCTGCTCCTGCGCCCTATCGCACCCATTTCTTCAATGAACTGGGGCGGCGCTTCCACCTGCACGTCGTGTTCCTGCGGAGCGAAGCCAAGGAAATCATGGTGGGACAGGCGAAGCTGCTGGAGGATGCCACCTACACCTACGAATACCTGCCCGGCCACTTCCGCCTGCTGGGTCGCGACCTGGGCTACGGCTACGGACGCATTCTGCGGCGCGAGCGTCCCGACGTAGTCATCGCCTCAGAGTTTGGTGCCTCGCTGCTCCTTCCGATGCTTCTGCTCCAGTGCCGGAAAATGTACTTCCGCCTGCTGACGATGTGCGACGACAGCCTAGGCATGGCACTTGAACGTCAGGGCGGACGACGGCGGAGGGCTTTCTGGATGCTCCGCCGCTGCGACGGCATCATCACCGTTACTGCGCAAATGGCCCGTTGGTATGTGGAGCACACACCCGCCCGTCGCGCAGACTATTTCCCCATCATCCAGGACGAGTTCCTTGTTCGCGCAGACCTCGAACAAATCATGTCCTGTGCCGCCGCTCATATCGCGCGCCACGGACTTGCAGGCAAGCGCGTCGGACTCTTCGTGGGCCGCTTCGTAGAAGAGAAGAACCTCCCGCTATTATTCTCCGTCATTGCCAGTCTCAAGGACCTGCCCCGGGACTGGCGTCTCGTGATGGTAGGCGACGGCGAGGAAGAAGCTGCGCTACGCTGCCAGGCCGAGGAAGCCGGCATGTCGGAAAACATCATCTTTGCCGGACGCCATACGGGTCTTGACCTATGGGCATGGTATGCTGCTGCCTCGTTCCTTGTGCTCCCCAGCCACCATGAAGCCTTTGGTGCCGTCGTGGGTGAAGCCATGCAGATGGGCTGCCCGACGCTCGTAAGCTGTCATGCCGGTGCTGCCACTGTCGTAGCTGACGCGATAAAGAAATCTGGCCCTCAGGCCGGGGACATCTTTTCCCCCGATGATACCGAAGATTTCAGGCAGAAACTCCTTCGTTGCTACCACGACGCCCATCCCCTGCCCGCCGAAGGCTTCCGACGCCCCTCCTTCCTACCCCACACGTTCCGCGAACGCATGGACAACCTCCAAACTTTCCTCGAACAATCATAGGAACACGCCAAAAGTCTTAGAAGACATAGAACAACCAACAACAATATGCAAGCCATCATCCTTGCTGCGGGCATGGGACGCCGCCTCGGCGCATACACCCGCGAAAACACAAAGTGCATGGTCTCCGTCTGCGGAGAGCGCATCATTGACCGCATGCTCCGCGCCCTTGGCGACCTGCGATGCGTCCGTCGCGTCATCGTCGTCGTCGGCTATCAGGCAGAGAACCTGCGTAGCCACATCGGCACGCGCTATGAAGCGGATTTTCCCGTTGAATTCGTGGAAAACCGCGATTTCGCCACCACGAACAACATCTACAGCCTCTCCCTCGTCTCACGCCAGCTACAGGAGGACGACACGCTGCTCCTGGAGAGCGACCTCGTCTTCGACCCCGCGATGCTGCGTATGCTCGTGGAGCACCCCGACCCCAACCTCGCCCTCGTGGCGAAGTATGAGACCTGGATGGACGGTACGATGGTGCGCATTGACAGCGAGCGCAATATTCTGAACTTCATCCCCAAGAAGGCTTTCCGCTATAGCGACACACCCTCGTACTACAAAACCGTCAACATCTACAAGTTCAGCCGCGACTTCAGCCGCAACTGCTACGTGCCCTTCCTCAATGCCTACCAGCAGGCTCTCGGTACGAGCGAATACTACGAGCAGGTGTTACGTGTTGTTACCCTGCTTGACGGCGCAGAGCTGAAAGCCCTGCCCATAGGCCCGATGAAATGGTACGAAATCGACGATGTGCAGGATTTGGACATTGCGGAAACCATCTTTGCCGGCAAGGAGGAGGTGATGAACCGCTTCAACAAGCGATACGGAGGCCATTGGCGCTTCCCGAAGATGCTGGATTTCTGCTACCTCGTCAATCCCTACTTCCCTCCGCAACGCATGCGCGACGAACTGCGTGCCAACTTCGACACGCTCCTCACGGAATATCCCAGCGGCATGTACGTGAACGCCATGCTGGCAGCCAAGTATTTCGGAATCTCTCCGGACTACACCGTTGTCGGTAACGGAGCGGCGGAACTCATCAAGAGCTTGATGGAACGTGTGGAAGGGAACCTCGGCGTGGTGTATCCCACCTTCGAAGAATATCCCAACCGTCGCGACAAGACAACGCTCGTCCCCTTCGTGCCCACGACGGAAGACCTCAGCTACAGTGCCGACGAGCTGATGCGGTTCTATGCAGACAAGAGGCTATCCGCCCTATTGCTGATCAATCCTGACAATCCCAGCGGCCACTTTATGCCGCGTGCTGACGTGCTGCGCCTGGCCGTATGGGCTGAAGAGCATGGCGTGCAGCTCATCGTGGACGAGAGTTTCGTTGATTTCACCGAGGATTTCCGCCACAATTCCCTACTCCATGATAACATCCTCGAGGCCTACCCGCATCTTGTCGTCATGAAGAGTATTTCCAAGAGCTACGGCGTGCCGGGTCTGCGCCTCGGCGTGCTGGCCAGCAGCGACACGGAGCTCATCCGCTGGATGAAGAAGGACGTGAGTATCTGGAACATCAACTCCTTCGCCGAATTCTACATGCAGATATACGGGAAGTACGAAGCCGACTACGAGCTCGCCTGCGAAAAGTTCGTGGCCGAGCGCAAGCGCTTCATGGGGCGCCTTCGCAAAATCCCCTTCCTGCGCGTGATACCCTCGCAGGCAAACTATTTCCTCTGCAAGGTGCTGCCGCCATACACCTCTGCCGGACTTACCCGCGAACTGCTCATGCGCTACGACATCCTCATCCGCAACTGCGAGACCAAGGCAACGCTGGCGGGCTCCAACCTCATTCGCGTCGCCGTACGGGATCAGCACGACAACAATCAGCTCGTCGAAGCCCTACAACAACTCTGCCATGAAAATCATAAGTAAAGAAAGCATCAACGCCTTAGGCATAAGCGCAAGCGTCTGCATGGAGTGGATTGAAGAGTCCTTTCGGCAGAAGTATGAGGCACAGCTACCTACGAAGATAAGTCTCCATCCACAAGGCGACGACTTCTTCAATACGATGCCCTGCCTTCTTCCTCCCTCGCATCACAGGTTTGCAGTAAAAATCGTGAATCGCATCGCAGGGAACAACCCGTCTCTGCACAGCGATATTCTCCTCTACGACAGCCGCACAGGCGAACTGCTGGCTCTTCTGGATGGTGACTGGGTGACAACGATGCGCACAGGAGCTGTTGCAGCACTCTCCGCACGCCTCTTCCAGCGCGATGGTACAGACACGTATTCGCTGATGGGACTTGGACACACGGCTCGTGCCACCGTAGAGTGCATCATGGCCGATCGCAACAATAGCCCGACCCGCTTTCGTCTGCTGCGTTATAAGGACCAGGCAGAATGCTTCATCAAGAAGATGAAGGAAATCCCCGGTTTCATCGGAGAAATTGTGGATACAACAGCAGAGCTCGTGGCTGGTGCCGATGTCCTGATATCTTGTATTACGGCTGCAAATGACCTCATCTGCCCCGACGACAGCCTCTATCGCGAGGGTATGCTCCTGATACCTGTTCATACCCGCGGATTCCAGAACTGCGACCTATTCTTCGACAAGGTATTTGCAGACGACCGCGGTCACGTCTGTGGTTTCCGCTATTTCGACCGCTTCCGCCACTTCGACGAATTGAGCCGAGTACTCCTGGGACAAGCCCAAGGACGCACCTCACCGCAGGAACGCATCCTGTGCTATAACATCGGAATAGGCCTCCATGATGCCGTCTTTGCCAACCACCTGTATGAATTGACCGTTGGTTGAGCATTGCCGTCACTTGCCACTAACAGAATATATGAGAACGATACTTTCAACTCTCATGCTTTGCACCGCATGGGGCCTGAGCGCAGAAGCACAGAACACCGTGGAGAGCATCCGCAAGGAGTACCAGAACGTACACGAATGGATTGCCCGCATGATACCGGATTCCGACGGCATGACGGGCATCCCGCCGGAGTACTACGACCTAAGCGTCGTGCAGAACCTACCCGGCACGGGACCGCACCGCGAGAGCATCCGCATGTACTTCGAAGACGGGGAGACGGACGAGGAAGGCGCCGTCTATCCGCCCCACTGCCTGCGCTTCCTCACGGCCAGCTATAACTTTGCGGCCTTCCCCTACTACGAGGAATACCTCTACGACGCCAACGGGCAGGTATCGTTCATCTATGCCGTCACGCCCGACGCCGTGCCGGAAGACTTCGTCCCCTACGAGTTGCGCATGTATTTTGACGGTGACCGCCTGCTACGCTTTACAGCCAAGAGGGCAAACATGGTCAAGCCTTATGATTTCAACTCCCTGCAGGGGCTTTCCTATACCGAGAAGTTCTCCGGCACTGCCGTCCCCAGACAGTATGTGCAGGAAGCCAACCGCTGCATCCTTCGTGCCAAGCGCTTCCTGCACATGTTCAAGGGTATTGACGACAATACGTACAAATAATTATTCTTTCAGCTTCCCGATGACACTGCGGAGCTGGTCACCGAGGCCTATGGTATAGCCCTGGGAGAAATAGACCACGCGATTAAAGGTGTCGCCAAGGAGGACAACAGGGCGCTCGGGGCTCTGGGTAAGTCCGCTGCCGAAGATGTCATTGGCGACGTGGCCTCCCTCGTCAACGCCGAAGCGGAGGTTGCTGGGCAGATTGGGGAACTCGCTACGACGCGCCATGAACATGTCGTACTCTTCGTGCGTGGGGAAGAGCATAATCATCTCGCGTCCCCAGCTTTCAAGCGCGGCGCGCTGCTGCTCAATGTCGTGGAGGATATGTGTGGAGGGTTCGTTGCCGGCGCGCAACAGGCCAACGACGTAGTAGCCGCGACCGGTAGTGGCAAGCACGGACTTCTCGGCGCCGTCCTTCACGTCGTAATACAGGTTCTCGGAGTTGAAGGAGCCGATGACCTGCACGCCGTCAGCATCCTCACGCATCTGGAGCTTCACGGCGACGTTCTTTTGTACAGGGAACACAACGAGGCGTGCCCGCACAGAACCGTCGGCCATGCGCGTACCGCTGACGAGGAGGTAATCACCAGGCTCAACGGAAGTGCCTTCGCGGAAGGGATTCTCCCAGGTGTCCTCCTCGCCGTAGTTCTGAAGCTGCGGCATTCCGCCGACGAGGCGTGAAAGCGTGAAGTGGTTGTAGTAGCGGGGATTCTCCATGAACTTACGGGGCTCGTAGGCAAGGCGCAGGCGCACGCCACTGGACGTGGTCGTCTCGGGCGCTGCGGTGCCGAAGTTCACAGTCTGCCACTCGCCCTCGGAGGCGCTGGTGGCGGTGAAGTACTGGAAGCGGGACGTCACCTCGTCGAAGCGGGCGGGGATGCCCATCGTGCGGCAGAGGGCGACGAAGCAGAGACCTTTCGAGAAGACGTCGCCGTAGCCGCTGCGCATGACGCTGACGGGCGACATGCAGATGTAGCGTGCGAAGACACCGTCAAGCGTCTCAACGCGCTCGTTCAGGAGATCGGCAACAAGGGCGGGGTTCGCACGATACTCCCCGACACGTCCGGCGTCAATGTACTGCCACAGGCCGGAGCGCCACGTGGAAAGCATCTCGTTGGAGATGCGTGGCGACATAACGTAGTGCAGGTAGCGGTCGTAAGCCTCCGGCGACATCTTACCGCGTCGCTGGCCGTTGTTTTTCAAGAGGAGCGACTGGAAATGGTCCGCCACGGTGAAGGCGTCGAAGTCGCGCAAATCCTTGTCGGAAAGGGTGCTGAGAAAGTCGAGGAAGAAGTCGCGTTCGGCCTTCGTCGTGCCGCCCAGCGTGATGAGTGAGTCGGAATTGAACGTGGCGAGGACATCAAAAAGGTTCAGGAAGTTGCCCTCGCTCTTCTTGAAGAGGGGGAGGATTTGCTGCGTCTCGAAGCCCAGCACCTCGGCAATCTCTTCGATTTTGCTGTCGGAGGGCCACACGCGGACGTAAGCCATGCGCACAGAGTCCTCGTAGGCCAGGCGGCGGTTGTTGACGGCCTCCACCTCGGGGGCCACATGGGGCAGGTTGGCACCGACGGGCGGTGGCGTGATGTCGAGGTCGGTGGCGAAGGTCTCACCGCCCTGATGGGAGAGCGTGATGTCCCAAGCTTTCTTTTGTTTACCCGCAGAAACTTTCTCGAAGCCGTACATGCCGTCGGCTGCCGCCCACACGACCATGTCGCCAAGGCCGCTGACGAGGCTGGCTTCACCGCGGGTGTCGGTGGAGGTCTGGTAGAGGCTGTAGAACTCGCCGTAGTTGTAGAGCCCGAAGCGTACGGTGGCGCCGCGCACGGGCGTGCCGCCGAGGTCGAGGACGCGCACCGTCGTCGTGGCGGTAGGGGCGTAGTTTTCCGTCACGTTGATGGTGGTCTGCGTGGGCATCTGGCGCAGGATTTGTTCCTTACCGCGATAGCGTCCCAATACGGTCGTGTTCATCAGCATGCCGCGGCTGGCGGGCTGGTTGAACCAGGCGATGTTGAGGTCGGGGGCGGGTTCGCAGGCTCCCAGGAAGTACCATTTTCCGTCCACGTAAGCCTCCACCCAGGCGTGGTTGTCGTCGGTATGTGCCCAGCGCGGCGTATAGACTTGACGCGCGGGAATACCGATGGCGCGCAGGGCGGCGACGGTAAAGGTGGACTCTTCTCCGCAGCGTCCGGTGGCGGTCTTCATGCTGGCCGTCGGCGAACTGGTGCGGGCGTCAGAGGGACGGTAGGTGACATACTCATGGCACCAGTGGTTCACCTCCAGCACAGCCTCGCGCATGGTGCAGCCACGCACGCGCTTTGCAAGCTCGTCGTAGTACTCCGTGCGGAAGTCGTCGAGATTCTCGTTGTTTACGCGCACGGGCAGCACAAAGTGGCGCCACTCGCGGTCGGGGACTTTCTTGCCCCAGGGCATCTCGGTGCGGGTGCGCAGGGCTACGCGAGCATTCTCAAGGAAGTACTCTCCCGTCTGGTCGAAGATATCCGCCCAGTCCATATAGGCATAGAGGAACTCCAGGGCCTCGCGCTCCTCGGAGGTCTCGGCAAGGCTGAGGGCTTGGCGGGCATCGTCGCAAGAGACGAGAGCATAGCGGTTTTCAAAGTCGCGGCGCACCTCGGAGGCGCTTTGGGCATAAAGCGACAGCGTTGATACTATGAACAGAACGGAAAATACGGTACGTTTCATTTTGTTATGGTGACGAGTGAGAATTGTTCAATGTCCCATCACCCATGTGACGAGATAGAGCACAATGGGGATAGTGACGAAGAGGATGCCGATGACGTCGATGATAGCACCGGACTTGATCATCTTCGTAATGGGGATATAGCCGCTGGCATATACAATGGCGTTGGGCGGTGTGGAGACGGGCATCATGAAGCCGAGGCTGGAGGAGAGTGCCACGCCGACTGCCACGGGGATGGGGCTGAAGCCGGCACTCAGCGCTGCGCCGATGGCCAGGGGGCCTATCATGCCGACAGCGGCCGTGTGGGACGTAAGTTCGGACATGAGCAAGGCGGCAATACAGAAAACGCCGACAAAGAGCAGTTCGCTGGGTTGTCCGCCCATGGCTACGGTTATCTGGTCGCCAATCCATCCGGACAGGCCCGTGCTGTACATCATGCCGCCCATAGCCAGACCGCCACCGAAGAGCAGCAGCGTGCCCCACTCGATGCCTTTCACGGCGTCCTTCCACTTCAGCGTCATGCGGCCGAAGCCTTTATCCACGGGCATGAAGAACATCAGCAGTCCGCCAATCATGGCCACAGCGGCCTCCGGGAGGTATTTGTTGTATTCCTTCACCACACTGCTCTCGCTGCCATAGATGACGCTCAGGATGCCGGGAAGTACCCACAGCACTACCGCCACGAGGAATGCGAAGAGCGTGTTGCGCTGCGCCTGTGTCCATTTGCCCAGTTCGTTCACCTTTCCGCGGATGAAGTCCTGTGCGCCGTCAATGTGTTCCACGTCAGCGGGGAACAACTTCCACAGCACGACGTAGGCAATCAGGAAGTAGATGGCCATGGCCACGAAGCCCCACGTCATCCACTGGAAGAAGGAGATGCTGTATTCGGGGCTCTTCTCGTTCAGGAAGCCAATCATCATGATGTTAGGAGGCGTACCGATGGGTGTGAGCACGCCGCCGATGGAGCACGCGTAGGCCGTCATGAGCATCAGGCCCGTAGAGTATTTATAGGTACTCAGGTCGATGGTGCGGCCGTTGGCGGCCATCATCTCGCGGATAGCCTCCAGAAGGCCGAGGGCGATGGGGAACATCATGGCCGCCGTGGCCGTATTGCTTATCCAGCCCGAACATACCATGCAAGCCAGGCCGATGGCAAGGAAGATACGCCGCGGACTGTTGCCCACCCACTTCATGGAAATGATGCCGTACGCGATGCGCTTGTCAAGGCCGTTCACCATCATCGCCTTGGCAATGATGAAGCCGCCCATGAAAAGGAATATCATCGGGTTGCCGAAGGCGGCGAAGGCCTCCTTCATCTTCACCACGCCACACATGACGCACAACGTAGGCCCCACGAGGGACGTCACGGGAATGGGGATGGGCTCCGTAATCCACCAGAGGCAGACAAGCGTCATGATGGCCAATAGCTTGTGTGCCTCGGGCGTGAGTCCCTCTATGTGGAGGGAATAAACGATAAGCGCACAGATGGGTGCACAAACGGCACCAATAAGGCGGCGCCTACGGTCGAACTTGGAACTGCCTAACAACTCGTCGTCGCTGACGGCGGGTAATGGCTTCTGAACTTGTTCACTCATGGTATTCTACGTATTCAATTATTATTATATTCCTGTTTAGAGTGCCTTACGCCCGCAAAAGTAAGATTTTTTTGGAAATTCTTCACGACATATCAGGAAAAGTTCTATCTTTGCGGCAAATAATTAGCAAAACTTTATCGCCATGACTACATTTCTTTTCACATTCAACACACCGCTGATCATCATCATCCTGGTGTTTGCCATCGGCATTTGCCTCTTCCTTTACAAGCACAGCCACCATCGCGCCCTCGCCACCGACGGCGAAAAGCTGGGTACCACCATCCGCGTCATCTTCCAGGAGGCAGGACGTTCGCCCATCTCGCAGAACCGCCTCATCCGCGGCCTGAAAGAGCACTTCCACGTGAACGAAAAGGTGGCTCTCGTCCTCATTAGTCGCGCCCGCCGCGAAGGCATCATCAAGGTGGACGGCGAAAACGTCGAGCTGGCATAAAGATAATTAGTTGACGAGTAGACGAGTAAACAAGTAAACAAGCCTTTGCGGCGCAGCAAGCTTGTCACTCGTCACTTGTCACTCGTCACTTGTCACTCGTCACTAAACTGCAAACTGGATGATAGTCTGTATTGCTGAAAAGCCCAGCGTAGCGCGGGACATTGCACGTATCCTCGGTGCGAATGCCTCGCGCGACGGCTATATGGAGGGAAACGGTTATCAGGTGACGTGGACCTTCGGCCACCTCTGCGAACTGAAGATGCCCGAGGACTATACGCCCCTGTGGAAGCCCTGGAGCCTCGGGCAGCTACCCATGATACCGCCGCGCTTCGGCATACGCCTGAAGAACGATGCGGGCATACAGAAGCAGTTCGCCATTATCCAGAAACTCATGCAGGCCGCCGACGGCATCATCAACTGCGGCGATGCCGGGCAGGAGGGCGAGCTCATCCAGCGATGGGTGATGCAGAAGGCCGGGGCCAAGTGCCCCGTACAGCGGCTGTGGATATCCTCCATGACCGACGAGGCCATACGCGAGGGCTTCGCCAACCTCCGCCCGCAGGACGAATACCAAAGCCTCTACGAAGCCGGACTCTGCCGCAGCATCGGCGACTGGATTCTCGGCATGAACGCCACGCGCCTCTACTCCCTGAAGTACGGGCAGCGCGGACGCGGAGCCACGCCCCTCAGCATCGGCCGCGTGCAGACTCCCACCCTCGCCCTCATCGTCCACCGTCAGCAGGAAATCGAGAACTTCAAGCCTGAGCCCTATTGGGTACTTACAACGGAATACCGCACCGCACAGTTCACGGCCGTCATGGAGGAAGGCCAGCGCGGTTTCCGTAGTGAAGAGGAAGGCCGGCAGGCATTAGAGAAAATCAGTGGCGCACCGTTTACCGTCACCTCCGTAGAACGGAAGAACGGGAAAGAAGCTCCGCCACGCCTTTTCGACCTCACAAGTCTGCAAGTAGAGTGCAACAAGAAGTTCTCCTTTAGTGCCGACACCACCCTGCAGCTCATCCAGAGCCTTTACGAAAAGAAAATCACCACCTACCCGCGCGTGGACACCACTTTCCTCCCGGATGATGTGTATCCCAAGTGCGGCGGCATACTGAACGGCATTGCCGGCACCTACGGGCACCTGCTCACACCTCTGCGGGGAACCCCTTTGCGAAAAAGCAAAAAGGTCTTTGATTCCTCCAAAGTCACCGACCACCACGCCATCATCCCCACCGGCGTTGCACCCAACAACCTCACGGACATTGAGCGCAAAGTCTTCGACCTCATAGCCCGCCGCTTCATCGCCGCTTTCTATCCTGACTGCGAGTTCGCCACGACGACCGTCCTCGGTGAGGCCGCAGAAGTTCCCTTCCGCGTCAGCGGCAAGCAGATACTGAAGGCCGGATGGCGCGATGTTTTTGCCAAGGATAAGGAGAAGAGCGACGAAGAGGAAGAGCGCAAGGACGACGAGGAGCGCACGCTGCCCGCATTTGAGAAGGGCGAGAGCGGTCCCCACCGCCCCGGACTCGCCCAGAAGATGACGCAGCCCCCCAAGCCCTACACCGAAGCCACGCTCCTGCGCGCCATGGAAACCGCCGGACGCACGGTGGAGGACGAAGAGCTGCGCGACGCCATGAAGGAGAACGGCATCGGACGCCCCTCCACGCGCGCCGCCATCATCGAAACGCTCTTCCGGCGCAACTATATCCGCAAAAACCGCAAGACGCTCTATGCCACCCCGACGGGCGTGGAACTTATCGCCATCATCAAGGAAGACCTCCTGAAAAGCGCCGAGCTCACAGGCCGCTGGGAGAAAAAGCTCCGCCAGATAGAGCACCACGAGTACAGTTCCGCGCAATTCGTCGAGGAGATGAAGCAGATGATAGGGGACATCGTGCAGCAAGTGATGACGGACACGAGCAACCGCAAAGTCTCGCAAAGTATTCAGTCCTCTCATCAAGCCCCCCATCCGTCCCCCCAAGGAGGGAAACAGCAGGGAACGAAAGGGGCCACACGCATCCGTGCCGGCATGAAATGCCCCGTGTGCGGAGAAGGAAAGGTCATCAAGGGTCACACCGCCTACGGCTGCTCACGCTGGAAGGAAGGCTGCACCTTCCGCCATCCCTTTACAAAGAAATAACGAAACAACGAGGAGAAAACGTTTCGGATGTCCCATGAAAAAACTTGGGATGTCCCATGAAAACGTGTCAAAAAAGCACTCTTTTCTATAAACCACGTCCTGATTTGTACAAACCACGTCTTGATTTACATAAATCACGTCCTGATTTTTATAAACCAGGACGTGGTTTATAGAATTTCCGGGACTTAGGACGTCTTTTCATGGGACATACGAGCCGTTTTCCCGGCACTTCGCAAGCGTTTTCTCCGCCAAGCGCGGCCCTGGACTCCGGGGGAATCCGCTGCTATTTATTGCCCCCGACGATAGGCACTTAAAGAAAAAGATGTATCTTTGCACCCGCAAAGGGTTTTATATAGAAGAGATGAAACGCAGAAAGTTTTCCGCCTGGTTGCTGCTCTCGGTATTCGTGCCGATGCTGCTGCTCTCCTCCCTCCACCGCCACGCGGTGCAGGAAGAGGCGGAGTGCGCGGCGTGCGTGCAGCACCTGCCCCATGCGGGCCACTTCTCGAAGGCTGCCAGCGTCGTGGACGACTGCCTGCTCTGCCAGTTTCTTACGCTTCCCTACGTACCGGCACAAGTTGCTGTGCTGGTCGCGTTCCCTTTATTTTCCACACTTCTTCCCCGCCGCACGCAAGCGACACGCTTGCAGTCGTGGACGGGGTGTATCTGCTTGCGCGGGCCGCCAGTGAGCATCTGACCCCCGTTTGTATATTCAGTAGACAAGTAAACAAGCTGACAAGTAAACAGCAGACAAGTAAACAAGCTTGCTGCGCCGCAAAGGGCTCGTTTACTCGTTTACTCGTCTGCTCCTCACCATTTTAATCACTAAAAAAACTTTTATGCAAGCAAGATACACCATCCTGCCGCTTCTTTTTGCGGCAGCCGTCGGCCTGTACGCACAGGAAGCGGCGGACAGCACAGATATGTTTTTCGGCCACGTCGCCCTCGGCGAGGCCACCGTCACGGGCGTGGCAGGACGCACACGCCTGAAGGATTCGCCGACGCCCGTCACGCTGGTATCGGCGAAGGACCTGCGGCAGACTTCTGCCACGAACATCGTAGCGGCTCTGTCCGCGCAGCCCGGCCTTTCCGCCATCACGACGGGCAGCGGCATAGCCAAGCCCGTCATCCGCGGACTGGGCTACAACCGCATCGTCACCCTTGCCGACGGCGTGCGCCAGGAAGGCCAGCAATGGGGCGACGAGCACGGAGTGGAACTGGACGGTTCCAGCGTGCACTCCATTGAAATACTGAAAGGCCCCGCCTCGTTGATGTACGGCTCCGATGCCATGGCGGGTGTCGTCATCTTCCACCCCGCACCGCTCCGTCCCGAGGGGACTATGGGCGGCAGCCTGTCTTCGGAATACCAGACGAACAGCGGCCTCTTTGACTACTCCCTGAACTTTGCGGGCAACCGCCGCGGCTTCGTGTGGGACGCACGCTGGTCGCAGAAGCTGGCCCACGCCTACAAAAACAAAGTGGACGGCTACGTCCCGGGCTCGCAGTTCCAGGAGCAAGCCTTCAAGACGCTCCTCGGCCTGGACAAAGCCTGGGGACACAGCCACCTCACGCTGGGCTACTACCACCTGAAGCCGGGCATCATCGAGGGGGAGCGCGAGGCTGACGGAGAGCTTGAAGCGCCCGACGGTTGGCGCGGGAAGAGCTATGGCATCTCCCTGCCCTTCCAGCACGTCCGCCACTACAAGGCCGTTTGGGACACGGACCTTCGCCTCGCCCACGGCTCGCTGAAGGCCATCCTGGGCTACCAGCACAACCGACGCCAGGAGTATGAGGAGAAAGCTGACGAGTGCGAACTGGACTTCCTGCTCCACACGCTGACCTACGACGTGCGCTACCAGATGGCAGAACTCGCGGGCTGGCGGCTGACGGGAGGACTGGGCGGCATGTGGCAGCGCTCGCTGAACCAGGGCGAAGAATACCTGATACCCGCCTACAGCCTCTTCGACATCGGTGCCTACGTGACGGGCAGCAAACGCCTCGGCGACTTCGTGCTGAGCGGTGGCGTGCGCTACGACCGCCGGGAACTCCACAGCCACGCCCTCGAGGACGAGGGTAAGATGCGTTTCGAGGACTTCCACCGCCACATGGGCGGCCTGACGGGAAGCCTCGGTGCCGTATGGCAGGCACAGAAGAACCTCAACGTGCGCCTCAACGTGGCGCATGGCTTCCGTGCCCCGAACATGGCGGAGCTGGGTTCCAACGGCGTGCATGAAGGCACGGCACGCTACGAAGTGGGCAACCATGCCCTGCGTCCCGAGCGCAGTTGGCAGGCTGACCTCGGCGCGGACTACGTGGACCGCTACGTCTCCCTGCAAGCCGCACTCTTCGTGAACCACATAGACAATTATATATATTTAAGGAAAGCTTCCTTCACCCTCCCCCAGGCAGGTGAACACGCCGTGTACGACTACACCTCCGGCGATGCCCGCCTTTGGGGCTTCGAGGCCGGCGTGGACTTCCACCCCATCCACAGCCTGCACTTCCAGAACACGTTCTCCTACGTGAATGCCGTGCAGCGGCACCAGCCTGCTGAGGCGAAATATCTGCCCATGACGCCTGCTCCGCGTTGGACAAGCGAACTGAAGTGGGAAGTTCTGCACAACGCCACGTCCCTCACGCGGCGCACGGGCCTCAACCATGCGTTCATCGCTGCCCACGTGGAGTGCAACCTGCGGCAGGAGCACTTCCTCGCAGCGGGCGGCACGGAGACGGCGACGCCTTCCTACACGCTGCTCGGCCTCTCCGCAGGCACCGACCTGCTGTGGTGCGGACGTAAGGTGGCGGAACTCTTCGTCTGTGCGGACAACCTCACCGACCGCGCCTACCAGCCCCACCTCTCGCGCCTGAAGTATATGGACGTGAACAGCGTGACGGGACGTCGCGGCATCTGCAACCCGGGACGGAACTTCACCGTGAAGCTCACGGTGCCGTTCTGAGTCTGTGACAAGTGACGAGTGACGAGTGTTCATTGACCATTGACCATTGAGACTTGTCACTTGTCACTCGTCACAGACTTGTCACTCGTCACTTGTCACTCGTCACTTGTCACTCAATAATCCTTGCTGTTTCCCGGGGCTTTTCTTATCTTCGCGGCAGAATACAAATAATCAAAACAAATCATGCCATGAAACGACTTCTTTTCCTTCTCACCCTCGCCCTGGTGCAACTTGCAGCCACGGCACAGGGAGACGTAACCTTCAGGGCGGACCGCCTCTATGAATTCCGCGACATCAGCACGCAGCCGCACCAAACGTCCTTTGCCACGGCAACGGACGGCACCCTGCTCCCCCTGCGCGGGGACGGCGAGGGCGATGCCGACGAGGAACGTTGGATGTGGCGTCTGGAGATGCTGAGCGGCAGCTGGCGCATCGTGAACCCCGCGGCAAACGTTGCCCTGCGCATCGGCACGGACGGCCGGATGGAGACAGGCGAGGTGAACGGCTCGGACGAGGCACAGCTGTGGCGCATCGTCCCCGTCACCATGGCCCCGAACGACCCGCGCCGCTTTGACCCGGTAACGGAGGAGCCCTACAAGGCCGTCTATAAACTCATCTCCACGAACACGAAGGTGGAGATGAAAGGACTGTACGTATTTGTGGAGGATGCCCCCCTGCAAAGCGATGAAAATGTCTCATCAGACAAGGGGCATCTGAAAGCCTCCCCCGGAGGGGGGAGGTGGGAGGGGGCCACCTACTGGGAAAACGAGCGCATGTTTGCCGAGAACAAGGAGCCGGGCGTGGCCACCTACATGCCCTATGCCACGGAGGAAGCAATGCTGGCGGACACGGCCTTCTACAAGCGCCCGTGGGAAACGCCCGCAGGCAACGACCGCTACCAGCTGCTGAACGGCACGTGGAAGTTCCGCTTCGTGCCGGAACCCGCCAAGCGCCCCACGGACTTCTACCGTGAAGACTTCAACGCTTCGGGCTGGGACGACATCCCCGTGCCCTCCAACTGGGAGATGCAGGGCTACGACCGCCCCATCTACTGCAACGTGGAATATCCCCACGCCAACACGCCGCCCACCATCCAGGCACGCCCGGGCTTCAACGACGGCGGCAAGAACTACGGCATCAACCCCGTGGGCAGCTACGTGCGCGACTTCGACGTGCCCGCTGACTGGACGGCGCGCCGCACCTTCCTGCACTTCGACGGCATATACTCCGCCGCACTCGTATGGGTGAACGGCCGCTACGTGGGCTATACGCAGGGCTCCAACAACGTCAGCGAGTTCGACGTCTCCAAGTACCTCCGCGCAGGCAGGAACCGCCTCGCCGTGCAGGTGTTCCGCTGGAGCGACGGCTCCTACCTCGAATGCCAGGACATGTTCCGCATGAGCGGCATCTTCCGCGACGTCTATATATATAATGTACCGCGCGCGGCCGTGCGCGACCACACCATCACGGCACAGTACTTTGAGGGCTACCAGAACGCGGAGCTCAACGTACTGCTGGCCTTCGACAACCGCGACGGCGAGACGACGAACAAGCAGGTGACCGTCAGCCTCTACAATCCCAAGGGCGACAAGGTGGGCGACAAGACGCTGCAATGCGCCATGCTCCCCGGCGGCCTGACGGAAGCCAACTTCTCCCTGAACATCGCAAAGATAAAGCCGTGGACGGCAGAGACGCCGAACCTCTACACCATCCGCGTCGTACAGCGCGACGAGGAAGGCCGGGAGGAGATGGCCTTCAGCACGAAATACGGCTTCCGCGACGTCCGCATCAGCGGAGCGCAGGTATACGTGAACGGCCGCAAGGTGCTCTTCAAGGGCGTGAACCGCCACGACTCCTCGCCCGTGAACGGCCGCGCCGTAACGACGGAGGAAATGCTGCGCGACGTCCTGCTCATGAAGCAGAACAACGTAAACACCATCCGCACGTCCCACTATCCCAACCACGCGAAGATGTACGCCATGTTCGACTACTACGGACTCTACGCGATGGACGAGGCCGACCTCGAGGATCACGCCAACCAGAGCATCTCCGACATGCCTTCGTGGATACCCGCCTTCGTGGACCGCATAGACCGCATGGTGCGCCGCGACAAGAACCATCCCAGCGTCATCTTCTGGAGCCTCGGCAACGAGGCGGGCGGCGGCAAGAACTTTGCCGACTGCTATGCCCACGCCAAGAAGCTCGACCCCACGCGCCCCGTACACTATGAAGGCACACGCGACAGCCGGGACTTCGGCGGAAACCGCTTCTCCGACCTCTACTCCAAGATGTATCCGGGCATGCGCTGGATGCAGGAGAACACGTCGAACCTCGACAAGCCCATGTTCATCTGCGAATATGCCCACGCCATGGGCAACGCCATCGGCAACCTGACGGAATACTGGGACTACATAGAAGCCAGCAATGCTACCGTGGGCGGCTGCATCTGGGACTGGGTGGACCAGGCCATCTACGAGCCGCGCGAGCTGAAGCGCGGCGTCAGGAAGCTCCGCACGGGCTACGACTTCCCCGGCCCGCACCAGGGCAACTTCTGCAGCAACGGCATACTGCCCGCCACGCGTGAGCCTTCTCCGAAGCTGGCCGAGGTGAAGGCAGCCTTCCAGTACCTGAAGTTCCGCCTCGCAGGCGTGGACGAGCAGAAGGGAACCGCCGCCGTACGCCTCTACAACCAATACGCCTTCCGCAGCCTCAAGGGGCTGGACCTGCAGTACGACGTCATGCGCAACGGCTACGTCGTATCGTCCAAGACGCTGCCGCTCGACGACGTGCACGCCGGCGACAGCCTCACACTCGTGCTCCGGCTGCCGAAGGCGAAGATTCCCGCCGCCCGGAAGCGCGGCGACGAAGTGCTGCTGCAGCTCCACGTGCGCGAACATGCCGCCACGTCCTTCGCAGCCGCAGGCCACGAAGTGGCGCACCAGCAGTTCCCGCTGGCAGAGCGCGGTCCGCTAAAGGGCAAGCGTGCCGGACGCATCGACGTTCCCGAGCTCACCTTCAGCAACCACCGCTGGATTGAAAACGACCGCTTCACCAACCTGAGTGCAGGCCCCGAGCTGGCAGAGACCAGCATCGTCTATACCGAAGGCGACGGCTACGTAGATGCCGACATTACCATCACGCCCAAGACCGACCAACTGCGCCGCGCAGGCGTCGTGATGTACCTCGATGCGCAGTATGGCAACGTCAGCTACTACGCCCTCGGCCCCTGGGAAAACTACAACGACCGCCGCGACGGCTGCCTCATGGGACGCTACAAGACGACCGTACAGGAAATGCTCACGCCCTACATGAAGCCGCAGTCGTGCGGCGGACGCGAAATGCTCCGCGAAGTAACCTTCACGAACGCAGCCGGCCAGGGCATCCGCGTGGAGACGGAAGGCAACGTCAGCTTCTCCGCCCTGCCCTATACGGACAAAGAGCTCATGAACGCCCAGCACCAGTGGGAGCTGCCCCAGTCCCAGCGCATCGTCGTCCACTTCGACGCCGTGACGCGCGGCGTGGGCAACGCCTCGTGCGGTGCCGACGTGGACACGCTGCCGCAGTACCGCGTGCCCAACCGTCCCCTCCACTTCAAGCTGCGCTTCTCCGCCGTGAAGTGACCCCGGCGTTTCCATTCCATCCCCGCCAAAGACCTTTGGTGACGGGTAAACCGATGAAAATGCGTGGACAAATGATTGTCCACGCATTTTCATATTGAGAGCAGCCGCGCGCTTATAGCGAAGCGTCAAATGTCAACTCAGAACGCGTGTGTGCTGACTGTCACCATTTCACTATTCAATCTTGTGCTTCTTTTTGTATTTCCGCACTTCTTTGGCCAGTTTTCTGGTAGCGCCATATCCGTCGGAGGAAACTTTGAAGTCAATGTCGTCAGGAACCTCAAAGAAGGAGTCGGGTACCGCAGATGCGGAGATGGAAGTTATAACCGCAGACTGGTAGTTCTGCATAGAGCCCATAAGAGGCACCTTGCTCTCAGAGAGGAACTCAAAGACAAAAGCCATACCGGGAAGATCCTCGTCATCATTGATGTTGGGCAGGTCCTCACATACCCAAAAATCCCTTTGCTGGTTTTCCTCCAGCTTTGCAATGCCCAAGTCCACGATGCGCACAAGAGATCCTTTGTAGTGTTTACAAGTGTAGCCAAACACCTCCTGCGTTTCACCGGTAAACCTGACTTCATCGGACACAACTTCTATTGACGAACCATTTTGCAAATTCTGCAAATACTGGACGTAGTCATTGTAGCTGAAAATGTAACCCGTCTTGGTCAGGTCGTTCCAGACACAACATTGTCCATCCTTTAGGATGAGTGTTTTTATGTCGAGTAATCCATTCTCTTCGTACCGGTTTCCGTTTTTCAGGTACACACGCGTTTCAAACTCGCCATCCCGTGCCCATGGGTAGAGCTTCTGTGTGATTTTGTCGGAGGTAATCGTGTTCTTAAAAACAACTCTACCTTCGAAGTTCTCCCTTTGCGCAAAGAGAGTGATGCTTGCCATGAACGCAAGCAGAAACATTACTTTTGCTTTCATTTTTGTGATTGTTTTGTTTGTTTTATTGAAAACTTATTAAAAGAACTCTTCTACGGGTTCCCATCCCTCAAGATCGGGATTGCCATCCTCGTCCACGGGCATGTCATATTCGACTTCCGAGACGCTGTTGAGGTGTATGGAGTCGTCCCCTAAGTCCACAAACACCTTATAGCCGAGACGCAAGCGGATGCCACCTGCAAGGGAATTGATGCTTATGGCCATTTTTCCGTCATTTCCGCGTGCAGTAAACCAGCGGTCTTCGTCCATCACAGGCTGACTCCATGTGCGGGCTTGCTTGACGAGTTCCTCAAAAACCTTTTCCTGCAATTCGCCACCGATTTCCTCAAAGTCTATTGCTACGTCAATGTATCGCGGTGTCAAATCCGCGAACTGATAGGCACCGCCTTCTCCCCGAAAGGACAACTCCCTCTTGGTATGCAACCTGGGTTTGCAGATAAACGCTTTTTGCCAGTTGCTTGTTCCAAACTATTATCTGCTTGCCGACGATATTCTTTACGTCGTCCTCTGCATGGATGGATTGAATCACCTGCTGCGGCTTCATGTCCATCGTGAAATCTCCGGCAGCTCTCTGCTTGAGAGCAACAGCGGCCAACACCATCTCCGGATCCACATAGTTGCAGGAAACTTTTCGGGATATGACGCTGTCACTTCCGAATATTCAGAGGCATTGATAGGCTTTCCGTCGAGATTGCGCAGCATATTGCTGGAAAAGAACATTCGATCGAAGCCTACAACATCATAGCCAAATAGCCGTCCCACGCCAACATCAGGGAGTTCCTTTCCTTTTCCGCTTACATCAAACAAGAATGTGTTCCCGTTTCTCTTGGCCGTTCCGAATGCTCCGTTATAAGTGACCTTGTCAAGGCTCTCTTCAAAGAGCCTCTTGAGTCCGGGGCGCATAGGCTCTCCACCAACGAGCATAAAGTCCTTATACACCTGCCGCACGCTCATCTCTGGAACGCGATATTCAGAGAGTTCTTTACCGCTTTGGGTAACGACTGTGTAATGTTTTAACTTATGGGAACTTCCGGTGCCGCGTCCGTTTACGCTCAGCTCGGCCTCGGCTTCGATGCTGACAGGAAGCAAACCGTCACGATAGTACAGCCTGTCTCCCAGCCTCATCTCGGAATCGCTGCGGCTGAAGCGTTCGTCGCCGTCACGGTCAATGACGGCCCAATCGTATTTGGAACCATTACGCAGCTGTCCGTTCTCCACAATTCCTCTCACCACGGCAACACCTTCGCAGAAATCACCTGCCTCACGGTATTTTGCCGGCACTACAACCTTTCCCCTCTCGTCAATGAAGCCGTAAAGGCCGTTTGACGCGCGGAAACGTGCAAGGCCATAGTGGAAATTGTAGGCTTCCGTCACCCCTAAGCTGTCGGCCATCTTCAAGTCAAAGGCTACGTTCCCTCCCTTGTCAATATACTGTATCCATCCGCCCTCGCACACGACGGGAGCCAGATTGCCCGTAAAGGCTCCGGCCTCACGGTAGTTTCCCCCAACGGGGCGCATGTCCTCGGTTGCGGTATAAAAATGTACCGTCCCCATAGAATCCACCATGGAGAAGATACCGCCCACAGAAGGAGACACCTGTTTGCCGTCAAGTTTGTCGGCGAGAATCTCTTTGCCGTCCGCATTCACCAATGTCCACCTATCGCTTCCCACCTTCTGAGCGGCAAGGTAGTCCACACAGGGAGCTTCACGCTCTCCACTGCCATCACAGGAGGAGAGGATACAGCCCGCAAGCAAGGCAAGACCGGCACAAATGAAGGAATGAGTCTTATGCATACAATCCTTAATTATCATTTACTTTTTAAATCTGTTTGTTGATGGCGTGCTCCCCGTACTGCTGTTGTTTCCACTTGTGAAACGCGAGGAATCGCTGGAAGAGGTTCCGTTGGATTTGAAGCGGGAATTACCTGAATCTGAACTCTTCAGATTTCCACCCGTTCCATTGGTATGGTTAGTTCCGCCGCTGCCTGTTCCCTGGTTCTGGAAACGGTTGGGGTGCGTCCCTGTACTGCTGCTCACCCCGTAATCAGGCTCTCGCATTGCCTTCACCAAGGATAAGCAACGCGCAGCCCACGCCAGTGAGATATTATATATTATTGTGTACCTCGTAAAGAGGGGGACACGGGTATATAATACTCCCCAACGCAGACGTTCCGTTGCGCATCTTCCTGGTGTTGGTCAAATTTGCGAGATTTGATTACAGAAGATTACGTTCGCAAACGTCCTTTCTCATGTATGCACAAAGTAGGTGTCCAGATGGCCAGAACCTCTTTACGCTCTACAAATGTAGGGATGTTTTGCCAAACCGCCAAACGTACGGTGAATTATTTGCAAGAACATGTATGAATATGTTGTTCTGAGCTGTGCGCACACCTCGTTCTGAGCTTTGCGCTTACCTTGATGCGAGCTTTGCGCTTACCTCAGCGTGAGGTTTGCGCTTACCTTAACATGAGCTGTGCGCACACCTCAAAACGAAGTGTGCGCACAGTATGGATGGAGTATGGGCGGAGCGAGGGGAAGGCTGACTTAGAATACGCCTCACCCCAACCCGGAGCTGCCGCTCTTGCAGCGAGACGCCTATACCTTGTCCAACGCCTGGCTGATGTCCGCCAGCAGGTCGTCCACGTGCTCCGTCCCTATGGAGAGGCGCACGGTGCCGCGGGTTATACCTTGGTCGAGGAGTTCCTCTTCCGTCAGCTGCGAATGGGTCGTCGTGGCGGGATGGATGACGAGGCTCTTCACGTCCGCCACATTGGCGAGCAGGGAGAATATCTCCAGGGCGTCAATGAAACGGTGCGCCTCCTCGGTGCCTCCCTTGATGTCGAAGGTGAAGATGCTGCCTGCGCCATGGGGGAAATAGCGGCTGTAAAGGGCGTGGTCGGGGTGGCCGGGCAGAGCGGGGTGGTTCACGCGCTCCACCTTCGGGTGGGCGGCGAGGAAGTCCGCGACCTTGAGGGCGTTCTCCACGTGGCGCTCCACACGCAGGGAGAGCGTTTCCAGACCTTGCAGCAGGAGGAAGGCGTTGAAGGGCGAGAGGGCCGCACCCGTATCGCGCAGCAGGATGGCGCGGGCACGCACGGCGTATGCTGCCGCCCCGACGGCATCGGCAAAGACGATGCCGTGGTAACTGTCGTCAGGCTCCGTCAGCTGCGGGAACTTGCCCGAGGCTTTCCAGTCGAAGCGTCCGCCGTCCACGATGACGCCGCCCATCGTCGTGCCATGACCGCCGATGAACTTGGTGGCACTATGGACCACGATGTCGGCACCGTGCTCCAGGGGGCGGAAAAGGTAAGGCGTGGCGAAGGTGTTGTCGATGATGACGGGGATGCCGTGCCTGTGAGCCACCTCGCTGACAGCCTCGACGTCCGTGAGGTTGGAGTTCGGGTTTCCGAGGGTTTCAATGAAAACGGCACGCGTGTCCTCGCGAATCTCTCTTTCAAAGTTCTGTGGGGCTGAGGGATCAACGAACGACACGCTGATGCCGTAGTTCCGGAGCGTATGGGCAAGGAGGTTGTACGTCCCGCCGTAGATGGTCTTGGCCGCAACGACATGGTCGCCGGCCTTCGCTATATTCAATATGGAATAGGTGACGGCACTCGCCCCGCTTGCCAAGGCCAGCGCGGCCACGCCGCCCTCCAGGGCTGCGAGGCGCTCCTCAAGCACGCCCTGCGTGGGGTTTGTCAGGCGCCCGTAGATGTTGCCTGCATCGCGCAGGGCAAAGCGGTTGGCCGCATGCCGGGAGTTGTGGAACACGTAGGATGTCGTCTGATAGATGGGAACGGCGCGTGCGTCCGTAACGGGGTCGGCCTGTTCCTGCCCAACATGAAGCTGAAGGGTTTCGAATTTCCAGTTCTTGCTTGCCATAGTTGTGAATGTTTTAGTTGTTGTTTTGACGGCGCAAAGGTAGGAACAGCGGAAAATACAACCAAACAAACCGAAAAAGTCGGAAAATAAAGACGAAATCCGAAAAATCACTTGACTTTTTTGCTTTTTAAAGTCAAAAGCAGCTATCTTTGCCGAAAAATCACCTGCAACATGGCTGCACAACTTGACCAGACCGACCTCAAACTGCTCCGCATCCTGCAAGGAGACGCACATCTGACGACGAAAGAACTCGCTGCACGCGTCAACCTATCCACTTCTCCCGTCTTTGAGCGCATAAGGCGCCTGGAGCGCGAGGGCTTCATCCGCCGATATGCCGCCGTCCTCGACCCCCAGCACCTGGGAATGCGCCTCATGGTGTTTGTGGGCGTGAAGCTCCTCCATCTCAACACGCAGCTGGCACAGGGCTTCGTGCGGGCCGTGCGCGCCATCCCCGAGGTGGTGGAATGCTACAACGTCTCGGGGGCAAACGACTACCTGCTGAAAGTCTATGCCCCGTCAATGGCCCATTACCGCGAATTTGTCCTCGAAAAGCTGGGGGGCATAGAAGGCGTGGGAGGCATCGAGAGCACCTTCGTCATGGAGGAGGTGAAGGAGAACCGGGGAATCCACGTTTGATGGCACCCCGAACAGTACAAAACAAGTCATTAGACAATCAGACAACAAAACATGATACAAACCATCATCTTCGACATGGGCGGCGTGCTCATCACCATTGACCACGCCGAGGCCGTCCGCCGCTTCACGCAGATAGGCATCCGCGAGGCCGCGACACTCCTTGACCCCTATACGCAAGGCGGCCCTTTCGGTGCGCTGGAGCAGGGCGACATCAGCCCCGACGAGTTCGTCCGCGAGATGAGCCGCCTGGCCGGGCGTACGCTCTCCCGCGACGAATGCGCCTACGGCTGGCTGGGGTATGCCAAGGACGCCCCGCAGCGGAACTACGAACTGCTCGCGCGTCTGCGCCATGAGGGCTACCGCCTCATCCTGCTCTCCAACATGAATCCCTTCATCAACGCCTGGCTGGAAAACGCCTACACGCTGCCGGAAGCACTTTCCCCCGCAGGCTCCGAAGGCCTGTGGCCCCGAAGCTTCCCGCCCGGACGGCCCCTCTCGTCGTACTTCGATGCCTGCTACCGCAGTTTTGAGATACGGATGATGAAACCCGACCCCCGCATATTCAGCCTCATCCTCAAGCGCGAGAACATCCTGCCCGAAGAAACGCTCCTCGTGGACGACGGCCCCCGCAACTGCGCAGCCGCCAAAGCCCTGGGGCTTCACGCCCTCCAGCCCGAGAACGGCAAGGACTGGACGCAGGAACTCGCCCGGCTACTTCCCCTGTAGGCACGTGCTGTGACGGATTCATCCATCACGGCATCTAAATCCATTTATCACGGCATCTCGCAGGATTCTTCTGCGCATCTCGCTGAATCGTTAAGGCATCTTGTCGGAAGATAAAGGTGATTTGCAGGATTTCTTGCCATAGACAGCACATTATGTAAAAACACAATATAAACAACCACGAAGGGACACGAACCGTGGATGCGTAGCAATAAATGCTTCGTGCAGGTTCGTGTCCCTTCGTGGTTGAGAAAAGTGTGTGCGGACTATTTATTATCTGCTCTTTACCACTTTCTTTCCGTCCCGGATAAAGACTCCCAGCTGCGGCTCCCGTGTGAGCCTGCGGCCCTGGAGGTCATAAATAGTTGACGGGTGACGATTGACAAGTGGCAAGCCCTCGCTGATGCCGTCGGGGTCGAAGAAGGCGGCCCAATAGGGGGCACTGCGATAGGCATCGGCACTGCCGTCAGGGACGATGAGCGTGCAGGCATGCTTGTCCACGAGAGTGAAGGGATCGTCCTCGGCGACGGCGGGCGTGGCTCTACGCGCCGTAATGCTACGCAAGGCAGCGGAGCTGAGGGCGTCGGCACCGAGCGTCAGCAGGGAGTCCGGAAGGACAACGGCCGTGAGGGCGGTGCCTTCAAATGCGTAGTCGCCGATGCGGGACACGCCAGGCGTCACGGTGAAGGTGCCGGTGCGTGCGGCAGGATAGTAAAGGAGGGCAGCCTCCTTGAAGTCGCGACGCGAAACGGTGGTGACGTGGAGCGTGGTGAGGCGGCTGTTGGCGGTGATGTCGAACTTTACGCTCTCAGCCTGTCCCGTCCATGCGGTGCCGTCCATCGTGCCGACGGAGGGCGTCGCCGTCCAACCATTGGCGGGGAAGTCAATGCGCGTGATGCGCGTGTCCTCGGGCACCGTGAAGGTGACGTCGGAGCCTTTCTTCAGGCGCAGTTCGGTGGAACCGCCAGAGGAGAGCATATAGACGAGCGTCTTCTCGTCAGCGTCCTGCGTGGTGGCGGTCATCGTGACGCGGCCGACGATGAGGTCTTCGTCCAGAAGACCTCCGTCAATCTTCAGGCTGTTGGTGGCGACATCGAGATTCCAGGGGTTGGAGGCAAAGTCGAACACGTTGTCCTCCACGACGGGCGTGACGGCAGTACCGGGGTCAGTGACCATGATGCTGTTGGTATAGAGCACGCCGTCAAGGGTGACGAAACGGTCGTTCTCGCCACTGATGCTGACGCTCTGCAGGGCGGGGCTGCGGCGGAAGGCGTCGGGAGCCACGCTGCGGAGCGTAGTGGGCAGCGTGAGCGACGTGAGCTGCGGACAGTCGGCAAAGGCCTCGCTGCCGACACCGGCTACGGTGTAGCGGTGGGTATTGTCCACGTAGGCCTCGGGGATGGTGAGGTCGCCGCTGTAGGCACTGCCGTCCTCGCGGGGTTTCACCTCCACCTGCGCCTTCGTAACGAAGCGGTAGGAGATGCCGCCAGCCTCCACGACGTCACCGACGGTGCGACCCACGAAGTCGGGGTCGAGATAGCTGAAGGATACGGTGCCGTCCTTCTCGCGCGTAATGTTATAGACGGGCTTGTCAAGGCGGCTGCCGTTGGAGAGAGCCAGGGCCGGCGTCGTGGTAGTCGTGATGCTGGTCTTGGCATTCGAGGTGCCGGGGAAGAGCTCGGAGGCATTGCCCCCGGACTTGCTGCCGCTGGCAGAGAGGTAGGTCATGCGGAGGTAGTCCGCATTGTTGTTCAGGTTGTTGTAGCGCCAGGCACTGGCATCGTAGGTGACATGGGACACAAAGAGACCGGAGCCGAAGCTGCTGGGATACCACGTGCCGGGGGCACGGTGCTCAAGGATGAAGTATTCGCGCTCGTCGCGGTTGCTGCGGATGAGGACGGCATGGGGCATGTCCTCAGAGCCATAGGGGCCAAGGACGATGTTGTCCGCCTCGGTCAGCTCGGGAATGTCGAGCCATCCCATGTAGCTCCGCTCGTAAGCCGTGTAGCCGATGGGCGCACGGGCGTGGCTGTCGGGCAGGTAGCTACCGGAGCACATGATGTCCCAGCGGCCCATCGTGGTGGCATTGTGTCCGTAGTCCGTGACGTAGAAGTCCGGCAGGCCGAGGGCATGGCCGAACTCGTGGCAGAAGGTGCCCATACCCATGATGGTGCCGTCGTGGGCCATCTCGTTACCGATGAAGAGGGAATTCACGTGGACTCCGCTCATCGTCGTGTTCACGTCGTACTCACAAGGCCAGAGGGTGTCGTCGCCGCCACCCGTAGCCTCGCCTTCGCCCGCATAGAGCACGGCGACGAGGGGTACGGCGCCGTCCTGCACGTAGTTTGTCCACTTCACGCCCAGGCGTGTGGCGGCCGCCATGGCGTCGCGCACCACCTCCACGTAGCCGCGTGTGTTGTCGTTGTTGCCGTAATAGGCGGCCGTTCGCGAGAGGGAGAGTTTGGAGACCACTTCAAAGCGCGGGCGGAAAAGGCCGCCGCTCTGGGCGATGAAGTAGTCGCGTACGCTACCCACGCAGCCGCTCTCGTCGGCATAGCCCTCCTCGTTGTAGAAGCGGTTCATCTTTTCAATCGTGGAATAGCTCTGGAACTTTACGTCGGAGAATTCCACCATGATGACAGGGATGACGACTTCGCCAAGGCTGGGGACAGCACCGAGGCTGCGCACGCCATACTGCCCCAGGCCGTCGGACGTGGAGGCCTGGATGACACGGCGCGGTGCATGGCGTCCCGTAGCGGGGTGCATGGGCGTGACGGTCGTAGCTGCGAGGCTCGGCGTGAGCGTATTGCGAACGACGAAGTCGCGTTCCTCCTGGGTTCGCAGTTCCTTCTCGTGCGCCATGAGACCCGTGGAGACGAGCTTGCCGTCCTCCAAGCGGGCGTAGCAGAGGTCCTTGTTCTTGTCGCGGACGAGGACTTGCCCGTCCGTCGTAATGTAGAATTCGGTGCGCCATTCTCCGAAGAGTTTCACCATGATGACGCTACCGTCGCTCTGGGTCATCGGGAAGGCTTCGTCAAGAGGCGGCACGGCGGCTGCCGGAAGCAGGCTGACCAGAAGAGCGAAGAGAAGAATAAGCTTTTTCATTCTGTACACAATAAATATATATTATTAGCGAACGACCTTCTTGCCGTTCTGGATATAGACACCCTTCATCCTGCCATTGGACAATTTCCCATTTGACAATTTGCGCCCTTGCAGGTCGTAGCAATGGCCAGACGGTGAATTGCCAGATTGTATAATGGCGCTGATGCCTGTCGGCAAGATGAAGTCCCTCCAGTAGGGAGCCGCCTGATAGAGCTCCTCGCTGCCAGCGGGAACTTCAAGGACGCAGGTCTTCTTGTCCACCTTGGCAAAGGGGTCGCCGAGGCATTCAGCAGGTGTTGCCCCGAGTGCCGTGATGCGCTGCAGCGTCGGTGTGCTGAGGGCGCCGACTCCCAGGGAGCAAAGGCTTGCAGGCAGCGTGATGGCAGCAAGGCGCGTGTCTTCAAAGGCGTGCTGGTAGATTTCCACGACGTTCGTGTCCAATGCGCAGGAGTCTTCACCGGCAGCGGGATAGAGGATAACCCTCCACGAAGCATTCTCCTCGGTAGCATTGGCAACGGTCAGCTCAATCTGCGAGATGGTGCAGGTGCCCTGTGCCGTGAAGGTGACACTCGGTTCCTCGCCCGTCCACGTCTTTCCGTCCAGCGTACCGGCGTCAGCCGTCATGTCCCACTTGGAGGCCGTGACGTTGATGGCCGTGATGAGCGCACCGTCTGTCGTGGTGAAAGTCAGCGCACCACCGCTCTTGTACACACGGAGGTCGGTGCTGGAGGTGCCTTTCCACATGCGCGTCGGTGTGGAACCGCTTTGTGCCGTCATGACAACATTGTCCACCGTGAGGGGCTGCGTCAGCGTACCGGCACTCGCGCTGCTCGTTGAGGAGACGGGAAGTCCCCAGGGATTTGCTGCAAAGTCGAACAGCACGCGTTCCTCGGACTTCGTGCTGACGGCTTTCGCTGCCGAGGTGGGTTCCTCGGTCGGAATCTTCTCCTCCAGAGCACCGCCGTCCACACGGTAGGTACGGTTCTTCTCGTCCACCACAATCCATTCCAGTGCCGTTGCTCCCGTGAAGGCATTCTCGGCAATGTAGTCGATGGTCTTGGGCAGCGTGACGCCCGTCAGCTCGGTGCAGTCAGCGAAGGCACCCTCGGCAATGCCGACAACGCGGAAGGTCTGGTTGTCCTCCATCACGGCCTCCGGCACGTTGACGATTTCCTTGTAGTGGCCGCTCTCCTTGGCCACAAGGAATACGTCCGTCTCCGATTGAACGACGAAGACGAGGCTGTCGCGGCGGATGGTGTCGCCAATCTCCTTCTTGTTGAAGGTCTGCTCCAGGAAGTTGAAGGTGATTTTTCCGTTCTTGTTCGTAATCTGGTAGAAAGGCTTCTCGAGCTTGCTGCCGTTGTAGAGCGACCACGAGGCCACGTCAACGGCGGTTCCGTTGTAGGAGAAGAGCTCCCGCGCACTGGAACCATCGGGCGAAGGATTGCTGCCGTTGGCGGTAATCAGCTTGATGCGCTGGCGCGACTTCGTGTTGTTCAGCGTGTTCTCCTCCCAGGCGTTCTTGTCGTAGGCAATGCGCATGACGAGCATGCCACTGCCATAGCTGGAGGGATACCACGTGCCGGGCTGGTGGTTTTCAAAGATGAAGTATTCCTTGTTGTTACTGGGATTGCGCAACAGGCGGGCAGGCGTCCCCGTCCCCGCTGCAAAGTCATCGTAGCTGTCCAGCGTGACGGGCTCAGCCGTTGTCAGCTCGGGTATGTCGAGCCAGCCGAGATAGCTGCGCTCATAGGCCGTATAGCCCATCGGGGCGCGGGCATCCTGTACGTAGGAGCCCATGTCCATGATGCTCCATTCGCCCACGGGCTCCGTGTCCGTATAGCTATAGTCCGTAACATAGAAGTCCGGCAGGCCGAGGGCGTGGCCGAACTCGTGACAGAAGGTGCCCATGCCCATCAGGGTACCGTCATAGTATAGCTCGTTGCCGACGAAGAAACTGTTGAAATGCACACCGCCAATACTCTGGTCGATGTCGTACTCGCAAGGCCAGATCGTGTTTTCCTCCTGACTCGTCATGGAGCCCGTAGCCTCGCCATAGCCGGCATAGAGAATGCTAATGAGGGGAACGTTGCCGTTCACGGCATATTTGGAAAAGTCAACGCCCTGCGACTGCGCCAGCTGAACGGCATCCACAACGAAGTAGTTGTCGTCGCAAAGGCCCTTGTCGTAGCCGTACCAATACGAAGAGCGGTCGGTCACGTTGCCGCCATAGTAGGAAACATTCTGGGGCATCGTCACGGTGCCGACGATTTCAAACGTCGGGACAAAGAGGCCGTTGCTCTGGCTCTTGAAGTAGTCGCGCACGCTACCCACGCATTTGCTCTCTTCGCGGTAGCCCTCGGTGTTGTAGAAGCGTGTCATCTTGGCCGCCGTCGTCGTGGACTTGAACTTCACGTCCTTGAACTGTACCATCAGGACGGGAATCGTATAGTTGCCGATGCTGTTCACGGCGCCTGCGCCACTCTTCCCGTAACTTCCCAATCCATCCGTCGTGGACGCGCTGATGGCGCGGTTAGGGGCAGCACGGCGCAGCGTCATGCGCTGTGCGGCAGCATCTTGCACGCGTAACACGCCTGCGCGCACGAATTCCTTTTCTTCTGCACTGCGCAGGGAAGCTTCGTGGGCAATGCGGCCAGTGGAAACGGCGCGTCCGTTCTCCAGGCGGGCGTAGCAGAGGTCACCAGCCTCGTTGCGCTGGAGGGTAAGGCCGTCCAGGGTGGCATAGAAGGCCAGGTGGCCGTCGCCGTACTTCATCACCATGAGGGTTGTACCGTCGCTCTGCACCACGGGATAAGCCGCGCGACGCGGGGGAATGGCAAGGGATTGTACTGCAAGCAGTACGAACAGGAATAATCCACAGATCTTTTTCATAGATATCATATTTGTTAGTTTTTGAATATGCCTTTGTCGCCTCTTTTTATTGGAGACATTCGGGCTGCGAAGATAGTTTAAAGTTAGTGGAAACAAAAATTTTCCGCCACTTTGCCACTTTTTTAACGCTTCGCGCATCCCACTTGTGCAAGAAACCATTACCTTTGTACCCACAATGAAAGTAAGAATTGAATCCTCATGGGCATCGCGTCTGCAAACAGAATTTGATGCCCCCTATTTCGCAGATCTTGCGGACTTTGTGCGCCGCGAGTATGCCGCAGGACCGTGCTATCCGCCTGCAGGCAAAATCTTCAACGCCTTCGACCTCTGCCCCTTCGACCGCGTGCGCGTCGTCATTCTCGGTCAGGATCCCTATCATGAACCGGGACAGGCCGAAGGACTCTGCTTCTCCGTAGCCGACGGCGTGGCCTTTCCCCCTTCGTTGCAAAACATCTTCAAGGAGATAGAGGGCGACCTCGGCCGTCCTGCTCCCGCCTCGGGAAGCCTGCGACGCTGGGCACAGCAGGGCGTGCTGCTCCTCAATGCCACGCTCACCGTTCGCGCCCATCAGGCAGGCAGCCACCAGGGACGCGGCTGGGAACGCTTCACGGATGCCGCCGTACGCTGTCTTGCCGAACAGCGTGACCACCTCGTATTCCTCCTCTGGGGCGGCTATGCCCAGCGCAAGGGTGCCTTCATCGACCGCACGCGGCACCTCGTGTTGCAGTCCGCACATCCCTCGCCCCTTTCTGCCTACCGGGGATTTTTCGGCAACCACCACTTCACGCTTTGCAATGACTATCTCATCCGCCACGGCGAACAACCCATACAATGGTGAAACCTTCTCCCCAACTACCCCCGATGCTCCAGGTGGGGAACGTCATTCTCTCCACTGAAATCCTGACTGAAAACTTCTGCTGCGACCTCAGCCAGTGCCGTGGGCAATGCTGCGTGGAAGGCGACGCCGGAGCTCCCGTGACGTTGGAGGAAGTCAGCGAGATGGAACATGTTTATCCCTCCATCCGCGAAGAACTTACGGCTGAGGCCCGTGCCGTCGTGGACGAGCAGGGCATGGCTTACGTGGACAAGACGGGAGAGCTCGTGACAAGCATCGTAGGCGGTCGCGACTGCATCTTTGCCTGCCACGACGGCACGGGCTGTTGCCTCTGCGCCTCCGACCGCGCCTTCCGGCAAAAGCGCATCCGCTGGGACAAACCCATCTCCTGCGCCCTCTACCCTATTCGCGAAAAGCGCTTTGCGGGAGGCCTTGTCGGCCTCAACTACCACCGCTGGGACATCTGCCAGTCCGCACGCCTCCTTGGCCGACAACTCAAGCTTCCCCTCTACCGCTTCCTCCGCGAGCCGCTCATCCGCCGTTTTGGCCAGGCGTGGTACGACGAACTGGAGCAAACCGTCACGGAGCTCCGCAAGCACAGAATGCTGTAAGATGATGGCGAAACAACGGGTTAGCCGAAGACATCGCGCAGGACGCTGAGCGACTTCAACTCGGGAAAAGCAGGAATGTGGAGGCGGTAGTATTCCACGATGAGTCCCAACAGACGGCTGCGCTCGGTACCACTGAAACGGAAAAGGTGCATCGTGTCGTAGCGCAGGCGCATCAGGGTGGGAAGGTGTGCGGCGTCTTCTGCCAAAAGATAGTGGGGATGCGACGGCAGCGTGGTGCAGAACGTACTGCTCTGGAGGTCGAACACCGCGCCAGGGACATACGTGCGAATGCCGGGGAAGAAGCCCAGAAAACGGGACAGGCGCAGGAGGAATACAAGGTGGAAGTTTGCATAGTGCCGCGCCGCCTCGTCAAACCAGCACAGCGAACGCCAGACATATTCAAAAAGCTCGCGCGAGGGAGGCTCGCCCGCAAGGGCGTGGTGCAGGAACTCCGCCAGGAAAAGGACGACAGCCGTCTTCCCTGGTTCGACGGGAATCGTAACGTAGGGGGTGTTAATACGTATATAGCGCGGGTGCGCAAGCTGTTCGCAGCCGCGCTCGTCCCACTCCGTCTCGACAAGTGCCAGGGGCTGCAGAAGGCGGTACGTCCCGGCACTCCGCCTCGTCTTGGGAATGCGCACGACAAAGCTCCGGCACCCCTCCTCTTCTGTCAGCAGGTGCGCTATCACGGCGTTGTCGCCGTACTTCACGGTGCCCAAAACAATGGCGCGGCTCTTTGTCAGCATGAGCGCAAAAGTAAGCATTCGGGACTTAAAATTGAAATTTTTTCGCTCCGAAGGATGTGCTTCGGAAGATTCTTCGTACTTTAGCGGGCTCAAAGGCGAAAGAAACATGGAATACAGGTGGACATACGAGGCACCCACACCGCTTCAGGCGGCGGCGGCACAGCGCATGGCAGAGGAGACACATCTGCATCCGGCACTGACGAAGCTGCTCATTGAGCGCGGACTCACGACAAGCAGCGAGGTGCGCCGGTTCTTCCGCCCGCAGCTGTCCGACCTGCACGATCCCTTCCTCATGGACGACATGGCGAAGGCCGTGGAACGCCTCAACCGCGCACTGGGCCACAAGGAGCGCATCCTCGTCTATGGCGACTACGACGTTGACGGCTGCACGGCGGTGGCCTTGGTCTATAAGTTCCTCTCTCAGTATTATTCCAACATCGACACCTACATCCCCGACCGCTACGAGGAAGGCTACGGCATATCCATGAAGGGTATTGACTATGCGCGGCAGTCGGGCGTGAAGCTCATCATCGTCCTGGACTGCGGCATCAAGGCCGTGGAGGAGGTGACCTACGCGAAGGAACAGGGTATAGACTTCATCATCTGCGACCACCACGTGCCCGACGACGTGCTGCCGCCAGCCGTAGCCATTCTGAACCCAAAGCGTCGCGACAACAGCTATCCCTACGAACATCTCTCTGGCTGCGGTGTAGGCTTCAAACTGATGCAGGCATTCGCCATCAGCAACGGAATAGAGTTCAACCGCCTGGTGGAACTGCTGGACTTGTGTGCCGTGAGCATTGCGGCGGACATCGTGCCCATCATGGGCGAAAACCGCATCTTGGCATGGCACGGCCTGCGCTGCTTGAACTCCAATCCTTCCACGGGTCTGCAGGCCATCATTGAGGTGTGCGGCCTTGGCGAGCGTGAGCTGACGCTGAACGACATCATCTTCCGCATCGGCCCGCGCATCAATGCTTCGGGGCGCGTGCAGAACGGTCGCGAAGCCGTCATGCTGTTGGTGGAAAAGGACTATGCCGTGGCACTGGAGATGGCGGGACGCATAAACCTCTACAACGAGGCGCGCAAGGATTTGGACAAGCAGATGACGGAGGACGCCATTGATCGCGTACGCCGCATGCCCAATCTGGAACAGAAGCGCGCCATCGTATGCTACAACCCCGAATGGCACAAGGGCGTCATCGGTATCGTGGCCTCGCGCCTGACGGAACAGTACTATCGCCCCGTCGTCGTGCTGACGGAGAACGAAGGCATGGCGACAGGCTCGGCACGCAGCGTGAGCGGCTTTGACGTTTACAAGGCCGTGCAGTCGTGCGGCGACCTGCTGGAGAACTTCGGAGGCCACACCTACGCGGCCGGGCTTTCCATGCGCGTGGAACACGTAGAAGAGTTCTCGCGCCGCTTTGAGCGCTACGTGGAGGAGCACATTTTGGATGAGCAAACGGAAGCCACGCAGCCCATTGACGGCTTCCTGGATTTCTCCGACGTGACGTTCGACTTCTACCGCCAGCTGCGGCGCTTTGCACCCTTCGGCCCCGAGAACGAGCGCCCCGTCTTCTGCACACGCCGCGTCTATGACTACGGAACAAGCAAGGTCGTGGGGCGCGGACAGGAGCACATCAAGTTGGAATTGGTTGACAACAAGAGCAATACGGTCATGAACGGCATTGCTTTCGGGCAGAGCTCACAGGCGCGGTACATCAAGACACGGCAGGCCTTTGACATCTGCTACAGCGTGGAGGAAAACACGCACAAGCGCGGCGAGGTGCAGTTGCAAATCATCGGCATCAAGCCCTGCGAATAGCTTTTCTTGGTTTATGGAAGCAGTTGGGGAAGAAAAGCTTTTGTCTATCCTGCACGAGTATTGGGGATACGATAGCTTCCGCAGCATTCAGCCAGACATCATCCGCAGCATCCTGGCCGGGCATGACACGCTCGGCCTCATGCCTACAGGCGGCGGCAAAAGCCTCACGTTCCAGGTTCCCGCCATGGCGCTGGACGGCGTCTGTATCGTCATCACGCCCCTCGTCGCCCTGATGAAGGACCAGGTACAAGCACTGAGACAGCGCGGCATCCCCGCATGTGCGATATACAGCGGCCAGACGCAGGACGAGGTATCGCGCCATCTGGACAACTGCGTGCTGGGCGGCAACAAACTGCTCTACGTCTCCCCCGAACGCCTCGGCTCAAGCCTGTTCCAGAAGAAGGTGAGCCACATGCGCGTCAGCCTCATCACCGTGGACGAGGCGCACTGCATTTCACAGTGGGGCCACGACTTCCGACCCTCCTATCTGGAAATCCGCACGCTGCGCGCGTTTGTCCCAGAGGCTCCCGTGCTGGCACTGACGGCAACGGCAACGCCGCGCGTCGTAAAGGACATACAGCACAGCCTGCAGCGGACACCAGAGGATGCACCCTTCGAGGTCTTCAAGATGTCCTTTCAGAGGGACAACCTCTCCTACGTCGTACGACAGACGGAGGACAAATACGGCGAATTGCTCCACATCCTCCGCAGCGTCCCCGGCTCTACAATCATCTACACGCGCAGCCGCGCAGGATGCCGCGACCTTGCCCGTGACCTCGTAGCCGACGGCGAAACGGCACTGTACTACCACGCTGGACTCCCCAGCTTTGAGAAGGACGAGCGCCAACGGCGGTGGCAGGAGGGCGAGGTGCGCATCATCGTGGCGACGAACGCCTTCGGCATGGGCATTGACAAAGCCGATGTGCGCCTGGTGCTCCACATGGACCTTCCCGACAGTCTCGAAGCTTACTTTCAGGAAGCCGGGCGTGCCGGGCGCGACGGCCGGCGTGCCTACGCCGTCATGCTGTACGCCAAGAGGGATGCCGCCACGATACGGCGGCGCATGCCCGATATTTTCCCTGAGAAAGCGTATATCCGCAAAGTCTATGACCGCCTAGGGTACTTTTTCCAGATAGCCATAGGTGCCGGACGCAACGCCCGCTTTGCCTTCGACCTGGGACAGTTCTGCCGCAACTACCACTACTTTCCCATTCCCGTCGTCAGCGCACTGAACATCCTCACGCGGGCCGGCTACATACACTTTGAGGAGAATGCGGAGTATGCCTCGCGCCTTACGTTCACCGTACGCCGCGACGAACTCTACCGTCTCCACATGGTTTCCGAGAACGAGGACAAGGTCATTCAGGCCATGCTGCGCATCTATGCAGGCCTGTTTTCCGACTACGTATATATCGAGGAGAAACGCATCGCCGCCCTCATCGGCCTGACGGAGCGGGACGTTTTCGAGGCACTGGCTGCCCTTTCGCACTCGCACATCGTAAACTATATACCCCGCCGCCGGACACCCGTCGTCACCTTCATGACCGGCCGCGAACAGGGCAGCGACCTGGAACTGGGACGTGACATCTACGAGGACCGCCTCAAAGACTACAAGCAGCGCATCGCGGCCGTCCTGGAATATGCCACGAACCACGACATGTGCCGCAGCGCCTTCATGCAACGATACTTCGGTGACACGGAAAAGGACTGCGGCATCTGCGACGTGTGTCTGGAGCGCAAGCCGCATCCTGCCACGCACGACTTGCAGGAACGCATCCTTGACATCCTCGCTGACGGCCGTCTCCATGCCATCGATGAATTCCGCTTGAGCGGCTTCGCCTCCACGGAGATATCCAGCACCCTGAAGCGCCTCGTGGCGGAAGAAAGAGTGGGCCTTGCTGCGGGGAAATACAAACTCCTAAAATAAAAGGTTTCCTAATCAGAACATACACATACCACTAACGACATGAGCATACTCTACATCATCATCGGCCTTGTGGCCATCGGCTGGGGGGCAGACCGCTTCACTGACGGTGCGGGTGCCCTCGCACGCCGTTTCCGTGTTCCCGAAATCATCATCGGCCTGACCATCGTGGGCTTCGGCACCAGCCTGCCCGAGTTTTGCGTGAGCTTTGTCGCCGCCCTTGAGGGCAGTGCCGACATTGCACTGGGCAACGTCGTGGGCAGCAACATCTTTAACGCCCTGCTCATCGTGGGCCTTGCCGCCCTCGTTGCCCCCATCCGCGTGGAGCACAGTACGGTCATGGGCGACCTTCCCTTCTCCGTTATGGCCTGCGCCATGCTTGCCGCCATGTCCTTCGACGGCCACGTTTCACGCCTGGATGCCCTGCTGCTCGTCTGCGTGTTTGCTGTCTATATGCTGCGCGCGTTGCGCATGGCCCGCACCAAGCATATCGAGGTGGAGGATGCCTCTGCGGCTCCCGTGCGAAGCCTTGTCTGGTGCCTCGCATGGCTCGTCGTCGGCATGGGATGCCTTGTCGTCGGAAGCCGTCTCTTCGTCTATGGGGCCACGGACATTGCACGTAGCCTCGGAGTGAGCGAGGCCATCGTCGGCCTCACCATCGCCGCTGCCGGGACATCCCTGCCCGAGCTGGCCACGAGCGTCACCGCTGCCCGCAAGGGGCAGGCGGGAATAGCCCTTGGCAACGTCATAGGCTCCTGCGTATTCAATGTATTCTTCGTCATCGGCGTCACAGGTCTCGTCGCCCCTATGTCCGCAGCCGGCATCACAACCCTTGACCTCGTCACGATGATGTGCTCCATGCTGCTGGTATGGGGCCTGTCGTTCACGAAGCACGAGGTGAGCCGCTGGGAGGGTGCCCTGCTCACGCTTCTGTTCCTGGGCTACATGACGTGGCTCGTTCTCCACGAACTCGGCGTGGCATAAGGCATCGCGCTTTTTCCTGCTCCCCGTCCCGATCCGTTTTGGGACATACTTACACAGAAAGGTCGGCTTTTATGCCGACCTTTCTCGTTTGCTTTGCCTGATGCCGCCTTGTGCGGGGAAAATATAGCTATATCTCCTCAGGAACGATGCTGCGGAGGTAGTTCCAGTCGCCGGCATTCGCGTCGGGCGTGAAGCTGGCTTCGGAGGAGAGTTCTTCCTTCGGCTGGGGAGTCTCCTGCGGCGTTTCCATACGGCGCACGGGTTCCCGTGGCGGCACGCCATAGAGCAGGCGGATGGGTTCGTCCTCTTCTATGGGCGTAGGTGGCGGGCCGTAGAGATCCGGCTCGTCGTTCTCGCGTGAGCAACCGCATGAGGTAATCACGAAGAGGCTCAGCGTGGCAAGGTGTACTTTCTTCAGTTTCATGGTTGCTGTTGGTTTGGGAATGGTGTTCTATGTATCAAGCTTCGCCGCATTCTCCGTTGAGGAGGCGGTAGTTGCAGAGGGTGAGCGTGCCGTCATCGTCGCGCAGGTGGAAGCCGTTGCCTTCGCAGTAGCGGAACACCTTGCAGTCTGCGCAGGGTGCGTCCTGCCGCATCCAGCTGCGGTCACGGAAGGGCTGGAAGCGGTTCTGCCATACGTCCCAGAAGTCGTCGCGGTAGATGTTGCCCTGGTCGAAGCGACTGCGCACGCTCAGGCATCCGGAGATGCTGCCGTCCGCCAGCACGGAGGCCACCGTCAGGCCCGCATGGCAGCGGTAGGGATGGTTCCTGACGCGCCCTTCGTAGTCTCCGAGGAAGCCCTCACAGCTGTAGTAGGTGTCCATGCCCTGCGGCTCGCGGCGACATTCTGCCACGAAGTCCAGCACGCGGCGGTATTCCTCCGTCGTGAGGCGCATATCCGCGTCGTCCTTGGCGCGTCCGGAGGGGAACACGGTGGCAATGCGCCAATGCTCCACACCCATGCGTCGCAACATCTCCCGCATGCGTGGCAGCTCGCTGATGTTGCGGCGGTTCACGCAGGTGATGACGTCCCAGACGATGCCTTTCGTGTAGGTCAGCAGGTGGATGGCTTGCAGGGCACGGCGAAAGCTGTCCCCATGTCCGCGCATCCAGTTGTGGCTGTCCTCCAGTCCGTCCAGGCTGACGGAGATGGCTTCCAGCCCGGCTTCGATGCAGCGAGCGAGCATGTCGCGGTCAAGCAGCATGCCGTTTGTGACGAAGCCCCAGTGGAAGCCGCGCCGCCGTATCTCGCGACCGCAGTCGAGGAGGTCGGGGCGTACGAGCGGCTCGCCGCCCACGGTGTAAACGTCCACGTAGTTCGGGTCGGTGTGGCGCGCCACGCTGTCCAGGACGGACGCGAAGTCCCCGAAGGGCATGTCGCGGCGCTTCTCCTCGGGCAGGCATGCACTGCCACAATGGCGGCAGCGCAGGTTGCAGCGCAACGTACACTCCCAGAACAGTACGCGCAGCGGATGCTGGCGCTTCTGCATTTCGCGGCGCGCCACGCCCTGTTCCAGCAGGCGTATGGTCTGGGAGTCCATGTCTTGTTGGCTATGAGGTTTTCCTTATGCGTCGATGTTAGCGTAGGTGGCGTTCTTCTCGATGAACTCGCGGCGCGGTCCCACGTCCTCGCCCATCAGCATGGAGAACACGTAGTCCGCATTCGAGGCGTTTTCGAGGCTCACCTGCTTGAGGAGGCGCTTCTCGGGATCCATCGTGGTTTCCCAGAGCTGCTCGGGGTTCATCTCGCCCAGACCTTTGTAGCGCGTCGTGGTGATGTTGTCCTCGGAGCCGTCGCCGTACTCCTGAATGAAGCGCAGGCGTGCGGCCTCGTCGTAGCAGTATTCCTCCGTCTTTCCCTTCTTCGTGCGGCAGCGGTAGAGGGGCGGCATGGCGATGTAGAGGTAGCCGTCCTCGATGAGCTGCGGCATGTAGCGGTAGAAGAGCGTCATGATGAGCGTGGCGATGTGCTGTCCGTCAACGTCGGCATCGGCCATGATGATGATTTTGTGGTAGCGGAGCTTCTCGAGGTTTGCCTCCTTGCTGTCCTCACCCAGGCCGAAGCGTATGCCGAGCGCCTGGATGATGTTGTTCACCTCATCGCTCTCGAAGGCCTTGTGCCACATGGCTTTCTCCACATTCAGGATTTTACCGCGCAACGGCAGTATGGCCTGCGTGGCACGCGAGCGTGCGCTCTTTGCGGAGCCGCCTGCGGAGTCACCCTCCACGAGGAAGAGCTCACACTCTGCCGGGTCCTTGCTGGAGCAGTCCGCCAGCTTGCCGGGCAGTCCGCCTCCGCTCATGGGGCTCTTGCGCTGTACGCTTTCGCGCGCCTTGCGGGCGGCGATGCGCGCCGTGGCGGCCAGGATGACCTTGTCCACGATGAGCTTCGCCTCCTTCGGATGCTCCTCGAGGTAGTTCGTCAGGGCTTCGCCGACGGCCTGGTTGACGGCACCCGTCACCTCGGAGTTTCCGAGCTTCGTCTTCGTCTGTCCCTCGAACTGCGGCTCGGCCACCTTCACGCTGATGACGGCCGTGAGGCCCTCGCGGAAGTCCTCGCCGCTGATTTCTATCTTTGCCTTCTCAATCTGCTTCTGTGCCGTCTGCTCGGCGTACTTCTTCAGCACGCGCGTCAGCGCCTGGCGGAAGCCCACGAGGTGCGTACCGCCCTCGATGGTGTTGATGTTGTTGACGTAGCTGTGGACGTTCTCGCTGTAGCTGGTGTTGTACATGATGGCCACGTCGATGGGCAGGCCGTTCTTGTTCGTCGTGATTTGTATCACGTCGTCGAAGAGGTGTACGCGGCTGGAGTCGATGTAGCGTACGAACTCGGGCAGTCCCTGCTCGGAATAGAACACCTCCTTGCGGGGCTTCCATTCCTCGTCCTCCGTCTCGGGATGGAACTCGTCGCGGCGCAGGTCCGTCAGCGTGATGGTGAGCCCCGCGTTCAGGAACGCCAGCTCGCGCATGCGGTTGGCCAGCGTATCGTAGTTGTAGCGCGTGACGGTGAAGATGCTGTCGTCCGGCCAGAACTGCTGGCGCGTACCGCGCAGCTCCGTCTCACCGACCACTTTCACGCTGCAGAGGGGCTTGCCCTTCTCGTATTCCTGCTGGTAGATTTTTCCGTCGCGGAACACCTGCGATGTCATGTGCTTGGACAGCGCGTTCACGCAGCTGACGCCTACGCCGTGCAGGCCGCCGCTGACCTTGTAGCTGCCCTTGTCGAACTTACCGCCTGCGTGCAGCACCGTCATCACCACTTCCAGTGCGGAGCGGTGCTCCTTCGGATGCTCGTCCACGGGGATGCCGCGTCCGTTGTCCTCCACGATGATGCTGTTGTCCTCGCAGACGGTCACTTCGATGTGCGTGCAGAATCCTGCAAGTGCCTCGTCGATACTGTTGTCCACGGTTTCGTAAACCAGGTGGTGCAGACCCTTCTCACTGATGTCGCCGATGTACATGGCGGGGCGCTTTCTGACGGCCTCGAGGCCTTCCAGCACCTGGATGTTACTGGCGGAATAGTCCGCGCCTTTCTTCTCTAATTCTTCCATATATAACGTTTCGTTTTTTGTTTCTTGCCACAAATAGCGTGCAAATATACAATAATATTATCGTACACGCGCGTGCGCGTGACTTTTTTTGAAGGTTTTTTCGCAAGCACCGCGTCCTCCGCGTCACCGTCTATGGTTTCCCTGCCAACTTCAAGAACCTGTAGCCGCAGACATTCAACGTACAGCAAGGACGAGGGTGCAGCCGGATTGCCGACTGTGCCCTCGCCCTTTTCTGCACTATTTCCTGACCCAGTCCCCACTTTCGACGCCCTCTTTGCTTGTACATACAAAAGAAAAGCGTATCTTTGCCGTGGAATCATTTTCGACGTATCGGCATACAAATACGGACAAAGAAACAAACAAAATAGACTTTCGGCTATGAAGAAGACATTATTCCTTTTGCTCGCCCTGACACTGACGGCGACAAGAGCGCTGGCGGCAGGACTGCCCACGCTCAGCGACGGTGACAATGCGTACTGGTACTACCTGAAATTCACGCAGGGCGCATACGTCGTGGCCTCTGAAGGCGACGGCGTGGTGTGCAAGTCGGCCATCCCCACGGGCATGAAGTCGCAGCTGTGGAAGGTGGAGGGCTCGGCCTCGGCAGGCTACACGCTGACGAACAAGCTCGGCCTCGTGCTCTATGCCGCAGCCACGTCGCAGGGCTCGGAAATCCGCGCATCGCAGAAGCCGGGAAGCCTTAGCAAGTTCCGCTTCAACGCACGCGGCAGCTATTATACCATCACGCCCTACTCCAACACGTCGCAGGCCCTAAACTGCTGGGGCGGCATGGGCCTGGGAAATGACGTGAAACTCTACGACTCGGGCGACGCGAACGCCCCGATGGAGTTCATCGCAGAGGAGGACCTCGCCATGCTGGCACCAGAAGTGCCCGTCATCCCCTACCCCACGGAGGTGGGCCTGACGGACTGCGGCACGCTGGACATGCACAAGGTGGAGGGCATCACCTTCTTCAGCGACTCCACGCGCCTGCTGGCCGCACGCTTCGCTGACGACCTGAAGCGCACGGCGGGCATCGACATCCCCCTCGTGGAGCGCGATGCGAAGGCAGCGGCCACGACGGACTACGAGCATCCGCTCATCATCCTGTGCGAAGGCACGGGCTTCAAGGCGGACGCCTACACCCTGGAGTGCTGCGGAGGCGGCATCACCATCACGGCCTCCGACTACGGCGGCTTCTTCTACGCCCTTCAGAGCCTGCGGCAGCTGCTGCCTCCCGCCATCTTCGGCCAAGAGCTGAAGGCGGAGGAGGCGTGGACGTGCGAGTCGCTGACGATGTTCGACGAGCCTAAGTTCAGCCACCGCGGCTTCCACTTCGACGTCTCGCGCCACTTCTTCGACAAGGAGGAGGTAAAGAAGCTCCTCGACGTGGCTTCCATCTACAAGCTGAACCGCCTCCACTGGCACCTGACGGACGACCAGGGATGGCGCATCGAGATTCCCGAGTATCCGAAGCTCACGACCGTGGGTGCCGTGCGCAAGCGCTCGCTCACCATCAACGACCCCACGAACGGCCTTGAGTTCTACGACGACACGGAGTACGGCCGCGGCTGCTACTACACCTTGGACGACCTGCGAGAAATCGTGGCCTACGCCAGGGAGCGCAACATAGAAATCATGCCCGAGGTGGACATGCCCGGCCACATGGTGGCCGCCATCGCCGCCTATCCCGAGCTGAGCTGCGACCCTACGCGCGAATACGAGGTGCGCGTGGCAAAGGGCGTCAGCACGGAGATTCTCAACGTGGGCAAGGACGAGGTCATCGACTTCCTGAAGTGCGTCCTCGGACACGTGGCGGAGGTGTTCCCCTACGAGCTCATCCACATCGGCGGCGACGAGTGCCCCACGACGGCGTGGGAGAACAATGCCGAGTGCAAGCAGCGCGTGAAGGACGAGGGCCTGACGGGCGTAGGCCAGCTGCAACCGTGGCTGGTGGAGAAGCTGGGCGCTTTCCTGCGCGACGAATACGGCAAGCGCGTCGTCGTCTGGGACGAACTGCTCTCCAACTGGAACAACAAGTTCACCATCGAGCCCGTCATCATGGCATGGCGCAGCCTCAACTACACCTCGCAGGCTGCCGACAAGGGCTTCCAGAGCATCGCCGTGCCTACGTACCCGATGTACTTCGACCTGCTGCAGGTCTCCCCAGACAAGATGGAAATCGACGCGCCCTACTTCGGCGGCTACGGCGACGGAGCCGTGAACAGCATCGACAAGGTGTACAACTTCAACCCCGCCGCCAACGTCAGCGGACGCGAGGAATACGTCCTCGGCACGCAGGCAAACCTCTGGACGGAGAGCTGCCCCACGAACGAGGCCGCAGAATACTGCCTCTATCCCCGCCTGCTCGCCCTGAGCGAGACGGCATGGCTGCCGACGGGCAAGAAGGACTTCGCCAGCTTCTACAGCCGCCTGCAGCACCACGCTGCCATCCTCGACGCCAAGCAGATACGCTATGCGCGCCACTATATACAAGCTCCCGAGCTGACGGCTGCCGAAGCGGCACTGGCAGAGGCTGAAGGCATCCTTGCAGCGAGCCGCCCGGGCGAAGTGGGCTATCCCGCCCGGGCCGCCTACGACGCCCTGGGTACAGCGGCCGAAGGCCTGCGTGCCGACATGGAAAGCGAAACGGCGCTGACGACGCTGCAAGGCCAGCTCGCCACGTACAAGGCCGCCCCCATCGCGCTGCCGGAGGCTGGCAAGGCGTACAAGATTGTCAGCGCCTCCACCTTCTTCCGCAACCACTACGAGGGCTCCGTGCTCTATGCCGACGCCGCTTCCCTGCGCATCCACTACACGGAGCAGACGGAGCCGGAGGAGCTCTGGCAGTTCGTGCCGCAGGACGGCGGCTACCGCCTCAAGAGCCTGCTCAGCGGCCAGCAGGTCGTGCTGCCAGCCAAGGCGAATGCCGAAGCCACCTTCGACGCACAGGGCACTACGCTCACCCTGCGCCGCGCCACGAAGCCTGCGGGCGGCAACAGCTACATACCGGGCGTCGTGAACCTGAAGTCGGGACGCTTCAACCTCTATGCCAACATCTCCGGTCAGGCCGCCAGCAACGTGGACTCCACGCTCTGCTATCCCGGCACCTGGCGCATCGTGGAGGTGACGGACTTCAGGGAGCGCCTGCAGGGCCTTGCGGACAAGGCAGAGCACATCCTGCAGACTGCCGTGCCCGGCAAGGCAGGCGAGCCCACGGAGGAAGCCCTGGACTTCCTCCGCGACGAAGTGATGGCACCCGCGCGCGAAGCCCTCTCGAAGGGCGAAGTCTCGCAGGCGGACTACCTCGCCGTCACGGAACGGTACCAGGAGTATCTCCTCATGGACCGCATGTCCGTATTGGCGGCCATTGACGAAGGCTACTTCTACCTCATCAACAATGCCTACCACACGACCTACTACGCATGCGGCAACAAAAGCTCGAAAGTCGTCCAGCCCAAGGCGCTGGCGCAAACCGACGGCTACAAGTGGGCAGTGGAAAAGACGGGGGACGGCACCATCCTCCTGCGTAACAAGCTGACGGACAGCTATGCCTACGTCAGCAGCAATGCCGCTGACGAGCGCGTGCGCCTCGGCGATGCCTACAGATGGACGCTGCGCGAGGTGACGACGGACCAGGGGAATACGGCGCTGGCCATCATCGACGGCAGCGGCACCTACAGCTGGTACACGAATCCCAACTCGTGGACCTACGTCCTGCTGAAGCCCTACGACTGGGGCGCCAGCGTATGGACGCTCGTAAAGACCAGCGAGGAGGTCCCCACGGGCATCAGCTCGCCACTCGTCACTCGTCACTCGCAGGCTACCTACGACCTCCAGGGCCGCAGGCTCACACAGGAGCCGCAGCAGGGCGTTTTCATCCGGGACAGGAAGAAAGTGGTAAAGGGCAACTAAGCCTCCCCGCACATATTCCTTCGTGTTCCTTCGTGGCCCGAAAGGACAATACGCGCGCGTAATGCAAAATATATATGATTATCTGCTATCGTACCACCAATAAAGCCCGAAGGGCTGACTGAACACAGGCAGGCGGTGGAGCGAAGCGAAACCCCTGATGGATGGGGCATGAGTGCATAAGCCCCGACGGGGCGACAGAACATAGTTTGATTATTCTTTCACCCCTTCGGGGTTCTGGTTTTGTATATGCGTCCAGAGCAGGGGTTTTCACCCCTGCCTGTGCTTTTACGCCCCTTCGGGGCTTGGCGGTACGACTGCGGATAATCATATATATTGCGTGCTTTTTCGCGAAAACTCTTTCGGGGTTTCCGGGGCGGGCTTCGCCTTCCTGACGCATCGGGGCGGGAAACGGGGCGGAAAACGCCCCAAAACGGCGATCACAAAAGTCACAAATGTATGTTGCAGCGAGGCACCTTATGTGAAATCGGGCTTATTGGTCATTTTGAGTGGTGAAATCTTTGGAAACGCCGATAAATACTTACCTTTGCTGCATTTATTATTAATATGATGCAAAAAATGCTTTTTCTGCGGGTCAAATTCCACGATAAAGTTTGGTAAGCG
>JAFUXE010000007.1 GCA_017477205.1 Alloprevotella sp.
AGCCGCGACAGGCAGACTGCGGGGCAAGATGCCACATGATAGCCGCAACAGGCAGACTGCGGGGCAAGATGCCGCACGATAGCCGCAACAGGCAGACTGCGGGGCAGGATGCCGCACGGTGGCCGCTACAGACAGACTGCGTAGCAGGATGCCACACGATGGCCGCAACGGGTAGACTGCGGAGCAGTCACATTATGCTTAACCCCGCTCGTGTCGTGCAACGCACGACCGTGCTGGGGAGAGGACAGCGGCAACCGCAACGCGTCTCCGAAGGAGTCGCACAAAAAGAATATGAGCTACACAAGACTGATATACCATATAGTATTTCGCACGCGCGAAAGCCTGCCAACCATCAACGAGCAGCATGAGACGGAGCTGTACCGTTATATCTGGGGACTCGTACGCAACAAGGGCGGAGTGCTGGGGCGCATCAACGGTATGCCTGATCACATACACATGCTCGTGGAACTCCCGGCAGACCAAAACGTCTCCGACTTCGTGCGTACCATAAAAATCTCAACAAACAATTTCTGCAAGGCTCACGCAGACCTTTTCCCGCATTTCCAGGGCTGGGCAAAGAAATACTGCGCTCTCACCTATGGCATCAATGAGAGGGAGAAGATTGTAAACTACATAAAAGGGCAAAAGGAACACCATAAGAAGGAGTCCTTCCCGGAAGAGCTGGAGCGAATGTTGCAGGAATTCCACATAAAATACGACGAGCGATACCTGCATGCCGACTAGCTGCTTGGCTGCTCCACAGACGCCGAAAACCGCGCATACCATGAACCGCAAGATACTACGCATAGCCATTCCCAGCATCGCACAGAACGTGACGGTGCCGCTCCTGGGACTTGCCGACGCTGCCATCTCGGGACACCTCGGAGGTGCGGAGTATATCGGTGCGGTGGCGGTGGGCAGCATGATTTTCAACATGCTGTACTGGCTCTGCGCCTTCCTGCGCATGAGCATTGGCGGCGTGACGGCACAGACCTACGGTGCCCAGGACTACGAGGCCCTGCCCCCTATCCTGCTCCGCTCGCTGCGCATCGCCCTGGCCATAGCCCTCTCCTTCGTCCTGCTGCAAGTGCCGCTGGAGGCTTTCTCCTTCTGGCTGATGGATGCCACACCGGAGGTGGAAGCCCACGCCCGGACGTACTTCCGCATCCTGATATGGGGTGCCCCTGCCGTACTCTCCACCTACTGCTTTGCGGGCTGGTACCTCGGACAGCAGAACGCGCGCTTCCCCATGACGGTCGCCATCGTGCAGAACGTCCTGAACATCGCCTTCTCCCTCTTCTTCGTCCTCGTGCTGGGCTGGAAGGTGGAGGGCGTTGCCACAGGCACGCTGCTGGCGCAGTGGGCAGGGGTGGCGATGTATGGGGTGGCCCCCCTCAGGGCCCCCTCCCCCCTCCCCCAAGCCCCCCTTCCGTCCCCCCATCCGGAGGGAGACAAAGCGCAGACGCGCGGGGAGGCTTCCAGATACCCCCTGTACAAAATACTTGCAAATAATATATTTAAGAAAGGATATGCACCGAAGCTGAACTCCTCCCCCGGAGGGGGGAGGGGGGAGGGGGCCCTATTCCTCCGCACCCTCTGCATGGTGGCGGTGCAGGTGTGGTTCACGAAGTACGGTGCGGCACAGGGGGACGTGCTGCTTGCCGTCAATGCGCTGCTGATGCAATACTACCTGCTGTTCTCCTACGTGATGGACGGCTTTGCGTATGCGGGGGAGGCCGTTGGCGGCAGTCTCTGCGGGGCGCGCGACAGGAGCGGCTTCCTGCTGCTGACAAAGCGGCTGTTCCTCTGGGGGCTGGGGCTCACGGCAGTCTTCACGCTGGTGTACATCGTCGGGGGTGCTCCCTTCCTCAGCCTGCTCACGGACGACCGCGCCGTATGCGAGGCGGCCCGCACCTACCTGCCCTATGCCTACCTGCTCCCTGCCTGCGGCATGGCTACCTTCCTCTTCGACGGCCTCTGCATCGGCACGACATCGTTCCGCCTGATGCTGCTGAGCGTGTTCTGTGGCGGCCTCACCTTCTTCCTGCTCCTGCAATGCCCGCCGCTCGAGGCCGCAGCTGGCAGCCGCAACGACCTGCTGTGGGTCGCCATGCTGGCATTTCTGGCCGTACGGGGCCTTGTGCAGGCGCTTTTCTACCACCGCATCTTGCCCGTATGAAGAGAACTTCCTACATTTGCAGCGCACGAATCCGCACACAATAATATATAATAGATATGACTAAATACAATCGCATTCTTCTGAAGCTTAGCGGCGAGAGCCTCGCTGGAGCACAGGGTCACGGCATCGACACACAGCGCCTTGCCGACTACGCAAGACAAATCAAGGAAATCCACGACATGGGCGTGCAAATAGGCATCGTCATCGGTGGCGGCAACATCTTCCGGGGCCTGCAAGGAGCCGGAAAGGGCTTCGACCGCGTAAAAGGCGACCAGATGGGCATGTGCGCAACGGTCATCAACTCCCTCGCCCTCTCCTCCGCACTGGGTGCCATCGGTGTGCGCAGCCGCGTGCTGACGGCCATACGCATGGAGCCCATCGGTGAATTCTATTCCAAATGGAAAGCCATCGACGCCCTGGAGAACGGTGAGGTCGTCATCTGCTCTGCCGGCACGGGAAACCCCTACTTCACGACGGACACGGGCTCCACGCTGCGAGGCATAGAGATAGAGGCCGACGTGATGCTGAAAGGCACACGCGTGGACGGCGTTTACACGGCAGACCCCGAACGCGACCCGACGGCAACGAAGTTCGACGACATCACCTACGACGAGGTGCTGCGTCGCGGCCTGCGCGTGATGGACCTCTCCGCCATCACGATGGCCAAGGACAACAACTTCCCCATCTACGTCTTCGACATGGATACTCCGGGTAACCTGCGCCGTGTCATGGAGGGCGAGAACATCGGCACCTACGTACACGCTGGCAACGAATAGGGGCTGTATTTGACAAGTACAGACTGCAAAAAAGGGTGGTTTTTCTGTTCGCAGCGTCGCAAAGGCAGAAGAAAATGTTAAAAAAAGTGGCGATTGTCACCCTGAATCCCTACTTTTGCAACGCAAAACGGGGAAGCGCACTGCGCAACCCCAATGTAAAACTAATCATACAAAAAACACACACAGTTATGAAGAAACTTTTTCTGACATTCGCATTCGCCGTATCGGCACTGGCAATGAACGCACAGCTCTACGTGGGCGGTGAAGTAGGCGCATGGCGCAACTGGGACGACAACCACACGAGCTTCAACATCGCTCCGGAAGTGGGCTACAACCTCAGCGACAAGTGGGCTGTCGGCCTCGAAATCGGTTACAACTACGAGTATCAGCAGGGTCAGGACCTGAACATCTTCGGCCTCGCTCCCTACGCCCGCTACACGTTCGCCAACTTCGGCCCCGTGAACCTCTTCCTGGACGGTGGTCTTGGCTACTACAAAGCTGACGGCGACCTTGCCAATGACGACTCCATCTTTGAAGTGGGCCTGAAGCCCGGCCTCTCCGTAAACCTGACGGACAAGCTCTCCTTCGTGAGCCACGTAGGTTTCCTGGGCTATCGCGATGCTGACGCCATTTTCCGTGCTGTTGGCGTAGAGAGCGGCCTTGGCTTTGACCTCAGCGGCCAGGCTCTGACCTTCGGTCTCTACTACAACTTCTAAGAAGAAGTCTCCCCGCAGCCTTTCCCTTCATCAGGGAAGGCAACAAAAACAGCGTGCGCACGCCCTGAAACGTTCAGGATGTGCGCACTTCTTTTTTTAACCACAGATGCCACAGATTCTTCTAACACGAATGGTTTCTTAACCAGGGATTTCACAGATTGTGGAACCACTACAGACACTGCTTTTGGAAGCACGAAAGGCGTTTTGTTCTTATAACCACGAAGGACACGAAAGACACGAAGGATTACATACCCGCAAAGTTTCGTGACATTCGTGCTATTCGTGGTAAAAAAGAATCTGTGCTATTCGTGGTTCCCAAAGCTGTGTATGTAGTGGTTAAAATCTGTGGCATCTGTGGTTAAGCACTTTTCTCAGCGCGAGAACTCCAGGCGGGCACGGACCGCGGTCTGGCCGTCCGAGCGTCGCATTTCGAGGTTGTAGGCAGACTGCGGAAGGGAGCCTCCGGCTGCGGGGAGGGCGTCGTCGCAGAAGAAGCCGATTTCCTCACCGGCAAAACACTCGTGGGCGTATGCCATATCGACACGCCGCAGGGCATCGCCGCAGAAGCAGTCCTTCGGGAAGAGATCGAGGAGCATGTCTATGGAGCGTATGCTGTTGAGGTGGCCGTTCACGTCGAGGTCGGTATAGCGGACGGTGCGACGGGCTGCGGGCTCCGACGCACGCACACGGATGCGGGGCTGCCCCGTGAGGGGGAAGTCGGGGGCGGGTACGAGGCATTTACGGAAGCCACTGTCAAGGAGGCGCTGCATGTCGTCGGGCTCTCGCGTGTCGAGGTTTATGAGCGCCCAGATGCTATGTCCCCAGCCGTAGGCATGGCCATCGGCATCGGCAACCTCAAACAGACGGGTCGTAAAACCACGCTGCACGTCGGTGGCCCATGTGGAAATGAAGAAATGCTCGCCCGTCATAGGACGACGCTCCATCTGTATCGTCAGGCGCGAGAAAACCCACGAAAGGCGTTCCTTGCTCATGGGGCCGAAGCCGAAGGCGTGGCTGTCGGCATGGTACTGCGCACAGCGGAGCATGAGGTTCCCCAGGTTGGCCCAGGAGATGCGGTTTGTGAAATCCTCGGAGAAGGGTTCCACCGTGAATCCGTACGTTCCTATGTTTGGATGTTTCGTCATGAACACACAATTTTTGCTCGCAAAGGTAGTGCATTTCGCGGAATATTCCTACCTTCGCCGCAGAAATAAAGAAACATCATCCACAATGAAACGAAAAATCCTCCTGACGCTCGGGCTCATGATGAGCCTCGCAGCCTTCTCCCAGCACTACAAGATTACCCTGGAAGACCTCACAAGCGGAAAGTACTACGCACGACGCATCTACGGCGTGATGCCGATGCAGGACGGCGAGACATACACGCAGCTTTCCGACGACCGCACGCAGATAGTGCGCCGTTCCTTCGTCAACGGCGGGGAAGCGGGCGTCCTCTTTGACGCACGGACGGCAAAAGGCCCCTTCCCCCTGAAATGGATTGAAGGCTACGAGATGTCGCCCGACGAAAGCCACATCCTCCTGCAAACGGAGACGAGCTACATATACCGCCGCTCGTACCTTGCACAGCACTACATCTACGATGTCAAGGAAGGCACGTTCATTCCCCTGAGCGACAACGGCCGGCAACAGGTACCCGTATTCTCGCCTGACGGCAAGAGCATTGCCTTCGCACGCGGCAACAATCTCTTCATCGCGCGCCTGAACGGCAACAAAGCGCCCGAGGAGATACAGGTGACGACAGACGGACTGTTCAACCACGTGCTGAACGGCACGCCCGACTGGGTGAACGAAGAGGAGTTTTCGACGAACTGCAGCTTCTGCTGGACGGAGGACTCGAAGTCGCTCTGCTGGGTGCGCTACGACGAAAGCCAGGTGCCCATATACTCCATGCAGATGTACAAGGGGCAGCGGCCGGAGATAAAGGACAACGACGAATATCCCGGCAGCTACGACTACAAGTACCCCGTTGCCGGGGCGAAGAACTCCGACGTCTGCGTGAAGAGTTTCGACCTTGAGACAGGTGCCACGCGCACCCTCGACGTTCCGCTGGATGCCGACGGCTACATCCCCTGCATCCGTACCACCAGCGAGGCGGGGCACGTAGCCGTCGTCACGCTGAACCGGCACCAGGACTGCATGAAGCTCTATTCGGTCAGCGCGGCAAGCGGCGAGGCGAAGCTCATCCTGGAGGAAAAGGACGGGAAATACCTGCGCGAGTCTGCCTACACGGCCCTTACGTTCTATCCCGGCTGCTTCGTGATGACAAGCGGACGCTCGGGCTACGACCAGCTGTACCTCTACGACCTCAGCGGCAAGCTGCTGCGAAGGCTTTCTGCCGATGACTGCGACGTGACGAACTTCTACGGCTACGACCCGAAGACGGAAAAGGCATACTACCAGGCTGCGGACATGACGCCCATGCAGCGCAGCGTCATCGTCTGCGACAAGAAGGGCAATGCGCAGCGGCTCACAGAGGCAGAAGGTACAAACGACGCCATCTTCTCAAAGAACTTCCAGTACTTCATGCACGTTCACTCCTCGCTCACCGTCCCCTACCGCACAACGCTCTGCAACGCACGCGGCAAGAAGATGCGCACGCTGGAGGACAACGCACAGCTGAAAGAGCGCACCGACAAGGTGTGCGGAAAGAAGAGCTTCTTCTCATTCACGACCTCCGAGGGCGTGACGCTGAACGGATGGATGGTACAACCGCGCGACTTCGACGCCACGAAGCGCTATCCCGTCATCATGTACCAGTACGGAGGCCCCGGCTCGCAGGAAGTGCTGGACTCATGGCGCATGGGACAGACGGGTGGCGGACTTTTTGAAAGCTACATGGCGGAACGCGGCTACATCTTCGTCTGTGTGGACGGTCGCGGCACGGGTGCCAGAGGAGCGGAATTCGAGAAGTGCACGTACCTGAACCTCGGTGTGCTGGAAGCCCGTGACCAGGTGGAGACGGCCTTGTACCTCGGCACCCTACCCTACGTGGACAAGGAGCGCATCGGCATCTGGGGCTGGTCCTTCGGAGGTTTCAACACGCTGATGTCCATGTCGGAAGGCCGCCCCGTATTCAAGGCTGGCGTCGCCGTTGCCGCACCGACGAACTGGAAGTACTACGACACGGTATATACCGAGCGCTATATGCGCACGCCGCAGGAGAATCCCGGGTATTCCGAAAACCCCATCAGCCGTGCGGAGAAGCTGCACGGCAACCTGCTCCTCGTACACGGGACAGCGGACGACAACGTACACTTCCGCAACTGCACGGAATACACGGAAGCCCTCGTGCAGACAGGCAAGCAGTTCGACATGCAGGTATATACAAACCGCAACCACTTCATCATGGGTGGCAACACGCGTAACCACCTTTACCACCGCATCACGGAGTTTTTCCAAAAGAATCTGTAAAACCTACCACCCCGTCTGCGCAAAGTCGCAGGCGGCGTACCACGCCGTATGGCGGAAATTCTCGTTGTGGTCGCCAAAGGCGCAGTTTGCGGCATTGTCCGCATACCGTGCCTGCGGCACAAACATCGAGACGCCACAGGTGTGCGCAGCATCCACCGTGTAATAAGTGAAGGATGACGGACCCACCCACACCTGCGAAGAGGCAGCCTTGTACACCACGACGCGGGAAAGTGCCTCGCACCACGCGTTATACTGCGCTTCAGGCAGCAGACAGCGCATCGCATCCTGCGCATCGTAGGCATGGGGACGGTAGAAATAGGACGAGACATAGGGATAATAGCTCTGTACACCGCTCATATCGGGCGAGGTGTGCCCCATGAGCGAGGCGAAAGGCAACACCTGCCGGGTGGCCTCAGCCAAAGACTCCATACCCTCCGTTTTCAGACACGACACCACAAGGCCGTAGCCGCCATATCGCGGGGCAACGGCAGCATCCTCCACCACGTCGGCATAGAAGGTACGCGCGATGTCCGCAGGGTCGTCGCTGAAAAGTCCGCTGCGCAGCATGTGGGTGTAGAAAGCACCGCTGACGGGCGTAGCGATGGGCGAGGCAACGATGTAGTCCGTGACGCGACGCAACTCATAGGCCACCTCCAGCGTCTGCATCATGCAGGCATCGAAGAAGATATACTTGGCATGGAGGCCGCTGCCCGCAATGGCCTCCGCCATGGCGGAAATGTCCATCTGCGTACCCAGCCGCCCGTTGGCATCGCGGTCGGAAGCCATCGAGCCACCAGGCCCCACGTCCACACCGAAAGAGCGGGGACGCACAGCGGCATAGTCGGTATTGGTGCTGGGAAGCCAGCCGTCGGCATGGCTCCACAGGACGAGGCCGTATTCCGCTGCGGGGAAATGCTCGCGTGTCCATGTGAGGACTTCCTGCAAGACTGCCGGGTCACTGGCATCCACGGGGCCGTCCCACGTGCGCAGCAGCTGCGGCTCCTTCTTCCCGGCCATATAACGATAGAGGCGCGGTGCCCCCTTGCCGTCGTCCGTGAAGACGAGGAGGCGATCGGACTTGTCCAAATAGCGCAGGCCGTCCATCAGCTCCAGCGAGTCCTGACGGTGGTAGTTGTAGTAGCCCAGGGAGTTCTGCGCACACTGGTAGATGAGCACCGTGCGGCGTCCCTCCTTGCGGGGAAGCACGGGCTCGTCATCGTGGTGGGAGCAGCCCGCAACGAGGGCACACATTATTATATATGTAAGCAGGCGGAACGGTTTCATCAGCGTCAGTAGGTGTAGTTCACAATAACAAAGCGATAGCCCATGTCGAAGAAGATGCGCGTGAGCTGCTCGGTAGCGTTGCGGCGTGCCGCATTGAAGTTGGCACGCGTGAGGCAGCGCCGTATCATCTTCGTGCGGGCGAGGCGGTAAAGGCGCTCACGGGACGCCGCGTCCCACGTTCCCTTCTCGTAGAAAGCACGCGTACGCGTTTCGTCGATGAAATTAGGGTCGAGGAGCCGCAGGCGGGGCACATTGACGACAGCCGTATCGCCACGAGCCTCGAACCAGTCGTCAGGAACACGGGAGAGGTCGAAGCCGATGCGCAGCGTACCGGTATAGATGCGGGCTATCTGCTTGTCGCCAAGGATGCCGCTCTCGTTCAGCTCCGCAAGTTCCTCCGTCTGTATGCGCAGGAACTCAAATTCCCCGATGCTGCGCACGGCACGTATCTCCTCCGGAGTGACATCGATGGACTTCGTGTGCTCCACCTTCAGCTCAACGGCTTTTGAGGGCTCGGAGGCAAGGCTGTGGTCGCGAAGGCTGCGGACAAGCAGGGCGATGCCAATCACCAGTGCCAACATCAGCCACAAGCGCCAGTAGCGCAGCAGGAAAAGACCTGCCGCCTGCACAGCATCCATCACGCGACGCAGGCGGGACGTTTCGGCATGGGACTGTTTCTTATTTCTCGACATAGGGCGTGTTTTCTAAGGTAAAAGTCAAATCCTCGGGCTTCAGGCCGGAGCGGAAGGCAAGCGTCACGCGGTCAGGGGGAAATCCCACGCGACGCAACAGCGGCAACAGGGCACGGCGTGCTCCCTCACGGGCGGTCTGCAGCAGGTCGGGACGGTCAAGATGGCTCACGACGCTGTCTGCCCCCTGACGGGCGAGGTTCAGCACCTCGCTGTCGGTAAAGGTGGAACGCGTCAGGTCCACATACTGCCGCACACCGGCATTGTCGATACGTGAGGCCGTCACCGTGAGGCGCGGGTCGGGTAACGTGAGGCTCAGGCGTCCGTCGCTGATGCGTATGTCCTCTGAGGAAAAGCTGGAAAAATCGATATAAGCCTTCACGGTGACGTCAATGGGAATGGCAATTTTTCGGTCACCCGTGGAAACCTCCACGTTGACAGGCAGCGAGAGCACATTCCCACGAAGGCGGGCTTCATCGCTATGAGTGACAATCTTGTGAATCTGGTATTCCGTCGTGTACAACCGTGCGGAACGGCTTATCTGGTCGGCAAGAAGGCGGGCCGTGTCCAGGCGGACGGCTCGCGTAGCCTCACCCTCGGAAGCCGGTGCGGAATCGCGTTTTCCACAGGCTGCGGAAAGCACAAGGAACGCAGAAAGCGTCAAAAAAAATGGTGTCTTCTTCATAAACTGCGGCGAAATTAGGCATTTTTTGCCAAAGCAAGCGGTTTCTTCTGCATATTTTGTGTAACTTCGCCGCATGAAACAGTATATCATCCTACTGGCAGCGGGTGTAGCCATGCTCGCCTCATGCAAAGAGAAAAGTGCAGAACAACCGCAAGACACGCCGTTCGACAACGTTGCGGCAGCTCCCACGGGTACGGAACATTCTGCAAGTCCCATGCAATATGCCGACACAATGCGCCTCAGTGAGCACACCTTCGTTGTCAGCCTGCGCCGCTACGAAGACAGCTCCCTGCCCACCGTCCGTGACGAAATGGGTACGGACTTCTACGACAACCGTGTAGAAATCAACATCAGGAAAGACGGTCAGGAGGTATTCCTGCGCACTTTCAGCAAGGAAGACTTTGTTGAAAAAGCAGCCGAGGAAGACCGCCGCATGGGCGTATTGCTCGGCATGTCCATCAACCGGGAGAAGTCCACGGCCAACGCCATCTGCCTGGGGGCGCAAGTGGGACAGCCCGGACTGGAGGGCGAAGGTTCCATCTTCAGCGTCACCATCTCCCCCGAGTCGAAGAACGTCAGCATCCAGCGACTTCCCTCCAGCGACTTCCAGGAGAACGCCGTGCCGCAGGAAGAAGAAGGCGACTGACCCGGGAAGAAGCAGATTTTCCTGCGAAAATTTGCGGGTTTCAAAAAACCTTCCTACTTTTGCACCCGCAAGAAAGGCACGGGATGTGTTCCGATGTCAAGACTGCACACATTATGAATACGGGTAAGTGCTGTACGGCCAGCTCCCTTCGAATCCTCCAGGGCTTGACCGCAGCAAAGGTAGTTGGTTGTAGCGGCGCGATACAGTAAGCTTGCCCACCCGCCTCTTTAGCTCAGTTGGCCAGAGCACGTGATTTGTAATCTCGGGGTCGTTGGTTCGAATCCGACAAGAGGCTCACCTAGCTCCCTACGACGGACATCTCCCACTTGTTGGTGATGTCCGTCTTTATCTTTTTTCCAGGTTTTGCACATAAAAGAAAATTTTTGCTGTATCTTTGCAAGCCGAAAACAAACAAAACGATATCTATATGCTTACAATCAAACAAATTCTCGATGACAAGGATGCGGTAATCCGCGGCTTGGAGAAGAAACATTTCAAGGGCGCAGCAGAAGCCATCGATGCTGTTCTGGCGGCAGACAACCGACGCCGCGAAGCCCAGCAGCAAGTGGATGAACTGAAGGCACAGGTAAACCAGATTTCCAAAAGCATCGGAGGACTGATGAAGGAAGGACGCCGCGAGGAAGCCGAGCAGGCAAAGGCGCGTGTGGCGGAGATAAAGGCGCAGTCGGCACAGCTGGAAGAGCAGATGAAGCAGGCAACGGAAGAACGCACGCAGCTCCTGCTGCAGATTCCGAACCTGCCCTACCCTGAAGTGCCGGAAGGCACGTGTGCCGACGACAACCTGGTCGTAAAACAGGGCGGACAGCTCATCGACCTGCCCGAGAATCCCCTGCCGCACTGGGAACTGGCAAAGAAATACAACCTCATCGACTTCGACCTCGGTGTGAAGATCAGCGGTGCCGGCTTCCCCGTATATATCGGTTGGGGAGCACGCCTGCAGAGAGCGCTGATAAACTTCTTCCTCGACGAAGCGCGCAAGGCGGGATATACGGAAGTCATGCCCCCGACGGTGGTGAATGCAGCTTCAGGCTACGGCACAGGTCAGCTGCCCGACAAGGAGGGACAGATGTACCACTGCGAGGTGGACGACCTCTATCTCATCCCCACAGCGGAAGTGCCCGTGACGAACATCTACCGCGACGTCATCCTCAACGAGGCTGAACTGCCCATCAAGAACTGCGCCTACACACAGTGCTTCCGTCGCGAGGCTGGCAGCTACGGCAAGGACGTGCGCGGCCTGAACCGCCTGCATGAATTCTCGAAGATTGAACTCGTGCGCATTGATACGCCCGAGCACAGTGCTGAAAGCCACCAGGAGATGCTGGACCACGTGGAGGGTCTGCTGCAAAAGCTGGAACTCCCCTACCGCATCCTGCGCCTCTGCGGCGGCGACATGAGCTTCACGGCCGCCGTATGCTACGACTTCGAAGTCTATAGCGAAGCACAACAACGCTGGCTTGAAGTGAGCTCCGTATCAAACTTCGACACCTACCAGGCCAACCGCCTGCAATGCCGCTATCGCGGTGCGGACAAGAAGATTCAGCTTTGCCACACCCTCAACGGCTCGGCTCTCGCCCTGCCGCGCATTGTTGCCGCCCTGCTTGAGGACTTCCAGACGCCCGAAGGCATCCGCATACCGAAGGCCCTGCAGCCCTACATGGGGACGGACTTGATTAAATGAGAATACTCTCCATCGACTACGGCAAGCGCCGCACAGGAATAGCCGTCACCGACCCGCTGCAAATCATCGCTAACGGACTGACGACCGTAGAGACCAGGCAGCTCATGCCCTTCCTGCGCGACTACTTCGCGCGGGAACAAGTGGAGCGAGCCGTCATCGGCCTTCCCATGCAGCCCAACGGACAGCCCTCGGAGAATGCCGCGCGCGTGCGCTCCTTTGCAGGAGAATTCCGCAAAGCATTCCCCGACATACCGCTCGACTTCTATGACGAACGCTTCACCAGCGTCATCGCCCACCGCACGATGCTGGACGGCGGGCTGCCCATGATGAAGCGACGCGACAAAGCCCTCGTCGATGAAATATCCGCCTGCATCATCCTGCAGGACTATATGCAACAAAGGAAATAACGCCCAGTAAGGCGCGGACGCCCCGCGCCACACGGAACACCATGACGCTACCCATCTACACCTACGGCCAACCCGTCCTACGCAAAGTGGCGCAGGACATCCCCCTTGACTATCCCGACCTGAAGCAGCTCATCGCCGACATGTTCGAGACCATGTACAAAAGCGACGGCGTGGGACTTGCCGCGCCACAAATCGGTAAGGCCATACGCCTCATCGTCATCACGCTCGACCCGCTGCGCGAGGACTTCCCCGAATATGCCGACTTCAACCGCGCATACATCAACCCGCACATCCTGGAATACGACGACAGCGAGACGGAACTGCTTGAAGAGGGCTGCCTCTCCCTGCCCGGCATCCACGAACCCGTACGCCGCCCGAAGCGCGTCCGCGCCCGCTGGGTGGACGAAGACCTGAAACCGCACGAGGAGTGGATAGACGGATACCTTGCCCGCGTATTCCAGCACGAAGTGGACCACCTTGACGGAAAAGTATTTACCGACCGCATAGCCCCGCTGCGCAAACAGCTCGTCAAGAGCAAGCTCAACGCCCTGCAACGAGGCAAAGTGAACTGCCACTACCGCGTAAAGCCCCTGAGATAATCCCCTCCCATGCGACGAGCCCTCTACACCCTACTATTTCTTTGCGCCCTCTTCACGAACGCTGGGATGAGGGCACAAATCAACGTGGAGAACGTTGTGGACATGGGACGGCAGGCGCTGGGTGTGGATGACAACATCTCCGCCATACATTATTTTAACAAAGCGATTGAAGCCCGGCCCACACACAGCCGGGCTTACTACTATCGTGCCTATGCGAAATTCGTGTTGGAAGACTATGGTGGAGCCATTGAGGACTGTTCGAAGTCCATTGAGCTTAATCCCTTTATTGTAGAGGTTTACCAGCTTCGAGGGCTGTGCCGCGTACAGCAGAAAGACTTTCGCGGTGCCGTCAGCGACTACGAGCGCACCCTGCGTGAGCGCCCCACGGACGAAGCGGCACTTTTCAACCGTGCACTATGCTATCTGGAGCTTCACGAGCCGGACAGTGCAGAAGCCGGTATGGATGCTTTCCTGGAGCTGAAGCCGGACTTCTACCGTGCCTACATGTTCAAGGCGGAAGTGGAACTCTCCGAACGCAAGGATACCCTGAAAGCACTGGCGTGGATAGACTCCGTGCTGGTTCGCCACGAAGCCGAGCCTTCCGCATGGCTTTTCAAAGGCCAGTGGGCAGCGCAGCATGAGGCGTATGCCGAAGCCGACTCCTTCCTGACGAAAGCCATCACCTTCCGCCTCGACGAGGTGAAGGACAGCATACGCGACGTGGACTACCAGTGGTTCCTCATGCGCGCCCAGATACGCCATGAGCTGAACCGCTTTGAAGATGCCCTTGCGGACTACGACCGCGTAATAGAGATTATTCCCGAACATTTCGCCGCACACTACAACCGTGCCCTGCTCCTCGCCCTCGTCGGTGACGATCATCGCGCCATTGAGGACTTCACTTTTATCCTCGATGTGGAGCCCGACAACACACTGGCACGCTACAACCGTGCGCTGTTGCGGGAAGAGACGGGCGACCTGCAAGGTGCCATCGAGGACTACAGCGTCCTGATACGTGCCTATCCGGGTTTCCTCTACGGCTACCAGCAACGCGCCCAGCTCCGTCGCCGTACGGGCGACATTCGCGGGGCACAGAACGACGAGACGGTGCTGGCACGCTACAGCCTCGACCTGGCATTCGCAAAGCCGCAGCGCAGCTTCATGCGCAAGGTGCGCAAGCGCAGCGACCATGCCCTTGACCAGTACGACCAAGTCATCAGCACGGTGGAGGAGACGATAGCCGACACGGTACGCGTTTTCGGGGATGCCATCTTCGGCAAGGTGCAGAACACACCCACAGAGCGCGAACTGCTCCCCATGTTCTCCCTCGCCCTCTACCCTTCCGCCACAAGCGGCTATCGCTCCGAAGCCTTCTCCGAGGAAGTGGAGCTGATGGGCCGCCGCGTCGCCCTTCTGGAACTGCGTGCAGAACAGGAGGAGATAGGGCGCTACGTGCGTGAGCCTCTCCGCCGCCTCCTGCTTTCTGCCGAGGTGGGTCGCGAGACGGTACCGACCGTAGAGGCGCACATCGAGTGCCTGCGGCGCATACAGGAACGCGACAGCATCCTTGCCGAAACAGACTATCTGCTCCTGATGTCGGCATTGGAGCGCAGCATCTACCATGCCGACGAGGCACGTGCGCTGGCAGACTCCGCTTTGCGCCTCGCGCCAGACGACCTGCTCGCGAGCTTCGTCCGCGCCACACTCCCGGACGTGGAGAAAGCGCTAAGGTCGCATCCCAGCCACCCCATCCTGCTCTACAACCGGGCCTGCCTGCGTGCCAAAGCGGGAGACCTTGCAGCCGCACGGGCCGACCTTGACAGCGCCATCGTCGTCAATCCGCGCTTTGCCGAGGCATACTACAACCGAGCCGTCGTGCTCCTCATGCAGGGAGAAGACGAAGCGGCAGCGCCAGACCTCAGCCGTGCCGGTGGGTTGGGACTCCACAAAGCCTACAATCTGCTAAAACAAATCAGTAAACGAGGAACAAGCGACAAGTAGCAGCAATGCTTCGCCACAAAGGAACCCGTCACTTGCCACTCGTAATACATCACAAACCTATCACCAATGAAAGAACTACAGCTCAAGTACGGGTGCAACCCGAACCAGAAGCCCGCCCGCATCTTCACCGAGACGGGAGAACTCCCCATCACCGTGGTCTGCGGACGTCCGGGCTACATCAACCTCCTGGATGCCCTCAACGGCTACCAGCTCGTGCGCGAACTCCGTGCCGCCACGGGTCTGCCTGCCGCTGCCAGCTTCAAACACGTATCTCCGGCAGGCGCTGCCGTGGGTCTGCCCCTCAGCGACACGCTGCGCCGTATATACTTCACGCCCGACCTCGGCCATGAGCTTTCGCCGCTGGCATGTGCCTACGCCCGGGCTCGCGGTGCCGACCGCATGTCCAGCTACGGAGACTTCATCGCCCTCTCGGACACTTGCGACGAAGATACGGCACGCCTCATCAAGCCTGAGGTATCCGATGGCGTCATCGCCCCGGCCTTCACGGAAGCCGCCCTCGCCATCTTTCGCGAGAAGCGCAAGGGTACCTACTGCGTGTTGCAGATAGACCCTGACTACCGCCCCGCCCCGATTGAGCGCAAGCAGGTATTCGGCATCACCTTCGAACAAGGCCGCAACGAAGTGGATCTCACCCGCGACGACCAGCTCTTCGGGAACATCCCCACCGTCTGCCGCGACTTCCCGCAAGAAGCCCGCCGCGACCTGAAAATTGCCCTCATCACCCTGAAATACACACAGAGCAACTCCGTATGCTACGTAAAGGACGGCCAGGCCATCGGTATCGGTGCGGGACAGCAGAGCCGCATTCACTGCACGCGCCTTGCGGGACAGAAAGCCGACCTCTGGTGGCTACGCCAGCACCCCCGCGTTCTCGCCCTGCCCTTCGTGGAAGGCATACGACGTGCTGACCGCGACAATACCATTGACCTTTTCCTCGGTCCCGATGCCGACGATGTGCTTCGTGACGGCGAATGGCAACGCCTCTTCACCACACGCCCCGAGCCGCTCACGGCAGAGGAACGCCGCGAATGGCTTTCGCGCCTCGACGGTGTGAGCCTTGGCTCCGACGCCTTCTTCCCCTTTGGCGACAACATAGAACGCGCCCATCGTAGCGGCGTACGCTATGTGGCGCAGGCGGGGGGCAGCGTACGCGACGACCACGTCATCGCCACCTGCGACCGCTATGGCATCGCCATGACCTTCACCGGCATACGCCTGTTCCATCATTGAGCTCACCCCGAAGGAACAAAGGCCCCATAGGTTCGAGCCCCACATATCAAAAAAAGGATGCCGAAGCATCCTTTCGTGATCCGCTTGGGGCTCGAACCCAAGACCCCAACATTAAAAGTGTTGTGCTCTACCAACTGAGCTAGCGGATCGACCTTTTGCCGTTAAGCGGGTGCAAAAGTACGGCATTATTTTTTTGCAACAAAATAAATCCACATTTTTTTGACCCGATGCGAAATCAAAGACGCATAACCGGAGCCACAAAGAAGCCGGGGCGCTCACGCGTGCCGGCTTCCAAACCTTAATAACACAAGCATGAGCTGCCTGTGCAGGGAGGGCGGACGAACCGCCAATGCGGCTGTGGTACTGCCTGCGCGACGTTGTGATGCTGGGAAGGTAGGGGTAGCCGCGAACGCTGCTCACGTCAGTTTCCGGACACAAAAAAGCGCAGACCCGCCACACTCTGACACAGGCCTAGCACAGCCTATACTACAAATATGGAAAGTTTACGCTTATGACGCAACTCCATCTTGTAGTATTGATTGCCCGGAATGACTCTTTGTCGAGGTGCTAGTTCGTGTCAGAGATTGAGCAATGAATGTTTTCAGGACATGTCCTGTTCGCGTCTCCCGTCCGGGAAACACGTGGCAAAGATAGGTATTTCTCAAATAAAGAGCAAAAAACTATCCTATATTTACACGGAGAAGAGAGGGCCTACGTCTCCTGAGCTTCCTCACCGATGATGAAGCGCTTGTAGTAGGATATCATCAGCGTCGTGATGGGAAGGGCAATGATGAGGCCGATGATGCCCAGCATGTAGCCCCACACGGAGAGTGCCAGGAGAATGATGGCGGGTGAGAGGCCCGTGATGTTCCCCATGACGAGAGGCGTGACGATGGTGTCCTGGAGAATCTGCACGACGAGATACACCAGAATGACGCCACCGATGAGCAGCCAGAAGTTCTGCCCCGTATCCGCTGCACGCAACAAGGCGAGCAGAGCGGCAGGCAAGATGCCTACAACCTGCACATAGGGAATAAAACTGATGAGGCCGATAAAGCAGCCCAGCGCAATGGGCATGGGGAAGCCGATGATGAGGAATCCGAGGGAGAACATGACGCAGTTGCTCAGGGCCACAAGTGCCTGCCCGCGAAAATATCCGTTCATGCCGCGCGTGATGTCGCTGACAAGCATCTGCACCATCGGGCGGCGCCGACGCGGCACGTACTGTAGCCAGCCCTCGGAGTATTTCTCGTAGTCCTTCAGCAGGAAGAAGAAGTAGAGAATGCCCATCAGCGAGGCGATGAACTCGATAATGGCTCCGGCAGCCCCCATGACGACGTCGGCCACGTGGCCCACAATCGTTTGCAGGGACTTCTGCACATCCTTCTCCTTGAGATAGCCCTCTATCTTCTCGGGGCTGAGGTTTTCGCGCACCATCTGTTCCAGCTGCTCAGGGACAACGCCGCGATAGTTGGACTGGTTGTTGACGAAGCGGGTGGCAACCTCCTTCACGTGGCTCATCTCTTCCACAAAAGGCGGCACGATGACATACGCCACCGCCGCAACGGCACTGCCCACGAGCAGCAGCGTCAGGAAAATGCACAGGATGCGGTTGCGCAAGCGGCATTTCACCTCAAGGAAGCGCACGATGGGATAGAGCAGGTAGGCAGCTATCCACGCCACGAAGAAGGGCATCAGCACGGAGCTGAGATAGTCGAGAACCAGATAGACTCCGACGATGGCGAGAAGGAAAAGCAAGCCGCGGACAAAGCGGTCAAAGTTGATTTCTTTGCTGAACATTTTTCGTTTTGTTGTTTTTTTTCGGCCGTAAAATTATGAAAAAAGGCTAAAACGAAAGCGTTTTTTTGCGGTATAATGGAGAATTGCATACATTTGCACGCAGAAATGGGAACTCTCTACGTAGTACCGACTCCTGTCGGCAACATGGAAGACATCACGCTTCGCGCCCTTCGCACGCTGAAGGAGGCCGACGTCGTGCTGGCTGAAGACACGCGCACTTCAGGCATCCTCCTGAAGCATTTTGACATACACGCCCATCTCTGCTCCCACCATAAATTCAACGAGCACCAGACGGCAGAAGCCTTTGCCCGCCGCATCAAGGCCGGCGAGACGATGGCGCTCGTCTCCGATGCAGGCACGCCCGCCATCAGCGACCCGGGCTTCATGCTCGTGCGTGCCTGTGCAGAGCTGGGGGTTCGCGTGGAATGCCTGCCGGGAGCAACGGCCTTCGTGCCGGCCCTCGTCATGTCGGCACTGCCGTGCGAGCGCTTCGCCTTCGAAGGCTTCCTGCCGCAGAAGAAAGGGCGCCTCAGCCGCGTGCAGGCCCTGGCGGACGAGGAGCGCACCATGATATTCTACGAGTCCCCCCACCGCGTCGTGAAAGCACTTCAGCTCTTCGGGGAAATCTTCGGCACGGAACGCCGTGCCGCCGCCGTCCGCGAAATATCAAAGCTCCACGAGGAATGCCTGCGCGGCACCCTGGCCGAGCTGGAGCAACACTTCACGGAGAACGAGCCTCGCGGAGAATTCGTCCTCCTCGTGGAAGGCAGGAAGAAGGAGAAAAAGGACAGACAAGAAAGGCAAAACAAACAACAAACGCATAAAAACCAAGAGTAACATCATGAAAAAGTATTTATTCGTATGCATCGCAGCCCTCGGACTCAGCATGTTCGTGGAATCCTGCAACACAAAGAAAGAAAAGGACGCACAGGAACTGGCATGGCAGCGCGAACGCGACTCCCTGATGAACGAGCTGCGCATGGCACGCAACGAGTCCGGCGACCTGGTTGAGACCGTGAACCAGATTGAAGAAGGCTTCCGACAGATTAACGAAGCTGAAAACATCGTCATCAGCAACCAGCGCGACGGCGGCAACCGCCAAGCCATCATTGACAACATGGCTCTCATCCAGGACAAGCTGAAGCTCAACCGCGAGCTCATCGCCAACCTCCAGCAGCAGCTACGTACCTCGAACTCCGGAAATGCCGAGATGAAAAAGAAACTCGAGGAGACCATCGCCCGCTTCAACCAGCAGCTGGAAGAAAAGACGAAGCAGATAGAATCGCTGCGTCAGGAACTCGAAAAGCGCGACATCCGCATCGCCGAACAGGACGAGCAAATCACGCACCTCAACGAGAACGTGGGACAGCTCACCGAGAACAACCAGAAGCAACAGCGCACCATCGAGCAGAACACGGAGCAGATTGCCCGCCAAGACCAGGAGCTCCACACGGCCTACTTCGTTTTCGGCACGAAGAAGGAACTCCGCCAGCAGCGCATCCTGCAAAACGGCGACGTGCTGAAGTCCTCCGACTTCAACCGCGACTACTTCACGAAGATTGACTACCGTGTCACGAAGACCATCAAGCTCTACTCCAAGAGCGCAACGCTGCTCACCTCCCACCCCGCAGACTCCTACGCCCTCGACCGCGACGCACAGGGACAGTACACGCTGCGCATCACGAACCCCGACCGTTTCTGGAGCACGAGCAAGTATCTCGTCATCAGCGTGAAGTAAGCATCCTGTAAACTTCCGCGCATTTTTAAACCTTTTCGCCTTTTCCGCCTCTAACATGAAAGGAGGCGGAAAAGCCGTCTCTGCAAGACACCAAACACAGCAAGCGTCATGAAGAAGTCCCTCACCCTACTCCTCTGTGCAGCATTCCTCAGCAGCTGCACCTTCCGTCAGTACGACGGCATTGCCACAGGCTCCACGCTCGGCGGCCTTTTCGGTTCCGCCATCGGCGGCATCCTCGGTGGCCCCGAAGGCTCTGACCGCGGTACCATCGTCGGCATGGTGGCCGGCGGAGTGGCAGGAGCCGTTGTCGCCAACAAGAGCGAACAGAAAGCGCAGCAGCGCTACGAAGAGTCGCGCCGCGACAGGAACTACGGATATGAATATGGCGACGACAACTACTACTACGACAATTCCATCAGCTACGGACGTTCGGAACGCTACGACTACGAGAGCATGAACCGCTGGGCGGACATCGAAGTGCTCAACGTGCAGTTCAAGGACCGCAACGGCAACCGGGCCCTTGACCCCGAGGAGGAAGCCTTTGTCACCTTCGACCTCCGCAACCGCGGGCGTCAGACGCTCTACAACGTTGCTCCGCGCATCTCCGTCAGCGACCGCCACATCAGCGTATCGCCCGTAGCCATCATCAGCACCCTTGGCCCCGGACAGGGCGTGCGCTACAAGGCCATCGTGCGTGCCAACCGCAGCCTGAAGAACGGCGATGCCATCTTCACCGTCACCTTTGGCAACGGCCGCAATGCCTACACCGCCAAGACATTCCGCATCCGCACGCGTCGCCGCTAAGCGCAAACGCCTGCGGAAAGCACACTCCCCTTCGGACGAAGGCGCGGCCATGATGGTCGCGCCTTCGTCTGTGTTTTAATCTAAACCCGTACCGATTTGGAGTTGGCAGGAGAGCTATATTTCCATCACGCGCGCCTCAAAGTCGTCCTTGGAGCAAAGCGCCTTGCCCCGGAAGCGGCTGCGATAGTTATAGACGGTGGTGAGGGAGAGGCCGAGGAAATGTGCGATGCGGTTGCTCTCGCTGACGCCAAGGCGTATGAGGGCGAAGAGGCGCAGTTCCTGCGTGAGGAGTTCGCGCTCGCCGGAGCGGCGCTTGGGGTCGTTCGTCACGGGCCGCAGCTCCACGCGCGCCTCGGGCTGGAGGAGGGCGTTGAATTTCTCCACGAAATGGGGGAAGAGGTTGAGGAAAGCATGGTCGAAGTCGGCATAGAATCGCTTCCGTTCTGCCATGACCCAGGCTTCGGAAGTCAGCTGCTTGTGGAGCGCATCGGACTTTCCTGCCTTCGACAGACGCAGGAGCGAGCGGCGATAGTGGTCTATTTCGTCCAGATAGTCGCGGCAGCGGTCCAGATAGCGCGCGATGTATTCCTCCTTCATCTTGTCCGTAAGCAGGAGGTCGGAGTGGACGCGGCGAAGGCTCTCGTTGGCTTCAAGAAGCTCGTCGTTCACCGTTTGCAGGCGCGCATTGGCTTCCGCAAGCTCACGGCGTGCCTGCGTAAGCTTCCTCATCTGCCTGCGAAGCCACACCACCATGAATACCAGCAGCAGGGTGAACGAGGTCAGGCCCGAGATGAAGAGATAGGAAAGGCGCTTCTGCCGACGCTCCTGCGACTTGTAGGTCTTATCCACGATGGTGAGGAGGTTTGAAGCCTCGAAAGAGCGGAGCGGAGCCTTGCAAAGCGTGGCGTCCTCGATGGCGCAGAGCAGGAAGGAGTAAGCCGTGCGCACATGTCCCGCCTCATAGAGGCGTTGTGCCAGGCGCGGCAGAGCCTGATACTCCGTCACGCCGGAGCGAATGTCGTGGAGAGCCGTTTTCGCGAGATAGTAAACCTCTTGCTCCGTATCGCCCAGCATGCGATAGGCGTCCGCCATGATGGAGTAGGAATAGACGCGCGTTTCATCGCTGGAACGAAGTGATAATCCACTAAGCCTCAAAGCCTCGCGGGGATTTGTTTGCCAAATGGCTTGGTCTGCCATGACGATAAGGCGGCTGTTTTCCGACTGCGGCATCTGGAGTATGGAGTCGCGGTAGAGTTGCGTCTTTTCCAACAGAGCCTGCGCACTTGGCGTGCCTTCCGCATAGTTTGCCATCCAGCCGTAGGCCGTGCGCATGGTGCGGAAGTAGTAGAGGCGCATGTCGTCCGTAAACGCCTGCCGGTTAACATCGGCAAGCCCTCCCATCGCTTCCCGGTACTGTCCGCGCAACGCCCAGATATAAGCACGGCTGATGCACACGTAGTTCTGCAAATCCTCGTCCGTCGCGACCTCGGGCATGGAGGCGATGGCCTCCACGTAGTTCATCGCCGAGTCCGCCTGCACGTGGAGGTAGTTCTCGTAGAGGCGCTTCAGGTAGGCAATGCGCAAGGCACCGTCGACCTGGCGGGCATCCTGCTTGAGACGTTCGGCATCGTGCTCACGGCGGGCGGCATATTGCGCCTTGTTCTCAACCGCAGTCTCGAGGGAATCCAGGAGAGCCTGCGTTTCCGCGCTGAAAGCCGTCTGTGCCAAGAGGGAAGGCGCAGGAAAAACCGCAAGCGTCAGCAGGCAAAAAATAAAGGGGCGGAGCTTCATGGTTTGACAACAAAATTCGTTTCGTACGTGCAAAGATAGGCTTTTTTTGCGCGAAGAGGCCGCTTCAAACTGAAATGTTTATTATTTTTGCGCAAAATTTAAGCCGCATGAAACGTTTTATTCCCGTTTTCTTATTCGTACTGACGTCCTCCGCGATGCTTTTCGCGCAGGACTTCGTGCATCCCTCCCACTGGTGGGCAGGCATGCAAAACCCTGAGCTGCAAGTCCTCATCCATGCCGAAGGTGCCGGGCACGCACGCGTCAGCCTGGAGGGCGCAAAAGGCGTGAAGATTGCACGCAGCGTGAAGCTTCCCAACAAGAACTATGCCCTGCTCTACCTCAACCTCCGGGGAGCAAAGCCGCAGCAGTTCCACATCCGCCTGACGCAGGCAGACGGCAGCACCTCCGACATCCCCTATGAACTGCGCCAACGCGACGGGAAGCCGCGCGGGACGTGGGATGCCAGCGACGTGGTGTACCTCATCATGCCCGACCGCTTTGCGAATGGCGACCCCACGAACGACCGCTGTCCCTCCCTCCGCGAGGACGACAGCCTGAACGGGCCTTACGACAGCCGCCTCGGCGGTGACTTCCAAGGCATCACGCGCCACCTGGACTACCTCGACGACCTGGGCGTGACGACGCTATGGCTCACCCCCACCCTGCTCAACGACATGCCGAGCTACACGTACCACGGCTATGCCATCACGGACTACTACACGATGGATCCGCGCTACGGCGGAGACGAAGCCTATAAGGAAATGATTCGCGCAACGCATGCGCGCGGGATGAAAGTCATTCAGGACATGGTGTTCAACCATTGCGGCTCGCTCTGCCCGCTGTTCACGGACATGCCGGACACGACGTGGTTCAACCACGGCGCAAACTACGTGCAGACAAACTACCGCACGGGAACCATCGGCGACCCCTACGCCGCGCCCGAGGAGCTTGCGGCTGCCACGGACGGCTGGTTTGTGCGCTCCATGCCCGACTGGAACCAGCGGAACCCCGACGTCCTGACCTACCTCACGCAGAGCAGCATCTACTGGATAGAAGAAGCCGGCATCGACGGCATACGTATGGACACGTATCCCTACACCGACTTCGATGCCATGGCGGCCTGGTGCCGTGCCGTGGACCGCGAATATCCCGGTTTCAACATCGTGGGCGAGACGTGGCTGGGCAGCAACGTCGGCGTGTCATACTGGCAGAAGGACAGCCGCCTTGCCGCACCGCGCAACTCCCAGCTGCCCAGCGTCATGGACTTCCCGCTGATGGATTTGCTGCACACGGTGACGACGGAAACGTCCTCGGACTTCGGCAAGGGCGTAGCACGGCTCTACGAGTACCTTTCGCAGGATGCCGTCTATGCAGACCCGCAGCATCTGCTGACTTTCCTTGAAAACCATGACACCGACCGCTTCAACGCCACGCCGCAGGAGGCGCAGAACTTCCGCCGCTACCGCCAGGCACTGGCCCTGCTGCTGACGCTTCGCGGCATCCCGCAGCTCTACTACGGCTCGGAACTCGGCATGAGCGGCAACAAGCGTCAGGGCGACGGCTTCCTGCGCCGTCCCTTCCCCGGCGGCTTCGCGGGAGACGCCACGAACGCGTTTTCCCAAGCCTCACGCACGCCCCAGCAACAGCGCTACCATGCACTGACGTCGCGCCTGCTGCAATGGCGCAGGCACTGTCCCGCCGCGCAGACGGGGCGGCTGTGCCACTTTGCGCCGCGCGACGGCGTTTACGTCTATACCCGCACGCAGGGCGAAAGCCGCATCATGGTTGCCGTGAACGGCACGGACGCACCGCGATGCCTTGACCTCGCGCCCTATCGCGACATGCTTGCCGCAGAAGCCCTTGACGTGCTGGGCGGCAAGCGCATCCAGCTGGGCGAAAGCCTGCAACTCGGCGTGCGCGACGTCGTTATCCTCGATATGACACCCTCTCAAAACACGCTTCACCAAAAGTAGAACAAGTCTATATGGATTCCACTTACACTTTCCTTCTCATGAAGGTTCTCGGGTCGCTGGCTCTGCTGATGTTCGGTATGAAATCGATGAGCGAAGCCCTGCAAAAAATGGCAGGCCCGCAACTGCGCCACGTACTTGGTGCTATGACCACAAACCGTTTCACGGGAATGCTGACGGGTATCTTCGTCACGGCTGCCGTACAGTCCTCCACCGCCACCACGCTGATGACGGTTTCCTTCGTTTCGGCGGGACTGCTGACCCTCGTGCAGGCCATCAGCGTCATCATGGGCGCACACATCGGAACGACGGTGACGGCCTGGATCATGTCGCTGGGCTTCTCGTTCAACATCACGGACTTCGTCTATCCCGCCTTCTTCATCGGCATCATCCTGATATACATGAAGAAGCGCCGCATCATCGGCGATTTCCTCTTCGGCGTGGCCTTCCTGTTCCTGGGACTTGGCACGCTGAAGGAAACGGGCTTCAGCGTGGTTCAGGACCCGCAGGCGAGCGCCGCCATCAGCGCGTTCTTCGCCCGCTTTAACGACCCTAACTTCTGGAACTCCGCCTTCTTCCTGCTGATGGGTACCGTGCTGACGCTCTGCGTGCAGAGCAGCGCGGCCATCATGGCCATCACGATGATTCTCTGCTCCACGGGCGTGCTGCACATCGACCAGGGCATCATGCTGGTGCTGGGTGAAAACATCGGCACCACCATCACGGCCAACATCGTGGCTATGGGCGCGAACACGAGCGCGCGGCGCGCGGCCTTCGCCCACCTCAGCATCAACGTGCTGGGCGTCACGTGGGCGCTCATCTTCCTGCAACCCTTCGTCAACGGCGTCTGCGGCGTCGTGGGCTTTGAGCGCGGCCTCCTCCCGGGCGACCCGGGCTACGCGGAGAACCTGGCAAAAATCTCCGTCGTGCTGGCAACGTTCCACTCGGCCTTCAACGTAACGAACACGCTGCTGCTCATCTGGTTCGTGCCGCTCATCGAGCGCTTCGTCAGCTGGGTCATCAAGCCCAAGAAGTCCGACGATGAGGACTTCCGCCTGCACTTCATCCAGAGCGGCATCATGAAAACGCCGGAAATCTCCGTGCTCGAAGCGCAGAAGGAGATACGTTCCTTCGCCGAGCGCATGCAGCGCATGTTCGTGATGGTGCGCGAAATGTGCGTGGAGAAGAATCCCGAACACGTGAAGAAACTCTACGAACGCATCCAGAAGTACGAGCAAATCAGCGACAACATGGAATACGAAATCGGGAAATACCTCGGACAGGTGAGCGACGCCCACCTCTCGGACGAGACGAAGGGAAAGATTCGTGCCATGCTGCGTGAAATCAGCGAGCTGGAGAGCGTCGGCGACAGCTGCTACAACATCTGCCGCACCCTGCAACGCTACAAGTCGGGCAAGGAAAGCTTCACGGAGGAGCAGACGGAGAACCTCGACCGCCTGATGGACCTCGTGGCAAGGAGCCTTGAGCTCATGCGGAACATGCTGGAGGGACGAAAGGAGGACATCAACGCGAAGGCAAGCTACGAAGTGGAGCGCGAAATCAACAACTTCCGCAACGAACTCAAGACAAAGAACGTCGCCGACCTGGACGAGCACCGCTACAGCTATGCGCTCGGTGCGACCTACATCGACATCGTGACGGAATGCGAGAAGCTCGCAGACTACGTCATCAACGTCGTAGAAGCCCGCATCGGCAAGGCCTGAAAACCCATCCCCTAAAGCACACAGAAAATGATTTCCATATACACGCTCACGTCGGAATTGCACGACGAAGAGGCCGTCCGCGCCACAACGGAAGCGTTTCTCGGCACGCTCGGCTTCAACTACAAGTACTGCGGCGGCGACTTCTCAAGCTACGGCACGCAGGGCCTCAACCTCATCTACGTACGCACGGGCGGCACGGAAGGCATCTTCCGCCGCCTGCTCCCCACATTGCAGCAGCAGAGTGCAGGAAGTCCCTTCTATCTCCTGGCCTCCGACACGGGCAACTCCCTCGCGGCCTCGATGGAGATACTCTCCTATCTGCGCCTGCAGGGCCTGCAGGGCGAAATCCTGCATGGCTCCGCGGCTTACGTGCGGCGGCGCACCCTGCTCCTGGAACAGGTGCGGGAAGCCCTCCAACGCCTCCGCGGCCAGCGGCTGGGCGTCATCGGCGCACCGTCCGACTGGCTCATAGCCAGCACGGCAGACCGCGACGCAGTCAAGAGCCGCCTGGGCATTGACCTGGTGGACGTGCCCATCGAGGAACTTGTCCGCCGTGTGAAGGAGATGGGGGATGTAGAAGTGGGGGAGACGTCGGAGCGCGAGGAGATACGCAATTCGCTCATGGGAGCCGGGCAAATCTACAAGGCCCTCGGCGACCTGCTGGGAGAATATCGGCTTCAAGGCTTCACGCTACGCTGCTTCGACCTGCTCACGGCCTTGCGGAACACGGGGTGCCTGGCCTTGGCGCGCCTGAACGCGGAGGGCTTCGTGGCGACCTGCGAAGGCGACATTCCCGCCATGCTCTCCATGACGCTCGCACGCGCCGCGCTGGGAATCTCGGGCTTCCAGGCCAATCCCGCACGCATCAATCCGGAGACGGGAGAGCTGCTGTTTGCACATTGCACGATACCGCTCAACCTGGTGACGCGATACGAACTGGACACGCACTTCGAGTCGGGCATCGGCGTAGGCATCCGGGGCTATATGAAGGAGGGGCCCGTGACGGTTTTCAAGGTGAGCGGCGACCTTTCGCGCCACTTCCTGGCCGAAGGCGAGCTGATCCGCTCGCAGGCTGAGCCCAACCTTTGCCGTACGCAGCAGCTCATCCGGCTGGCGAAGCCGGAGGACGCCAACTACTTCCTCACAAACCCCATCGGGAACCACCACGTCATCCTGCCCGGCCACCATGCCGAGCTGCTGACAGGGATGATGGCGGGGAAATAAGCCTTAGTCCTGCGGATAGGCAGCCAGAAAAACGGAGGCCGCACGGAGACGTGCGGCTTTTTCTATGAGCTCGCTCATGCGGACGTAGCCGACGAGGTAGTTGTTCGTGGGCGACGTGTAGGTTTCGTCCACGTGCTCGAAGGTGAGGAGCGTGCGGTCGGCGGGATTCGTGTAGCGGAAATAAACGCGGAAGGAGAAGTCCGTCGTATAAGCGGGCTGGCGGCGGCTGCGCAGCTTCTTGTATTCGTAGCGATAGTCGTAGAGGCGCGCCGTGATGTCGCTGAGGACGGCAGAGCCCGTGGGGTGACCGCCCGCGCCGCGCCCGAACATGAACTGCTTGTAGTAGAAGAGGCCCTTGATGACAACGCCGTTGAATTCGTCCTCCACGCTGTAAATATACTTCTGGCGGGAAATGAGATGCGGCATAACGGAGAGCGAGAGATGTCCGTCGTCAATTTTTTCCGCCGTCCCGACGAGCTTGACGCGGCGCTGCTTCTCGTTGGCAAACTGGATGTCGCAGTCGTTCATGCGCGAGATGCCGTAGGTGAAGATGCGCTCGGGTTCCACGTAGATGCCGAAGGCGTGCATCGTGATGATGATGAGCTTGTAGAGCGAGTCCCAGCCGTCGATGTCCAGCGAGGGGTCGCTCTCGGCGAAGCCCAGCTCCTGGGCCAGCTTCAGGGCCGCCTCGTAGCCCATGCCTTCATTGAACACCTTTGAAAGGATGAAGTTGGAGGAGCCGTTGAGGATGCCCTTCACGGACTGCAGGAGGTCGTTGTCGTAGTACTCCTCAAGATTGCGGATGACGGGAATGCTGCCGCAGGCGGAGGCGTCGTAGAGCAGGGCCGCGCCGGTTTGCTCCTGCAGCTCGATGAGCTCGGGCAGGTGGCGCGCGAGCATCTTCTTGTTTCCGCTGACGACGGGCAGGCCGGCCCGCAGGGCGCGGCACACGATGTCGTAGGCGGCCACGTCGTCGTCAATAAGTTCGACGATGAAGTTTATCTGCGGGTCGTTGAATATGTCGTCGGCAGAGTCCGTGAAGCTCACGCCCTCGTCGGCATGGCGGTCGAGGTGCTTCACGCACACGCGATGAATCCCGACGCGGTCGGTGGAGAGGCGCTGGAGCACGTCGTGAAGCCCGCGCCCCACGGTGCCGAAGCCGAAGAGGCCTATCGTGACGCTGTTTGCTGCGTTTGTTTTCTGTTCGCTGCTCATTTCTCAAAAAATCTTTTGCATGATGATACTGTTGAGCTTGTCCGTCTCCACGAGGAAACCGTCGTGCCCGAAGTCTGAAGTGATTTCCACATATTCGCTGTGGGGTATGCCGTCCGCCATGCGGCGCACGTCGCGCGGCGGGAAGATGATGTCGCTGCTGACGCCAATGGCCAGGACGGGCGTCTCAATGCGGCGGAGCGCCTGCTCCATGCCGCCGCGGCCGCGCCCCACGTTGTGCGAGTCCAGGGACTGCGAGAGGCGGTAGTAGCTGTAGGCGTTGAAGCGCTGCACGATTTTGTCGCCCTGATGGCGCTGGTAGCTGTTTACGCGGCGGCGGAAAAGCGCCTCGCCGTCGTCGGTCTGCGTCAGTTCGTAGGCCATTGCGCCGCGATAGCTCAGCAGGGCGATGCTGCGCGCGGCCGCCATGCCGCGAAGTCCGGCCTCGGGAGAGGGCTCGCCGTAGGTGGCGTCGGCCTCTATGGCCATACGCTGCGACTCGTTGAAGGCGGAAATCCATGCGGAAGCCCGCGCGGCCGTTGCAATGAGTACGGCCTGCCGCGCAAAACGGGGCTCCATGATGAGCCATTCCAGCGCCTGGAAGCCGCCGATGCTGCTTCCCACGAGCAGGCGCAGGCTGCGGATGCCCAGGTGGCGGGCCAGCAGCTGATGGGCGCGCACCATGTCGCGCACGCTGATCGCAGGAAAGTCGCCGTACCACGGACGGCCCGTCGCAGGATTCACGGAGAGCGGCCCCGTCGTGCCGTAGTGGGAGCCGAGGATGTTGGCGCAGACCACGAAGTGACGCTCCGGGTCAAGGAAGCGTCCCGCCTCCACCGTTCGCGGCCACCAGTCCGCCACGTCCGAGGAGGCCGTCAGCCCGTGGCATACCCAGACGGCATTGTCGCCGGCGGCATTCAGCGTGCCGTAGGTGTCGTAGGCAATCTCTATGGAAGGTAACGTTTCCCCGCATTCAAGTGCAAAAGGCTGGGGCGAAAGGAAGTTCTGTTTCATTACAGCGGCAAAAATACGCGCTTTCCTCCTAAACACAAACTTCTGGAAGCACAAAATCACCGTCTTGCGGCGCATCAGGGCAAAAAAATGCCCGCATACGGCGGGCGAAAAGCCTTGGCATTCATAAACCACGTACGTGAAATACAAAAACCACGTACGTGGGACGAAGAAACCACGGCGGTGAAACGATGATTTCACCGCCGTGGTTTATGGTTACGAAGCCTTCTTTGCGGACGTCTTGTCGCAGGAAGAGGCTTTCGTCTGCCGACAGCCTGCTATCTCACAAGCTCCAGGCAGATGCGGTCCTGGAAATCGCGCGCGGTGCGGGCGGCACGCTGCCCCTGGCACATGATGGAAAAGCAGAGACGATGGCCGTTGGCAGCGGTGGCATAGCCGCTGAGCGTGCTGACCCCGGTACAGGTGCCCGTCTTGGCCTGCACGTTTCCCACCGCGCGGCTGCCCGTCATGCGGCTCTGCAAGGTGCCGTCCTCGCCGGCGCGCGGCAGGGAGGGAAGGAGCGTGCGGTAGATGTCCTCGCGGGAATAGGCGTGGCGCAGGAGGCGCAGGAGGAGTTCCGGCGAGGCGTAGTCGTAGAGCGAAACTCCACTGCCGTCCGCGAAGTAGTAGTCGGCAGGCTCAAGCCCAATGCGGCGCACCAGCTCGCCAATGGCACCGGCGGCATGGCTGCGGTCGGCATAGTCGCCGCCCACGGCGTGGGCAAGCTGATAGAAGAGGGATTCTGCCATGAGGTTGTCGCTGCGTTTCATCATGGGGCGAAGCACCTCGCTGACGGGACGCTCCACGCGGAGCCTCACGCTGGCGCGCCCGGGACACTCGGACTGGCTGGCGTAGCTCGTCACGCGGATGTCCTGACGAGCAAGGGCAAGCAGCATGTTGTCCTCGAAGACGGGCTTCCCGCCGTAGAGCAAGGCGGCAAGCGTGGGATTCGTGTCCTCGTCGTCGTCCCAGCACCAGCCTTCGCCCCAGCGCGTGCCGTCCTTGAAGCCGTTGTCGAAGCAGAGGCCGCCCGCTATCTCGCGCACGCCAAGGCTGCGGAGCTGGCGCGCAATGCCGTCAAGGTCGGAGCGGCCGAGCAGGGGATCCATGCCTGCGCGGATGAAGAGGCGGTCGCGGAGGACGCCGAGCGAGTCTATGCGCGACGTGTCAAGGCAGAAGGCGGTGGTGTAGCGGTAGTCCGTGCCGAGGCGGTCGAGCGCGGCGATGGCCGTGATGAGCTTCATGTTGGAAGCCGGCCGCATGGTCTTCCGCTCGTTGCGGGCGTAGAGAAGCGAGTCCGCCGTGAGATCATAGACGCTGACGCCCACGAGGATGCGCTGCGTGAGCGCCGCGTGGGTGCGGAAAAGGGAGTCCAGACGCTCCGCGAGGGACTGCGCCGAAGCTGTAAGGAGGGAGGAAAGGAAAAAGAGAAGAAGCAGAAGCCCCCTCCCAGCTCGGAGCCCCCTCCCAGCTCGGAGCCCCCTCCCAGCCTCCCCCCTCCGGGGGAGGGGTTCAGAGCGGCGCAAATGAACAATTGTCATAAACAATAAACGTTAAACAATATACAATAAACGTTCTTCGACGAGCGAAGCAGCAGAGCCGATTACTTCGACGAGCGAAGCAGCAGAGCCGATTCTTCGACGAGCGAAGCAGCAGAGCCGATTATATCGCAAGAAATCAATTACTTGCCCTATGCAACTAAATATCTATAATTTCGCAAACTCGCGAAACTTATATAAACAATAAACGTTTGCGCCGCTCTGAGCCCCTCCCCCGGAGGGGGGAGGCTGGGAGGGGGCTGTATGGTTTTACTGCCATGCAGACTTTGAGAAGGTGGTCTCGACGGACTGCTCCACGTTGTCGGGAAGATTGTGGAAGAAGTCGATGCCCGTCTTTTCCTCCAGTTCGCTGACGCTCATGGCATAGTCAAAAGCGTCGAAACTCGGGTCGGCAGGCAAGGCGGCGTGCTCGAAACGGAAGCCGATGGCATTGTAAACGCCGTTCTTCACCTTCAAAAGGGCCACGAAATAGTATTTCGGCACCGACATCTTCACGCCCGCGGAACTGTAGCTGGTGCCGATGGTCTGCCCGGAGGTTATCGTGCCGCCCTTCACGACGTAGAGCGTGTCGGCAAAGCGGCGGCTGTAGTTGCTGCTACCCTGTGCATAGCATTTGCGGCCAAGCTCGCGGACAAATTCCTCGTGCTGCGCCCAAAGGCCGGGGTTGAAGACGCCGTTCTGCGGCGACATGTTGCTGGTATAGAACGTCTGCTGGTTGGCGGCGCCGCTATACACGCGGTCGGCACTGGGACAGATGTGACCGCGATCGTAGCCGGAGAAGTATCCCGCCCCGATTTTGACGTATTTGGAGAGTTTCGGGTCTTCGGCCCACGCATCGCTGCGGCCTGTGCCGATTTTACTCGTCACTCCGTCAAAGCGGTAGGCCACCCAACGAGTATGGCCCGCAGACTTGTCGTATTCGAAGCAATAGCTCATCACGCTGTCCTTTCCTTCCACCGTCCAGTGGCTGACGAAAATGTTGGAAGACTTGCGCGCAGGCACTTCGAGACGCTTGTCGGCATCCTTTTCCTTCAGCGTCATACCGGCAGAGGAGCCTCCCCCACTCTGCCCGAACTGGATGTCGTCATCCCCACCGCAAGCAGCGGCGGCGAAAAGCACCGCCGCTGCTGCGAGGAATGTTTTCAGAAACTTCATGAACACGTTTTTAGTTCACCTTTTCGTACAATTTGGGCATCAAGGCGTTTTCCTGTGCATCAGAATAGCTTCCCCACGAATTGTGCTTCGTTGAGAATTGAACGTACTTGCCCAGAGCCACGTTGCGGATTGTCACGAAGCCTGCACCAGAAGCGTCAGGCTCTACTGTCCAAACGAGGCCTTCCGTGGGAGCGGCTGCACACTGGAAGCTAGTATGCGTAGCGTCCATCCAGAGCAGGCGTCCGTCGGGCTGCTGAATCTTGTAGCCGCCTTCGTAAGCAACGAAGGTGAAAGCGTTTGCAGGATCTGCCGTGATGACACCACCAGTAGCCGTAACAGAAACAGCTGCAAGGTAGTTGTAATCCTTTCCGCTTGGAACAGGCTGCGCAGCAGTCAGAGCACCGCCGTTTTCAGCCACGATGAGATACTGCTTACCTGCCGTCACTGACGTCACCTGACGGAACTGTGCCGTCTGCGTGGGCTGCGTGGGTTCCGTTGTACCGCCATCGGCAATGCCGCCGTTGGAGGTTGTCAGCGTGAAGTCGTCGATGAGGACGTCCTTGGCCTGGTTGGAAGGATTCATCACGACAAGATTCACCGTCGTTTCGGCTGCCAGCGTGAACTCGTGGGAAACGAGCGTCCATCCGTCTTCCGTCGTATTGGTATAATTTCCGTATGCGTAACTGCCGACCTTTCCATCAGTAACAGGCACATAGCCCGGACGCACCTGGCCGCCACCCTTTGCATAGAACTGCATCGTGTAGGTACCGGCTTTCAGCGTGATTTCCTTGTAGCCAAGGCGCTTGTTCGTGCTGGCCGTAGCCACCTTCACGGAGTATTGACCGCCATGAGCGTCGGTGCTCTGACTGAGCGTAGCGTTACCTGCTGAAGTGGTTGTCTTCCAGTTGTCGGGAAGGCCGCCCGTCCAGCTTTCAAAGTCGCCGTTGGCGAGGAGGTTGTCACCCGTTGCGGGCGTAGGATCAGTACCGGGCTCCGTGCCGGGCTCTGTGCCCTCGGGCTTCGTCACTTCCTCGTCGGTCTCGCCAATGAGCTCGAAGAGTTCGGGATAAACCGCGTTGCTCTGCTCGTCAACGTAGCAGCCGAAGGATGGGTAGGTCTTGGAATACTGAACGAAGCGGCCGATGTTTCCACATACGATGCGGAACGTGCCATCCTGTTGCGTGCTTACAATCCACGCCTTGTCGCCTTCGGGATTCTCGGCCACGTTGAAGTTTTTGTACGTAGTGCCTTCCTGTGCCCAGAGATAGCGACCGTCACTCTGGATGATGTTGTAAGCTGAGCCTACGTAGCCAGCGATGTCTGCCGTAGCGTCAAGTTTGAAGGTGAAGGCGTTGGTCAGACCGTTCACGACGATGAAGTCCTTGTCCTTAATGCCGACGGGGCTAACGCCGAGATAACCGTATGTGCTTGATCCCGTGATGGGAGTTGCCATCTTGCCGTCGGCCACGATGAGGTACTGCTTACCGTCCTCAACCTTGTCAGCGCGGACGAACTTGTAGTTCTTTCCCGTCTCGGTGGGTTCGTTGGTGGCGATGCCTTCCTCGATGCGGAAGTTCTGTAGTTCCCATGTCGTGGAACTGGCAGCAGGCGCATAGAACCAGAAGGCTACGCGCAGGTTCTCGGCACCCACGAACTCTTCAGGAATCTGAATCTGCCCGGAAGTGTAGAGTGTCCAGTCGCTGTAGGGAGACTCCACGAGATTGACATTCAGCTCCGTCCATGTTGCGGCGTTGACGTCAGCCCCATTGTAATCCTTGGAAACATATACCTTGTGGAAATTCTTCCAGTCGGCAACGTTGTTTGTGTACTTGATGGTGTAGTCGAAGGAGAGCTTCACGTTCTCCGTGCCGGCTGTGTTGAAAGCAGGAGAGATGAGCCAGCCTTCCACTTCCTTGTTGCTCTTCTGGTCTGCACCGTCCCACTTCTGGTAACCAGTGGCCTGCGTATAGGAGTTACCCTGGCTCCAAGGCTGTTCTTTGCCGTCAACGGCCTTCAGGCTCCAACCTGCAAGGAGGTTGTTGCTGACGTAGCTGAATCCTGTGTTCGTGCCCTCCCCGCTGTCATTGATGGAATAGGGTGCGGGCACATCGTCGCATGCCGTGAACGCAAAGGCGACTGCGGCAGTGGCGAGGAAAGAAAGAATTTTTTTCATTGTGTATTATGTATTTAATTGTTGCTCGTTAATAAAGATTATTCGGCTGAGATGTCGTCCAGCGTGCGGAGCTGCACCTGCCAGCGGTCGTAGTAGGTCAGCAGGCCCGTATACGTGCGCACGTTGTCGGGGATGAGGGAGAAGGCGATGTCGTTCTCCGTGCTGGTGCGAAGCGTCACCTTGGAGGTGTTCGTCTGCAAGCGGATGGTGCGGTCAACGCCGTAGCCGTCATCGTGGAGCACTTCGGGTGCCCAGATTTTCCAGAGCGTCTTGCCTTCGAGCTCGCCCTTTGCCTCAACGGCCCTGCCGTCGATGACCTCGTAGAGCGGCTCCTTCTTGCCCGTCACCTCGCCGGTGGCAGCATCGTAACGGTTTTCCGGCAGCATTTCCTCGATGAGGCCGCGCACCTTCGCAAGCTGCGGACAGTTCTCCGAGGTTCTGTTGGCCGTTGCGCGCAGCCACGTGTCGCCGGCCTCGTCCGTCATGTCGATGGGCATGAGCTCGGGCGCATTGGGATTGGGCTTTCCGACAAGCTCGATGTGCGTCTTGCAAAGCTCCAGGAGCATCGGACCGAGGTTGTTGTTGCCGTAGCTGGTGTAGTAGGGCTGGCCAATGCTCGGCGTCTTGCTGTAAACACCTGCGTAGATGCCCTTCAGGTTGATCTTGATGCGCTGTCCGAGGGCAAAGTAGGGATAAAGACACGTGTTCTTTATCTTCAGCTGAATGCACTGGTCGTTGTCAGGATTGTATTCGTCAATGGTATAAACGCCGTCGGCCATAGGAGCCGTGTCCTTCACGTTGCGGATAAGGAGCGTCTGGTAGAGATTGCCGCTGATGTCGTTGGCACAGACAACGCCTTCGATGACGAGGTCTTCCTTCACCTTCGTGTAGTAGTTGCTGGAAGTGCGGATGAAGTCCGCGCCGTCGCTGCTGGCGCAGAAGCGCGCCTTGACTTCGCCGATGGTCGTGTTGACCTCACCCACGGAGACGGGGCTTGTGAGGCTGAAGTTCTCCGTGTTGGGGTCGTCGTGACTGTCCATGCAGGACGAAAGCGTCAGGAGCCCGCAGAGGGAGAGAAGCATTACATTTATCTTTTTCATAACCTTTCTTCCTTTAGAACTTGAAACTGATGTTGAGGAATGCGTTGAGGGCATTCGCGTAGTAGTACTTCGCGTTGCGGGAGAAGACGTAGGAACGTGCCACGCCCGTGTTGTAGAAGTCGTCGCGGTTCTGCTCGTAGCCACCCGTGCGCATGTTGCGGTTGTTCGTCACGTTGTTGACGGAGAGGTTGATGCTGAGCGACTTGCCCTTCTTCAGGCGGAGGTAGCGTCCGATGGAGAGGTCGAGCATGAAGCCGCCGTCGAACTTTTCCTGTTTTGCAGAGTAGGTGCGGAGGATAGAGCCGTCGGGGGCGAAGAGCACGCCACCGTTCTGTTTCACTTCCTGCTCGGTGGACTCAAAGACGTACTGTCCGTTCTCGTTCACCGTGCCCACGAGGTTTTCAACCACGTTGGAGAGGCGGCGGTATTCGGAGAAATCCACATATACGCGGTCGTAGTAGTTGAGGTTGGCTTCGAAGAACCAGCCGTTCACGTTGTAGTTCACGCCAAGGCTGAGCGCCGTCAGCGGCGTGCCGTTCACACGCATGCCGTCAGCCAGCACGCGCAGGGGCATCGCCTTGTTCGACACGGGGTTCACCCACTGGTTGAGCGAAGCGATGGTGGAGGCGTTCATGCCTTCGTAGTTCACCTGTGCGTAGGGGTTGTTGACGTATTTTGCGTCGGAGATGTTCGCAAGGATGTTGAAGGAGAGCTGTGAGTTCACCTGATAGACCAAAGCGCCCTCAAAGCCGTAGTGCTCGCGCTCCACGTTGGACATGGTCAGGTAGGTGAAGCGTTCCTCCTGGTCGTTGTAGAAAGCGGTCTGCTCCACGCCGTTGGTAAAGCGGTTGTAGTAACCGGAGATTCTACCCGTCAGCTCGCCGATGCGGAAGGCGTAGGCCAGCTCAGCGCCGTAGATGTTCTCCAGCTTGAGGCGGTCCACAAAGTTGTTCTGCATACGCGGAGCCACAAACGCGTTGCGCGCAAGGGGGGCGGCGGCATCGTAGTGGGCGGAGAGCATGATGCGGTGGTAGCCCGTGGGGCGATAGGTGAACTGGAACTTGCCGCCGCCGCCAAGGAACTTCGCTGCGCCGCTCTTGCCATAGGAGTTCTCAGGGGCGCGTCCGTTCTGCATGAGGCCGTCGCGCTCAATGGTAGTACCTTCCACGTGCGCACCGGCTGCAATCGTGTAGTGGCTGCGGGTGTAGGCGTACTGTCCCCAGAGGTTTGCTTTGTTGACGAAGATGTTGTAGTCGTAGCCGAACTTGTCGTCCTTGCCAATCTGGCGGTTGGGGTTGCGGAGGTCGTTCTGGGCCTCGCTGCTGCCGATGCCGTAGTCGTTGGCGGCGAACTTGTCCACGTCGGTATAGAGCGTACCGCCCAGGAGGTCGGCCATCGTCTTGTAGTGCATGCCCTTCGTGTGGTTCAGCTGCAAACCGGCTGTCAGCTTGTTGTGCGTGTCAATGTTGAAGTTGTAGGTGGAGCTCAGGGCGAGTACCATCTGGTCGTTGTGGCGACGCTCCTGGTAGTAGAGCGCCTCGCCGTTGCCGTAGAGGGCGTTCTGCTGGTTCACGTAGTACATGCGGTCCCAGTTCACCTGGCGGTTTGCCTTGGAGGCTCCCCAGAAGTCAATCAGCGTGTTGTACTGGTCGAGCAGGAAGGGATTCTGTGCCAGGTACTCGGGATTGTTCTTCTCTGCGTCATAGACGTCGAAGACGCTGCTGGGCAGGTTCTTGTAGTAGTCCGGGCGCGGGTCGTAGGCGTCGCCGTTCCATCCGAGAGCCGTGGAGGAGTAGTTGCTGTAGCGGAAGCCTGCGCTCGTCGTGAGCTTCTGGCGGTCGTCCACCTTCCAGTCCCACGTGAGGATGGCCGTAGGCTCAAAGCTGTTCACCACGCGGCTGTTGCGCTTCTTGCCGTTCTGGTAGCCCCAGTTGGGATTGTAGTAGTGGGAGTTGGCGAGCCAATAGACTTCTTCCGTGGAAGCGCCCTGCTGTCCGCGTTCCGTCGGCGTGCCGAAGGTGACGAGGCCGAGGCTGTGGCCGCCGCCGAGGCGTTTCTCTGCGGCCAGGAAGTAGCTGAAGGCATTGTAGAAGGTGCCTTCAATGACGCCTTCCTTTGCCCAGCGGTAGCCCACGCTTCCGGCGAAGGACCATCCGCTCGGCAGGATGCCCGTGGCGTGTGTGAACATGCCGCGCAGGACATAGTTGCGGTTCGTCCCGGAGACGGCCAGCTTGGAACCCTGGGCAAACTGGCTGGCGCGCGTGTTGAGCTGCGTGGCACCGCCGATGCCCTGCAGGGCAAAGGTGTTGTACTCATAGCCGTCCACACCCTCGCGGTTGCGGGTGGCATCGTTCATACCGCCAATCATGCCGTAGCTGAAGGAGCCGCGCTCAAGGTCGTTGAGCATGAGGCCGTTCATGTACGTCTGACTGTACTGGTTTTCATACGCACGGACGCGGAAGCGCATTCCGCTCCAGCGATAGCCCACCTCGGAGAGGTAGGGGTCTGCCTTCGCACTCGTGACGGAGGACACGGTCTGACTGGCGTCGTTGTCCTCGTCAAGCTGCGACTCTGTGAATGTGAAGTCCGCATTGTCGTCCTCCACGCGAAGGGAGTCCTGCACCTGCGCCCATGAGGCTGGCACGGAGAGACATAATGCGGTCATCAAAAGAGTGACTTTCTTCATATATTTAATGTTAGTTTAATTGTCTGCTCTTAATAGGATTTAAGGCATTTTGCTATTTCGAGGCAGCAAATATACGACATTCCGCTTTTCTGCCAAAGGAAATATATGAGTAATTGATGAATTAGAAATGATAAATTAAAATTAGATAATGTACGCGCGCGAGGTTTTCCCTTTTCTCGTCACTCGTCACTTGTCACTTGTCACTCGTCACTTACCTGTCCTTGTACATGCGCTCGTAGTAGGTCTGGTAGTCCGGGCCGCTGACGGCCTGCACCCAGTCGCGGTGCTCCAGGTTCCAGAGGATGGTTTTCTCAATGCCCACCTCGAAGGTCGTTTCGGGCTCCCAGCCGAGGTCGTTGTGAATCTTTGTGGGGTCGATGCCGTAGCGGAGGTCGTGGCCGAGGCGGTCCTTCACGTAGGTGATGAGGTCGTCGTTGATCCAGGATATGTCAATCTGGCCGTCGGCGCCCACTTCCTGACGCGTCAGCAGCGTGCGGAACTCGGGGCGCTCCTCCATCAGGCGGCGCACGGTGCGGATGATGGTCTTGACGATGTCGATGTTCCGGCGCTCGTTGTGGCCGCCAACGTTGTAGATGCTGCCGTCGGCACCCTTGCGCACGACGAGGTCGATGGCCTTGCAGTGGTCCTCCACGTAGAGCCAGTCGCGGACGTTCGTGCCCTGCCCATAGACGGGGAGCTTCTTGCCTTCAAGGACGTTGTTGATTATCAGCGGGATGAGCTTCTCGGGGAAGTGGTAGGGGCCGTAGTTGTTGGAGCAGCGCGTGATGCTGACGGGCATGCGGTAGGTGTCGCGATAGGCCATCACGACGAGGTCGGCACTTGTCTTCGACGCGCTGTAGGGGCTGTGGGGCTGCAGGGGTGTTTCCTCCGTAAAGTAGCCCGTTTCGCCAAGGCTGCCATAGACTTCGTCCGTGGAGACCTGATGGTAGCGCACGCCGCGCTGCCACGTCGGGTAGCCCTGCTCGTCCTTTCCCGTCACCCACGCCCGGCGCGCACAGTCCAAGAGGTTCTGCGTGCCCAGGATGTTCGTCTGGAGGAAGAGCTGCGGGTTCTCAATGGAGCGGTCCACGTGGCTTTCGGCCGCGAAGTTCACGACGACGTCGAAGTGGTACTCGCCAAACAGGCGGTCCACCAGTTCGCGGTCGCAGATGTCGCCGCGCACGAAGATGCAGCGGTCGTTGTCAATGTCCTCGCTGATGGTGCCGAGGTAGCCGGCATAGGTCAGGGCGTCCAGCACGACGATGCGCACGTCCGCATGTTCGCGAAGCATGAATTTCACGAAGTTAGAGCCGATGAAACCGGCCGCTCCTGTTACGAGATATGTCTTCATTCTGAGAGGGTGTTTTGTGTCGTTTGGTTTCGGTTTTCTGTTTTTCGGCGTAAAAGTAAGGATTATTTTCCGAACAAGCGGAATCCGCGCACGTTTTGTGTGCTTTTTTCTTTCATCTCCCCCCTTGGTTTCATTTTTTTTCGTATTTTCGCTGCGGAAATCTTTCCACATAACAATTTAAACGCTCAAGAAATGAAAAAGAAATTTGTATGCACCGTGTGCGGATACGTACACGAGGGCGACGAAGCCCCCGAACGCTGCCCCATCTGCAAGGCGCCCGCCGCAAAGTTCAACGAAGTGGTTGAAGGCGAACTGAACTTCGTCGTTGAACACCAGATCGGCATCGCCAAGGACGTGGACGAGGAAATCAAGAAGGGACTGAACGCCCACTGGCTGGGCGAATGCTCCGAGGTGGGCCAGTATCTCGCCATGGCGCGCCAGGCCGACCGCGAGGGCTACCCCGAAATCGCCGCCGCCTTCCGCCAGTACGCCTATGAGGAGGCCGACCATGCCAGCCGCTTCTGCGAGATGCTGGGCGACAACGTCTGGGACACGAAGACGAACCTCTACAAGCGCATGATTGCCGAGAGCGGTGCCTGCGAGGACAAGAACAACATTGCCAAGCGCGCGAAGGAACTGGGCTACGACGCCATCCACGACAGCGTTCACGAGATGGCTCGCGACGAAGCCCGCCACGGACGCGGCTTTGCCGGCCTCTACAAGCGCTTCTTCGGCGAATAAGCCGCACAGCTATTACACACGCAAGAAGGGACGTCCCCCGACAATGGGGATGCCCCTTCTTCTTTGCAGGCGGATGCGGTTTGTTCTTGTTTGTTTGTTTGTTCGTTCCCCCTTATATATAGGGAACAAACAAACAAACAAACGGAAACATCATCCGCATGTCGCATTCGTAAGATGCGCACACGAATTAATCGAGATGCGCACACGAATCAATCGAGATGCGCACACGAATTAATCGAGATGCGCACATGAATCAATCGAGATGCGCACACGAATCAATCGAGATGCGCACACGAATTAATCGAGATGCGCACACGAATTAATCGAGATGCGCACACGAATTAATCGAAATGCGCACACGAATCAATCAAAATGCGCACACGAATCAATCGAGATGCGCACATGAATCAAGATTGAGGGGATTGGCAGATTCCCCGCAGGGGAAGCCGAATTTAGGCAGGGGCATCGCCCCTGTTATATGTCCGGCAGGAAGAGGTATGCCGAAGGTATACCACACCAGCCAGACAAAGGCAGATAGTTCTGGAACCCCCGAGGGGTTCGGATATGGGATTCCGTCGCAACCGGGGTGCCCGTCGCATACGCTCGCTTCACCCCGGCCTGGACTCTCTGGCCCCAGTTCGGGGTCTTTTGAAACAAGCCCAAGGGCCGTGCGCAAAGGGCAAAAAAAGGTGTGCGCACACCTCGCTTTGAGGTAAGCGCACATTTCGGGTCAAGGTAAGCGCAAAGCTCGGAGCGAGCTGTGCGCACACCTCAGAAGGAGGTTTCCGCACAGCTCAAAAGCGCAGGTGCGGACGCCTTACATCTCCACGTAGTCGTCGTACATGAAATCCGTCTTGTCTCCCCACGCTTCCACGTACTTGGACTTGCAGCCCTTCGGCACATAGATGGTGCAGGAGCGCGGGACTTTATCAAAGACAAATAATTCAAGTGTTGGCGGCGTGGAATTCAGGCTGGTGATTTCCGTGAGTTCTTTACAGCCATTAAAGGCTGAACGCCCGACACTTTGCAATGACTTGGGTAGCGTAATGCTTTTGAGCTTACTGCAATCGCAGAAGGTTTGGGAGCCGATAGTTTTCAGGTTCTCAGGAAGCGACACCTCCTCCAAGTTCTCGCAATACTCAAAAACACTCTCTTCAAGGTCGGTAATCAGACCTGGCACTTTGACACTTGTAAGACCACTGTCCGTAAAGGCGCCGTATCCTATCTCCGTCACACTTTCAGGGATGTCAATTTGTTGCAAGTTGATACAGTTAGCGAAAGCATATAGGGATATCGTCTTCAGCGTAGCGGGAAGTTTTACGCTATGGAGATTCGTATTAACCATCCATGCCCCACAACGCGTTATGTCATAGTCAGCAAAGGCAAACTCTCCGACGGAAGTTACCATGTACTCCCGACCATCAACGCTAACCTTCTCCTTCACTACCACGTTCACAGCCTTTTCCAAATCCTCCGGACCGACAAGCTCAGCTTCCGTGGCTGAAGTCACCCTGTATTTCAAGCCGTCTATAGTGACAACCTTGTTAACGGCCTCGCTCCCTATCTCCTTCACCGCACCATACTCAAATGGCCAGGCACTGACGTAGGCGTCCTTACTACCCGCAGGCACATAGACCACGCAAGCTTTGTTGATGTACGAAAAAACGTCATCTCCTACAGTCGGAGGCGTGGGGTTCAGGCTTGTTATCTTCGTGAGGTTTGAGCACATCCTAAAGGCCCTGTTATTAATGGCTGCGACACTGGCCGGAATCTCGATTTCCGTAAGGCCGCGGCACAGGTGGAAAGCCGTTGTTCCGATTGTCTTGATGCCGTCAGGAATAACCGTGGCCTGGCAGCCTACCAGCAGGCAATTGTCTTTCGTCCTGATGATGGCGTTGCAGTCCTGGCGGGAGTCAAAGACGGGATTACCCTCCTGCACCACAATCTCCGTCAGTCCGCAAGCCTGAAACGCATTGTCCATCTCCGTCACTTCCTTGGGAATGAATATGGATTTCAGAGCCGTACAATAAAAACAGGCGCCTGTCCCTATGCGCTTGACGCTGTGGGGGATGGTGAGGAACTCAAGCACAGGGTTTTCGCTGTAGGCGTTACTCTTCTTATCGTAAAAGGAGAACGCCTTGTCGGCAATGGCGGTCACGGCGTAACGTTCGCCACCGATGTTCACGGCATGGGGTATCTCCGCACCACGGCAGGTTTCGGGGTTTACGGGGTTCACCACTTCCACCTCGTGCTTCGACTTGTCCGTGATGCGGAACAGGAGGACATCGCTGCGGTAGAGGCCGTCCTCCGCCTCCGTGAGCACGGTCAGCCCGGTCACGTCGTCAACGGGAGGTTCGGGCACTTCAGGTTCGTCACTACCTCCGCAGGCTGCGAAGGTAAAGGCTGCAAGCAGCACCGCTGCCAGCATCCATGCGTTTAGCAGGTTCTTCTTCATGAGGGTTCGAGTTTTTTTCTATGTTCTTATTGGATTAGCAGTTGTCTTTGGACGTTTCTATCGGCAAAGCTAAGGCTTTGTCGTGAAAAAGCCAAGAATATCCCCCTGAAATTGCCGATTTCAGGGGGAGTGCCAGTTTCCTTCAACGGATGAAAAGGAGCTCGCGATACTTCGGCAACGGCCAAGTCTCGTCCTCGACGATGAGCTCCAGCTTGTCAATGTGGCGGCGGATGCTCCCGATGTAGGGGGCCACGGTGTCATGGTAGGCCACGGCCTTCTCCCGCTCCTCGCAAATGCGGTTGGCGGCCTTGCGGGCTTCCACCATGGCGTCCACCTCGCGGACGATGGTGTTGAGGTGGTCGTTGATTTGTTCGATGAGCTGCACGTTGTAGGCACAGAGTTCCTCGGCACGCTCGGCAGGGAATACGCTGCGGAGCTTGAAGACGTTGTCCGTCAGGGCACTCTGGTAGCGCGTGGCCACGGGGATGATGTGGTTCAGGCAGAGGTCGCCGAGGACGCGGGCCTCAATCTGCAGCTTCTTGTAGTACGTTTCCCATTTGATTTCGTTGCGGGCACGGAGCTCGTGGGCATTCATGACGTTCATGCGCTCGAACATGGCGATGCTTTCCCTGTCCAGATAGCGGTCGATGACGAGGGGCGTGCTGGTTTCGCAGTCCAGGCCGCGGGCGGCAGCCTCCTGCTTCCAGGCCTCGCTGTAGCCGTTGCCGCTGAAGCGGATGGGGCGGCAGGTGCGGATGTCCTCGCGGAGGGTTTCCAGCACCGCACGCGTGTCAGCACCGCGTGCAGACACTCTTTCATAAAACTCCGTAAGCGCCTCGGCAACAGCTGTATTAAGCGCAATGAGTGCGCTGGCACAGTTGGCACTGCTCCCGACGGCGCGGAACTCGAAGCGGTTGCCGGTGAAGGCGAAGGGCGAGGTGCGGTTGCGGTCGGTATTGTCGATGAGGAGTTCGGGAATCTGCGGGATGTCGAGCCGCACGCCCTTCTTGCCCTTCATGCTAAAAAGCGTGTCGGTGCTGCTGGCCTCAATATGGTTGAGAAGCTCTTCGAGCTGCTTGCCGAGGAAGGAGGAGATGATGGCGGGCGGCGCCTCGTTGGCACCGAGGCGGTGGGCATTCGTGGCGCTCATGATGGAGGCCTTCAGCAGGCCGTTGTGGCGATAGACGCCCATCAGCGTCTCCACGATGAAGACGGCGAAGCGCAGGTTGTCCTCCGGCGTCTTACCGGGAGCATGCAGCAGGGTGCCGGTATCGGTGGAGAGCGACCAGTTCTCGTGCTTGCCGCTGCCGTTCACGCCGGCAAAAGGCTTCTCGTGGAGCAGGCAGTGGAAGCCGTGCTTGCGGGCGACGCGCTTCATGAGCGACATGAGGAGCATGTTGTGGTCCACGGCAAGGTTGCACTCCTCGTAGATGGGAGCCAGCTCAAACTGGTTGGGAGCCACCTCGTTGTGGCGCGTCTTGACGGGAATGCCGAGTTCGAGGGCTTGTATCTCGAGGTCGCGCATGAAAGCCTGCACGCGCTCGGGGATGGAACCGAAGTAGTGGTCGTCCATCTGCTGGTTCTTGGCGGAACTGTGCCCCATCAGCGTGCGTCCTGTCAGCACGAGGTCAGGACGGGCGGCATAGAGGTCTTCGTCCACGAGGAAGTACTCCTGTTCCCAGCCGAGGTTGCACGTGACGCGCTTCACGTCGGGGTCGAAGAGCCGCGCCACGGCCGTCGCGGCCTTGTCAAGGGCGGCGAGCGACTTCTTCAGCGGTGCCTTGTAGTCAAGGGCTTCGCCCGTGTAAGCGATGAAGACGGTGGGAATCATCAGCGTGTCGCCAATGATGAAGACGGGGCTTGCGGGGTCCCATGCGGAGTAGCCGCGCGCCTCGAAGGTGGAGCGTATGCCGCCGCTGGGGAAGCTGCTGGCGTCCGGCTCCTGCTGCACAAGCATCTTGCCGGAGAACTCTTCAATCATGCCGCCCTTGCCGTCGTGCTCAATGAAGGCGTCGTGCTTCTCGGCTGTGCCTTCCGTCAGGGGCTGGAACCAGTGCGTGCAGTGCGTGGCACCCATGTCCAGCGCCCACTGCTTCATGCCACCCGCCACGCTGTCGGCCACTTCGCGGCTTAGGGGCGCTGCCTGCTCGATGGCGCGTCGTAGGGCGCGATAGGTGTCCTTGGGAAGATAGCGGAACATCTTCTCCTGGTTGAAAACATACTTTGCGAAATACTTCGACGGACGCTCCGCAGGCTGCGGAACGGGGACGGGCTGCTTCTTGCTGGCAGCTTCGACAACGTGGAAACGTAGGCTCATCTCTTTATGAATTAAAAATTAAAAAGTGAAAAGTGAAAAGTAAAAATTGATATGGTCAGGTTGGGTGCATGTGTTTGTCCGCAAGACTTTCTCAATTTTCACTTTCCGCTTGTGATTTCTTTGTTTACTTGTCCAACCCAAGCTCTTCGGGCGTGCAGGACTCCAGGTAGCGGTATGTACCCGCCTTGTCCACAGTGTATAGGTACACGTTGCCTTCCTTCTTGCCAAGTTTGGCATATTCAAGGCGCAACGAGGTCACGTCCGCCGTGTTCTCAACATTCGACATATACACCATGTCGCCATTGAGCTTTGCTGCGTACACCTTTGTACCTTCAGGGGAACCAGTGTGGATGACTACCGTCTCGCCCTCGTACTCGCCGAAGAAGAAACGTTCCTCTTCAGCATCCTTCGAGGGAGAGAAGCGACTCACTTCCTTTCCGGCCTGATAGGCTCCGTAGTAAACGACCTTCATGACATGAGCAGGCGTGAAAACAGCGTTCCACGTCAGCTCCTTCCCGGACACTTTCTTCTGTGCCGAGAGGTTGAAGCACAACAGCGTGGCCACAAACAGAAGGGCAAACAATCTCTTCATATATACATTCTTTTATTTTTCGCTCAGCCGGCGCATGGCTTCTACGCAGTCCTCGCGGCGGCCAAAGGCGGTGAGGCGGATGTAGCCCTCGCCGCTGGGGCCGAAGCCTACGCCGGGCGTGGACACAATGTTATATTTATGGAGCAGCTCCTCCCAATAGCCCCAGGAGGTCTGTCCTTCGGGCACGCGGAACCAGATGTAGGGGGCGTCCTCGCCACCGAATACCTGCAGTCCCTTGGCAGTGAGTGCCTCGCGCATGATGCGGGCATTCTCCATGTAGTAGTCGATGGTCTCCTGTACCTGACGCTTGCCCTCGGGGGTATAGATGGCGGCGGCGGCGCACTGCACGACGTAGGGCGTGCCGTTGAACTTCGTGCACTGGCGGCGGTTCCAAAGCGGGTTGAGCTGGACGCGCTCACCTGCGGCATTGAGGGCGGTGACCTCCTTCGGCACTACGGTGAAGCCGCAGCGCAGACCCGTGAAGCCGGCCGTCTTGGAATAGCTGTGGAACTCAACGGCGCACTGCCTGGCACCGGGTATCTCGTAGATGCTGCGGGGTACGTCGTCGTGACGGATATAGGAGGCATAGGCGGCATCGTAGAGAATGAGGGCACCCGTCTGCAAGGCATAGTCCACCCACTTCTGCAACTCCTCCCGGCGCAGGACGGTGCCGGTGGGGTTGTTGGGGTAGCAGAGGTAAATCATGCTGGGAGCCTCTCCCGTGGGAAGTGCGGGCGTGAAGTTGTTCTCCGCCGTACAGGGAGCGTAGGTGATGCGGCTCCACGTGCCGCTCTCCTTGTCGAAGTAGCCGGCGCGGCCTGCCATCACGTTGGAATCGATATAGACGGGATAGACGGGGTCGGTGATAAGAACCGTGTTGTCGCGGCCGAGGATGTCGCCGAAGTTTCCCGTGTCGCTCTTCGCACCGTCATTGATGAAGACTTCGTCCGCAGCAATCTGCACGCCACGGGGAGCGAAGACGTTTTCCACGATGGCTTCGCGCAGGAAGGCATAGCCCTGCTCGGGGCCGTAGCCCCGGAAGGTTTCGCTGACGGCCTGCTCGTCCACGGCCTTGTGGAGGGCTTCAATGACAGCGGGCGCAAGGGGACGCGTCACGTCGCCGATGCCGAGACGGATGATGGGAGCGTCGGGATGCTCCTCCTTGTATTTCGCCACGCGCTGGGCGATGTCCACGAAGAGGTAGTTCTTCTGGAGCTTGAGGAAGTTGTCGTTGAGATGTATCATTGCTTGGTTGAGTTTAGGCTTGAAGGATTTGCTTGTGACAGAGCTGCGGGATGGTTGCGACAGAGGCGCAACAGACTAAACGGAGATGGTACCGTCGAAGACCTTCGTGGCGGGGCCGGTCATATAGACGTGGCCGTCGGGACGGAGCTCAATGGTGAGCGTGCCGCCGTCCATGACGATGTCCACGCGCTCGGAGGAGCGTCCCGTCAGGTGGGCGGCCACGGCCGTGGCGCAGGCGCCGGTGCCGCAGGCCATCGTGATGCCGCTGCCGCACTCCCATACGCGCATCCGTACGGAGCCGTCGGGGCGGACGGTGGCAAACTCAATGTTGCAGCGTTCGGGGAAGATGGGGGCTACCTCGAGGGCGCGGCCTTCGCGCTCCACGTCGAAGCTCTCCACGTCGGGGATGAAGCAGACGAAGTGGGGATTGCCCATCGAGACGAAGGTGCCCTGGTGGCAGACGCCGAGGTTCTCCACCCTACCCTCGCGCATCGCCCCGTCGGGCGTGGCGAGCTGCGAGCGGTCGGCCAGGATGGCCTCGCCCATGTCCACCGTCACGGTATCCACGAGGCCGTCCGCGCCGAGGTGCAGGTGGAGCACCTTGATGCCGCTGAGCGTTTCGAGGTTGATGACGGTCTTCTGCGTCAGGCCGTTGTCATAGACATACTTCGCCACGCAGCGCACGCCGTTGCCGCACATGCGGCCTTCGGAGCCGTCGTTGTTGAACATGCGCATGCGGAAGTCGCCCTCGGGCGTCTCCGGCGGGCAGATGAGGATGAGGCCGTCGCCGCCGATGCCTTTGTGGCGGTCGCTCCAGAGAACGGCAAGCTGCTCGGGATTATCAATAGGAAAGCGCAGGGTGTTGACGTAAACGTAGTCGTTCCCTGCGCCGTGCATCTTTGTAAACTCTATTGTACGTGACATAATACTGAATGTGTTTCGTGGCTTGTGCGTAAAACGCTGTGCGAAAATACGAAAAGCTGCGATATTTGCCAAGCGGACAAAGCGAAAATCGCATGCGGCGCGCTTTTTTTCCCTCCACAGGCCGCACATTTCGCAAGTAAAGCGTACATTTGCCACGCAATTAAACAGCAAACATAACATTTTTAAACCTCCAAAAACATTCTACCGACATGAAAGAACTGAAAGGAACAAAGACAGAACAGAATCTCCAGACGGCTTTTGCCGGCGAGTCCCAGGCACGCAACAAGTACACCTACTACGCCTCCAAGGCCAAGAAGGACGGCTACGTACAGATAGCCCGCCTCTTTGAGGAGACGGCGGCCAACGAGAAGGAGCATGCGAAGATCTGGTTCAAGCTGCTGCACGGCGGCGCTGTGCCCTCCACACCCGAGAACCTGCTGGATGCAGCTGAAGGCGAGAACTACGAGTGGACGGACATGTACGCGCAATTCGCCCGCGAAGCCCGCGAGGAAGGCTTTGACGAGATTGCCGACAAGTTTGAGATGGTGGGTGCCATCGAGAAGCACCACGAGGAGCGCTACCGCCGCCTGCTGAAGAACATAGAGGACGCCGTCGTCTTCAGCCGCGAGGGCGACTGCATCTGGCAGTGCTCCAACTGCGGGCACATCGTCATCGGCCCGAAGGCTCCCGAGGTATGCCCCGTCTGCGACCATCCGCAGGCTTACTTCGAGCTCCGTGCGGAGAACTACTAAGCGCCACAGGCTTCACGCCACAACAAGAAGCGCATCCCGAATGATGGGATGCGCTTCTTGTTTTTTGAAGTTGCAGATTGACCGGCGACTTACTGCGTGCGGCGGACGATGCCGCGCTTGGAGTCGCGGATGAAGCTGACGATGTTGTCTATCTCGGCACTGCCGGGAATCTGGTCCACAATCTTCTGCACAGCATCCTCAAGGCTCTCGTTGCCGGTATAGACGATGCGGTAGGCATTGGCAATGTGGCGCAGGGTGCGCTCGCTAAGGCCTTCCTTCTCCAGGATGACGGCGGAAACGCCGTGGTAGCTGACGGGATTGCCGCCCAAGATGATGTAGGGAGGCACGTCCTTCTGCACGACGCAGCCGCTCTGGATGAGGCTGTAGCGTCCCACACGGGCGAGGTGCTGCAAGATGACGCCACTGGAAAGGATGACGTGGTGCTCCAGCTGACACTCGCCTGCCACCTGGGCGCCGATGCCCAGCACGTTGTCGTCGCCAATCTGCACGTCGTGGCAGATGTGTACGCCGTCCATGAGGAAGTTGCGGTCGCCAATGACGGTGACCGTCTCGTCCTCAAGGCCTCCGGCGATGACCACGTTCTCGCGGATGCGGTTGCCCTGGCCGATGCGCACGTGGGTACGGTGGCCGACGGTATAGCGGAAGCTCTGCGGCACGGCGCCGATGACGGCGTTCTGGTAGATGTAGTTGTCCGCTCCCATGACGGAGCCTTCAAGAACGCTGGCGTGCGACATGATGACGCAGTTGTCGCCGATGACGACGTCGCGCTCGATGTATGCGAAGGGATAGACCTTCACGTTCTCGCCCAACCGTGCTTCAGGATGCACGTAGGCAAGGGGGGATATTTCGGTTGCCATATACTTATATTCCTTTATTGGTTCTCCTTGTTTTCCTCCGGCTCAAACTCGGCCTCGAGGCTGCCGCCGCCGAGTGCCTGGTAGAGGCTGATGGCGGCCTGGAGCTTGTCGAAGCGGCAAGAGATGAGGTTCAGCTGCGCCTGGAGGAGGCTCTGCTGTGCGGAAAGCGTCTCAAGATAGGACACGGTGTTGTCCGTGCGGAAGATGAACTCCGTCGTCTCCACGGCCTTCTGCAGTTCGCTGACAAGTTCCTCGTTGCCGGCGATGCGCGAAGCCGCCGTCTGGTAGTTGGCAAGTGCCGTGTTCACCTCGTTGCCGGCATCCAGCACGGCCTGCTCGAAGCTGAGCTGTGCGGCCTCCTGCTGGAGCTTGGCAATCTCAAGGTTTGCCTTCAGCTTACCCTGTGCGAAGATGGGCTGCGTCAGGCTGCCGACGGCCGTGGCGAGAATCTTTGCCGGATTCACAATCATGCCAACGTTGTTGGTCCACCCGGCACTGCCGGAGATGGTGAGCTGCGGATAGAACGCACCACGCGCACCGAGGACGCCGTAGTAGGCATAGGCCATCTGCAACTCGGCGGCACGCACGTCGGGACGGTTGCTCAGCAGCTGCAAGGGTACGCCGACACCAATGTTCTCGGGCATGCGGGCTTCCGCCAGCGTGCCGCGTTCAATGGCGTGGGGTGCTTCATGGAGCAGTGCGCAGAGGGCGTTCTCCGTCTGGCGGACGCTGTTCTCCATCGTCGGGATGCTGTTGAGGATGGAGAGGCGGTTGGCCTTCGTCTGCGACACGGCGGCGGCATTCGTCCAGCCTGCCTGCCACATGGCGTCCATGGCCTCCACGTTCTTGTTCCATATTTCGGACGTGGCACGCGTCGTGGCTATCTGCTCGTCAAGCATTTCGAGCGTGTAGTACATGTTGGCCACGGCACAGATGATGGCCGTCTGCGTAGCCTGCTTGGCGGCACGCGTCTGGTAGAGGGTCATCTCGCTCTGCTTCTTGGCATTGCGCATCGTACCGAAGATGTCGGCCTGCCAGCTGGCCTGCACGGGAATACTGTAGGTCTTCGAGGCCTTGCCAAAGTCGTAGCTGGAGATGGTGCCCTGCGGCGAAAGGGCCACCGTCGGGAAGAAGGCCAGACGGGACACCTTGAGACCCTGCTCGGCCTGGCGGATGGTGATGTCGGCCTTCCGCAGGTCGATGTTGGCCTCAAGGGCACGCACGATGAGAGCCTGCAGGCGCGAGTCGGTGAAGAACTCGTGCCAGGGCATGTTGCCGAAGTTCAGGGTGTCGGCAGCCAGGACGCCGTCCGTGCTGGCTGTGTCGCGGAACAGACCCTCGGGGATGCCGAGGCTGTCGGGACGCTCGTAGTCGGAATAGAGTCCGTTCGTGCCGCGGCAGGAGGCGAGCGTCAGCCCACACAATAATATAATATATATATGCTTTTTCATGTGCTTACGGTTTTACGCTTTTGAGTATTGTTCGATGTCGGGCTCGGCATCCGTGTTGTCAATGTCCTCCCAAACCATCGGCTTGATCTTCTCCTGCAAAGCCTCGAAGATGACGAAGAGGCTGGGAACGATGAATATCTGGCAAATCATACCGATGAGCATGCCGCCGACGGCCGCCGTACCGAGGGAGCGGTTACCGTTGGCACCGACACCGAAGGCGAACATCATCGGGAGCAGACCGATAATCATGGCGAAGGACGTCATCAAGATAGGACGCAGACGGGCACCGGCACCGAGAACGGCAGCCCACGTGATGCTCATGCCCATCTTGCGGCGGTCGAGGGCGAACTCCACGATGAGGATGGCGTTCTTTGCCAACAGACCGATAAGCATGATGAGCGAAATCTGCGTGTAGATGTTGTTCTGCGGCGCACCGAAGATGGGCTGTCCGTGGAAGGTGATGAGTCCCATCGCCTGGATGAGCAGGAAGGAACCTGCCAGACCGAAGGGCACGGAAAGGATAACGGCCCACGGCAGCACATAGCTCTCGTACTGTGCGGCGAGAAGCAGGTAGATGAACATGATGCAGAGCACGAAGACGATGATGGTGGTGTTCGTAGAGTTGCTCTCCTCACGCGTCATGCCGCTGTACTCGTAGCTGTAACCCTGCGGCAGATGCTGCTCGGCCACTTCCTTGATGGCCTGAAGAGCCTCACCGCTGGTATAGCCGTCAGCCGGCGAACCCATCACGTCGATGGACGTGAACATGTTGAAGCGGTTGATGTTGTCAGGACCGTAGATGCGCTTCATCGACATGAACTGCGTGATGGGTGCCATCTGCGCGCCGTTGCGCACCATGATGTTCTTCAGGCTCTCCGTGTTGATGCGTGCAGAGGGCTCTGCCTGCACCATGACACGATAGAGCTTACCGAAGCGGTTGAAGTTCGAGGAGTAGAGACCGCCGTAGTACCCCTGCAAGGTAGTGAGGATGTCGCTCGGCGTGAGGCCGGCCTTCATGCACTGTGCCACGTCGATATCAATGAGATACTGCGGGAACGAGGGGTTGAAGGTGGTCTGCGCCTGCTGGATTTCAGGTCTCTTCAGAAGCTCGGCCAGGAAATTCTGCGTGATGTCAAAGAACTTGTTCAGGTCGCCACCCGTGCGGTCTTGCATGGAGAAGGTGAAGCCGTTCGTGGCACCGAAACCGGCCACCATCGGCGGCTGGAAGAACAGCACCTGCGCATCCTTGACCGTGTTGCGGCACTGCAGGAGCAGGTTGATGAAGATGACCTGCGAACTCTCCTTCATGGAACGCTCGTCCCAAGGCTTCAGCTTCACCATAATGGAACCGTAGGAGGCTCCCTGTCCACCCGTCATACCGAAGCCGGAGATGATGGTGTGGCTCTCCACGGCGGGACAGGCGGCCACGATGCTATCTACCTGGTCGAGGATGGCATCCGTGCGGTCCTGCGACGTTCCGGGAGGCAGCGTGACAGCACCGAGGATGGTGCCCGTGTCCTCCGTAGGAATGAGCGACTGCGGCGTGGCACGCATCAGCAGCACGAGGGCCACGATGCCGACGACAACGGCGCCGATGGTCAGCAGCGGCTTACGCGTCACGCGCACAACGGCCGTCTTATACTTATTCAGCTGACGCTCAAAGAAGCGGTTGAACCACATGTGGAAACGTCCCACGAAACCACGGTGCTTTTCCTCCTCATCATCGTGAGGCTTCAGGAAGATGGCGCAGAGGGCGGGCGAAAGCGTAAGGGCGTTCAGGGCGGAGAAGCCGATGGCGACGGCCATCGTCAGACCGAACTGGCGATAGAACGTTCCGCTCATGCCGCCGATGAAGCTCACGGGAATGAACACGGCCATCATGACGAGTGTGATGCTGACGATGGCGCTGCCCAGCTCGCTCATGGCGTCGATGCTGGCCTTCTTAGCCGACTTATAGCCCTGGTCGAGTTTCGCATGGACACCCTCGACCACCACTATCGCGTCGTCCACCACAATGGCAATGGCCAGCACGAGGGCATTCAGGGTCAGCAGGTTCAGCGAGAAGCCCATCAGGTTCAGGGCGAAGAACGTACCGATAAGGCTGACGGGGATGGCGATGGCAGGGATGAGCGTGGAGCGCATGTCCTGCAAGAAGATGTATACGACGAGGAACACGAGCAGGAAGGCTTCGATGAGCGTCTTCACCACCTCCTCGATGGAAGCGAAAAGGAAGTCGTTCACGTTCTGTGCCTGCACGATGCCGAGGCCGTCGGGGAGCGTGGTCTTCACCTCCTCGAGCATCTTCTCAAGGTTCTGCACCGTAGCCGTAGCGTTGGTACCGGCAATCTGGAAGACGATACAGGAGACGGACTTGTGGCCGTTCACCTTACCGCCGAAGGCGTAGGTCTCACGTCCCAGCTCCAGGCGTGCCACGTCCTTCAGGCGGAGGAACTCGCCGTCGGGCAGTGCCTTGATAATCATGTCGCCGAACTCTGCCTCCGTGGAGAGGCGGCCCTTCCATGTCAGCGTGTACTGGTAGGTCTGGTTCTCGCGCTCACCGATGGTACCCGGGGCAGCCTCGATGTTCTGCGTGGCCAGCACGCCACTGATGTCCGTAGGCATCAGGTGGTACTCGGCCATCTTCGCCGGGTCGAGCCAGATGCGCATGGAGTAGTTACCACCCATCACCATCGCATCGCCGACGCCGTTTACGCGCTGCACCTGCGGGATGATGTTAATCTTGGCATAGTTCTCGAGGAACTCACGGGTATATTTGTCACCCTCATCGACGAGGGAGAACACCATCAGCATGGAGCTCTGGCGCTTCATCGTGATGACGCCGACGCGCGTGACCTCTGCGGGGAGCAGACCCTGCGCCATCGAGACGCGGTTCTGCACGTTCACGGCACACATGTCGGGGTTCATGCCCTGCTTGAACGTAATCGAGATGCTTGCGGAGCCGGTGTTCGTTGCCGTGGAGGTCATGTAGTCCATACCTTCCATACCGTTGATCTGCTCTTCAAGCGGCACGATGACGGAGTTCAGCACCGTCTGCGCATTTGCACCCGTATAGCTCGTGCGCACCGTGACGGTGGGCGGAGCAATATCGGGGAACTGCGTAATGGGAAGCGACGTCAGGCCTATCACACCGAGGATGACGATAAGTATCGAAATCACGGTGGACAGCACCGGCCGCTCTATAAATCTGGATAAATTCATATTTCCTAATTTTTAATTTACAGCGGTAGCTTTCCTTCCTTCACGTCCTTGGCGGCCTGCTCGCGCATCTTGGCTGCCTCCTCCGGGGTGATGGGCTTGATCTCCTGCCCGTTCTTCAGGTTCTGAACACCTTCCACAACGATGCGGTCGCCCGGGCGCAAGCCGCTCGTGACGACGTAGTTCTTACCGTCGCTCTGCGACTGCACGGTAATTTCCGTACTCTTCACCTTGTTGTCGGCACCCACCACGAAGACGAACTTCTTGTCCTGAATCTCCGTCGTAGCGCTTTGAGGCACGAGGATGGCGTCGCTGGCAAATACGGGGAACTCGATGTTGGCAGAGCCGCCGCTGTGGAGCAGACGATGCGCATTGGGGAATGCGGCACGCATCTGCACGGCACCCGTGGAAGCGTCGATGACACCGCCGACAGCGTCCACGCGGCCTTCTTCGCCGTACATCGTTCCGTCAGCAAGCTGGAGTTTCACGCTGGGCATCGTGCGGATGGCTTCCTGCACACCGCCGCCGGCCGTGCGCGCCATTTCCAGGAGCTGCTTCTCCGTCATGGAGAAATAGGCATGGATGGTGTTGATGTCGCTCACGGTGGTGAAGGCTACCTGCATGCTCGGACCCACCAGGGCACCCACCTTCATGGGCAGCATTCCGATGACACCGCTCGTGGGAGAGGTGACGGTGCAGAAGCTCAGGTTGTCGCGGGCTGCGGCCAGCTGTGCCCGAGCCTGTCCTAGCTGTGCCTGGGCGGCACCCAGCTGTGCCTTCAGGCTGGCCACCTGGTTCTCCGACGTCTTGTACTCGTATTCGGAGATAATCTGCTTCTCGAAAAGCATCTTCTTGTTCTGTAAGGTCAACTCGGCCGTTGCAATGTTGCTGTTCACAACGTTGATTTGCTGCTGTGCTGCCTTCACGGACTCTTCCGCTGCACGAACCTGTGCGCGGAAGGATTCGCTGTCGATGGTAAATAGCACCTGTCCGCGGCTGACGCTCTGGCCTTCCTGCACATAGATGCGCGTGATGAAGCCGGAAACCTTCGGACGGATTTCCACATCCTGAATACCCTTCAGCGTGGCGGGATAGGTGACGGAGAGCTGAGTGCTCTGCGCTTTTACGGTGACAACGGCATGGCGGTTGTCGGCATCGGGCAGTCCCTGCTGCTGCGACTTGCTACAAGCCGTCAGCAGTGCTGCTCCGAGGAGAAAGAGTGTTAGTTTTCTCATAACGTTTCGATATTGTTTTGTTTTTATAGTTATCGCGGTGCAAAAATAGCCCAAAAACCAGAAAACGCGCGCGCGTTTCCCGCCAAAGCCGCGCACAATTAAGTTTTTTTTAGATAAATATGTGTAACACCCCTTCCCACCCCGCCGGATTGCAAACTTCGCATTCCAAAATGAGCAGCAAGGCTTCTCTCCGGAAAAGGCAGCATTCACCTCGTCCTGAGGTGTGCGCTTACCTTGACTTGAGGTGTGCGCACACCTTGACTCGAGCTTTGCGCTTACCTTGACTCGAGCTTTGCGCTTACCTCAAAACGAGATGTGCGCTTACCTCAGAACGAGATAAGCGCACATCTTTGAAAAGTCGACGGGATAAGATTGTAACCTTCTGTTATACAGTCTATTCAGAAAGCAAGTACCTCTCTCCGGCTTCCTCCACGATTTTCTTCCGGTAGCTGTCGGGATAACCGGGACGCTGTGGAGCTACGGGGAGGCCGTCCTCCGTCATCTTGTATTCTCCCGAGGCGTCGCGGGGCTTCACGCACATGTCGTTGAACTCCACGATGAGGCGTTCGGCAAGGGCAAGCCACTCTTCGTGCATCCTCTGCGCACAGCCGAGACTGAACTGCGTGAGCTTTTCGCGTGCGGCTTCCGGCGACGTGTTTTTATAGGCATGAAGGGCTTCTTCCTCGATGTGTGTGTGGAAGAGACCAAACATATTGTCAAGTGCATCGCGTTTTTTGCGCAGCACGGGGAAGAGCTGGTTGTAGCGGGGATAGACCATGTTGGACACCCAGTTGCACACCCAGAAGGAGGACTTGCGGCTGAAGTGCGTGGCATCGGCATCGGGAGCGTCGAAACACTCGGGCACCTCCGTGTTCTGGCAGTAGATGGGAACGTAGGCAATCATGTTGGGGTCGTCCTGTCCGTACCACAGCACGCCACCCACCATGTCGGGCAACCAGGAGCGCAGCTGGGCGATGTAGGTGTCAGCGGTCTGCTGCGTGGAGATGGGGCGTTCGTTGAAGTATTTCTTCCCTTCGTATTCGAACGTCAGCGGCGTGGGGCGATAGGGCATTTCGCCGGGGCCCATGCCGCAGTCCTTCTGCACGTCGAAGGGAGTTCCTTCGTAGTGGTCGCGCATGCCGTCCATCATGTCCTGACGAGTGAGCAGACGCTTGGGCTTCATATAGAGGGGCATAGGCTCCAAGCCGGGCTCGTTCATGTGGCGGCCGTCGGCGTATTTAAGATACTTGTCCATACCCTCCACAAAGCGGTTGTAGAAGCTCCACACGCGCGTCTCGCAATAGCGTATCGCGCCGAAGTCGGCCGGTGCAAAAGCCGCGCTGAAGTCGAAGTCCTTGTCGTCGCCTGTGAAGAAACCCTTTGCGCGGGCAAAATCTATAATGCCGTCCGAGGCCAGCACCTCGGTGTCAGTATAGCGGGCGTACTTACGGATGCGGCTGTGGTTGGCATGGCAGGCAATGCAGTCGTCCGGCACGCGAACGGCCACCCAGTTGGCACCGCGCTCGCCCGGTCCCTTGCCTATCATTTCCATAATCCACACCTCGTTAGGGTCGGCAATGGAGAAGCTTTCGCCTTCACTGGCGTAGCCGTATTCCGCTACGAGCTGCGTCATCACCTTGATGGCTTCGCGCGCCGTCTTCGCGCGTTGCAGGCCAAGGCGCATGAGGCTCACGTAGTCTATCTTCCCGTTAGGGTCCACGAGTTCCTCACGTCCACCGAAAGTAGTCTCCATGATGGAGAGCTGATACTCGTTGATGTACCCCATAACGGCATACGTCTCAGCAGCTTCCGGAATTTCACCGTAGTAATGGTTCGTATCGCCGTCGTATATCTTGCGCATCGTTCCCGGCTCATGCTTTGCATGGGGCAGGTAGATGAGGCGACCGTACATGCCGTAGCTGTCGGCATTGTAGGTAATGAAGACGGAGCCGTCCGTAGAGGCTTTCTTGCCGACAAGGAAATTGGTGCAGGCAAGGCCTGCGGGCACGAAGGCCAAAAGTCCGGCAAGGAGGAGGAGGATTCTTTTCATTCTTTCACGGATTTAAAGGATATGTCAAGTCCCTTGACGCTGTGCGTCAGAGCGCCCACGCTCACGAAGTCAACGCCGCAGAGGGCGTAGTCGCGAATCGTGTCGAGAGTAATGCCGCCGCTGCTTTCCGTTTCGAAGCGTCCGGCGATGAGCTCTACGGCCTGGCGTGTCTTTTCCAGGTCGAAGTTGTCAAGCATGATGCGGTGTGCCTTGCCGTTAGCCATGACCTGTCGGATTTCGTCTAAGGAGCGGCATTCGATTTCCACTTTCAGGTTGAGCCCATGCTCCTTCTGATACTGTTCGCAGCGGTTCAGGGCATTGTCGATGCCGCCGCAGAAGTCCACGTGGTTGTCCTTCAGGAGTATCATGTCGAAAAGGCCGATGCGATGGTTTGTACCACCACCTATCTTCACAGCTTCCTTCTCCAGCATGCGCATGCCGGGCGTCGTCTTGCGCGTATCCAGCACGCGCGTCTTTGTACCTTCGAGGCGCTTCACATAGGTGGCCGTCATCGTGGCAATGCCGCTCATGCGCTGCATCACGTTGAGCATCAGCCGTTCCGTCTGCAAAAGGCTGCGGATGCGTCCCGTCACGATGAAGGGGACGTCGCCGGGCCGAACGTGGTCGCCGTCGTGCATGAAGACCTCCACCTTCAAGTCAGGGTCGAAACGGTGGAATATCTCCAAAGCCACGCGCACGCCTGCCAGAATGCCTTCTTCCTTGATGAGTAGCTTGGACTTTCCCATAGCCTCTTCGGGAATGCAGCAAAGTGTCGTGTGGTCGCCGTCGCCAATGTCTTCTGCAAAGGCGAGGTCGATAAGTTTGTCGTTGAGTTCTTCTACTGTTAACATAGCATTATCTATTTTCAACTTTTCAATAATCAGTTAAACACCGCTCCCGGCAGGCGGCGCAGGTTGTACTGCGAAGCCATGATTTCGCCGTATGCCCCGGCGGTGCGGAAGGCGATGAGGTCGCCGCGCTTGGAAGGCGGCAGGGGAGCGGCGGTCTGGAACACGTCGCTGGACTCGCAGATCGGTCCCACCACGTCGTAGTGTTCGGTAGCCTCTGCACCCTGGGCGGAGAGGTTCTGGATGAGGTGATGGGCATTGTAGAGTGCGGGACGTATGAGGTCGGTGAAGCCGGCATCAAGGATGAGAAACTGCTTCTCATGTCCGGCCTTGACGTAAAGCACGCGGGAGACGAGCATTCCGCATTGCGCCACGATGGAACGGCCGGGCTCGATATGCAGCTGCTGGCCGGGCCGCAGGCGCAGGTATTTGCGGAAGGTGTCCAGATAGCCGATGAAGTCGGGAATGGGGTGAACGTCGGGATCCTCGTAGTGCGTACCCAGTCCGCCGCCCACGTTGATGTTACGCGTCACGATACCCTCACGCTCAAGAACGTCCTGCAGTTCGTTGATACGCTCGCACAGGCGGGCGAACACACTGAGGTCCAGTATGCTGCTGCCGATGTGGAAGTGCAGGCCTTCATAGCTCACGTTGGGCAGGCTTTCCACCATGCGCACGGCAGGCACCATGTCCTCCATTGCGAGGCCGAACTTGTTTTCGTTCAGGCCCGTCGTGATTTTCTCGTGCGTATGGGCATCCACGTTGGGATTGATGCGCAGGGCAACGCGCGCCGTGACGCCGGCCTCAACGGCCAGCTCGCTGATGCGTTCCAGTTCCGGCAGGCTCTCCACGTTAAACATGCCAATACCGGCTTGCAGTGCAAGACGCAACTCCCAGTCCGCTTTTCCCACGCCGGCAAAGACGATGCTCCCTGCCGGGAAACCTGCGTCAAGGGCTGCGCGAATCTCGCCGCCGCTCACGCAGTCCGCCCCCAGTCCTTCCCCGGCAATGATGCGAAGCAGTTCGGGGCGGGCATTTGCCTTCACGGCATAGTGCGGATGGATGTGCGCTTCGCCTGCACAGGCAGCGTTCAGAGCCGCCAGCGTAGTACGGAGCACTTGCGTATCATAATAGTAAAAAGGCGTCTCGTGCGCCTGTAAGTGTTCAAGGTTGATGTTCATTCTTCTATATTTCTGTGAGTTCTTGATGTCAATGATGGAAAAGGTGGTCGCTAAGAGCCTGCAAAGCGGCGCACTTGTCGTCTTTGCGCACAAGGAAGGAAATGTTGTGGTCGCTGCCGCCGAAGGAAATCATGCGAATCGGAATGCCCGCAAGGGCTTGCGTTATCTTCGACTCGAGGCCGAGGTTTTCGTAGCGCAGGTCGCCCACGACGCATACAATGCACATGTCGTGCTCCACGACGACGGTGCCGTACTGCTTCAGCTCGTCCACGATGGCGGCAAGGCGCGACGTATTGTCAATGGTGAGGGAAACGCCGACCTCGGAGGTTGTAATCATGTCAATGCTCGTCTGGTGCCGCTCGAATATCTCGAACACCATGTGGAGGAAGCCCGCAGCAAGCAACATACGCGAGCTGACGATTTTAATGACGGTGATGTCGTCCTTTGCAGCAACGGCCTTGATGACGTTCGGCACAAGCTGGTTGTTGACAAGCGTTCCCTCGGCCTGCGGATCCATCGTGTTCAGTATGCGTACGGGCACGTTGGCGTAGCGTGCCGGCTGTATGCACGTAGGATGGAGAATCTTCGCACCGAAATAGGCCAGCTCCGCAGCTTCCTCGAAACTCAGCTGGTGCACGGCCTCCGTATTCTTCACGAAACGCGGGTCATTGTTGTGCATACCGTCAATATCCGTCCAAATCTGTATCTCCTCCGCGCGCAAAGCCGCGCCGATGAGACATGCCGTATAGTCCGAGCTGCCGCGTTGCAGGTTGTCCACCTCGCCGCGCGCATTGCGGGCGATGAATCCCTGCGTGATGTAGAGGTCATAGCCCGTGTTTTCCTCCAGAAGGCGGGAGAGCTCGCGGCGCAGGAAGCCCTGGTCGGGTTCTCCGTTCTCGCCGAGGCGCATGAAGTCCAATGCCGGCAGCAGCTTCACCTTATATCCCTGCTCGTTGAGGTATGCCGTCACCATGTTGGTGCTGATAATCTCACCCTGTGCCAGGATTTGCTTGCCCACTTGCTCCGAGTACTCCTCGCTGCTGAAGGTATGCAGCAGGGTGAAACGGTCGTCGAGGAAGTCTGCCATGCGCTGACGCACGGGACCGGATGTGTAGAGCTCGGCTATATGCGAGGTGTACTTATTGCGCAGCTGGTTTATCGTGATGTTGGCTGCCTCGGGGTTTCCTTTCTCGAAGTAGCTGGCTATTTCCACGAGGGAATTCGTTGTGCCGGACATGGCAGAAAGCACCACGATGTTGCCTTTCTCAGCCGTGACAATACGGCTCACGTCCTTCATTCTCTCCGGCGTGCCCACGGAGGTGCCGCCAAATTTTTGAACCTTCATTCTATTGATTGTTTTTCTGTTTCCGGGGTCTCTGGAGTTTCAGGGTTCTCCGGGGTTTCCGGGGTCTCCGGAGCTTCCGGGCAGCTCGGATTCTCCGTTGCTTCCTCCAGGGTTCCTTCTTCCATGCGATAGACCTTGCCGGGGAAGTTTTGGAGCATGTCCAGATTATGTGTCACGATGACGACGGACGTTCCCTGCGCACAAAGCTCGTTCAGGAGGCCAACGATGTGGTTTCCTGTCTCGCGGTCAAGGTTGCCCGTGGGTTCGTCTGCCAGGATGATGTCAGGGCTGTTCAGCAGAGCACGGGCAATGGCCACGCGCTGCTGTTCGCCGCCTGAAAGCTGGTGGGGATATTTGTCGCGCACCTCGGGAAGCGCCACGAGCTGCAGTACCTCGTCGATACGTGCGGAGCGCTCTTTCTTTTTCTTCCAGCCCGTTGCACGCAACAGGAAGTCGAGGTTGGCGCCTACGGTGCGGTCGCGCAGCAGCCGGAAGTCCTGGAAGACGATGCCCAGGCGGCGGCGCAACAGCGGCACACTCTTGCGACGAAGCTTGCGAAGGTCGATGTCCAGTACCTGTGCTTCGCCTCCGTCAGGCTTGAGTTCGCCATAGAGCACCTTCAGGAGCGAGCTCTTTCCCGCACCGACACGGCCGATGACATAGACCAGCTGCCCCTTCTCCACGGAGAAGTTCACGTCGCGGAGCAACTGCCGGCCGTCGGGCGATGTGGCGGATATGTTCTTTAAGTCTATTTGCATGGTTGGATTGAAAGATTATGATTGTCACTGAGCCTTGCTAATCCAGTTTCAGTACGGCGAGGAAGGCTTTCTGCGGCACCTGGACGTTGCCGATTTGCTTCATGCGCTTCTTTCCGCGCTTCTGCTTCTCCAGCAACTTGCGTTTTCGCGACACGTCGCCACCGTAGCACTTTGCCGTCACGTCCTTGCGCACCTGTTTCACGGTTTCGCGAGCTATAATCTTTGCGCCTATGGCAGCTTGTATGGCGATATCGAACTGCTGGCGCGGAAGGAGTTCCTTCAGTTTCTCGCACATGCGGCGTCCGAAGGTCACACTGTTGTCCACATGCGTCAGCGTGCTGAGGGCATCAACGGGTTCTCCGTTCAGGAGGATGTCGAGTTTGACGAGGCGCGAGGGACGGAACTCTATGGGGTGATAGTCAAAGGATGCGTATCCCTTCGAGATGCTTTTGAGCTTGTCGTAGAAGTCAATGACGATTTCGGCCAGAGGCATATCGTAGAGAATTTCCACACGGTCGCCGCTCACGTACTCTTGCTTGACGAGTTCGCCGCGCTTGCCGAGGCATAGCGTCATGATGGAGCCGATATAGTCGGTACGCGTGATGATGCTGGCACGGATGTAGGGTTCCTCGATGTGCTCTATGTCAGCCGCATCGGGCATTCCGGCCGGGTTGTGCACCTCGCGCATATCGCCATGTTTGTCGAAAACCTTGTACGACACGTTGGGAACGGTCGTGATGACGTTCATGTTGAACTCACGGTCCAGGCGTTCCTGTACGATGTCCATGTGCAGCAGGCCGAGGAAGCCGCAGCGGAAGCCGAAGCCAAGGGCCACGGACGATTCGGGCGTGAATGTCAGGCTCGCATCGTTGAGCTGCAGTTTTTCGAGGCTTGCGCGCAAGTTTTCGAAGTCTTCCGTCTCGATGGGATAGACGCCGGCGAAGACCATAGGCTTCACTTCCTCGAAACCCGCAATCGCCTCGCTACATGGATTTGCAACGCTCGTAATCGTGTCGCCGACCTTCACCTCCGTGGCGGTCTTTATTCCTGAGACGATGTATCCCACATCGCCGCAACGCATCTCCTTCTTAGGAACGAGGTCCATCTTCAGCACGCCGATTTCGTCAGCCGTGTATTTCTGCCCGGTATTGACGAAGCGCACTTCCTCGCCCTGATGGATGGTGCCGTTGACAATCTTGAAGTATGCGATGATTCCGCGGAAGGAGTTGAACACGCTGTCGAAAATCATGGCTTGCAGCGGCGCTTCGGGGTCTCCCTTCGGAGCGGGTATCTTCTTGACGATGGCGCGCAGGATTTCGTCCACCCCTTCGCCCGTACGTCCTGAAGCGCGTATGATGTCCTCGCGCCTGACACCAAGCAGCTCGATGATTTCGTCCTCCACCTGTTCAGGCATGGAGTTCACCATGTCGCACTTCGAGAGCACGGGGATGATTTCCAGGTCGTGTTCGATGGCCATGTAAAGGTTCGAAATCGTCTGCGCCTGCACGCCCTGCGTGCTATCCACGAGGAGGAGGCATCCCTCGCAGGCTGCGATGCTGCGGCTCACCTCGTAGGCAAAGTCCACGTGTCCCGGGGTGTCGATAAGGTTGAGGGTATATTGTTCGCCGTCCAGCTCATAGTTCATCTGGATGGCGTGGCTCTTGATGGTGATGCCGCGCTCGCGCTCCAGGTCCATATCATCGAGCATCTGCCCCTCCGTCACCTGTATGGTCTTTGTACGTTCCAGCAGGCGGTCGGCCAAGGTGGATTTCCCGTGGTCTATATGAGCTATGATGCAGAAGTTTCTTATTCTTTCCACTTTATATCGTTTGTCTCTTTATCCGTTATTCTAAATGAGAATGCCTTCATCTTCTGGCGAGATGCCTTTAACTTCCATCGAGATGCCTTTAACTTTCATCGAAATGCCTTTATCTTTCATCGAAATGCCTTCATCTTATTCCACTGAAACTCAAGCCATACTTTCGTGCATCGCCTTGGTTTAGAACTTTTCGGCTTCGTCGAAACCCAGGGCGTTATTCTTGTCCTTTTCCGAAAGCAGCAGGCCGTCCTTCAGGGGCCAGTCGATGCCAATGGCCGGGTCGTCGTAGCGGATGGAAGCTTCCGCCTCGGGCGCATAGCGGTTGTCCACCTTGTAGGCAAAGGTTGCCGTCTCGCTCAGCACGAGGAAACCGTGGGCGAAGCCGCGCGGAATGAACAGCTGGCGCTTGTTCTCGCCGCTCAGCACGACGCCCACATACTTTCCGAAGGTCTTGCTTTCGCGGCGCAGGTCAACGGCCACGTCATAGACTTCGCCTTGCAGTACGCGCACGAGCTTTGCCTGGCTGGCTGCGCCGCGCTGATAGTGCAGGCCGCGCAGCACGCCGCGCGTTGAGCGCGACTCGTTGTCCTGCACGAAACGCACCTCGTGCCCCACGCCACGATTGAAGTCCTCTTCACGCCATGTTTCCATGAAGTAGCCTCGCGCATCCTGAAACACGCGGGGCTCCACAATCCAAACGCCTTCTATCTCTGTAGGTATATAGTTCATATTGAAAGATGTTTTTGAGTAAACGAGCTTGCTGCGCCGCAAAGGACTCGTCACTTGTCACTTGTCACTTACGTAGCGGCAAAAGTAACACTAATCGTCCGAACGGGCGGCATCCTCGCCCGTTTTTTCGTCCTCCAGGCTTGCGTAAAGGCCTAATTTATACATTTTGAACAGCCACAGGGAGGGAGAATGCCCCCGTAAATTGCGCAGCAGCGCGGGACGCAGCAGCCGGAACGCGGCGCGCCACAGGGGCAGCAGGCCCAGCCCTTGCAGGCGGCGGCACGCACGCGAGGCACCGACGCGGCTTTGCAGCGGCTCGCCGAGCCTGTGTAGCGTGCGCATGGCCTTCTCCGTCTTCTCCAGGAAGCTTTCGTTGGAGTCGATGCCCGTATGTATCAGTGGGTTGTCGGTATGCAGGATGGAGAAGCCCTCCTGCTCAAGGCGCAGGCCGAAGAGCGTGTCCTCGTAGCCGTATTCGCGGCATCGCTCGTCGAAGCCCACTTTTTCCATCACGCGGCGGCTCACCATGATGTTGAACGTCGTGAGGCATTCGTAGGGATGCGCATTGCGCCACGACGCCGGGCGGCGCTTCTCGGCCTCGTGCTCATAGCGATAGCGCAGCTCATGGCCCGCCTGCGGAGGCCCGGCTGGATTGCGCAGGGCACCGCAGACTACGTCGGCCTGCCCTACCATCTCCGCATAGCGGAGGAGGAAGTCATCCACGCACACGCGTGCGTCCGCGTCCATAAATATAAGGTACTCGCCGCGTGCCTCGCGCGCCAGATGGTTGCGCGTGACGGCAAGTCCGCCGTGTACGGGCTGAGGGACGATGCGCGCGCCGCCATAGTCCGAGGCAGGCTCCGCCTCGCCGTCGGCGCAGACGAGAATCTCCCACGTTCCCAGCTCGGGGCGCGAGCGTTGCAACACCTCCACCTGCGCGAAAAGTTCCCGCACCAGTGCGGAACAGTCGTAGTGGTATGTCGGTATCAGTATCGAGAACATTTTTTCGTTTGTAATGAACCACGTATGGCTTGTGCCAAGTTTGGTTTACAAAAGTAGCAAACATTTTTCGTTCTGTGCAAAAAAGTCATAAAAATCAGGCAAAAAAAGTGTTTTTTCTGCCTTTTGGCTTGCTTGCTGCGTGCGGAAAGCCATACTTTTGCATCGTCGACGGAGACTTAGTCACCCGACGTTTGCCCTGCCGACACTCATAACACAAGTATAACTAAATTTATAGAGACATGTTCAATGAAAAAGCCGGCGTTCTGGCCGGTCAGATTTGGGAGGCTCTTAACGAAAACGGTTGCCTCACAGGTAAAGAACTCAAGAAACTTGCTAAAGTAAAGACCGACAAGGACCTCTACCTTGCACTGGGCTGGCTGCTCCGCGAGGACAAGCTCGCCATCGAGGAAGTAGAGAAGGACATCCAGGTTTGCCTCAAGTAAGACAAGGAAAGAACTCGTTGCAAGTACACAGAAACTAACAACGCAGGGCGGTGCCAACACATGTTTGGCGCCGCCCTTCTTCTTTTCCGTCAGCTTTCATAGGCATCCAGCGCCCGCCGCATCAGCTCGCGGCCCTCGCTGATGATGCGGCCCGCACGGTCATAGCCCAAGCCCCAATAGCGGTTCATGGGGATGCTCACCAGCACGTCAGGCGGCGTCAAGCGCAGCTGCAAGCGTGCCATCTGCTGTATCTGCGTATGTATTGTCGCGTTCAGCAGGGAATAGTAGTTCACGCCCACTTCCTCGCTGCCGCGCGGCAGCATGCGTCCCAGCAGTCCCCCGCGTTCCGCCATCCGGCGTGCGCGACGGCGCTTCTCTTCTTCCTCCTCGCTATAGGGCGCACTCACGTTCACGGCCACCAGCAGGTCACCCTCCCTGCGCGGCGCACGGTTCAGGGGCAGCGGGTTCGTGATGCCGCCGTCCACCAGCAGCATCGTCCGCGTGCGCAGCGGATCGTAGTAGGTCGGGATGGAAATGCTCGCGCGCACAGCGGCATAGAGGCTCCCGCGGTCGAACACCACTTCGCGCTGACGGCGCAGGTCCGTTGCTACGGCGCGGAACGGCACCTCCAGATCCTCGATGCGGCGGTCGGCCACAATCTCGTTCAGTTCGCTGATGATGCGCTCACCCTTCACCAGATGGCTCATGCTCATTGAAACGTCCGTCAGCCGCAGTATCTTCCGGCGGTTCATTGACAGCACCCAGTCCTTCAGTTCCGAAAGATGCCCGCTGGCGTACAGTCCTCCCACCAGTGCCCCCATGGAGCACCCCGTCACGGAGCGTATCCTGTAGCCCCGTGCCTCCAGTTCCTCGATGGCACCGATATGTGCATAGCCGCGTGCGCCGCCCGAGCTCAGTACCAGCGCCACGTCACGCCTGTCTTTTCTCTCTTGTTCCATACATTCGTTCGTTTTCACGAAGCGAAGATACCGCAAAAACTGGAAACGGCAAAAAAACGCCTCGCAAAACCGCCGGGGGACGAAACAAAAAAACGTCGGCTGAACCCAAGCATCCTAACCTGCGATTTTTTCCTAGTTAGAAAAATATTTTTCCCGTAACGAAAAAAAGTTTTTCCAGTTAGAAACCTGAATATCGCAAGGAGGACGAGGAAGAGACGTTCCTTGCGTTTTTTATGTCCTTGAACGCTGGCAGATGAAAGTTTTTTGTATCTTCGCAGCCGAAAACAACTAAAAACCACATAACAATGAAAAAGAACCTTCTTATGGCTGCGCTGATACTTTGCGCAGGAACGGCGACGGCCGAGAACACCCAGAACGAATCCCCCACCCTCCCGACGGACTCTGCGGCAACACCCGCGGCAATGCCTGCCGAGAAACCAGCATTCAGTCTGAAGACGCTGGCGGCAAAGGCTGACCCGACCGTGAAGTTCGGCGGCTACATCATCGGACAGTTCACGGCGAACGACCAGCACGGCGTGGACTCCCACTCGAACTTCAACCTGCGCCTCATCCGCCTCTACCTGAACGGTTATGCATTCCAGGACTTCTACTACCGCCTGCAGATGGAGGTGAACGGGCAGCCGGGCGTTGACAAAGGTCCGCGTGTCATCGATGCCTTCATTGAATGGCAGAAGTTCGACGAGGCCCGCATCAAGCTGGGTGAATTCAAGCGCAGCTTCGGCTTCGAGAACCCGATGGCGCCCCTGACGGTAGGTCACGGCGTGTACTCGCAGCTGACGACGAAGTTCCTCTTCAACGACCGCTGCGGCGCCCACGCCACGGGAGGCCGCGACGTGGGCGTGCAGCTTCAGGGCGACTTCCTGCCTGCTGCCGACGGCCACAAATGGCTTCACTATCAGGTGGGTCTCTTCAACGGCCAGGGTATCAACCATGCTGACAAGGACAAGCACAAGGACCTCATCGGAGGCATCTGGGTAAGCCCCGTGAAGAACCTCCGCATCGGTGCCTTCGGCTGGGACGGTCGCTATACGAACGAAAGCTACACGGGAGCTGCCGGCACGATGAAGCAGGCGCACCGCGTGCGCTGGGCTGCCGGCGTGGACTATGAGAGCGACTGGGTAGTACGCTCGGAATACCTGAGCAGCGTAGGCGGCGTCGTGACGGACATCACGAAGCCCCACCGCAGCGATGCCTGGTATGCCACGGTGGGCGTGCCCGTCGCAAAAGATTTGAAGATATACGGCAAGTGGGACTGCTACCGCGACAACAAGGAATGGAACTCCCTGCGCCAGGTGTTTGGTCTCTCCGCAAACTACTGGCTGGGGAAGAACCTCCTGCTGCAAGCCAGCTACAACTTCGTCAGCGACCGTAGTTCTGCCGACCGCTACCAAAACAATATCGACCTGCAAGTAGCCGCACGCTTCTAAGGGCAGAAAGATTATACACAGTTCATTGCTGCGCACATACTATCCAAAAATTCCCCGAGGACCATTGGGCCTTCGGGGAATTTACTTTATTTGAGGCGTTTTACTCTTCAGCCTTCTTCTTTGTCGTAGTCTTACGTGTTGTCGTGCGGCGCTTGGGCTTTTCGGCCTTGGGCTTCTCGGGCTTGATGCCGGCAAGTTCGGGGTCGATGAGGATGCGACCGCAGTATTCGCACACAATAATCTTTTTACGCATGCGCACGTCGAGCTGGCGCTGGGGCGGCACCTTGTTAAAGCAACCTCCGCAGGAGTCGCGCTGCACATAGACGATGCCGAGGCCGTTGCGGGAGTTCTTGCGGATGCGCTTGAAGGCAGTGAGCAAACGCGGCTCTATCTGTGCCTCGTAGCCTTTTGCCTTCTCACGGAGCTTCTCCTCCTCCGCCTTTGTCTCGGAAACGATGTCGTCGAGTTCGGACTTCTTCACGTCGAGGTCTGCCTGACGCTCAGCAATCTGTGCGTTGGCGGCTTCCACGTCCTCGGTGCGTGTGGCAATGTGGTTGCCGGCTTCGCCGATGCGCTTCTCCTGAAGCTGCACCTCGAGGGTCTGGAACTCGATTTCCTTCTGGAGCATGTCGTACTCGCGATTGTTCTTCACGTCGTGGAGCTGCTCATTGTAGCGGGCGATGAGTTTCTCCGCGTCAGCGATTTTCTGGCGCTTCATCTCTACGTCCGTCTTGAGGCCTTCAATCTCCTCGTTGTACTTGTTGACACGCGTTGTCAAACCTTCGATTTCGTCTTCCAAGTCCTGCACTTCAAGGGGCAGTTCGCCGCGCAGGGTCTTGATGCGGTCAATCTCGGAAAGCGTGGTCTGGAGCTGGTAGAGCGCCTTGAGCTTCTGCTCGACGCTCATGTCAGCGGGATCAATTTTCTTTGCCATAATATGTTGGGATTTAGTTCTTTTTCGGAGAGGTCAGAGTATTCAGAGTATTCGGAGAATTCAGAGCACTCAGAGTATTCAGAGAACTCAGAGGACACTGAATCCTCGGAAAGGCGGTGCCTGTTAGAGGTATCGGATTGGATTCGTGTTTACGTCTGTTTCCTCGATGCGGAGAGCGGGAAAAGCCCGGGAGAGGATGCGGTGGAGGAGTTGCACGGTGAATTGCTCGCTCTCGTAGTGGCCGAGCACACCGATAACGATGCGGTCTTCAAGGCCGAAGTACTGGTGGTAGTGCATTTCTCCCGTGAGGAATGCGTCCGCACCGAGGCGCAACGCGTCGTCAAGGAGGAAATCCCCTGCGCCGCCGCAGAGGGCGACGTCCGTAACCTTTCGCGGCGCATCGGGACGCACGTTCGTACAGAGCTTCTCCACGCGGAAGGCATCCTTCACGTGGCGGAGGAAGTCCTCAGCGGGCAGTGCTTCCGGCAGGCGGCAGAGCAGGCCTTCGCCCTTGTCGTTCAGCGAGCCGACGGGCTCTGCACCAAGGCGTTCGGCTATCATCCAGTTCACGCCACCCTCGGCATTGTCCAGGTTGGTATGGGCAGAATAGACGGCAACGCCCTCGCGGATGGCGAGGCGCACGCAGCGCTGCACCATCGTCTCGTCCGCGATGCACTTCAGGCCACGGAAAAGCAGGGGGTGATGGCTCACGACGAGATTGCAGCCCTTGCGGGCAGCTTCCCGGATGACGTCTTCGGTGACGTCCAGACACAATAAGACCCCTGTCAGATTGTCCGCCTCTGTTAATCCAATCTGCAAGCCGGCATTGTCATAGCTCTCTTGCAGCGGCAGTGGCGCGAACCTTTCAAGGGCCTCGGCGACTTCCTTTATTTTCATAATTACGGCTGCAAAAATACACATTTATTTGTGAATACACAAGACGTCGGGTTGAAAATACCACAAACAGGGTATTGGCTTTTATCGGGAAATGTGCGATTTTTGCAGCCAAAAATATAAAGAAAAGAGCATGAAACTGTCTGAGTTGAAAACAGGCGAACGCGGCACCATCCTGAAGGTGATGGGACACGGCGGCTTCCGCAAGCGCATCATGGAGATGGGCTTCATCAAGGGAAAAGAGGTGGAAGTTTTACTCAACGCACCGCTGCAAGACCCTGTGAAATACAAGATTATGGGCTACGAAGTGAGCCTGCGCAGACAGGAGGCGGAGCTGATAGAAATAGAATCGCCCTCCCACCTCCCGGCTTCGGAGGAAGCCCACAATGCTGCACCAGATCCCTTGCACGAAGCCGAGAAGCCCGGAGGAAGTTCCCCGAAAAAAACCGACAATACCATTACCGTCGCCCTCGTGGGGAATCCGAACTGCGGAAAGACGTCGCTCTTCAACTTCGCCAGCGGTGCACATGCCCGCGTCGGCAACTACAGCGGCGTGACGGTAGATGCCACTGAGGCACACGCCTCCTTCGGCGGCTACGACTTCGAACTCACCGACCTGCCCGGCACGTACTCCCTTTCCTGCTACAGTCCGGAGGAGCTCTACGTCAGGAAGCACCTCGCGGAACGTATGCCCGATGTTGTCATCAACGTCATCGACGCCTCGAACCTCGAGCGCAACCTCTACCTGACGACGCAACTCGTGGACATGAACCTGCGCGTGGTCTGTGCCCTAAACATGTACGACGAGTTCGAGCGGCGCGGCGACACGGTGGACCTCGAGACGCTGCAGACGCTCTTCGGCGTTCCGATGGTGCCGACGTCCTTCAAGAGCGGGCGCGGCGTGGAAGAGCTCTTCCGCACCGCCGTCAACGTATTCGAGGACAAGGAGAAGACGGCACGCCACATCCATATCAACTACGGCCACGAAATAGAGGACGGCATTCGCCACATCCAGGACTTCGTGAAGCCCGACGAGAGCATCCGCACACACTATTCCACGCGCTACGTGGCCCTGAAGCTGCTGGAGCACGACACGGACATGGCATCGTTTGTCCGCAGGAATGCCGGCGACAAGGCGCGCGCCATCATGGCAGCACGCGACCGTGCGGCCGCACGCGTTCTGGAAGAGACGAAGACGGATTCCGAGACGGCCATCATGGATGCGAAGTACGGGTTCATCCACGGCGCACTGACAGAAGCGAACCACCGCACAGGGACGAAGACGGACACATACCGCCTGACGCACATCATCGACGACGTGCTCTCAAACAAGTATCTCGGCTTCCCCATCTTCTTCCTCATGCTCTTCGTGATGTTCCAGACGACATTCACGCTGGGCCAGTACCCGATGGACTGGATAGAGGCCGGCGTGGCCTGGCTGGGCGATTTCGTTGGCAGCCACATGACGGAAGGCCCGCTGCGCTCGCTTATCGTGGACGGCGCCATTGCCGGCGTGGGAAGCGTCATCGTCTTCCTGCCGCAAATCCTCATCCTCTACCTCTTCATATCCTTCATGGAGGACTCGGGCTACATGGCACGTACGGCCTTCATCATGGACAAGCTGATGCACCATATGGGGCTGCACGGAAAGTCGTTCATTCCGCTCATCATGGGCTTCGGCTGCAACGTGCCCGCCATCATGGCCACGCGCACCATCGAGAGCCGCCGTTCGCGCCTCATCACGATGATGATTCTTCCCTTCATGTCCTGCTCCGCACGCCTGCCTATATACATCATGATTACGGGCACGTTCTTTGCGGCGCAGTACCGCTCGTGGGTGATGATTTCGCTCTACGCCGTGGGCATACTGCTGGCCGTTGTGACCAGTAAGCTGTTCTCCACCTTTGTCATCAAGGGCGAGGACACGCCCTTCGTCATGGAACTCCCCCCCTACCGCTGGCCGACGGCAAAGGCCATCGGACGCCACACGTGGGAGAAGGGAAAGGAATACCTGAAGAAGATGGGCGGCATCATCCTCGTGGCTTCCATCGTGGTGTGGGCCTTGGGCTACTATCCCCACGACGAAAGCCTCACGATGCAGGAACAACAGGAGCAGTCGTACATCGGACGCCTCGGCAAGGCCGTAGAACCCGTCTTCCGCCCGCAAGGCTTCAACTGGAAGCTGGACGTCAGCCTCCTGGCCGGTGTCGGTGCGAAGGAAATCGTAGCTTCTACCGTCGGCGTGCTCTATGCCGACGACGACAGCTTCGGCGAACTGGAAAGCCTATCGGATATTTCCGAGGAGGCAGCAAGCACTGAGCCCTCGGATGCGTCCGAAAGCACTGACCGTTTCGCACGCCTGCAGCAGCTCATGGCGGCCGACGGCATCACGCCGCTCACGTCCTACTGCTATCTGCTCTTCATCCTGCTCTACTTCCCCTGCATCGCCACCATCGTGGCCATCAAGAACGAGAGCGGGTCGTGGCGCTGGGCCGTCTGTGCCGCGCTCTACACGACTGGCGTTGCCTGGGGCGTCTCAGCTCTGGTGTATCAGGTTGGGAGTTTGGTGTAGGGTTTTGGGTTTTGGGTTATTGGGTTATTAGGTTTTTAGGTTATTAGGGTTTTGGGTTATTAGGTTTTTGGGGCTTTTATGCAACAGGCCATCGTATATATTATATTAGTTGTGTGCGCCGCCTACGTCGCCTGGCGGCTGTGGGAGAACCTGCATCGCCGCGAAGACCCGCACTGCGCGGGCTGTCCCCTGGCGGACACGTGCCGCGGAAAGGCACATTGCCAGACGCACAGCCACGACTGTTGTCATTGAGGTTTTTTGTCATATCCGCAGCGAATATATGCACGTTCCGCCAAAGGAACGAAGCCGCGAGGGGGAATAATCGGGAAAAAGTGGCGCGCGTACGAAAAACAATTCCTACATTTGCGCGCTAAAAAAGAAGCCCCGCTACGCACAATGAATATACCCATCCGAACAACAAGCCTCCTGCTCCTCGGCCTCATAAGTGCCCTCCTGCCCCTGCATGCCGCCGCGCAAGACAAAGCCTGCCTCGCGGGAAAGACCGTCGTGTTCCTCGGCGACTCCAACCTGTGGTTCGGCGGCGAGGACTGCACGGACGAACGCGGCTGGAGCCGGTGGTTTTGCGAAGAGACACGTCCCGATGCGGTACGCAGCTTTGCGCGCAGCGGTGCTACGTGGTCGCACAATGCCCAGACGCTCCCCGACACCATAGAGGTCACGGAACTCATCACGGATTACAACGTCATATACAACCAAGCCACACGCCTCATCGGAACTGTGGAACGAGGAGAATTCCCCTGCCCGGACATCATCATCATTGCAGCCGGAACAAACGACGCATGGTTCCAGAAGAAGCGGCCGCACGTCCTGGAGATTTCCCCTGAGGAAGCCTTCGCCACGCCCTGGGAGACGCTGCGCGACAAGCCCCTCGCCGACATCCTCGGCCTCGCCACGGCGGTGCGCCTCAACTGCCGCACACTGCAAGCGGCCTACCCCTCCGCCCAACTGGTGCTGATCACACCGCTGCAAAGCACAGCCGTCCGCCTAAAGGACATACACCGCGCGGGCGACATCATCGAAATGTGCGCAGACCGCCTCCGCCTGCCCTGCATACGCATGGACTACGACACGCCCATCGAAAGTGCTCGCGAGAAGGCCGTCAAGACGTACACGACCGACGGCACGCACACAAACCCGCGCGGCGCGCAGGCCTTGGGACACTTCGTTGCAGAAAACTTTAAAGCTTTGTTCGACTAACAGCATAAGCTATCCTACATAACCGTTATGGTATTCTCCGACCTTTTCTTCCTCTTCGTCTTTCTCCCCGCCTTCGGGCTGTGCTATCTGCTGGCAACGCTGGTGGATCGCAAATGGCTCTCCACGGAGCTGCGCAAGTCGCAGAGCGTGCGCAATTTCGTTCTCGTCGTCTTCTCCCTCATCTTCTACGCCTGGGGCGAGCCCGTCTATGTGTTCCTGATGTTGGGCTGCGTCCTGCTGAACTACCTCGCCGGACGTCTCATCGACCATGCCCAGCGCATGCGGGGCTGGGCTTTGGCATTGGGCCTTGCCGTGAACATCGCCATCCTCGGCACGTTCAAGTATGCGGGGTTCCTTGCAGGCGTACTGTGCGACCTCGGCCTGAGCGTTCCCGTGCCCAGCATCGCGCTGCCCATCGGCATCAGTTTCTACACGTTCCAGAGCATATCCTACCTCATTGATGTCTATCGCCGCGAAGCTCCCGTGCAGCGCCGCTTCCTGAACCTGCTGCTCTACATCAGCATGTTCCCGCAGCTCATCGCGGGTCCCATCGTGCGCTACGACACCGTCGCCCACGAAATCAGCGAGCGCCACGTCAGCGCCTCCGACCTCGCGGACGGCATCTTCCGCTTCTCCTTGGGACTGGGAAAGAAGGTCATCCTGGCCAACCAGCTGGGCGAAATCGCCACGCAGTTCCTCACGAACGGCCTCGCGGACCTCACCACCTCGGGCGCATGGCTGGGCGTACTGGCTTACATGCTCCAGATATACTTCGACTTCTCTGGCTACAGCGACATGGCTATAGGCCTCGGCCGCAGCCTGGGCTTCCACTTCAACGAGAACTTCCGCCACCCCTACTGCGCGAACTCCATCACGGACTTCTGGCGCCGCTGGCACATCTCGCTGGGAAGCTTCTTCCGCGACTACGTATATATCCCCTTGGGTGGTAACCGCCGCCACCAAGCCCTGAACATCCTGACCGTTTGGTTCCTGACGGGCATGTGGCACGGCGCCAGCTGGAACTTCATCATCTGGGGTCTCTACTTCGGCCTCATCGTGACGGTGGAGAAGTTCACCATTCTCCGCCTGCGCGGCTGGGGATGGCAGCCGCTGCTCCACGTCTATAGCCTGCTGCTCGTGCTGGCGGGCTGGGGCATCTTTTACTACGACGACTTTGCACAGATGCAGAGCTTCTTCACGGCCTTCTTCGGCAATGTGGCCAGCCTGCATAGCTTCGACACCGAGGCCGCCCTGATGGACAACTTCTGGCTCTGGGCGACGGCCATTGTCTTCTGCCTCCCCGTACGCACGTGGGCGGCAAACCTGACGCAGCGCCTGCTGCCCGCAGGTTGGGCGCAGGACACGGTGTTCACCCTCTCCCGCCTCGTCACGACGCTCGCCCTGCTGGGACTGAGCGTAGCCCTGCTCGTCGGTGCCACGAACAACGCCTTCATCTATACCCGCTTCTGATGAGAAACGCCGTCCTGCTTCTGCTCCTCGCGCTCTGCCTGCCCGTCTGTGCACAGCATGCAGCCTCCTCGAAAGGGAGGCGGGCATGGAGTGTGGGGAAAGGACTCATCACCGACCCTGACAACCACATGCGCCGCACACCGCCGCATGCCCACATGCCCCTGTCGGCAGAGCCACGGCTTGCAGTCATTCCCACGCGTGAGGAGGAGGCTTTGCGCAACATGACTGCGAAGGAGAACCGCAAGGTGGGCGGCTACGTGAACCGCGTGACGGCGCACGAGCCCGCCTACAAAGCTGCCGGGGGCATCATCATCTGCGGACGCGGCAGCCAGACGCGCGCCTTCAGCCCCTTCAACTCCCTGCGCGAGCGTTGCGAGGAGTATGCCGCCGTGGCAAACCGCTACAAGGACATCTTCGGCAGCGGCGTAAGGGTCTATTGCATGCCCATACCCATTGCCGTGGAGTACTATTGTCCCGACGCGGCGCGAGAGTGGACGGGTTCCTGTGCCCGTGCTGTCAACAACATCTTTGCCGCCCTGCGCACGGACGTCGTGGCGGTCGATGTCTATACCACGCTGGGGCAGCACGCTGCGGAGCCTATCTACTCGCGCACCGACCACCACTGGTCGCCGCTCGGCGCCTACTACGCCGCAGAGCGCTTCGCCGCACTCGCGGGCGTACCCTTCCGCGACCTGAGCTGCTACGAGAGCGATACCGTCCGCAACTTCGTGGGTACGATGTACAAGTTTTCCAAAGACATCAGCGTGAAGAACGCGCCCGAGGACTTCGTCTTCTACCGCCCCACGCAGGTGGAATATGCCACCACCTTCATCGACTACACCCTGGACAGCCGACGAAAGTACGTCACCGGCGAAAGCGAGCCCCGCGAGGGGAACTTCTTCCGCCACTACGACGACGGCAGCGGCGCAGCCTACAGCACCTTCATGGGCGGCGACGCGAAGCTGACGCACGTCCACACCTCCACACCGGGTGGCCGCCGCCTGCTCATCCTGAAGGACAGCTTCGGCAACGCCCTCCCCGCCTTCCTGTTCTACAGCTTCGGGGACATCCACGTCGTGGACTGCCGCTACTTCACGAAAAACCTTCGCGACTACGTGCGCGACAACCATATCACGGACATTCTCTTTGCCAACAACCTGCAGCACGCCTGCACACCGGCAACAACGGAGAAGTACTACCAATACCTGACGCAATAGCGACACATCATGAGCAAGAAGAAACGCAAGAAAAACAATAGAGAGCAAGCCGCCCCGCACGAAACAGAAATACCCGCGCTGAACTCCTCCCCCGGAGGGGGGAGGGGGGAGGGGGCCCGGAAGGCTCGGAAGGGCGCCTATCTCTACGTCACCCTTTCCGCCATCGCCTTCGTAGCCCTTGCCGTCATCTTCGACACGCTGCCCCGCAGCACCGTTTCCGAACTGGAGAAGCGCGAGCTGGCCGAGTTCCCCGCCTTCACGTGGGACCGGCTGTGGAGCGGCGACTTCACGCGCGAGGTGTCCTCCTGGTTCAGTGACACCGAGCCCTTCCGCGATGAAATCATGACCTTCAGCATGACCATCAAGGGCATGCAGGCCCTCGTGCTCTCCGAGGACAACGTGAAGTTTCACGCTGCCGAAGCCGAAGAGGCACCCGTAGAGGAAGCGCCGCACGACGAGCGCGTGGCCGAGGAATTCAAGGGAGAAGGCATCGAGGACGGCAACGCCAAGATAGCCCATGCCGGCATCATGATTGTGGGCAGCGGCGACAAGGTGCGCGCCCTCATGGCCTACGGCGGCGGCCCGAACGGCGGCGTGCAGTATGCCGAGGCAGCCAACGCCTACAAGCGCGCCCTCGGCCCTGACGTGAACGTCTATGCCATGGTGGTGCCCATCGCGGCTGCCTACTACTGTCCCGAGAAGATGAAGGGACATTCCAAGGACCAGCGCCTCACCATCAACAACATCTACGCCCACCTCGACCCCGACGTGAAGGCCGTGGACGTCTATACCGTGCTGGGCCGCCACGCCTCGGAGGACATCTACCTCCGCACGGACCACCACTGGTCGCCGCTCGGTGCCTACTACGCCGCAGAGCACTTCGCGGAGATTGCCGGCGTTCCCTTCCGCACGCTGCGCGACGGCTACCGCAGCGACACGGTACACCGCTTCGTGGGCAGCATGTACGGCTATTCGCGCGACATCGCCGTGAAGCGCGCCCCCGAGGACTTCATCTTCTACCGCCCCACGCAGGTGGCGTACGAAACCACCTACGTGGACTACAAGGTGGACAAGAGCTTCAACGTCACGCATGAGAGCGGTCCCGTCAAGAGCAAGTATTTCTTTGACTTCAAGGACGGCAGCGGTGCCGCCTACTGCACCTTCATGGGTAGCGACCAGCGCCTCACGAAGGTCGTCACCGGCACGCCGGGCCCGCGCCGCGTCCTCATCCTGAAGGACAGCTTCGGCAACGCCCTGCCCGGCTACCTCTTCTACAGCTTCGAGGAGGTTCACGTCATCGACTTCCGCTACAACAGCCGCAACATCCAGAAGTACGTGCGCGACAACTACATCACCGACGTCCTCTTCGCCTTCAACATCTTCAATGCCTACGGCACCGCAGGCCCGCGCCTCAAGAAATATCTTTGAAGAATTCGTGCCCTTCGTGGTTTTCGTGGTTATAACAGATACCCTAACCCTTCGCGGTTAGCACACCTCCCCTGACAACGAGGGCGGAGCCTCATCCCCGAACCGGGAATGGCGCTCCGCCCTTCTCTCTGTATGTTTCGCTCTGCGAGGCTTATTCCTCGTCCTCGAGCTCGCCCCAGTCGTCGCTGCTCCAGCCGCCTTCGCGGGTGAGCCAGTCGTCCTCGCCGCCCAGCGAACCGCCGCTGCCGTTGTCAACGCCCAGGCTGAGGGCAAGCATTTCCGTCATTTCCAGTCTTACCGCCCAAGTCTGCGGATGTATATATGTCTTTTTCATTGTTGTATTGCAGTTTTTAGGTGGTACATGTTTACTTCAGGAAAACCTTCTTGCCGTCTGCCGTCACGTAGATGCCGCGGGAGGGATAGAATACGCGGCGTCCGTTCAGGTCGTAAAGCACGGAAGTGTCGATGGCGGCTGCATTCTCCGTCATGTCGATGCCCGTTGCGGGTCCGAACTGGAAGGAGAGCATTTCGCGGGCGCCGCTTGCTTGCAGGCTGCTGTCGAGCAGGAACGCCTTGTTGGCGGGTACCGTCGTCATGTTGGCCTTGTAGAAGCCTACGTTGCCGCCCTTGTTGCCCAGGCCGTAGTAGGTGTTGGCGGTCATGCCCGTGCGCTTCAGCGTGGCACCGCTCAGCAGGTTGCCGGAGAGGTCGGCAGCATCGGCTGCGGAAATAGCGAAGTCGTAGGTGCCCTCAGCGGCTTCGCACAGGAAGCCCTGTCCTGCGGGCAGCACCGTGCCGGCGGGAACCTCCTCGAGGTGCAGATAGCTGTCCGTATTCGTCGTAGCCTGATATACCGTCACGCCCTCGGGCACCGTTACCTTCACGGGGAAGCAGAATGCCGTCCAGCCAGCTGCGGAAACGGAGAGGGGAAGGGAAGAAACCTTCTTGAAACGAATGGTGGCCCCTGGATCAGGAGTTGCTCCTGTGGAATATTTTGTATAGTAACCAACTGTTGTGCGGTAATTGCCAGAACCGGGGTTGTAAGTCGAATTAAGATATTCACGACCCGAGTAGGTTGTCTCGGGTTCATGCATAAACCAAATATCCCCGCCATTGGCTTCCATCACAAAGTAGTGGGCATTTGCTTTGTCGGTGGCAAAATGCAGTTTCAGGGTACCTGTTCCACCAGAGATATACAAACCGCTGTTTACGTTACGGGCATAGTACTGTCCATCCTGCTTCCTTTCAAACATCCACAGTGAGCTCATAAGATGTTCAGAATTGCTGAAACATGCCCCCGTACCTTCGGAAGGCACAGTCGTTATCACCTGCGTGGTCGTCACATTTCCATCTGCATCTGCTGTGGCATTGGTCGTGCTGCCATAGTAAGTGGCAGATTCTTTTGTGTTATTAGCTCCAGACTTGTCTGGGAACAGTTCCAAATTCTGATAAACGCCCACACGAGCTTTATTTCGCGTGAACTCTATCTGGTAAGCAGCATTTTCATCCACGAGTTCGTCGAAGGTCGTTCCTCCTGCTGTGCTGTTTCCCGTCAGGCTGTTGAAAATCGTCTGGTAATTCTCGTGCGTGGGCGTAGCGAGGAGGCTGGCAAGCTCCTCCTGCGAAAGCGTGCTTTCGTACTTGGCAGGTGTCGGGGAGGTGATGTATTCGGGCAGAAGCACCAAATCCATCACATCAACCTCCTCCACCTTCAGGTTTGAGGTGGCGTACTTATAGCTGCTTGCCGAATTCCATACGTTAACCACTTTATTGTATCGTATGGCAAAATTCACGTCCTTTGTGCCGGGATGCTGCAGGCGGAAGCCCGTATAGTTGTTCTCCCCACCTTCATTGCCATGTTTGATTGCAAGGAACTCAGACGTATTGCCGTATGTTGTGTTATCCCACGCCACGTAATCCGTCTGAATACTTGCATTGGGAGAAGTCGTTCCGTCGGAATTGGTTGTCGGGACATTCTTCATCGTCACATATCCTGAACCTCCATAACTATATACGCGGAACATGTTCTGGGTGCCGGCTACGTGTTCAAACGTATAGTATCCGTTGACAACTTTTGCTGCCGAGAGGTCACCCTCGATTTTCGTTGCACTACTTACATTCCAGTATCCGCCGCGGTCACTTTGGGAAGAATGTTTGTCCGAGAATATCGTATATACCTTTCCTTCTGCGAAGGGGAAGTCGGGCGTGCAGTTGACCGCAACCGTCATGTTGTCGGCATTCACGGTTGTCTCTGCTACAGTAAAGTTCTTGTAATACTCTATTGTGGCAAGGCCGTTCGCAGTCAGATAGTCGTTGTTAATAACCGTGCCGTCTGCTGCACGTACAGAAGTAGTCTTGATTACTTCGTTGTCCCAGCTTGTGTAGTTCAACGTAACGTTTTCGATGAGCTTATCTACCTTATAGAGCGTGAATTTCACCAATGTTGATCCTGTACTTGTCCGGTAGCTGAGGTTGGGGTTGTTTCCGCTCAAGCCATCATTAGTGTGAAGGTAAAGAGGCATTTCTGTACCTGCATTATCATAAGTGTAGTTAGTCTGCTTCAATATGATATAGTCGTTTTCCTCGAACTCATAGTCCTCCGGCTGAAGCATAGCCGTCTCGGTTCCGTTTGCTAGATTCTGGTTCCTGCTCGGATCTGCAACGATGTATCTGCGGCTGTTGACATTCTGCAAGGTGATGGTGCCATCAGCTTGCTTGCGTACATTCCAAAGGTACTTCTTGTCAATGCTTGTGACATCCGTTACGCTGGAGAACGTCTTACCGATGTCTGTGCGCATCTGACGTTCCTGGGAAGACGTGTTGGAGAAAGAGTCGTACAGAGCCCCTTGTCCCTTTGCGTTGTAAGTATCAATCCAATATGCACCGTCCACAATGTCGGCTACAGATGTGATGGGGGTTGCGATAGGTTCGGGGTCAGTGGAGCCGCCGCCTGAGCCATCAGTTTCGAGCTCGACGGGATAGAATCGCCATTGGGCTTGAGGGGAATCATAGTTGTCAGACGAAGTAAGAGGTCCTTCACTTGAGTTGGGGCTAGCCATATATATTGTATATGGGGATACCGATAGTGTTTGGTATATATTAAAAACACCACTATTGTCCCATGCCACTAGGTCGAAAGGAGAGTCGCTTAATGTGAGTGGCTCTTGTTGAAGGGATGGCAGATATAGACCATTACAGAATCTAATATTTATGTATTTAAACCATGTGCTTGGCGGGTTTTGAGCTTCTTCTATTCGAACAACATACTTCATTTGCGATCCAGACTTGATTTCCGCAGGTGTTGCTACGGATAAAGTCGGAGCATTGTCTGCGTTTCCATCTTGGTAACCAAGACAAGAATTGTACGCTGTTGATAAGACAATGTAAAAACCTGTTGAAAGGTTCTCTTTGGATGTTACCGGACTGTCGGAGATCGATTTAATCTTATACCCCGTATCCCAACGGTCTTGCGCCTTCGCCCCAATGGTACATAGGAGCAAAAGCATGAGAAGTGTAGTGATTTTTCTCATTGTAAAGAAATGTTTAATTATAATTTGGTATAGTTGCTTGCGTTGAGAAGCGTGCAAATATAGAAAAAAATTGAGCACAAAGCACATAGCAAAGCAAAAAAAATGTTTATTTTCTGCTTTTCACCCGGCAAAACCGCAGCATATCTTTAGAGCACGAAGAGCACGAAGGAGCACGAAGGAGTTGCTGAAGGTGTGCGCACACCTCGATTTGAGGTAAGCGCAAAGCTTGAGTCGAGATAAGCGCACACCTCAACGCAAGGTAAGCGCAAAGCTCAAGGTGAGGTAAGCGCACACCTCAGAAGGAGGTGTCCGCATAGCTCTCAGAACCGCGCGGCAACGTGGCAGAAAACCTTCACACATTATTCTATTTACGTGTACGTACGCGCGCGGGAGATGCCGTGATGGATTCATTCATCACGGCATCTCGCCGAAAGATAAAGGCACTTCGCTGAATCGTTAAGGCACTTCGCCAAATCAAGAAGGCATCTCGCTGGATCAGGCCGGGAGGCGAGGAGAGAAATCACGGCGCAAAGCTTGCCGATACCGGCAGAAAACGCTACCTTTGTGGGCAAACTCGGCACAAAAGCCTGCCAACAGAGAATCTATGGAACATTCAACGAATGCGACGCCCCTGCTGGATGCTTTGACGGAACAGAAAGCGGCGAGGCTCAAGGGAGGTATCTACCACCGCACGCAGATAGACCTGACCTACAATTCAAACCACATTGAGGGCAGCCGGCTGACCCATGACCAGACGCGCTTTATCTATGAGACCAACACGATAGGGCTTACCGACGCGGCGGTGAACGTGGACGACATCGTGGAGACGGTGAACCACTTCCGCTGCATCGACTACATCATAGACCACGCCAGGGACATTCTCACGGAAGACCTCATCAAGCACCTGCACCTTCTGCTGAAGGGCGGAACGTCGGACAGCCGGAAGGAGTGGTTTGCCGTCGGGGATTACAAGCAACTGCCCAACGAGGTCGGCGGGGCGGAAACCTGTCCGCCCGAGGACGTGCACCGGGAAATGGCGTCCCTGCTGAAAAGCTACAACCTGCTCGCCGTACACAGCTTCGAGGACATCCTGGACTTCCACGTGCGCCTTGAGAGGATACACCCGTTCCAGGACGGCAACGGACGCGTGGGCCGCCTCCTGATGTTCAAGGAGTGCCTGGCAAACGGCCACGTCCCCTTCATCATCACCGACGAGCTGAAGATGTTCTACTATCGCGGCCTGCGCGAGTGGGGACACACGAACGGCTACCTGACCGACACCTGTCTCACGGCGCAGGACAACTACAAATCCCTGCTGGATTACTTCCGGATCGGGTATCGGTAGGACACGGCTGAAACATACAAAATCGGCGGGGGCTTACGCTCCCGCCGATTTCATGTTATCGCCCCCGTCGGGGCTATAATGCCAACTTAGCGCAGAACCTTGCGACCCCCCTGGATGTAGAGGCCGTGGCGCACGTCGGAGGTGCGGACGCGGCGACCCTGGAGGTCGTAGATTTCGCCGGACTTGAGGGCTTCGCTGAGGGGCGTGCGCACGGCAACGTCCTCGAAGTTGATATAGGCGATGCGGGAACGCGTCGTGGTGCCGCCGCCCTTATAGACGCTCTGCACGCCGATGCTGACGGCGTCCTCGTAGAAGTAGAACTGGCGGACGCCGCCGTCCAGGGCGATGAAGTCGTAGTAGTCGTTGTAGGCGAAGGGAATATCCACCACCGTCTCAGCGAAGTTGACATAGACGCTGGGGTCTATGGGGTAGAGTTCGCCGTTCATGTATATATTATAGTACAGGCGGTTGGAATCGATGAAGCGTCCCTGCACGTCGCGGGCGGGAAGGACGAAGTCTATGCGGCCGTAGCCGTACTCGTCGTCAAAGACATAGTACTCGTCCAGGTTTATCTCCGGCATGGCGGGGGTATAGGCGATGTCGGTATAGGGCACGAGGTGGGGCCGCGTGTAGCAGGCGTAGAAATAGACCATGTCGTCGCCGACGTTGACAAGGAAGTTGGTGCTGTCCTTCACGGCGGTGAGCTCGCGCGTCTCCGCATTCAGGCGCAGGCGGATTTCCTCGTCGAAGCCGAAGATGTCAAGGCTCTCGCCCCAGGCGTCGTTCGTGCGGTAGGTGCGGCCGCCATAGAAGAAGATGTGGCGTCCGTGCTCCTCGTCGAAGCCGAGGTACTGGCGGGAGGGGAAGGTGACGATGCCGTCGTCGCCGAGCGTGCCGCGCACGACACCGGCGGGAGCACCCTCGTAGAGATTGTCAAGATAGACGTCCTTGTCCTTCATGGCAACCTTCACGGTGCGGTTGGCGGCTTCGCTGTTGGTCACCCAGTCGAGCATGTAGTCCTGCCACTCTGCATCGCCGGGGAGGAAGGGCTCGGAGGGCAGCTTCTTCACGATGATGCCATAGTCGCCATAGCCTACCCAGTTGCCCACCTCGTCGGCAAGTCCCAGGATGACGTCGGTCTCGTCAACCTGACGCAGCGTGTCGCCGCGGAAGGTGAACTTAATGTCCATCTTGCCGGAGGGGTCGGGGAAGTAGTACTCGCCTTCGTCGTCGAAGCCGTAGGTGAGGCGGCGGAGCTGATAGACGAGCGTCGTGTCATGGTCGATGCCGAAGTAGACGGCGGCATCACTGGGGCTGAAATAGTCCTCGTAGATGTCCTGCGGCAGACGGGCCACGAGGGTGTCGCCGCCGGCACGCTCCAGGCGGAGCCAGCTCATCGTCTCGAACTGGGAGACGGGATTGTAGAAGTACACGTCGCCGTCAGGAGCCACGACGAGCGTACCGCGCACGCCCGTGACGTTGTTTTCCCAGGAGTAGCCGTCCTCGGTGACATAGAAGCCGCGGGCCGTGCGGTTGAGGTTGTCCAGGTATTCTCCCTCCGGGATGTCCTGAAGGATGTCGGCGGCGGGACGCGGGAGGACGTGGCTGCGCGCAGGCACGCGGCGCTGGGCCTGAAGGCCGAGGGCGCAGAGCGTCATGAGCGCAAGGAGCATGAAGGAATGTGTAAAGTGTTTCATAGGGGAAGTGTGATTGTGGGGAGGAAAGAAAAAAGGGTTGGCAAGCCATGCGCTCACCAACCCGTTTGCAGTACAGGGGAATTACTCACCCTTTTCCATGGCGGCCTTCAGCGCTGCGAGGGTGTCGTTGTCACCCAGGCTGTTCGTTGCGGCCTGATTCTGGATCTTCGGCGTTTCCTCAGCAGCCGGCTTCTTTGCGGCGCGGGGCTTGCGCTCTGCTCGCTTCTCCTCGGGAGCCTCCTCGAAGGTGCGGCTGTGACTGAGTAGGATGCGCTTGCCGTCCTTGTTGAACTCGAGCACCTTGAAGGGAAGCTTCTCGCCTTCCTGTGCCTTGGAGCCGTCCTCCTTCTGGAGGTGGCGCGGCGTGCAGAAGCCTTCCACACCATATTCGAGCTGGATGACAGCACCCTTCTCGAGGACTTCGGTTACGGTGCCTTCGTGAACGCTACCCTCCGTGAATACGGTGGAGAATACGTCCCAAGGATTCTCCTCGAGCTGCTTGTGGCCGAGGCTGAGGCGGCGGTTGTCCTTGTCGATTTCGAGCACGACAACTTCCATTTCAGCACCGAGCTGCGTGAACTCTCCGGGGTGCTTGATCTTCTTCGTCCAGCTGAGGTCGGAGATGTGGATAAGTCCATCGACGCCTTCCTCGAGCTCAACGAATACGCCAAAGTTCGTGAAGTTGCGAACGCGACCCGTGTGGCGGCTGCCTACGGGATACTTTTCCTCGATGTTTGCCCAGGGATCGTCCTTCAGCTGCTTCAGGCCGAGGGACATCTTGCGTTCCTGACGGTCGAGCGTGAGGATGACGGCTTCGATTTCGTCGCCCACCTTGAGGAATTCCTGTGCGCTGCGGAGGTGCTGGCTCCAGCTCATCTCGCTGACGTGGATGAGACCTTCAACGCCGGGAGCTACCTCTACGAATGCACCGTAGTCGGCCATTACGACTACGCGGCCCTTGATGCGGTCACCCACCTTGAGTTCTGCGTCGAGAGCATCCCAGGGATGGGGCGTGAGCTGCTTGAGACCGAGCGCGATGCGCTTCTTCTGCTCGTCGAAGTCGAGGATGACGACGTTGAGCTTCTGGTCAAGCTGCACGACTTCCTTCGGGTCGCTGACGCGTCCCCAGCTGAGGTCGGTGATGTGGATGAGACCGTCCACGCCGCCCAGGTCGATGAACACACCGTAGGAGGTGATGTTCTTGACCGTTCCTTCGAGTACCTGACCCTTCTGGAGCTGGCTGATGATCTGCTGCTTCTGAGCTTCGAGCTCTGCCTCGATGAGTGCCTTGTGGCTGACAACGACATTCTTGTACTCCTGGTTAATCTTGACAACCTGGAATTCCATCGTCTTGCCGACGAACACGTCGTAGTCGCGGATGGGCTTGACGTCGATCTGGCTGCCGGGCAGGAATGCCTCGATGCCGAATACATCGACAATCATGCCACCCTTCGTGCGGCACTTGATGAAGCCCTTGATGACTTCCTTGTCCTCGAGGGCCTGGTTTACGCGGTCCCAAGCCTTGGAGAGGCGGGCCTTGCGGTGGGAAAGGATGAGCTGGCCATTCTTGTCCTCCTGCGTCTCGATGTAAACCTCGACGGTGTCACCAACGGTGAGATCGGGGTTGTAGCGGAACTCGGAGATGGAGATGGTTCCTTCGCTCTTGTAGCCGATGCTGACGGTGACGTCACGCTTTGTGATGGCGACAATAGTGCCTTCCACCACTTCGTTTTCGTTCACCTTACCGAGGGTCTCTGCATAGACCTTCTCCTGTTGTTCGTGGCTCTCGCCAGTTGCGACTGCGCCTGTTTCGAAGGCTTCCCAGTCGAAGTCAGCCAACGGCTGTACTGTTTTGAAATCTGCCATAAATTGTTTTTTCTGGCTTTTTTGACGGACAGCGGCGTGCGCTTGGCACGGCACTTACTGAGCCGTCGTTAATGGTTAAACATGTGAATTAAAAGAAATTTCGGGCGCGAAGATAGACTTTTCAGTTGGAACCGACGGCATCTGCTGCGCTTTTTTTGCACTTTTTCCGCTCTTCCCCCGCTTTTTTTGTACTTTTGCATCCCAAGTTTGGGACTAACAAAAAACAAAAAGATATGTTTTCAGGAATCGTAGAAGGCATGGCACGCGTCGTGGCCATCGAAAAAGAACAGACAAACATCCACCTCACCCTTGCATGCGACTTCGTGCAGGAGCTGAAGATAGACCAGAGCATTTCGCACAACGGCGTATGCCTCACCGTCGTACGCCTGACGGATGAGACCTACACCGTAACCGCCATGGACGAGACGCTGCGCCGCTCGAACCTCGGCCTGCTCCGCGTCGGCGACGAGGTGAACGTGGAGCGCTCCATGATGATGAACGGGCGCCTGGACGGACACATCGTGCAGGGGCACGTGGACATGACGGCGGAATGCACGCAGGTGGAAGACGCTGACGGCAGCCACATATACACATTCCGCTACGCCTTCGACCGCGAAATGGCACGTCGCGGCTACATGACGGTGGACAAGGGCAGCGTCACCGTGAACGGCGTGAGCCTCACGGTGTGCAACCCGACGGACGACACGTTCCAGGTGGCCATCATCCCCTATACCTTCGACAACACGAACTTCCACGCCATCAAGGTGGGCACGACTGTCAACCTGGAGTTTGACATCCTCGGCAAGTACATCGCCCGCCTGCAAGAGTTTTGAGTAAGCACCTGCAAACACACCACCATGAAACTTGCCGACAAAACCGCTGAGATTCTCCGTTACCTTGCGCCCATCTACGGCAACGTGGAGACGGAGCTCGACTACGGGACGCCCTTCCAGCTGCTCGTGGCCACCGTGCTTTCCGCACAGTGCACGGACAAGCGCGTCAACATGGTGACGCCCGCCCTCTTCGCGGACTATCCCGACGCGCTGACGATGGCGGAAGCCACGCCCGAAGTGCTCTACGAATACATCAAGAGCGTGAGCTACCCCAACGCGAAGGCCGCCCACCTTGCAGGACTTGCCCGCATGCTGCGCGACGACTTCGGCGGCGAAGTGCCCCAGACGCGCGAAGAGCTGGTGCGCCTGCCGGGCGTGGGACGGAAGACGGCAAACGTCGTGCAGGCAGTGGCCTTCGGAAAGTCCGCACTCGCCGTTGACACGCACGTATTCCGCGTGGCGCACCGCCTCGGCCTTGTCCCCCAAAGCGCCACGACGCCGCTGAAGGTGGAGGAGGCGCTGAGCAAACTGATACCGGCGGAAGACCTGGGGCATTCCCATTTCTGGCTCCTGCTGCACGGGCGCTACACCTGCACCGCGCTGCGCCCGAAATGCGAAAAATGCGGGCTTGCCCACCTGTGCAAAGGTCCGATAAGGGCAAAATCGGGGGAAAGCACGCGAAAAACCTCCCAAAGGCTTGCTTCTTCCCGCAGCAAGCACTAACTTCGCCCCCTGAAAAAGCCACAGCATCCGCCGCACTGCCCATACCACCCGCGGCGAAAGATGCTTATGTTTCACCAATAAACGTTTTCATGGGCCTACTTCTTTTCTATGTCATCCTTGTTCTGGTGATATCTTTCAGTTGCTCCATCCTTGAGGCAACGCTTCTTTCCACGCCTATGACCTTCGTCACGATGAAGGAGGAGGAAGAAGCCAAGGGCTGGCGCACGCTGAAGCAATTTAAACAGGACATAGACCGTCCCATCTCGGCCATCCTTACCCTGAACACCATCGCCAATACGGCAGGTGCCGCTGCCGTGGGCTTCCAGACGCGCTTCATCTTCCCCGACGCGCCGGAAATCTTCGGCTGGGTGAGTGCCGCCCTGACGCTGCTCATCCTTGTGTGCTCGGAGATTATCCCGAAGACGTTGGGAGCCACCTACTGGCGATACATCATCATGCCGGCCGTTCCCGTCATCCGGGGACTCGTGTTCCTGACATGGCCTTTCGTGAAACTGGCAGAATACATCACGAACTTCATATCCCCCGCAGAACCTGTGCAGACCGTCAGCCGCGAAGAGGTATCGGCACTGCTCACCGTGGGCACCGAAGAGGGCGTCTTCAAGCAGAAGGAGGACCGCATGATACAAAACCTCCTGAAGCTCTCGAAGGTGACGGCACGCGACATCATGACGCCCAGCAGCGTCGTGGAAATGGTAGAGGAAACGATGACCGTAGGGGAATTTCGCGAAGAAGAGACCTCCAAGCACAGCCGCATCCCCGTCTATCGCGACAACGACGACTTCGTGACGGGCTACGTGCTGCGCCAGCACATCCTCGAAAGCCTCTCGGAAGACAAATTCGACCTGCGCCTTGCCGACATCGCGCGCCCCATCCTCTCCTTCAACGAGAACGACAGCGTGTCGGCCATCTGGGAGCGCATGCTGGAGAAAAAGGAACATATCTCTGCCGTCATCGACGAATACGGATGCCTGCGCGGCATCGTCACGATGGAAGACGTCATCGAAACGATGCTCGGCACGGAAATCGTGGACGAGAACGACACCGTGGAGGACATGCAGGAATATGCCCGCGAACAGTGGAAAGAACAACAGAAGACCGATGGAAACGAACCGGCCTGAAGACATCATACTGAAGTACTTCCCCGAACTTTCCCCCCGTCAGAAGGAACAGTTCGGCGCGCTTGATGCCTTGTACCGCGACTGGAATGCGAAGATAAACATCATCTCGCGCCGCGACATTGACAACCTCTACCCCCACCACGTCCTCCACTCCCTCGCCATTGCCCGCGCCATACAGTTCCGGGCAGGCTCGCGCATCCTGGACATCGGGACGGGAGGCGGTTTCCCCGGCATTCCCCTTGCCATTCTGTTTCCCGAAGTGAGCTTCCACCTCATCGACAGCATCGGGAAGAAAATCCTCGTGACACAATCCGTTGCCGACGCACTCCACCTGGAGAACGTGACGACGGCACACCGTAACGCCGTGGAGGAACGCGGACGCTATGACTTCGTCGTGAGCCGCGGCGTGGCGGACTTGCGCGAACTGGCAAAACTCGTGCGCAAGAACATAGAGCGCCGCCAACTGAACTCCCTGCCGCCGGGACTGCTCTGCCTGAAAGGCGGAAACCTGGAAGGTGAACTGCAGCCCTTCCGCAAACAGGCGCTGACATGGAACCTTAGTGAATTCTTTGCGGAGGAGTTCTTTGAGACCAAGAAACTGATTTATGTGCAGCTTTGAATACCGTTGCCTCACGTTCAACTTCATCGAGGAGAACACATATATTATATGGAGCGCGCGCACGCGCGAGGCGGCCATCATCGACTGCGGCGCACGCCATCCGGAAGAACAGCACTACCTCACGGACTTCATCACGTCAAGCAAGCTGCGACCCGTGGCGGCTCTCCTGACGCACGCACACTTCGACCACATCTTTGGGCTGCAAACCCTCTATGACACATTCGGCCTCCGTCCGCGCATGCACGAGAAGGAACATGCGAACTACGACATGGCCGCAGAACAGACGGAGCTTTTCCTGCATCGTCGCCTCGACTTCGACGTTCCGCCCGCAGGCCCCGACCTGCACGACGGTGAGGAGATTCCCGTTGGCGACCTACGGCTGAAAGTCATCGAGACCCCCGGACACACGGCAGGCGGCGTATGCTTCTTCCTCACCCCTTCGCCCGAAGACCCGCCCGCCACAAAGCCGTTGCTCTTCAGCGGAGACACCCTGTTCCGGGACTCCGTGGGACGCACCGACCTGCCCGGCGGCTCGTGGATAGACATGGAAAAGAGCATCCACAAATGCCTGAACACGCTGCCCGAGAACACACTCGTGCTGCCAGGACACGGCGAAACGACAACCATCAAAAGCGAAAGAACATTCCACGGCATCGGCTTCTGAGAGAATCCTCCTGAGAGTATGCCCAATAATATACGACCATGAGCGGAAACAAAGCAAAATTGACAGAACGCATCGCCCAGATGGACGACGACTGTGCGGGCAGACTCCTTGCCCTGATTGACAGCGGCACGCTGGAAAACGTGCCGAAGGTTGTGGAAGAGCGTCCCGAAGTGCTGGAATGCGACGTCGTGCGCTTTCAGAACAACAAAGAGAAATGGGTGGCTTTCGTCGGCCTGATGGACGGCCGTCCCTACGAGATTTTCACGGGCTTGCAGGACGACGAGGAGGGCATCGTGCTGCCCAAGCTTGTCACAAAGGGACGCATCATCAAGGCCACAAACCCCGACGGCACGCACCGCTACGACTTCCAGTTTGAGAACAAGCGCGGCTACAAGACGACCGTCGAGGGGCTGTCCGAGAAGTTCAACAAGGAATACTGGAACTACGCGAAGCTTATTTCCGGCGTCCTGCGCTACGGCATGCCGCTGGAGAACGTCGTGCGCCTCGTTAGCTCCATGCAGATGGAGAGCGAGGACATCAACACGTGGACCGTGGGCGTGGAGCGTGCGCTGAAGAAGTACATCGGCGGCAACACGGTTGAGGACAGCGCACTATAGCGCTCATCTGCCGACAACGACCCGCCCGGTGTTGTCTATCGGGATGACAACGACATCAAAGTCATCGTCGGAAGGCGGGTCGTCCTCCCCACCCTCTCCGGAGCCGCCTCCGCCTTCATCCTCCGTTTCTATCCAGAAGAAGTCCATCGGCTTGCGGATGCCGATGGTGCGGAAGTATGTCGTCAGCTCCCCCGTAACGCCGACAAGGCGGCCGAGGTACTGAGGATGGTCAAACAGGTTGAGCTCGCTGCGCCAGTCTTCGCCGCTGGTGGGAAGGCTCACGGGGAGAACATGCTTCGAGTCCTTTTCACTGGGGCTGTCAGCAAGAATCAGGTTTGTGTTGACAGCATTCTTCGGACATCCGAACACGCAATTCGACAGCGAGTTCCCGTCAATATACCCCACGATATAGCCCACGACAAAGGCGAAGGTGCCATTCTCGGCTTTCATCGCCTGTGCGACGGTCAGGAAGTCGCCGTCTGTGGGAGGCGTTTCGGGATCGTCCGTCCCAGGTTATTCCGTTTCGGGTTTGGCTGGGTCGTCCTCGTCGGGAATCTCCAGCTTTGAACATGCCGAGAAGAGAGCTGCCGCCATGAGCCATATCAGAAGTCGTGCTTTCATTGTGCGTTGAGGTATTGAGGTTGTTTAATCCACACACGTTTTTATGTTTCCCGTAGTCCCCGGGCTTCGCGGATACCGGCGTTCCTTATCTTTCGCGATAGTCTCGCAGGGTCACACTGATGCCGTCGCAGTCTATGCCAGGTATGGGCGGGGCGCACTTCTTCACCGTCACCTCCACCGATGCGACGCGGCTGAAATCCCGCAGAATGCCCTTCCCTATGCGGGCGGCTACGTGCTCCAGCAGGTTTGAAGGTTTCTCCATTTCCCGTTTTACCACTTCATAGACGGCGGCATAGTCCACCGTGCCGCGCAGGTCGTCGTGCGCGGTGGCCGCATCGTCAACGTTCACCTCAAGCAAGAGGCTCACACTGTAGTCTCCGCCCACGACGCGCTCCTGCGGCAGGCATCCGTGGCGCGCACGGAAGCGCAGGTTGTGAAGTCTGATTTCCATGTCTGACCTTTGAGTTTTTACTGATAGTACACGCGGCGTACGCGCGGCGATATGCCCGTGAGGATTTCGTAGGGAATGGTCTGGAGGACGTCCGAAAGCACCGTCACGGGCAATTCGTCGCCGAATATCTCCACGGTGTCGCCGGCGCGGCAGGGGATGTCCGTCACGTCAATCATGCAGACGTCCATGCAGATGTTGCCGACGTAGTAGGCGCGCAGGCCGTTCACAAGGCAGTAGCAATGGCCGTTGCCCAGATGGCGGTTCAGGCCGTCGGCATAGCCTATGGGGATGGCGGCAATGCGGCTCGGACGCGTCAGCCGTCCGCGGCGGCTGTAGCCCACCGTGCTGGTGGCGGCGACGTCGCGCACCTGCAGGATGGTGGTCTTCAGCGAGGAGACGTTGTGTATGATTTGGTTCGTTATGGGATTGACGCCGTAGAGGCCGAGGCCCAAGCGCACCATGTCAAGGTGGCGTTCCGGGAAGCGCTCTATGCCTGCGGAGTTGCAGATGTGGCGGAGAATCTTATGCGGGAAGGCGCTCTGGAGCTGTCGGGAGGCTTCGTCGAAGAGGCGGAACTGCTCCGCGCTGTAGTCGTCAAACTCCGCGCTGTCGGCTCCAGCAAAGTGGGAGAATACGCTGCGCGGTATGAGTGCGGCCTGATGCTGAAGGCGGTCGATGAGCGCGGGCATGTCCTGCTCGGGATTGAAACCAAGGCGGCGCATGCCGGTGTCGAGCTTGATGTGGACGGGGAAGTTGGTGATGCCCTCGCGCTTGGCGGCGCGGATGAGGGCTTCCAGCAGGTCGAAGCTATAGACTTCCGGTTGCAGGCGGTATTCGAAGAGCGTGTGGAAGGACGTCATTTCGGGGTTCATCACGATGATGTCCGCCGTGACGCCCGCCTTGCGAAGCTCCGCACCCTCGTCCGCCACGGCGACGGCGAGGTAGTCCACGCCGCGGTCCTGCAAGGTGCGCGCAATCTCCACGGCCCCGGCGCCGTAGGCGGAGGCTTTTATCATACAGACCATCTTCGTCTGCGGTTTCAGGAAGCTGCGGTAGAAGTTCAGGTTGGCCGCCAGGGCTTCAAGGTTCACCTGCAAGGTGGTCTCATGGACGCGGCGCATAAGGATGTCGCTGACGGCCTCGAAGTGGAAGTCGCGCGCACCCTTGAGAAGTATCGTGTCGTCGTGCCACTCGTCCAGTAGCGAGGACTGGAGGAACGCCTCCGTGGACGGGAAGAATGCCGTCTGTATGGGCTGTGTCTCAAACAGGGCGCGGACGCTGCACAGCTGCGGACCTATGCCTACGAGGCGGCGGACGCGGCGATGGGCAATCATCTCTGCCACGTGCGCATAGAGTTCCGCGGCGGGGAGGCCGCTCTGGTGTATATCGGAAAGCACCAAGGTAAAACCATCCTCCCTGCGGCGCTCCACGAAGTCGAGGGCTATGTCGAGGGACGTGACGTCAGAGTTATAGCTGTCGTTGATGAGCGTGAGGCCGCGTACGCCCTGCTCCACTTCCAGGCGCATGGCCACGGGTTCCAGCTGCGCCATCCGCGTCTGGAGATATTCCGCGTCGCAACCCAGGTGGAGGCAGAGCGCGAGGCAGTGCAGGGCGTTCTCCACGGAGGCCGACGAGGTGAAAGGTATCTCTATCTCCCCCGCCGCGGAGCCGCAGGCATAGGCGATGCGCGTCGCCTGGTCCGTGCTTTCCGTGCGCGAGACGTAGAGGAAGGCCGCCTTGTCCTGCCTGGACCATCCCAGCCGGTGGCCACGGAAGCCGCTCCGGGCGATGCACGCCGCGACGAGAGCGTCGTCGGCATTATAGACGAGAGCCTCCGCGTCCCGGAAGAGCGAGAGTTTCTCCAGGCACTTCTGTTCCATGGAGCTGAAGTTCTCCTGATGCGCCTGGCCAAGGTTTGTCATGACGCCGATGGTGGGCTTCAGGATGTCGCGTAAGCGCTGCATCTCGCCGGGCTGGCTGATGCCGGCCTCAAAGACGCCCAGCTGCGTGCGTTCCGTCAGCAGGCAGACGGAGAGGGGCACGCCGACCTGCGAGTTGTACGAGCGCGGCGAACGCGTCACCGTCATGGCGGGCGAGAGCAGCTGGTAGAGCCATTCCTTCACGACCGTCTTGCCGTTGGAGCCCGTGACGCCGACGACGGGCACGCGGAACGCCTCCCTGTGGAGCTCCGCCAGGCGGCCCAGGGCGCGCAGCGGCGAGTCCGCCACGAGGAAGCACGCCTCGGGCATGTCCTGCCGCGCCTCAGCGGGCACGGCCTCCACGACGAAGCAGCGCACGCCGCGGCGGTAGAGGTCGGCCACGTAGCGGTGGCCGTCGCCGGTCTGCGTGCGCAGGGCGAAGAAGAGTGTCGTCTCCGGGAAAGCCAGCGAGCGGCTGTCCGTCAGGAGCCAGTCTATGCGGTGGTCCATGCGCGCACATCCCTCTGTGCGCGCTGCAATCATGCGGGAAATATCCTCAATTGTATAGTGCATCTTGTTTTCTATGTGAAAGCTTCAGAGCTTGCCTGTCTGTGTATATATATTTAATTGAAAAGCCAGAAGACGAAGAGGCCCACGGCGAAGGCCAGCGCCACCTTGGGCAGCATGTGACGCACGTACCATCCGGGCTTGATGCCCTCCATGCGCCAGAGCGCGAAGCCGCCCATCGTGCCAGCTGCGAGTAGGCTGCCGCCCACGGCCGTGCAGTAGCTCAGCAGGGGCCAGAAGGTGCCGTCCTTGGCAAACTCCGCGATGCCCTCCTCGTGGGTGAAGGCAGCGATGTTGCCCAGCATCATGGGTACGTTTCCGGCGAAGGCGGAGGCAAGGCCTGAGGCAAGGCCGGTGAGGTAGATACTGGGGACGTGCTCCGTCGTCCAGCGGCAGAAGGTGGGCAGCAGGCCGCTCTCGTTCACGGCGCCCACGGCGAGCGTCATGCCGATGAAGAAGAGCATGTTCTGCTTGTTCTGGTACTGCAAGGCCATCGGCGCGCGCTTGCTGACCATCACGTCGGCGCGCAGGAGGTTGCGGTTGCAGAGCTCGTCCACAATCCAGAGCACGCCGAGCACGCAGAGCGCGCCGAGGAAGGCGGGAAGGTGCGTCAGGCGGTGGAACGTGGGCACGAACCACAGGCCGCCGATGCCCACGAGCAGCATCAGGCCGCGCTGCCAGCGGTTCAGCACCGTGTCGTCGCCGCGGTAGGGCGGACGCGTGCGCACCAGCTCCATCGTCCGCGGCATGCGACGGTGGACAAGTGCCGTCACGGTGAGCATGGCGGCCAGGCAGGAGGCCATGAGCGAGAAGCTGTACGTCGTGGGCGTGACGAGCTCCTTCGTCCAGAGGGCCAGGCTCGTCGTGTCGCCAATCACGGTGCAGGCGCCGCCGCAGTTCGCCGCCACGACGATGACGGCGCCGAAGGCCCAGCGCAGGCGTTCCTGCGCCACCAGCGTCCGCATGATGGCCAGCATCAGGCAGACGGTCGTCAGGTTGTCAAGGTTCGCCGAGAGCAGGAACGTTAGGCCGGCCGCGCCCCAGAGAAAGCGCCGCGGGTACTTCGTGTAGAGCGCCTCGTGGATGAAGTCGAAGCAGCCGTTGTTGTTCAGCACCTCCACGATGCTCGCCGTGGCCAGCAGGAACAGCACGACGTTAGCCGCCTCCAGCGTGTAGCGCAGGAAGACGCCCTGCGCCACGAACTCCTTCACGTTGAAGGACGAGGCCCGCCCGCCGTCCAGGAACGCCCCGTACTCCGCCGCGTGCTGCGCCGTCACGAAGTCCGAGCCCCACATGATGTAGAGCAGCCAGCACACCGTGCCGGCAAACATCGCCACCGCAGCCTTGTTCATGCGGTGGACGCCCTCCGTCGCAATCAGCAGCAACGCCAGGAAGAAAATACTCAGAATGCCTATTGCCATCGTCGTTTCGTTATTTACAGCCCCTCCGCCTCCCCCGCAGGGGAAGAGCGCGGTGCGGCGCAATGTTCAATGAATTTCGCCGCGAAGATAGAAAAATGCTCCTTAACAGAAAAGCAAATGCCGCAGGAAAAGCTGCATCCGCGCCGCAAAACCTTGCGCGGAAACGTTTTTTGCGCTATCTTCGCGCCCTGAAAATCATGCACCAACACTCCTCATGGAATTCCGCACGCCCGTAGAGCTCCCCCGCCAGCGCGTCACGCTGACGCCCCAGAGCGCAGTCCTCACCCTCGGCAGCTGCTTCGCCCAGAGCATCGGCAGCCGCATCCAGGCCGCGCTGCCCCCCGGCGCCGCGTGCGTGAACCCCTTCGGTGTGCTCTACAACCCCGAGAGCGTGCGCCGCGCCCTGGAGATAGTGGCCTTCGGCGACCTCTTCTTTCCTGACAGCTACCTCTTCCAGGGGCAGGACGGGCTCTGGCACAGCTGGCTCCACAGCACCCACTTCTCCGCCCCCGAGCGCGAAGCTTGCCGCCAGGCCGTCCTCCAGTCCGCGCAGGAGGCGCAGGAACTCCTGCGGCGCGCCGACCTGCTCTGCCTCACCTGGGGCACGAACCGCGCCTACGTGCTGCGCGAGGAGGACATGGTCGTGGGCAACTGCCACAAGGAGCCCGCTCAGCGCTTTCAGGAGCGCGCGCTCAGCACGGAGGAAATCTGCCGCAAGTGGGACGCCACGCTCCAGGCCCTCGCCCGCGCCTACCCCGCCCTGCGCGTCGTCCTGACCGTCAGCCCCTATCGCTACGCCAAGTACGGCCTCCACGGCAGCCAGCTCGCCAAGGCCACGCTCCTGCTCGCCCAGGACCAGCTCTGCGCCGCCCACCCCTGCGCCCTCTACTTCCCCGCCTACGAAATCGTCACCGACGAGCTCCGCGACTACCGCTTCTACGAGCCCGACATGCTCCATCCCTCCCAGCAGGCCGCGGACTACGTCTGGGAACGCTTCGCCCAGTGGAGCTTCTCCGACGAGCTCCGCACCGACGCCGCCCAGCGCGAAAAGCAGCACCGCGCCCAGGCCCACCGCCCCATCGCCAAGCCCTGAGCCCCCTTATTCCCCTCCCCACATCCCCTCCGCCCCCGTGCGAAGGAAAATACGGCCGCATGCGGAAGAAAACACCGCCGTATGCGCAAATAAACGTGCGCTTTTGCGGGAAAAGAGTTTAGACATAAATTATGTCTTATGAAACATAAGTTTTGTCTGATAGTACAAAAGTTATGTCTCATAAGACAAAAATCTTGTTTAAAATGTATTTGCGCATTTCGCCGCGTTTCTTCCCGTATTTTCCCATGTTTATTCCTGCATCTCCCCACTTTTACAACCGCACGCAAAAGCAACGCCTCTCCGGGTGCCGGGGAGGCGTTGCTTGTATTTTCTTCAGTCAAAGGGGTGGAGAAACCGTCTGGCGCAGAGAGCGGGGGGAGCGTCAGGCACGGGAGCGGGGCGTCAGTCGCCGAGGGCCTCGCGCAGTACGCGCTTGTACTCAGCATAGACCTGCCCGATGTCGAACACCTGCTCTGCCAGACGTCGGCTGGCCAGGGAGAAGAACTCCTTGTCCTGCTCCGAAAGCTGCAGGTAGCGCAGGCAGGCGTCGGCCAGCGAACGCGCGTCGCGGGACTGGCAGAGGAAGCCGTTAACGCCTTCCATGACCATCTCGCGGCAGCCGGGGATGTCGCTGGCGATGATGGGCTTGCCCATCGAGAGGGCTTCCATCAGCGAGCGGCTCATGCCCTCATGGTAGCTGGGGAGCACGACGACGGTGCCTGCCTTGCCCGCCACGGAGACGACGTTGTCCGTGGATCCGAGGTACTCGATGGCGCCGCTCTCCACGTCCTCCGTAACTTTCTCCAGGGAGATGTAGAGCGGATACTTCGGGTCGATGGTGCCCAGGAGCTGGAAGCGGACTTCGGGATACTGCGCGCGAACAATGCGCGCGGCCTCCACGAACTCGTGGTAGCCCTTGTCCGCCAGGACGCGGGCCACGAGCAGGAAGCGCGTGTGCGGGGAGGCGTTCTTCTTGAAGGGGTAGGCCTTCAGGTCCACGCCCTCGCCGCCCTTGAGCAGGATGGTCTTCTCCGCCGTGGAGAAGCGCTTCTGGATAACGTAGTCGTAGTTGTCGCGGCTGAGCGTGAATACGCGCGTGGCGTGGCAGACGGCCTTGCGGTACATGTAGTTGGCAAGGTGGGTCATGATGCCGCCCTCAGAGATGGCATAGCCCAGGCCGGCAATCATAGCGGCGTTGGGGATACCGAGGCGCGTGGCGGCCACGGTGCCGTAGATGTTGGGCTTGATGGAATAGTGGAAGATGAAGTCCGGGCGCTCCTTCTTGTAGATGCGCAGCAGGGAGCGGTAGTAGGAAAGGTCGCGGAAGGGATTCGTGCCGCAGCGGTCCATCTTCACGGGAATGAAGCGCACGCCCTTGGGCAGGTGGGCAAGCGTGGCACCGAACTCGCCCTGCTTGGGGGCGATTACAATCACCTGGTGACCCTCCTTGTGGAGCCGTCGAATGACGAATCCGCGGAAGTTCATCAGATCATAGAGGTGGTTGCCGCTGAAGATGATCTTTTTCTTGTTCGGTGCGGCCTTCATGGTGACGCTGCGCATTGACTGATTTTATATTCTTTAACGTTCCACCTCGCCCTTTATTGTATCGGCATAGAATTTTATCAGTTTTTTCGACGTATTGGCTATGTCGTAGGCGGCTGCGCGGGCACGGCAATAGTCTGCCGCGCGGACGTAGGTTTCGGAATCGGCGCGCAAAGATAGTACTTTTTTGCTTAGCTGCAAGTCATCGTCGGGAATAAATAGCAATTCCTCCCTTCCAACGACGGCCGCAAGGCCCTCCACGCGGGAGGCCAGGACGGGTTTTCCAGCGGCCATGCCCTCCACGGCGGCCAACCCGAAGCCTTCCCAGTGGGACGACATCACGACGACGTCCGCCAGGGAAAGCAGCTGGGGAACGTCGCTCCTTGAGCCGAGGAAATGCGTGCGGCCGGAAACGCCGAGGCTCCCGGCCAACCGCTGGCACTCGGCGCGGCGCTCACCGTCACCGACGAAGACGGCATGGACGTCGGAGGGAAGGTGCGTGAGGGCACGGATGACGCAGTCCTGGTTCTTCTGCTCGCGGAAGAGGGCAACCTGCATGAGCAGGAAGCTATGCTCCGGAACGCCTGGCAGCAGCTGGCTGCGCTCTGCCTTCGCCGAGGCGAAGCGCCGCACGTTGATGCCGTTCTCTATGAGGCGCAAGGGAAGGCGGCCCTTCGTGCGCTCACGCATAAAATCCACGACGGCGGGCGAAATGCAGCTCGCCGCGTCGTAGCAGCGGTAGGCCATGCGGTCCGTCCACGTCGTCAGGCGGTAGCGGCAACGGGCGTTGAACGTGCTGTGCTCCGTCGTGACAACGGCAGCCTTGGGGCGAAAGAGCCGTCGCGCAGCCGCCACCCAGTATTGCGCAGGGAAGAGGTGCACGTGTATGACGTCCGCCCGCCGAATCGCCTTGCGGCCGGCGAAGGCATTGAGGGGATTGTACAGATGGCCGAAGCGGCCCGTATGGAGAGTTATGCCCGCGTCCGCCAGCTCCCGTTCGAGGGAAGAGCCTGCGGGCATGTAGGCAAGCACCTCGACATGTTCGCCCAAAGCCTGCTGCTCCTTCGCGATGTCCACGAGGAGGCGTTCAGCACCAGCGGGCACAAGGTTGTTGATGACGTGGAGGATGTTCATTTGTTCTATCGCGCGGTTTTTGGTCGGAATCTTCGGAGTTTTCTGAGTATTCGGAGTATTCAGAAGCTCGTCACTTGTCACCCGTCAACGGCCTCAGCAGGAGCTTCGCAACGAGTATGCTACGCCTTCCGAAGAGGGAGAAGCCCTCCGCGAGGGCATGGCAGGCGTTGGAGATGCGGCTGCGCCCTTCGTAGGCAAAGAACTGGCGGAACACACGGCGCTTATCCTCCGGCATCTCCTCCGCGTGGAGCTCGTAGAAGCTGCGGGCGGCACGGAGGTGCAGAGGGTCCAACACGGTCTTTCCACGTTGGAAGAACTTCCGCGCCTTCTCCGAGAGGCGGCTGTCCGTGTGCCCCGTGACGGTGCCCTCGTAGCGGCGGTAGAGCATGAGGTGGCGCGGGACGTAGGTCATCTCGCCAAAGGTCATCGCGGCAAGCGTCAGCAGGTGGTCGTGCATCGCCACCACCTCAGGCGCGGGCAGGCAGACGTCGCGCAGGGCGGCGTTGAACAGGATGGCGCAGCCCTGCACGCCGCAGTTGGCGAAAAGCGTGTCGCGCAGGCCGCTGAGTATGGCCAGCGTCGCGCTGCCACCGATTTGCGCCGTCTCGGGATTATAGACGTAGGAGTTGCACCATACGGCCTGCGGGCGCGTGTTGTCGCGCTGACGGATGTTGTCAAGAAGCACTTCCAGCTTATTCTCAAGCCAGATGTCATCGTCGTCGCAGAAGATGGCGAAGGGCGCGGTGGAATGGCGGAGCAGGTGCATGAAGTTTCCCTGCGCAGAGCCGAAGCGCAGGCCGTCCTCGACCAAGCGGCAACGGGGCTCCACGGCCGCAAAGTCGCGCAGCATCTGCACGGTGCCGTCGGAAGAGCCGTCGTCGTGGACGATAAGCGTCCACTCGCGGCAGGTCTGGTCCTGCAACGAATGGAGAAGGGCGGGCAGATGGCGCCCGGCGTTGTATGTGGCAAGTAGGATGTCTGTCATATAATATATATTATTGTGTGGCAGGAGGAGCCTCTTCCTTCTTCCCTCCAAGCCAGAAAGGCACCAGGGCAATGAGGATGTACTGGATGGTGAGCGAGAGGTTGGAGAGGACGTTTTCCTGCACAAACTGCAAGACGAGATAGTTGAGGAAGCAGGCGTAGAGGACGAAATAGACATTGTCCTTACTGCGTCCCCGCTTATAGAGGAAGCCGAAGAAGAGGCCGTAGAACATGCCGCCGAAGACGACGCCCCAGAGCCCGAAGTCCGTGTAGAAGGGATAGAGGATGGTGTACGTATTCGTGAGCTCGGGCACGCCGACGAACTTCAGGATGTTGCTGACGGGCTCGATGTCGCTGCCGAAGGCATGACCGAGGGCGTAGAAGAAGCGGAATACGTGCTCGCCGAAGAACTGCGCGGTTGAGGGCTGCGCGTAGTAGTCGAATGCCACGCAGGGAGAAAGCGTATAGACCGTCAGCATATCCGTGCCAGAGAAGTTCGCCTCCTGGTCCTCAAAACTTCGCATCAGCTGGAACCATACGCTGAAGGCGAGGAAGATGAGGAGGACAATCGCGATGGTGCCGACCTTAATCTTGCGGTTGCGGTACTGGATATAGAGGACGGAGACAACCATGACGAAGAAGGTGGTCTTGGACATAGTCGTGAGCGCGGAAACCACGTTCAGAGCTACAGCCAAGATGCGGAACCAGCGTTCTTTCACGTAGCCGTAGGCCAGTATCAGCATGATGGGGGCTATGGGGATGAGGTAGGCGGCAAGTCCGAACTCCGGCTTGTCGAAGTTCTCCTCCACGGCAGAGAGACGTATGTACAGGAAAAGGTTCACCTCGCCGCGCTCCAGGCCGTAGCGCACCAGGGCATAAAGCATATAGGGCATCACGAGGAGCGTGATGAGCATATAGACGTTGATGACCGTCCGCGAGGGCGTGACGTTGTCCTGCATCAGCGGACGGTCGGAGAGCATGCCGCGCTCCTCGGGCACGAGGGCATAGACGGCATAGGCCACCACGAGGAAGCCCAGACACCAGAGCGTCATGGCGACGGGGAAGTCGTGGATGATGGGATAGAAGGGGGGCTGCGTTAGATACATCAGCAGCAATATGCCGAACCACACGCCTGGGACAAGGACAAAGGGGGAAAAGATGTCGCGCATCAGGTGCCAGCCCAACAGCGTCATGCACCCTACGAGGAGAAAAGCGATCAGCAACATACGGCGGCGGGATTATCGGTGAGCACCTGGCTGCGGCGGCAGGCGGAATACATAAGCACGAACACAAGAGCCTCCGTCAGGACGAGAGCCAGGGCGGCACCGTTTTCATGCCAAAGCAGGGCGCAGGGCAGGAGCAACAACAAAGAGACAGGAGCCACAATGAAATAGGCATTGCGGAACAGGCGGCGCGTGGCCATGTTTCCCAAAGCCACAAGCCCCATCTGGCCGTAAACGGCACCGAGGCCGATGAAGAGCGGTGCGGAGGACATGATGAGGAGCAGCGTCGTAAGCCCCTCGTAGCTGGCACCGAGCAGGGAAGGAAGGATGGGCGCTGATGCGGCGACGGCGGCAGCAACCAGCAGCATGGCCCAGAATATCAGCGTGCGCAGCTGGCGGAAAGTGCTGAGTCCCCGGCTGCGGTCAGAAACGCTGAGCGCACTGATGCGGGGGAAGAAGGCCTGCGTCAGGGGAACGTAGAGGATGAAGCAGGCGGCACGCATGATGGCCTCCGCAGAGGTGTAGCGTCCCACGGCCTCGCGCGTGCAGAACAGGGCGAGGATGACAACGAAGAGCTGCGTATAGACGCTCGTCGAAGCACGGGAGAGGAACAGCGGAAGGCTGTCGGCGGTTTCACGCCGGATGTCCTGCCATGAAAAGACGGGACGGCCCACAAGGCGGAGCCTCCACAGCCATGCACAGGACACGACGGCCGTAAGCATAAACACGGAAGTCTGAAGGAAAGCAGCCAGACTGCTGTCCGCCGCACTGCATACGAAGAAAAAGATGAGCGGAAGGAGCAGGAGCTTGGACAGCGTATTGATGACAACCATGTGGCGCACGCGCCCCACGCCCTGATACATCCACATGAAGGTGAAAGCGGAGCCGATGACCATCGGCAGCGAGCAAAGCGTGGCGGACAGGTAGGGACGGTAAGAGGGGACAAGCAGGACGGGAAGCAATACCATCGGGACGGCGGCCAGGAGCAGGAGCGTCTTTGCCCCCACTACGGACCAGAATACGCGGGTCAGCGCCTCGCGGTCGTCCTTCACCAGGGCGACATGCTTCGTAGCACTCAGGTCAAAGCCGAAATCCACGAGCAGGACGGCAAACTGCACCAAGGCAAACGAGAAGCCCACATAAGCGTAGCCTTCCGCTCCCAGTACGGCCAGAAGATATGGCAGCACGAAGAGCGGAAGCAACTTGTTGATGCCCTGCAACGCCATGAGGTACAGGGAGTCAACAAGTTCCCTGCGGTTACTGTTCAGTTTGTCCTTCAGCTTCTGCAAGACTGTCAGGGGATGTGGGATTATCAACTTGTGCTTCCTCCTTCCGCCCGGCGCGACGCATGACGTCGCGGGCAATGATCCAAATGGCCGAGGCAAAGAAGGTCAGGACAAGCATCATGGCGACAAACACCACGCGCTTGGGCTTTACGGGCTTCACGGGCACCCCGGCGGGCTGGAGGATGGTGAAGGCGGGCGTACGCTCCTGCACCTTGTCCTTGGCGGTACGGAGCTGCTGGGCGTTGTGGGAATAGGTGTCGTAGGCCAGCTGCATCTCGTTCTCAAGGCGTTCCTCCTCCTGTCGCATGGAGGTGAGGACGAGGTCCTGGTTGGCATCGACAAAGGCTGCATATTCCTTCTGCGCCTTTTTGTATTCTTCAAGTGCCTGCTCGGTGATGCCTTCCATGTACTCCACGTCGTTGCGGGCTTTACGCGTGCGGTATTCCACGATGTATTCCTGCAGCTTTTCCTGCACCATCGTCGCCACCTGCGCGGCCACCTCGGCGTCCTGCATCATGACGTCTATCGTCACCATGTCCGTGCGCTTGTCCACGAAGCTGGCAATGGAACCGCCGAGGAACTTCACCAGCTGGAACTGGCGCCGCGTGAGGCGCTGGGGGTTCATGTCGGGCGACAGGGTGCCCTCCTTGCTTGCAACTTCCTCCTCGCTCTTTTCAAAATACTTGCTCCACCATGCGGACTCCTGATGCTTCGTCAGATAGTCGAACAGCGTCATGGAAGTGCGCGAGCCTGTCGGCGTCACGCGCTGGTGGAAGAGCGAACAGAGAAACTCGGGGGTGCTGAGCACCTTGGGGTAGAACTCGGGATATATGGCATCCGGGCTGCTCCCGCCTACCGAGATACCGGCCATCTGCTTCGCCAAGCCTGAAAGGCCACCGCCTGACGACGAACCGCTGCTTACCTCCGGGATCATGATGACTTCCGACTGGTAGGAGCGCGGCAGGCTGAAGATGTAAACAGCGCTTAATGCTCCCACGACGATACACGTGAGTCCTATCCGCCACCAGTTGCGCAGCAGGAGCTTGATGGTATAGATGAGATGTTGCAAAGTATTCATGAGGGAAAAGGTCTATTTAAGCAATGTGGCCAGTACGGCAGACAGGCTCACGCCCATCGTGCTAAGGCTGATGATTTCGCCGAAGGAGAGTCCGCGCCGCCGCGCTTTCGCTGGTACGACGAGGGAACTTCCGGGCTGGATATCGCGGGCATGCTTCACCTTGGTAACCGTTCCGTTCATGTTGACGGCAAACACGTGGCTCTTCCTTGCCTGCTGTCCATAGCCACCGGCCTGGTTGATGTAGTAACGCAGGCTCTCGCCGTCCTTGTAGGCAACGGTATTGGGGTACATCACTTCACCGTTGATGGAAACCGTGTTGTTATACTGCGGGATGACGACGCGGTCGTCGGCACGGAGCACGATGTCCCACTGGTCGTTGCCGGGATTGGCAAGTGCCATGTCCAGGTTGATGCCGATGGGCTTGAAGTCGCCCAGTTCCACCTTGGCAAGGTTCGTGGAGTCGCCCGCCGTGATGACTTTCAGCATCGTTTGCTGGTTGAGCTTCTCTTCCGGCGTGAGCTTGCGCTCCAGGCGTGCACCCTTGGCGTATGCCTCTCGCGTCAGGCCACCGGCTTCACGGATGAGGTCGCTCAGGCGCGAGGCTTTGCGCGTCAGCGTGTAAATGCCTTCGAACGCCACCTCACCTTCCACGCGGACATGCTGCTGCTCGGAATATCCGGGGCTGCGGCGCACGAATACTTCGTCGAAAGGCTCAAGCTTGAATTTATTGTCTCCGCGAAGCATGAAGCCTTCGCTAAGTTCAAAGGAAAAGGACTGAGCGATGCTCTCGCCCTCCTCGTAGGCACGGTTGTTGCGAATGCGGCGGGAGACGTCCACCTTCACCGTCGAGGCCGCGTCGCGCAAGCCTCCGGCAAGCAGGATAAAGTCTTCCACGCTCATGTTCTCCGCATATTCGTATTCGCCGGGATACATCACCTCGCCCTGTATCGTCAGGGTGAGCTCCGACTGCAGCTCGTTCTTTCCGGGAACGTAGAGCTCGTCCTCGTTGCGCAAGGGGATGTCGGGCAGCTTGTGCTCCATGAGAGCCTGCAGGTCTATAGAAAGAACCTCCAGGGTGCGGTCGTCCTTGCGGCGGCGCATCACGACGTGGTTCACGAGGGCTTCCTCCTTCGGGCCTCCGGCAGCTTCCACCAGTTGGCGGACAGAGGATATATTGCCGTCCATCTGGAACTTGCCCGGACGGAACACGAAGCCTTTCACCTCCACCATGTTCTCATAGCGGTTCAGCGTGGAATCCACGAACAGGGAGTCGGCATCCTTCACCTGGAAGCCGTTGCGCTCAAACTCGTCAAGGGTATAGACGGAATACTGCCCGCCGCTCTTGCGCACCAGCGTGACGAGAGCCTGATAGGCTTCGCCGGTAAAGCCGCCGGCGTATTTCAGGACGGTGCCGACGCTCTCCGTGGGCTTCATTTCGTAGTACATCGGGCGCCGCACCTTGCCTGCCACCTGAACGAGGCATTCGTAGGGGCCCACGACGATGACGTCGCCGCTTGCCAGGCGCACGTTGCCGGTCATCTTTCCGTTCAGGATGTAGTCGTAGATATCGACGGTGGAGATTTCGCGGTTGTTACGGTATATCTTGATGTTACGCAGCGTACCGATTTCGTTCGTGCCGCCTGCCATGTAGAGGGCATGGAATACCGTGGAGAAGGCGGAAAGCGTAAACGTTCCGGGGTTGCGCACCTCGCCCATCACGTTCACCGTGATGGTCTTCGTCTGCCCCACGGTGAGGCGGATGTTGCTGCTCTGGTAGCGCGCGCCGAGCGTCGAGCGCAGGTGGCGATTTGCCTGGTCCACGCTCATGCCCGCCACGTGTACGGGGCCGAAGCCCTCCAGGACGATGCTGCCGTCGGGGGTGACGGTGGTTTCGTAGTTCTTCTGCGAGGCGCCCCATACGTCCACATACACCACGTCGCCCGCACCGAGCCGATAGTCCGCGGGCGTGGCGATGTTCATGTCGCTTTCAAAGGTCAGCTTGCGGTTGCTGAAGATGTTGCGTCCGAAGACCTCCTTCTCTTTTTTCTTCTTGCGCGGTCCCGTCCCCATGATGTCGTCGAACATCTCCAGCGTGTCGGGCAGCACGAAGTCCAGTTCGCTCTCCATGTCGTCCATCTGCCGCTCACGCATGAGGCGGCGCTGGCGCTCCGTCATGTTGCTTTCGCTCGCACCGCCGTCGTCCAGGCGTCTGCGGCGGTAGGAGTTTTCATCCTGCTGCCGTTCGCGCTGCTCGCGCTGTAGCATTTCGCGCCTCGTCTGTCCGTTGTTCACGCGCATGCGGTCCTGCTTCTGGCGGTCGTAGCCGGAGATATCCAGGGCTCCGGGCTGCGTGCCTTGACGCTGGCGGTCGTAGTTACGGCGGATTTTGCGGATGCGGTCCACGGTGACGCCGCGCTCGACGAGCTTCGTCATGATGTCCTGACGCGCCGTGCCCTTTTCGTTTTCCTTGATGATGAATTCCATGATCTGGCTGTCCGTCATCGTGGACTGCGCCCACACCTCTGCGGCGGGCAGGACGGCAAATGCCAGCAATAGGAAAAATATCTTTTTCATGTATCCTTGTGTTTTCGTCATTTCTTTTCTCCCTTTGCCACGCGGCCGATGGTGCCCAGGATGATGGCCGCATCGCGGCGCAGCGAGGCTGTTTCCATGTACCGCAGGTCCATGCTCAGGCGCTCCAGCATTTTCTCCATCGTGTCCGTGTAGCCATTGTAGAGCGTTGCCTCCGAGGTTACTCCGGGACGCATCTGGAAGAGGCATTCGTAGCGCGCGTCCTTCTCCATGATCTGGTCTATGAAGTATTGCCGCTCGGGACGATAGCCCACCAGCGACATGTCGCCGCGCAGGACGTTCCAAAGCTGCGGCAGCTCGTCCAGGTGGTGACGGCGCAGCACGCGCCCCAGCGGCGTCAGGCGTTCGTCGTTCTCCTTCATCAGCCTGGGCTTTCCCTCCGGCTCGGCATCGGGTATCATCGTGCGGAATTTCAATATGTTAAAAGGTTTCCCGCCAAGGCCGATGCGTTCCTGGGCGTATATCACGCTGCCCTTGCCTTGCACCTTCAGAGCCAGTGCTATCAGCAACATAAACGGGGAGGTCACCACGAGACCCACTCCCGCGCACACGGCATCTGCCGTGCGTTTCACGCCGCGTTGCCACGGACGCAGGCAACACGCCACGGTTTCGCCGTCGTGCTGCCGGTTTACAGTTCTTACCATCATACACCCTATAAAACGTACGTGCGTGCAAATTATTGCATATACCCCCATTTTAATTTTTTTAAGTAAAAAAACGTGCGCTTCCCGGCATCTTTTCCTACCTTTGCGCCGCAAACAGGCGCATGGTTCCCAGCCGATGCGTCCGCCATTTCCCCGGGGCAGACTGGATTTGACAGCGGGACGAGATGGTATGTAAGCACGCAGTGAGCCCGGAAGTGGTCACTCAAATCACGGCTTCCAAGAATTTAACTGGCAACAACAGCTATGCTCTCGCTGCCTGATCGAAGTACAGTAGATCACTGGCCTAATCCCGGCACAAGGTGCTGGGACGAGACGTCACCCCGAAGCTCCCGCTCCGAAGCTCGCGGACATGGTGGCGCAGAAAATCGGAGATAAGCGCCCGCGGCCTCGCGCGTACGACGAAAACCCCAACAGAGGATAAGGCCCTGCCACGATGGTCACGGTCAGGACAGGGCACGAAAACCGAAACGAGACTAAGCGTGTAGAAAGCATATGGTTTCCCCGTTTGGACGAGGGTTCGATTCCCTCCTGCTCCACGAACAAGTAAACAAGTGACGAGTGACGAGTAAACGAGCAAACAAGTCCTTTGCGGCGCAACAAGCCCGTCACTCGTCACTTGTCACTTGTCACTCGTCACTAATTAAATAAGCCAAAACTCCATGAAAAAGACCTCCCTCCTTTTGGCCGCCTTGCTGGCAGTGCTCTCCCCCGCCCTTCACGCGCAGGAACGCGCGAAATATGAATATGCCGCCACGGACTACGTGGAAATGGACGACGGCGTGCGCCCCGATGCCGAAAAGTGGGACGCCCTGGAACGCCGCCCCTACCTCAGCTGGGGCTCGCGCGACGTACACTGCGTGAAGACCGCCGTGCCGCAGCTGAAGCTCCGCACGGACACCGTCGTCTATGCATGGCGCGGCGAGCGCGTGGGCGTGGAAGCTGTGCTCTTCAGCCCCGTGGACACGCACCCCTTCACGCTCTCCCTGCGTGCCGACGAGGGCGCGGATCCGCTGGCCGGGGCAGCCACGGCGCGCTTTCTGCGCTACGTCATGACGGACGGTTTCAAGAGCTGCGGCACACACCCGACAGACCTGAAGCCCTACCTCGTCCCCGACGTCGTGGACGTGGAGAACAGCCTCGCGCTCTCCGCCTGCACCACGCGCCCCCTGTGGCTCACCCTTGAAGTGCCGCGCGACATCGCCGCCGGGGAATACGGCCTCACGCTCTCCGCCGCGACTGACGAGGGCAGCATGGAGCTATATCTGCGCGTCGTCGTCTGCGACCGGACGCTCCCCCTGCCCTCGGAGCAGGCCTTCCACCTGGACTTCTGGCAACAGCCCTACAGCGTCAGCCGCTACTACGGCGTGGAGCGCTGGAGCGACGCCCACTTCGAGCTGCTGCGTCCCTACATGGAGCTCCTTGCACGCGCAGGCCAGAGCGTCGTCACCACGATACTCTTCTACGAGCCCTGGGGCGACCAGTCCAACGACAAGTTCTCCGCCATGATATCCACAACCAAGAAGAAAGACGGCACGTGGGCGTACGACTTCACCGTCTTCGACCGCTGGGTGGAGTTCATGGCCTCCTGCGGCATCTCCAAGCAGATAGACTGCTACTCCATGATACCCTGGGACATGACTTTCCGCTACTACGACGAGGCCAGCGGGCGCGATGTGGACTTCAAAACCACCACCTCCGCTGCCGACTACAAAGCCCTTTGGGTGTCCTTCCTTCAGAGCTTCGCCGCCCACCTGCGCGAGAAAGGCTGGTTCGAGAAGACCCTCATCGCCATGGACGAGCGCGGGCTCCAGAACATGCTCGACGCCTACGCCATCGCGCAGGAAGCCGTCCCCGGCATGAAGATGGCCCTGGCCGGAAACTACCACTCTGAACTCGTGGATAAGCTTGCGGACTACTGCGTGGCCTTCGGGCAGAGCTTCACCGCCTCCGAGCTCAAGGCGCGCAGGGAAAAAGGATGGTACTCCACGGTCTATACCTGCTGCACGGAGCGCCAGCCGAACATCTTCACGAACAGCCTACCCGCTGAAGCCCCCTATCTCCCGCTCTTCGCCCTCGCTAATGATTTCGACGGCTACCTCCACTGGTCCTGGCTCAACTGGACGGACGACCCGCTGAAGGACAGCCGCTTCCGCCTCTTCTCCCCCGGCGACACCTACGTCGTCTATCCCGGTCCCCGCAGTAGCGTACGCTGGGAACGCTTCATCGAAGGCGTCCAGCAGACGGAAAAAGTGCGCATCCTGCGCGAGGCATACCGTCAGAGCGGCGATGCCGAAGCCCTCCAGCACCTCGAGGACGCCCTCGAGCCCTTCCGATCCGGCATCATCAACTACACCACTCCCGCCGCGCGCAGCGTGAACCTCCTGGAAAGCGTCCTGAACGGTGCCCCCGAGCCTCCCGCCGATGATATTTTTGACTACTGCGAGGTCCTGCTTGCAGAGGACAAGCACGACGTTGCCACCCAGAAGCGCTGGCTCACGCAGGCCACCACCACCGGCTGCCTCACGGACCTTGACTACAGCGCCTCCGCGCCCAGCGCCACCGGCTACGTGCTGACGGCGCCCATCGTCGTGGAACGCGGCAAGAGCTTCAAGCTGCGCACCGTGGCCGCGCAGAACGACGACGACCTCCGCTACTGCCGCGCCGGCCTCTTCGCCGACTGGAACTGCGACAGCATCTTCGACGCCTCGAAAGGCGAGAAAATCGGTGCTCTCGGCACCGCAAACGCCGGAAACACCTCCCTGCTGGACCACACCTTCACCGTCCGCGTTCCCCAGACCGCCGCCTGCGGCCTTACGCGCCTGCGCCTCTGCTACGCCGACGCCTGGAAAGAGCTGCCTCAGCCCTGCGGCGAGCTCTACAAAGGCTTCGCCCTCGACGTCCCCATGCAGATTGTAGCCGACGACGGCGTCCGCCAGCCCCGCGCCGACATGGCCGAAAGCCTCACCCTCACCCGCCGGGGCGATACCATCCACCTTTCGGCGCCTGCCAGCCTGTGCGTCTATACCGCCGACGGCGCCGTCCTGGACCGCACGCCTCCCCTCACCCTCTATTCCCTCCGCGACTACCTTCCCGGCACCTACCTCCTCTCCGCCGTCGCGGACGGCGCACGGCGCACGGCCTGCAAAATCCTGAGATGAAAAAAGTAGCCGTTCTTCGATTGACGAAGAACGGCTATTGTTTAACGTATTACCCTAATGCTTACCTCATAAAGCAAACAGAGCGGAATCGTGACAAGCACCAGCGTCATCAGGTCAGGCGGTGTGATGACGGCAGCCACCATCATAATAATGATAAATGCGTGCTTGCGATATCTGGAGAGCATACCGGAACTGACCACGCCCAGCTTGCCAAGGAAGAAGGCAATGACGGGCAGCTGGAACACCACGCCCATCACCAGCGTCAGCGAGACAAACGTGGAGATGTACGAATCCAGCGTGATGTTGCTCACCACCTTTGCCGAGACGCTATAGGTGCCGAGGAAGCGGAACGAGACGGGGAACAGCACGAAGTAGGACATCAGTACGCCGAGCAGGAACAGCACGTAGATGATACCTGCCACCTGTACCGAATACTTCCGCTCGTTCTCATAGAGGGCGGGTGAAATGAAACGGAACAGCTCACAGAGGATATAGGGCGAAGTCCCGAGCAGCCCCAGATAAATTGCCGTTGAGATGTGCGTCATGAACTGGCTCGACAAGTCAGTGGCTATCATTTGTACATGGAACTCGTTGAAATGAAAGTCTATGCCTATCGCTTGCATAGCCATCTCCAACCAGCGATAGGTACAGAAGTCCCATTCGCTCGGAGCCATCAGTATACTCCAGGTGATGTCCTTGAAACAGAACACGACGACCGCAAGCACTCCCGCTACGCCAAGGATGCGGAACAGCATCCGGCGTAGCACCTCAAGATGGCCGCCGAAGGTAAGGAGTTCTTCGCCGTTATGCGTCCTTTCGCTCTCCACCTTCTTCGGCATCTGCCTCTTGAGGATCTTCCTGTAATTCTTCCTTCGCCTCCTCCAGAGGTTCCGTCACTTCACGCATGCCTTTCTTGAATTCCTGCACGCCCTTTCCCATGCCCCGCATCATTTCCGGCAGCTTCTTGCCGCCGAAAAGCAGAAGGGCCACACCGCTGATGAGAAGCAGTTCCGTCGTACCGATAAACAGAGGCTGTATCATACTACTAATCTGATTTCGCAGGTATCGAAGTTTATTTCCCAGTTTCCGCCGTCAACGCTTTCCCACTGGTATTTCTCAGCCATGCGGTCCCACCATTGCTGGAACTTCGTGCCGGTTTCGCCGAGGTCTCTCACGAGCTTTTCGTAAAGCTCCGTGTTCTCTGCGGTCACAATCTTTGCCAGTTCGTTCAGTCCGTTGCGACGTTCGAAAAGCGTCTGAATCTCATTGCGCTCTTCAGGTGTCACTTGCCCTACAAGTTTCTTTGTTGACATATTCATTTGTTTTTTAGTATAGTTCCTTCCTCCTCAGTATTCCACCACTACACCTGCGGCATATTCCTACAGACAAATCTGGGTCATGACTAAGCCTGTTTGGTTTTACGCTTCCCGTACCATTACATACAGAACACTTTATATTGGCATATCTCCATTTGTCTCTTACAGAATCATTCAACTCTTCTATTGTCCCTCCTGTTTGTGTATGCACATGCCCCTTCCCGTCATAAAAGACGATATATGGGGTAGTGCCACCTTCACCAAAAGTTCCTTGGCGATTTTGGTTGGTATAGAACGCTACGTTGGCATTGCCTGTTGGAGAAAAGGAGTCAAAAGTATTAATGTCGTTTTGTGAATAGTTTCGATAGATTACATATAGTCTAATCCCAAATCTGCTTATGAACCCAAGTGTGTCAGACTCCAATGCTTTTTACATCAGAGTCGTCGGACACATATTCCCGTGTCGGCACTTAGAATGAACAAATAACAACATAGTTGGCGATTCGTGAAACTTTGCGGTATCGACAGGATTGCGAAACCGTGTTTCAAGAACATAGTCCTCCTGCCCCCATAGATTCGATGTAGGCACCAATAACATCAAATATAACAATATTTTTTTCATTCTTAACAGTTATTTTGCTATGTGAGTACATCCTGTACATGCTTCACCGCACGTACCTCTACAAGTTTGAATACAATTCCCATAACAAGAATATGCACAAGTTCTTTTACATCCACCAGAACATGATTCTTTACAACCTTCTGAACATGAACTTACACACTCGCGCGAACATTGAGCAATACAACTTGATTTACAATAGGCCTCACAATTGCCGTCACATGAAGTTGATAAGCGACTAAATGGCAATATTGAAACTGCGGGTGACATAGACAATATTATTACTGGCACTATCTTAGCCATTCTTTTAAACATTTTGCGTCTGCTCATTAATTCCATATTACCATTCCTCCCTATTGTCAAATGGATCCAAATATTCAATCTCCTTTATCTCAGTTTCCGGTAAGAACATCCCATGCTTGCGAACGTTCCCCAAAAGTAGCCGTGAAGCATTTCGCTCCAAGTGCGCCATAACGCACTGCTGCCGCGAGGGCGTGTTCACCTCCAACGTCAGCCGTTCATTGAGCCATACGCAGCGTTTGCATTGGTAGGCATCGCAATGTCGGCACAAGGGTGCGTGGTCAAGTTTGTACAGCTGTTTGTTGGGAATGCTCAATCCCGATTCAAGATTGCCGACGCTTTCCTCTGTCCCATAATGGGCCGGGCATACGTAGAACCTCCCGTCCGGCGCCAGCGTGATGTTTGTGTCGCCTGCGCCGCAGTTGTTCATTTCCTTGAGCATCATGCGGTCAGTCAGCAAGTTCAACTGTGGCGATTTCCCGCTGACGTACAGCCGCTCTAATTCCCCGGAAAGGGCAGAAAGGGCTACCATATAAGCGGGAACGTCCTCGTCCACAAATGTTTCTGCATCCGTAATTACTACATTCACACGAGGCACAACCTCCAGCAGGGGAGAGATGTCCCTATAACGCTCCAGAAAATCCGCGAGCGTCGTCCTTAGTACAATAGGCTCGTTTGCCGACTGCGGCAAAGAGTCCCATCCGCACACCAGCACATCCGCCTCTGCCGCATAGGGCGATGTGACGGGCATAATCTTACTGTGGTCGATGGTCTCCACCTCCCTGCGAACGTCCTCGGGCAACTCGCCCTCAGGATAGACGAACTGAATCATCAGGTTCTCCTTCATCGCAAAGCGGATTCCTTTGTGCAGAATGTCAAGCGGGATGGAATGCTGTCCCGTGTGAGACGTGGGATAATGACAATACGACGCGGCCGCATCGTCCAACAGAATTACAAGATATTGTAGCATAGTCGTATCAGCAGATTTCAGGTTTCACTTCGCGTTTGTTCTTCTCGTACGCTTCGCGCAGACCCTCCAGCTCCAACTTGCGGAACAGCTTGTTCCAATAGTAGTTGTTGGCGCGTACGCGCGCTTTGTGCATCAGGCATATAGCCGTAGCGCGCTGGTAGATGGTGCTCGTCTCCGCCGCATCGTAGTTCTCTCCCTGACACCACGCGCAGCCGCTGGCCACTTCGCAGTCAATGCACTCCTGCGGGCTTTGTGTCAGGCGGTCGAGCGTCAGGAACGGACGCAGTTTGTTTTGATCGATGCCTTCGCGCACGTTGCCTATGATGATGGGCTTTTTCGAGCGCAAAGAATAAGCTGCAAAGCGTGTGCAGGGATAGAAATTCCCTGCCGCATCAATGCTGAGCATCTTGCCCGCGCCGCACCAGTTCTGATTCTCCAGTTTCGGGTCGAGCGGCTTGCCAATGTGTTCTGAGAAGAACGAACAGGCGTAGTCCTCATAGTAGCCACCGTCAATGATGGCATCGGCCAACAGCATGAGCTGCTCCTCGAACTTGGCATCGTCACCCTCATTCCACACATCCTCGAATACGCAGTTGATGTTCACCTCATGGATGCCGAGGCTGTAGAGATGCAGCACGCTCTCGTAGATGTATGGGATGTCCGCCGAGCTGATAGTTACCTTGGTTCCTGCGCCTGGAAACTGTTCCAACCACAATGGAATATTTCGAACAACATCCTTGTACGACCCGCGCTCTTCCTCTGGTATGGGCTGTATGCCCTGCTCCATCTCCGGCGTTTTCCAGATGCGGTTGAGGTCGTGCTTGCGCTCCGTGCCGTCAATGGTAATACCTATGCTGAGATGTTCGCGGTTCTTCTTGATGAAGCGCTGCACCTTTTCCGTGTGGTAGTTGATGCCGTTCGTGCTGAACGAGAAGCGGTAGGAGTTGAACCAATGATGGTTGCGGCGGAACATTTCCGTCTTCAGATAGTCACAAATCTGGTCGATAAGGTCTATCTCCAAGAACGGCTCTCCGCCGATGAAGTCCCACACCACGCTTTCCTCGCGCATATCTTCCTCGTGCTCAAGGATGTAATCGATGGCCTGCTTCGCCACATCAAACGTCATCCGCTCCTTGGTGTTCTTGCCCACCAAGTAACAATATTTACAAGCCAATTGGCAATCCTTTGTGACAATGAACGTGATGTTCTTTGCTATTCCGGACTGCCAACCAGAATCTCCTTCTTTTATTCTCTTCATATGTGATTACATATATTATGTACCCATGGCTTTAGCAGGTCGTATGGCAATCATATTTACATTACTTTCCTTAATATATGGACAAACTATGAACAATTACTGCCGACATAGTTTCATGTCTGCAAAATCTATGCGAGACATCTACTACTACCATCAGCCCATGGTGACAGTCTATATGGCACTCCCAAATGTATTTTCTGATATCAGAGTCCTACGCAAATATAATTCGACTCACATTGTATAGGTATTCCTACCTGCTTGATTTCTCACAATTACCAGCGCAACTATTTTTACATCCTCCGACACAGTCTCCAGCACAACTCCCGGAGCAATTACCACCGCATGCTTGCGTACAAGATACATAACATCCACTTCTACATGATGTAGCGCAATCTTCCTGACACACAGCTGAGCATGTCCCCGAACAAGTCATCCAACAGCTGTAATAACACCCCCAATTACATCCACTCTCGACCTCACTTTCGTGTGTCTGTGCCGCAGACAGCAGCGGTGTTCCTGCTAATGTGATAGCCCCCAAAATGGGAAGCGCACCCTTAGCCGCCTTTTTGAAGAACTCCCTTCGCGACTGGAGTTCTTCGTTCTTCTTTGTTTTCTTCATAACGTTAGAAGTTTAAAGATGCCTATGAACTCCCAAATTCAGCGTTAAAAATCTGTTTCAGGTCTGGAAACAAAAAAGACGTGGGAGTTTGTTCCTCCGCGCCTATCCCCGTGTTCAGGCCTTCGCATTGCCCCTTCTCAAGGATAAGCAACGCAAGCCAGCCCACGCCGAGCGATATTATACGATTCGGCGCATACGTATACCACCAAGATGCAATGATAGCAACGAATAGCCGGGATATAATACACCCACGCGAACGCTTCGTTGCATTACCGCTGTGAGAAGTTTCAAAGTTGCGAAGTTTGAACACGCAGACAGGTAACGTTCAGAAAACGTCCTTTCCCTTCGGCTGTCCTTACAAACGGTGTTCTCAGCCTCTGGATTCCATCGATGTCTTTTTCGACCCGCCCTGCCCTCACAGTCATCAGCCACTGCTGGCCTCCGAAAGCTTGGACTGGCTTAGTCGGGGCAAAAATACATATTTTTTTGTAACCCGCATTAATAAGCTACAAAAATCTTCAAAAAAAAGCGTAGATTCAGCCGTATCAAAGGGGAATATGAGTATGCTGAGCACTATATCGCTGAGTCGGCCAGCCCTGTTTTACTTTTAAGGATCTTCGCTCGCGACGTCTGTTCCGTTCTATAGAAACGCCTTGAGGCATGTATTCCGGAACACTATGGTGAAGTAAAGTAGTAAGCCATTTTCCGAACATAGGGTTCATTGCCCCATGAACATAGGGTTCATTGGCCGATGAACATAGGGTTCGTGGCGGGATGAACATAGGGTTCGGAAAACGGGGCTCGAAATATGCCCTGTAGTTTAACGATTTTGGTTGACTACTTTCAGCCTTATTTGTAATGTGGGTTGACCTTGGTTGATACTTACTTTTACTTTCAGTTGATAGCTGTCGTTGCTTATTTATGTTTTCAGTTGACTGTGTTTTTTGTTATTCACAAACCAGGTTGACCACGAAAGTCGCCTGCAAAGATAGTTCATTGTTTACCAGTTGGCCAGAATTAAATATATGCTTCCATACTATTCATGAATACCTGGTGCAGGGCTTGATAATGGTAGCCAGCCGTTTTCGCTCGGCGCTTGCGACGCTTCGCTTGTCGAAGAACGGCTGGTTTTACGTGCGTTAACGGGGATGCACGCCTTTAGGTACGCGATTTGTTTTATGTCATGCCCTGAAGTAAACAGAAGTCCGCCTGGGACGCCCCGGAGGCTATCGCGCGTCGATTCTTGCGCACCAGCCGCCGTTGCGAACCATGTGTACGGGCAGTACGGTGGCGGCGCTGACCGTGCTTTCCCGGCATACGTAGTCCATGGCGATGACGTCGGCGTTGATGCCGTCGGCAAAGCTCGTCATGCGGTACTCCCTGCCGGCAGGCAGGAAGTCGAAGTTGAGCCGGACGTCGCGCCCGCTGCCGTTCGTTATGCCGCCGACGAACCACGTGTCGCCCCTGCGCTTTGCCGTGATGCAGTACTGACCGGCTTCTGCCGCCAGGACGCGCGTCTCGTCCCAGTTGACGGGCACGCTGGTGAGGAAGTCGCGGCAGTCGGGCCACCGGTCGTAGCGGCAGGGGTTGTCCATGAGCACCTGCAGGTTGCTCTCGAAGAGCACGAACAGGGCCATGTTGAAAGCCTTTGTGCCCACGCCTGCGCAGACGGGGCGGTTGCCGTGGTGCCGTTCCGGCTGGAAGCAGAGCATCGGGCCGGGGGTGTAGTCCATAGGGCCTGCGGCGTTACGGATGAACGGCAGCCACACGCTGCCCTCGGGCCTGCAGCCGCCATTGTACTCCATGCCGCGCACACCCTCATAGGTCAGCACGTTCGGGTATTTGTAGTCGAGGCCGCTGGGATGGAAGGCGCCGTGGAAGTCTATGAGGATGTGGTGCCTGGCTGCCTCGCGGGCGGCACGCTCGTAGAAGTTCACCATCCACTGGTCCTGGCGGTTCATGAAGTCTATCTTCACGCCCTTGATGCCCCACTGCTCGAAGCGTTCGAAGAGGTCCATGTGGTGCTCCACCGTGAGCCAGGGCAGCCACACGATGATGCCTACGCCCTTGGACTCCGCGTAGGCTATGAGCTCGGGCAGGTGCACCTCGGGATTCGTGTGGAACGGGTCGCGCGTGTTGAGTGCCCACCCTTCGTCCATGAGCATATAGCCGACGCCGTTGCGGGCGGCAAAGTCCACGAAGTATTTGTAGGTGTCAAGGTTGATGCCTGCCTTGAAGGTCACGTCGGGACCATAGGGGATGCCGTTGAGCCAGTCCCAGCACGTCTGTCCCACCCTAATCCAGTCGGTAGGGCCGATGGCGTTTGCAGGAGCCAGGCGCACGGGCATGGCGTTCTCCGGGAGCTGGGTGTCGCTCTGGGTGATGAGCATGTAGCGCCAGGGGAAGGTGCGCGTGCCGGAGGCCTTGGCCACGTAGTCGGCCTCCCGGAGGATTTTCTGGCTGCGGTCGCCCTGGTCCTCGTACTCAAGCGGCACCTTGGGCTGGACGATGGAGAAGGCGCCGTCCCCGTCGGACTTGAGGAATGCGCCGGGATAGTCGAAGAGGTCGAATTCCGAGATGAGCACCTTCTGCCTCTCGCCCATGACGAGCACGGGCAGCTCGCTCATGCGGTCCGTGCTCTTCCACTGGGCTGAGGGCACCACGCTGTAGTTCTCCTCGCAGCTTGTCTTGAAGCCGCCCGGCTGTTGCAGCACAAGCCGGCTGGGCGCCGCGAGCTGCCAAGTGCCGTCCTCGCCCATCACCTCGATATCCCCCTTAAGTGCCGTGACGAAACGGTAGGCAAGGCCGTCGTCGTAGATGCGCCATTCCACCGCGTAGCCGCCCTCCGGGGAGAGCGTGAGCAGGGTGTAGTGGTTCTCCACGCGGCTGGACTTCAGGGGATGGACGGGCACGACGGTCTCCCTGACCGTCCGTACTTTCTTATTCTTAAGCACGGGCTTCTCGCCGAGGGTGCGGTCTCTGAGCGTCATGCCGACGTGGCACTTCTCAAACAGCCGCTCGCCGTGGCTCTCCACATCGTAGTAGATGCGGTCGGAAAGGGTTACGCTCACCTTTGTCTGTCCGTCGGGACTGGCCGCGCTGATTTGCTTCTGCGCGTATGCGACGGTGCCGGCAAGGAGCAGCACCGCGATGGAAACATGTCTTTGCATATTGTTTAGGTTCTTAGGTTTAAGAGCCCCCTCCCAGCCTCCCCCCCTCCGGGGGAGGGGCTTGGGATGAGCTTTGGTTTATAGGTTTTTAGGTTTTTGGTTTAACGGTTGATTGCCGGATGCAAATATAAGGGAATCCCCTTTACACACAAAATGCGGCGGCGGGAAAAAGCAGTCAAGGCACCCCCGGGTTTTCGCGGGAATGCCTTGACGGATGGTTACAAAAAGCTGCGGGAGCGCGGCGGCTTCCTATCTGACCACCTTGCGTCCGTTCTCAATGAATACGCCCTTGGCGGGACGTGCGACGTGGCGGCCCTGGAGGTCGTAAGTGAGTGACGAGTGACGAGTGACAAGTGACGAGCCTGCGTTATCCTCCCAGGGAACGGCGATGCCGGTTTGGCCTACATACACCTCGCCGGAATAGGCGGACTCGCCTTCGGCATAGACGGCGGTGACGCGATAGGCGGTGAAGGCGGCAGACAGGGCGTCCGTGTAGGCGGGCGTCGGCAGGGGCGTGGCGTTCAGCTTCTCGCCGTCGCGATAGACGTTGTAGCCGAGGAGCTGGAGGTCGCGGGCGGCAAGGCTGTCGGGGCAGAAGGTGACGTCGTCCACGAAGAGGGCGAAGCCGTTCTCGCGGATGCTGCGGATGGCGAAGTACTTGGCGCCCTCGGGCAGCTCGTGACGGCAGAGGGTCCATTCGCTGGTGAGCGTGACGTTCTCATCCACGGCGCGGAAGCTCGTGGGGGAGACGTCCGTGGTGGAATAGAGCACCTGGTAGGTCTCGGGGTACTCGGAGCTGACGCTCTTGGCGTAGAAGGAGACGGTCTGCTCGGAGCCGGAGAGCTGCGGGGAGATGAGCCAGTTGTCGTTCTCGTAGGCAGTGGACATGGCGGCCATCATCTTCTCGCCGCTGTGGGCATACCATGCGCTGGGCAGGCCGACGGCCTTGGCGTTCATGACGATGAAGGCCATTTCCTCGCCGTTGTGGGGGAAATAGACGAAGTCCTCGCCCATCGTGATGCCGTAGGTGTGGCCTTTGTCGCCGTCGTAGAGCGTCCAGTCCGCAAAGTCCGTAACGGCGAAGTCGGGGGCGTCCTCGAAGTCCTCGGTGACGCTGCCGTCCTCCGTGCGGGGTGCGGCGGGAGCCTCCCAGCTGAGGGTGACGGCGGTTTCGCTCTCGGAGGCACGCAGGGCCTGCGGCACGGGATAGTAGTTGGGGTGCACGGTGAGGCGAAGCGTCCCGGAGCGGTCGTTGCCGCCGTCCTCGTCCTCCGCATAGCTGACGGCGGCATAGACGTCGGCCTCGGCGGGCAGGTTGATGTCGGCGGTGACGTTGAAGATGTAGTTGCGCGAGGCTTCTGAGGCCAGGGCGCGGCCGCCAGTGCTCGCCAGCTGGCGGTCGCCCTGGAAGAGGCCCACGGTGTAGGCTCCGGCCTCGACGTCCTCCGTGCCGACGTTGGCAACGGCGACGGTGAAGGTGCGCTGCTCGCCCACCTTCAGGTCGCGCGGGGGCGTGAGCTTCTGCACGCTGAGGTCGCGGGCGCGGACGTCGCGGATGCTGAGGTTGTCAATATAGAGAAGGCTCATGGACGTGGTGGTATAGCTGGAGAAGGCTATCTGGATGTATTCGTCAGCGGCGTAGTCCTTCAGGGGTACGTTGATTTTCGTGTACTTGCCCGCACGGCTCTCGTCCGTGAAGGGGACGGTGAGCACCGTCCGGAAGTCGCCGCCTTCGCGGGACACCTCCACGTTCAGGGCTTCGTCGATGGGGTCGATGTAGTAGAGGTAGAAGGTCAGCGTGGGGTTCGCGGCGCCCTTCAGCGTGATGGGGCCGGAGAAGTAGCGCGACCATTCGTTGCCCTCCATCGCGTTGAAGCAGAGCACGCCGTCGTCGCCGTCCTGCGCATAGGCTCCGGCGGCAAGGGGCCAGAAGCGTGCGCGCTTGTCGTACTCCGTCACCCAGAAGGTGCTGCGCTGTCCGCCCGCGAAGGACTCGTAGTAGGGCAGCGTGCTGGGCTCGCCGAATGCCAGCATGTTGGAACGCGTGCGCTCGCTGCTGGCGCCACCGGCCACGGCGGTGACGTAGTAGTAGAGCACGGACTGCTCCGTGCCGACGGCGGGAGTGTCCTCAAGGCTCGTGCCGGAAATGCCGCTGCGGACGGTGGCGCCCTTGTTGTTCGTGACGGTGTATGTCAATGCGGTAGCGTCAATGTATCCGCCGTTGACGCCGGCCGTCGGGGCGTCCCACGTAAGGGTCACCTTGCCGCCGGAGAGGCTTGCATGCACGTTCGTCGGCGGCAGGGGGGTATCTACGCCCACGAAGACGGCGGGAGCCACGACGACGCTGCTGCCGTCCTCGTTCACGGCCACGACGCGATAGGTGTGGAGCCCGCGCGAAACGCCCGTGTCCTCAAACGTCAGGCGGGCTGCGGGCTGCGGGCTGTCGAAGCGCTTCACGAGGGCGTCATCGCGAAGGACGTCCACGTGGGTCATCACGAGGTCCGACGTCCCGCCTGCCGTCACGGCGGGCGTCGTGAAGGACACGCTGGCCGTCAGCGCACCCTGCGCGCCGGGCGTGACCGTCAGGTCCGTCACCTCTGCGGGAGCTGCGGGATGGGCCCCGGACTCCAGGGAGATGTCGTCAACGGTCAGGCTTCCCGCAAACGCCGTGGCGGAGGTGTTGTAGTGGACGGCAAGCCGGTACGAGCCGGAACTTGTCACCTGAAAGGAGAAGCGGTGCTCCTGGAGCTCGTCGGAACTGACCTTTCCGGAATAGAGCACGGTGGACAGCGCGCTGGCGGTGGCGTCGCGGCCAAGGCATACGTCGAAGGTTTCCTCGTCCGTGCTGTAGCCTGCGGCACGCAGGGAGAAGAAATAAGTGCGTCCGGCTTCCAGGGTAACGGCAGGAAGTACGAGCCAGTCGTCCGCCACGTTGTCACGCGAGCAGTAGGCCGCAAACAGGAAGTCGTCGTAGAGCCACTCGTGCCCGTCGCCGTTTCCGTCTATGATGACGAAATCGCCAAAGGCATCCGGGTCTTCAAAGTCGGTGCCCCAAAGGGGCGTCGTCTCCTGTGCAAAGCTTCCGGCCGGGGCGATGAGCGCCGCCAGCAGGAGCAGCAGGTGTGTTCTGAAGTGTTTCATGTTGTTTTTTAGTTTTTTTGGTTTTTAAGTTTTTTCATCACTTTCTAATTTTTGACAACCCCAATTTTCATTCTTCATCCCTGTTCGCCCGCTTCCGTGCCAGGTGGTCGAGGATAATCTTTCGCATTCGCATGGAACGGGGCGTCACCTCCACGTATTCGTCCTCCTTGATGTACTCGAGGGCTTCCTCGAGGGAGAAGATGACGGGCGGGATGATGTGCGCCTTTTCGTCGGTGCCGCTGGCACGCACGTTCGTGAGCTGCTTGGCCTTGCAGACGTTGATGACGAGGTCCTTCTCGTGCACGTGTTCACCGACTACCTGCCCGGCATAGACTTCCTCCTGCGGATTGATGAAGAAGCGGCCGCGGTCCTGCAGCTTGTCGAGGGCATAGGCAAAGACGGTGCCGGTGTCCATCGAAATCATGGAGCCGTTGGAGCGGCGCGGGAGGTCGCCCTTGTAGGGCTGGTACTCGCGGTAGCGGTGCGCCATGATGGCTTCGCCCTGCGAGGCCGTGAGGACGTTGGTGCGCAGGCCGATGATGCCGCGCGAGGGGATGAGGAACTCTATGTCCGTGCGTTCGCCGAGGGTCTGCATGGATGTCATTTCGCCCTTGCGGCGCGTCACCATGTCAATCATCTTCGAGGCAAACTCCTCGGGCACGTTGATGGTGAGCTCCTCGATGGGTTCGCAGCGCACGCCGTCAAGCTGCTTGAAGATGACCTGCGGCTGGCCCACCTGCAGCTCGTAGCCCTCGCGGCGCATGGTCTCCACGAGGATGGAGAGGTGCAGGACGCCGCGCCCGCTGACAATCCACTTGTCGGAATCCACCTGCTCCACGCGCAGCGCCAGGTCCTTCTCCAGCTCTTTCTGCAGGCGCTCGTGGATGTGGCGCGAGGTGCAGAACTTGCCCTCCTTTCCGAAGAAGGGCGAGTCGTTGATGGTGAACAGCATCGACATCGTAGGCTCGTCGATGGCGATGGGGGCAAGGGGCTCAGGATTCTCGGCATCGCAGATGGTGTCGCCGATTTCAAAGCGTTCGAGACCTATGACGGCACAGATGTCGCCGGCCTCGACGCTGTCCGTGCGCTGGTGCCCCATGCCCTCGAAGGTGTGCAGCTCCTTGATTTTAACGCGTTCCTGCTGCCCGTCGCGATGGGCTATGGTGACGGGCTGCCCGTCGCGGATGGTGCCGCGGCGCACACGTCCCACGGCGATGCGTCCGAGGTAGTTCGAGTAGTCCAGGGAGGTGATGAGCAGCTGCAAGCCCTCGCCCTCGGCAACGGCCGGGGCAGGTATCACCTCGCAGATTTTGTCCAGCAGGTAGGTGATGTCCTGCGTGGGCGCCTTGTAGTCCTCGCCCATCCAGCCCTGCTTGGCGGAACCATAGACGACGGGGAAGTCCAGCTGGTCCTCCGTGGCGCCGAGTTCGAACATGAGGTCGAAGACCATCTCATAGACCTCCTCCGGGCGGCAGTTGGGCTTGTCCACCTTGTTCACCACGACGATGGGCTTCAGGCCTATCTGCAGGGCCTTCTGCAGCACGAAGCGCGTCTGCGGCATGGGCCCCTCGAAGGCATCGACAAGCAGCAGGCAGCCGTCCGCCATGTTGAGCACGCGCTCCACCTCGCCGCCGAAGTCGCTGTGCCCCGGAGTGTCGATGATGTTGATTTTCGTTCCCTTGTAGTTGATGGAAACGTTCTTGGAAAGTATGGTGATGCCACGCTCGCGTTCCAGCTCGTTGTTGTCGAGCATCAAGTCCCCGGTTTGCTGGTTTTCGCGGAAGAGGTTTCCGGCCAGCAGCATCTTGTCCACGAGCGTTGTCTTGCCGTGGTCCACGTGCGCAATGATGGCAATGTTTCGTATATCCTGCATATAGAAGAACGATTAGTTTTTTCGTTTAAAATCGCGCAAAAATAGCAAATATTATAGGATAATTATTATTTTTGCCGTTGAAAACGCATTTTTCACAACCTAAAACATGAAAAGCATACAGAGTTTTTCCCAGCTTACAGCGCATCTCCGGGAAAAAGGAGTTCGCAAGCGCGTAGCCGTCATATGCGGCAGCGATGACAGTACCCGCCACGCCATAGAACGTGCAGAGAAAGAAGGTTTTGCCGAGGCCATACGCGTGGACGGCGAAGATGCCCCCGCGCGTGCAGTGGAACTCGTGAGGGAGGGAAAGGCAGACATCCTGATGAAGGGGCTCGTCAACACGAACGACGTGCTTCGGGCCGTGCTGGACAAGGAGAAAGGCATCCTGCCAAAGGGCAACGTGCTGACGCACATCACGGCTGCCGACATCCCCGGCCACGACCGCCTCATTTTCTTCACCGACCCCGCCGTGATTCCCTATCCCACGCAGGAACAGCGCCGTGCACAGGTGGCATACGTGGCGCGCCTGTGTCACAACTTCGGCATCGCCGAGCCGCGCATCAGCCTCATCCATTGCAACGAGAAGGTCAGCGAGAAGCACTTCCCCCACACGGCGGGATATGCCCAGCTGCGCGAAGAAGCCGAACGCGGCGACTTCGGCCCCTGCATCGTGGACGGCCCGCTGGACCTGAAGACGTCGTGCTGCCTTGAAAGCATGCGGACGAAAGGCATCCAGTCGCCCATAGAAGGCAAAGCCGACGCGCTCATCTTCCCCGACATCGAGGCCGCCAACGTGTTCTACAAGACCGTAACGCTCTTCTGCCACGCCGAAACAGCCTGCGCGCTGCAAGGAACGCTTGCCCCGGTGGTGCTCCCCAGCCGCGCTGACAGCACGGAATCAAAGTTCTACAGCCTGGCACTCGCCTGCCTGGCGTAAACCAGTAAAACAATAAACCAGTAAACGAGTGACAAGTGACGAGTGACAAGTGACAAGCCCTTTTCGGCGCAGCAAGCTCGTCACTCGTTTACTCGTCACTCGTCACTTGTCACTTGTCACTAAACCAAAACCATGCACAGAATACTCGCCATCAATCCCGGCTCCACCTCCACGAAGATAGCCGTATATGAAAACGAAAAACCAGTCCTCCTGCGCAGCATACAGCACACGATGGAGGAACTGGAGAAATTCCCCAAGATATCCGATCAGTTCAGCTACCGCAAGCAACTCGTCAAGGACGAGCTGCACCGCATGGATATACCCTTCGATTTTGACGCCATCATCGGGCGCGGCCACCTGGCGAAGCCCGTGTCCGGCGGCGTCTATGAAATCAACGAGCAAATGGTGGAGGACGCCAAAGGCGCACTCCACCAGCATGCCTGCGACCTCGGCTGCATCATTTCCTTTGAACTGGCCAAGGAAGTTCCCGGCGGCTGCCGCTCCTTCACCGCCGACCCCGGCGTCGTGGACGAACTCTGCGACGAAGCCCGCATCTGCGGCTCCCCGCTCATGCAGCGCATCTGCATCTGGCACGCCCTGAACCAGCGCGCCATAGCCCACCGCTTTGCCGCCGAGACGGGACGCCGCTATGAGGACCTGAACCTCATCATCTGCCACCTCGGCGGCGGCATCTCCATCGCAGCCCACCACCACGGCCGCGCCATCGACGCCAACAACGCCCTGGACGGCGAAGGACCCTTCTCCCCCGAGCGTGCCGGCAGCCTGCCTGCCGCCGACCTCATCCGCCTCTGCTTCAGCGGGAAATACACGGAGGACCAACTCCTGAAGCGCGTGGCAGGACAAGCCGGGCTCATCGCCCATCTGGGCACGAACGACATGCGCGTCATCGAGCAGCGCATCGCCGACGGCGACAAGCACGCAGAACTCCTCGTCAACGCCATGATATACCACACGGCCAAGAACATCGCCTCGGAGGGCGCCGTGCTCTGTGGCGACGTCGATGCCATCCTGCTCACGGGCGGCATGGCCCGCTCGGAATACATCACGCACCGCCTGCGCAAGCGCATCAGCTTCCTGGCACCCGTCTATTGCTACCCCGGCGAGGACGAGATGCAAGCCCTCGCCCTGAATGCCCTCGACGTGCTGAAGGGCAAGCGCGAGGCAAAACGGTACGAATAGCGCAGCAAATAGGGGTGTACACATTTGTCACGCTCCAAGGGCAAAGAAAAGCCTGCAACCCGGCCGGGTTGCAGGCTTGATGCTTTTTCGCCTCACTGGGGGACGAAGCCGCTGGCAAGCGTGGCGATGCCTGCCATGCAGAGGACGAAGCCTGCCATGCAGAGGCAGGGACAGATGCCGCGGGCAAGCGTGGCGAGGGCGGAAAGGTTGCAGGAGGTCATGGGGTCAGGGGAATTTCTCCGAAGCCTTCGCCTTTACGACGCATCAGGGCGGGAAACGGAGCGGAAATCGCCCCAAAACGGCGATCACAAAAGTCACAAAGTGATTTTCGCCATTTTAAAAATAGGCGAAATGATATATAATTGATTAACTATTAATTACTTACGCGATTTTCTCACTCTTTTTCCGACATACATTTGTGACTTTTTTTGACTGACGAGAGAACCTGTGGATGCGTAAAAAGAAGAACGAGATACACTTTGCGGCGTATCTCGTTTTCTTCTTGTGGTGCCTCCAGGAATCGAACCGGGGACACACGGATTTTCAGTCCGATGCTCTACCAACTGAGCTAAGGCACCATTTGCTTTCGGAAAGCGGGTGCAAAAGTAGGGCAAATTTTGTTAGCCACAAAACTTTCTCCCAACTTTTTTCTATTTTTCTGCCGGAAAGAAGATTTTTTCAGCGTTACGGGTGGTTATTTCCGCCACTTCCTCAACCGAAATGCCATATACCTCGGCCAGTTTCTGGAGGATGAATGGAATGTAGGCGGGTTCGTTGCGCTTTCCGCGATGGGGCACGGGCGTGAGATAGGGTGCGTCAGTCTCCACGACGATGCGCTCCAAGGGGACGGCTTCAGCGAGGACTGCGGGAAGCGTGGACTTCCTGAAGGTCAGCACGCCACCGATGCCCAGGAAAAAGCCAGGGAATGCAAGCAGCTCGCGCGCCTCCTCTGCCGTGCCGCCGAAACAATGGAAAATGCCGCCGCGCGTGAGTTTGTCTTTATATATATATAATGTGTCGCAGAGCTCGCGGTGGGCGGCGCGGCAGTGAATGACGAGCGGCAGGCCGTAGGCGACGGCCCATTCGACCTCACGGCGGAAAACGCGAATCTGCTCCTCGCGGCGCGAAGCGTCCCAGTAGAGGTCTATGCCTACCTCCCCCACAGCTACGACGGAGCGCGTGCGCAGGATGTTCTCCATGCGCCGGAGGAGCGGCTCGGGGTCGGCAGGAAGCTCCTCCGGCTGCAAGCCCATCATGGGGAAGCACAGGTCGGGATAGCGTTCGCAGAGGGCAAACATGGGCTCGATGCTCGCTTCGTCCACGTTGGGCAGCAGGAGGCGACAGGCTCCCGCCTCGCGGGCACGGGCTATGACGGCGTAGATGTCCTCGCGGAACTCTTCGCCGTAGATATGCGTGTGGGTGTCGATGTATCTCATTTCTTCCTGTTCATCATGCTTTCAGCATAGTCCCATAGCGCCTGCTTGCGGCTTCGCGGCAGGGGCAGGGCATCAAACGCGCGGCGCGCCTCACCGTAGATGGCGTCTATCTTATCGCGGCACAGCTGCGGAACTCCCAGGGCATCGTAGCACGCCAGGACGCGCTCCACGTTGCGCGAGAGCAGAGCCTCGCGCTGTCCCTCATCGGCGCGTTGCAAGGCACTGATGAGCAGGAAGGTTTTCTTTCCGCACTGTATGTCGCCGCCTATCTGCTTTCCGAACACGGCCGGGTCGCCGTAGCAGTCCAGGTAGTCGTCCTGAAGCTGGAAGGCCAGGCCCACCTTTTCGCCAAACTGATAGAGCAGGTCGGCATCGCGGGCAGGCGCTCCGGCTATGATGGCTCCGGCCTTCAGTGCGCAGGCAAGGAGCACGGAAGTCTTCAGGCGTATCATCTCCACGTACTCAGCCTCCGTGACGTCCTCACGCTGCTCGAAGTTCATGTCGAACTGCTGCCCCTCGCAAATCTCCTGCATCGTGTCGGCAAAGAGCGCGAGGAGCCCGGCTTTGCGCGCAGCATCCTTCACGGGCTGGCGCAGCATGTGGCGGAAGGCCATTATCAGCATCTCGTCGCCGCTCAGGACGGCCGTGTTGGCATCCCAGCGGCGATGCACCGTGGGGCGTCCGCGCCGCACGTCGGCATTGTCCATCAGGTCGTCGTGGAGCAGCGTGTGGTTGTGGTAGGTTTCTATGGCAATGGCGGCGGGCAGCGCCGTCTCCACGTCGTCGCGGTAGAGGCCGTAGGCCATGAGCAGCAGCGTGGGCCGCAGGCGCTTGCCGCCTGCAGAGAGCGTGTAGGCTATGGGCTCGTACAGGCCCTCAGGAATAATGGGGTAGCGTATGGCCGCAAGGGCATTTTCGATTTTCTGGAGCATAAGACTTTTCTTATCGTGTGATATTGGGAGAGGCCTGGAAAGAATACACCACGTTGAACATCAACGAGGCATTGTCAACATGATACTTTGCATAGGAAACGCCAAGCTTCAGGCGACGCAGGTTCAGGCCGCCGCCAAGGGTGAAACCTGCCATCTTCCCAGCGTCGGCAGACTTCAGCTCATAGGCACGGCGCGCGTTGTAGCCCAACGAGAGGTAAATGTTGTCGGTAGGCAGGATGTCCAGGCCCAGCACAAGGTGGTTGGTCAGCATGCGTCCGAAGCTGACCTTCTCCACGTCGGCAGGATGGAAATAGTACTTCGACTTCCAGCGCGTCAGGTCCGTCATCGTCACGCTGAAGCGCACGGGCAGGTGTTCCAGTCCCTTCGTCAAACCCAGCTGAAGCGTAAAGGGAAGGTGAGCCGACTGCCCGTCGTAGAAGGACTTCACCTGCGCGCCGATGTTGCGCGCCGTGGCACTGACGGAAAGGTCCGTCTCCTCATTGAAGTAGTTCAGTCCCAGGTCCACGCCCAGCGCGATGGAGGTATATCCGGCATAGTTCTGGTCGATGATGCGCAGCGTGGCACCGCCCGCCCACTCGTCCGAGAGCAGGTAGCTGTAGCCCGCGCCCAGCACGATGTCCTTGGCGGAAACGCTGCCTATGACGCGTCCCGTCTCGTCCGTCTCGTCCATGCTGCCGTAGGAGAGCATTTGCGCCATGACGGATGCCGAGTGGCGTTCTCCGAAGGCCTGCACATACTGCGCGCCAAGGTAGAGGCTTCCGCTGTTATAGGTCATCAGGCTCAGGCCAAGCGACTTGTCCGACACGTTGGACATCAGGGCGGGGTTGCTCCACGCAGCAGCGGGCGAATCCTCTATGTTGGAGATGTTCTCGCCCCCCAGGGCCGCCGCATGGGAGGACACGGGGAGACGCAGCACGTTGTAGGACGAGGAGGCTTCCTGGGCCGCAAGTTGCGAGAACCACCCGCAAAAAACGATTCCTATTAAGGCTTTTTTCATTCTGTTAAGCATTATTGTGGGCAAAGGTAGGACTATTTTTAGATTTTGGACGTATTTTTGCGCCGCGAAATGCGGATTTTATAATATGTATAACGTTTTCGGTGACGAATTATTATCCCGCGAATGGTGCGAACAGGTGTTCGAGGGTCGCAACAAGGAGTATGGAGCATACCGGTTGCGGCGTTCGGCAGGCAAACGCTATACGCTTGCGCTCTATGCCGTCTTCACCATTGGTATCGTGGCCTTCCTCGTGCGCCTCGGCGTATGGGCGTTGCGCTATGGTGCCGAGTCGGGAACCTTCGACGGCGACATGCCCGGCGTGGCGCTGGAGAAGCTGAAAGCCGAAGAGGGATACGAATTCCGATATATACAGACCAGCCGTCCGCCGCAGCCGAAGATTCCCGAGGGCGAGAATGCCACGGTGCCCGTCATCGTGGACACCGTCGTGACGAGCCAGACGCTCGGCGTGGAACATGAGGACGCAGAAGGTGCCGCAGAAGCCGACGTCCCCGTCCTGGCGGACATCCCCACGGACACGGTACGCCTCATCGTGGAGCGCGACGACCTCCCCGTGGATGAGGAGCCTTCCTACATCCCCATCACGGAAGTGCCGGAAATGCCGCAGTTCCCGGGCGGCGAGAAGGAGCTCATGCGCTTCCTCGATGCCGAAATTGCCTACACCGACCGCCATATCAAAGCCCACATCGAGGGCGAGGCCGAGGTGGCCTTCATCGTTGACAAGACAGGAGCCGTGCGCGACGCGCGCCTCCTCCACAAGATACAGCCGGAGCTGGACGCCTCCATACTCCGCGCCGTCGAACGCCTTCCCCAGTGGAAGCCCGGACGCGTGGGAGGCCGTCCTGTCAATGTCCGCATACGCATCCCCATACATTTCAAGGCAAAATAAAAAAGCCCCTCCAATGATAGACTCTGTTATGAAGAACATCATCGTCGCCATCGACGGACATTCGTCCTGCGGAAAAAGCACTATGGCAAAAGCCCTGGCACGCCGCGTGGGCTACATCTATGTGGACACCGGCGCCATGTACCGCGCCGTCGCCCTCTTCGCCCTGCGCCACGGGCTGCTCCTGCCCGACGGCAGCGTAGACGCCGAGGCCCTGCGCCGCCACATGGGTGAGGTGGAAATCTCCTTCCGCCTGAATCCCGAGACGCGTCTCCCCGAAACCTGCCTCTGCGGCGAAGTCGTCGAGCAGGACATCCGCACGCTCCAAGTATCCAATCTCGTCAGTCCCGTTGCCGCCCTACCCTTTGTGCGCGAAGCCCTGACACTTCAGCAGCAGCGCATGGGCGAAAAGAAGGGCATCGTCATGGACGGCCGCGACATCGGCACCGCCGTCTTCCCCGATGCCGAACTGAAAATCTTTGTCACCGCCAGTGCCGAAGTGCGCGCGCGGCGACGCTACGACGAGCTTCGCGCCAAGGGCCAGGACGTGGACTTCGATGCCATCCTCCGCAACGTTGAGGAGCGTGACTACATTGATTCCCACCGCGCCATGAACCCCTTGCGCCAGGCCGAAGATGCCCTCGTGCTGGACAACAGCCACATGACGCCTGACGAGCAGGACGCATGGCTCATGCAGCGGTTCCAGGAAAAAGTAAACAGTGAGGATTGAATGACCATTGAGATTGACGCCCAAAGCGGCTTCTGCCCTGGAGTAGTCACTGCCATCCGCAAGGCGGAGAGCGTGCTGGCCGACGGCGGTACCCTCTACTGCCTTGGCGACATCGTCCACAACGGCAGCGAAGTGGAGCGTCTGCGCCGCCTTGGGCTCCAGACCATCGACCACGCCGACTTCCAGGCCCTCACCTCCGCCCGCGTCCTGTTGCGCGCCCACGGCGAGCCACCCGCCACCTACGAGACAGCCGCGCGCAATGCCATCACGCTGGTTGATGCCACCTGCCCCGTTGTCCTCGGCCTCCAACGCCGCATCCGTGCCCTCGCGGAAAGCCCCTCGCAGCCCCAGATTGTCATCTATGGCAAACGCGGCCATGCCGAGGTGGTCGGCCTCGTCGGCCAGACCGGTGGCCGCGCCATCGTCATCCAGAGCGTAGAGGAAGCCGCCACGCTCGACTTCACGCGCGACATACACCTCTTCTCCCAGACCACGATGTCGCTGGAAGGCTTCCGCGCCGTTGTCTCCTACCTCACGGCGCACATCCTCCCCCCCGCCAGTTTCCATTATTCTGACACCATCTGCCGCCAGGTCGCCAACCGCCTGCCCCATGTCAGCAGTTTCGCCGCACGCCATGACGTCGTGCTTTTCGTCTGCGGAGAGAAGAGTTCCAACGGCCGCGTCCTTTACGAAGCCTGCCGAAGCGTCAATCCGCGTACCCACATGACGCCCTCCCCAGATGCCTTGCACGCGGAATGGTTCGAGGGAGCAGAGAGCGTCGGCATCTGTGGAGCCACTTCCACCCCGACGTGGCTCATGGAAGAAGTGCGACAAGCCGTTGCCAAGTTATGACATAACGTCCCAAAAAAGTGTGCGCTTACCTTCCACGGAGATAAGCGCACGTGAGTTCGGTGTAAGAAAGTTGTTGAAAAAGTTGTAGGAGTGAGAATTTATTTGTAACTTTACATGTGATAAACAAATACTTACAAACAAACTCATCACTCCTATGAACACTGCAAATATAGTAGAAATCTACTGCA
>JAFUXE010000042.1 GCA_017477205.1 Alloprevotella sp.
CCATCACGCTTACCAAACTTTATCGTGGAATTTGACCCGCAGAAAAAGCATTTTTTGCATCATATTAATAATAAATGCAGCAAAGGTAAGTATTTATCGGCGTTTCCAAAGATTTCACCACTCAAAATGACCAATAAGCCTGAAAACTGTTTTTCGCATAGTTTTATCTTTTTGTTTGTGTTCCTTCTCTGTTATCCTTTCAGCCTCGCACGCACGCGTACGTATATATACAATGAGTGTGAGCCTCCTCGCATGATGGAGCTTTAGAGTTGTAAAGCTATGGGATATGAAAAAAGGCGTGAGAGTCTGTACTACTTGCTCACCCCAAGTCTCAGGCTCTCGCATTGCCTCCACTCATAGGATAAGCAACGCGCAGCCCACGCCAGTGAGATATTATATATAATTCATTGTGCATCTCGTAAAGAGAGAAGCACGGGTATATAATACTCGCTGGCGCAGATGTTCCGCCCCCGCATCTTCGAGAGTGGAATCAAATTTGCGAGATTTGAGACTCGAAGACTACGTTCGTAAACGTCCTTTAATCATGTCTGTCAGCCCGCCTCGCCCTTGCGGGCCACGCGTGCTCACGGTGCAAATATAGGACTTATGTTTTAATCGGCAAAGAAATACAGTCGTTTTTTCCCTTCTCAGGTTCAGGCGCATCAAAGGTGTATCAAAGGGTGTAGTTTAACGGGCTTGTTTTCAGTTTAGCCAAGCCCTACCCAGCTCTTAGCCTCCTCCTCTAGCTCCTCCTCTAGCTCCTTCTAAGCTTACTCAATCAAGTTTCGCATGATTTGGAAGTTAAGGGAGTTAAGGAAGTTAAAGAAGTTAAAGACGATACCTTTGCTGGTGAATAATCTCCATGCGCAGGACATTCGTCCTTAACTCCCTTAACTCCTTTATCTCCTTTAGCTCCAAGCAAGCAGAGCTTGCGACGAGTTGAATTACTCATAAGGGAGGGTAGAGTATAAACCCCAATCGGTCTTTTTTTGTATTACGAGTGCATTAAAATTGGGGGGTAAGCCCCCGGGACTATCGCTCCAGCAGGGCGGTGAGACCGTCAAGGGTGTCGGCAACGGAGAAGAGCTGACGGGCACCAGGGCGCAAAAGGCGGTTTGCAGAGAGGTCGTCGATGAGTTTTATCAGGCTGTCCCAGCAGCCTTCTACGTTGTAGATGACGACGGGCTTTGCCGCTAGGCCGATGGCACCGATGCCAATGGCCGTAAAAAGTTCATCAAGCGTGCCGATACCTCCGGGCAGGGCCACGAGGACGTCACTTTGCCCAATGAGCTGCACCTTGCGGTCCGTAAGGTCGGCTGTGGGGATGGAAACATCCAAGTCCTTGGCATCCCAGCCCTTGTCATAGAGGATTTGCGGCACCACGCCCACGGTGCGTCCGCCATGCTGCTTGACAGCACGCCCGATGACGTCCATCAGCCCACGACTGGAACCACCATAGACAAGCGTGCGCCCCGTACGGCCAATCCACGTGCCGAGCTCCTCCGCCGCCTTCGCATAGGCGGCGGGAAGCCCGTCATTGGCAGAGAGAAAGACTCCGATGTGCTGCATGGGGGCGGGCAGCGATGCACTCTATCTCCACGCGTGCGCCTTTCGGCAACGTCTTCACGGCAACGGCACTGCGGCCGGGGAAGGGGGCCTCGAAGAACTGGGCATATACCTCGTTCATCTCGGCAAAATCGGCCATATCAGCAAGGAATACGGTGGTCTTTACGACGTTCTCCATACCAAGACCTGCCTCGGCAAGGATGGCCTTCATGTTTGTGAGCGACTGGCGGGTGAGCTCCTTGATGCCGCCTTCAGGAAAATTGCCTGCCTGGGGGTCAACGGGCAGCTGGCCGCTGACGAACACCATGCCGCCCGCTTCTATTGCCTGGCTGTAGGGACCGATGGCGGCTGGCGCTGCCGCTGTGTTGATTGCTTTTTTCATAGCTGTGTGTTTATTTTAGGTAGTCTTCAAAATATCGGGTGATGCGCTCGTGGAGGTGCACCATGTCGTGGCCGTCCATGTTATGCCCCTGGTTAGGATAGGTGAAGAGGTCGGGCTGCGTGTCGGCATCGATGCAGGCACGCATGAAGCTCAGGGTGTGCTGCGGCACGCAGGTGGGGTCGTTGTAGCCAAGGATGATTTGCAGGCGGCCCTTGAGGTTCCTGGCCTTATTTAATAGAGACGTCTCCTTATAACCTTCAGGGTTCTCCTGCGGCGTGCTCATGTAGCGTTCGCCATACATTACCTCGTAGTACTTCCAGTCGATGACAGGGCCACCGGCAACGCCCACCTTGAAGACGTCAGGATAGGTACACATCAGGCTTGTCGTCATGAAACCGCCAAAGCTCCAGCCATGAATGCCCAAGCGGTCAGCATCGACGTAGGGGAGGCTCTTCAGATAGTCCACACCGACGAGCTGGTCCTTCATTTCCTCGACACCCAGATGCTTGTAGGTGCAGCTCTCAAACTCAAAGCCGCGATCGCATGAGCCGCGATTGTCGAGGACGAAGAGGAGGTAGCCCTTCTGCGCCATGTATATCTCCCAGGGACGTGCCCAATAGTTCCAGGCTTCCTCCACATTGCGGAGGCCGGGACCGCCATAGACGTAAACCACGGCAGGGTATTTCTTCGTCGGGTCGAAGTTGACGGGCTTCACCATGCGATAGTAAAGGTCGGTCTTGCCGTCGGCAGCCTTCAGGGAGCCACTGCTGATTTCCGGCACGGCATATTCCGTCCAGGGATCCTTGTCGGCCTGCAGCACGACGGGCTTTGCCTGCGCCTTTTCAACAGAGCGCATCGTGAACTCACGGAATGTCTGCGGACTGCTCCAGCGGTCGCAAAGGAACTTGCCGCCTGCGGAAAGCGTGGCTTTGTGGACACCCACGCCATTGTCGAGGAGCGTACGCTTGCCGCTCTCCACGTTGACACTATAATAGTTGTTGCGGATGGGACTGCTCTCCGTACTCTGGATGATGACGCTCTTCGTCTTCTCGTTGAAGCCCAGGATGTCCAGCACGACGAAGTCGCCCTTCGTCAGCTGGCACAGTTCGCCCTTGTTCACGTCAAAGAGGTAGAGGTGGTTGTAGCCGTCGCGCTCGCTCTGATAGATGAACTTCGTGCTGTCCCAAGGCAGGAACGTGAGGCCGTGCATAGGATGCACGTACTTCGGATGCTCCTCCGTGTAGAGCACACCGAGGCGACGTCCGCTCACGACGTCGTAGGCCACGAGCTCCGCCTTCTTCTGCGAGCGCGGAAGCTCTATCATGTAGATGGTTTTCTCATCCGGCGCCCAGGAAATGTTCGTGAAATAGCGGTCGGTAGGGTCGCCGCCTTGCAACCACGTGATTTCTTCGGTTTCGGGATTGTAGATGCCCACCGTCACCTGGTGGCTCGTCATGCCCGCCATGGGATATTTCTCCGGTGCAGCCTCCGCCACGCGGTGCTCGATATCCACAAGGGGATAGTCCGTCACCATCGACTGGTCCATGCGGTAGAACGCGAGGAGTTTGCCGCTGGGGCTGAAGAACGTGCCTTTATGGATGCCGAACTCGTCGCGATGGACGCTCGTGCCGTAGGGTATTTCGCGAGAGCCGTCGTAGCTGATTTGGTGCACCTTGTTGTCCGCTGTGCGAAGGAAGAGGTTCCAGTCCTTCGTGTAAGCCTCGCTGCGGCTGGCGGGACAAAACTCATTGTTGGCACTTCCGGCCTCGAGGCTTTGCGTCCATACGATACGCTTCGCCTCCCAGTCGTAGAGGAAGCGCGACTTCGAGGTGCGCAGCAAGGCCAGAGGCTTGTCGGCATAGGGGAAGCGGGCGTTGTAGAGGTTCAGGCCGCGTCCCTGCGTTCCGTCCGTGATGAGCGGCGCCACGTCTGAGGACGTGAAAAGCACGCTTTCGCTCGTGCGGCCCTTTTCGTCCGTCAAGGCGGTCACCTCCTCCGCACCAAGCTTCATGAGGCGGTCGCCCCACCAGGCGGAGTACAGGGCACGGGGCTGTATGTTCCAATAGTTGTGGCCGCCCCACATGAGGTCGTCAAGCGTAAAGCTCTTCTTGTCTTGTGCTGTCATGGTGAATGTTGCAAGAAAAAACAGCAGAAAAGTCTTGAATATCTTCATGGTCTTTTTTTGTATTGTTCGCCAATAGTTCCTACCGGTCACCGCGGCCGCCGCGTCGCTGGCCGAAGCCTCCTTGCTGACGCCCTCCGTTGCCACGGCCGCCACCGAAACGGTTGTCACGGCCTCCAAAGCGGTCATTACCGCCGCCAAAACGCTTGTCGCGGTCACCGAAGCGCTTGTCGCGGTCACCGAAACGCCTGTCGCGGTCACCGAAGCGCTTTCCTTGGGAGCCAAAACCACCCTCGCGCTTCTTGAATCCGCCCTCGCGGCTTCCGAATTTATTTTCGCGCCTTGGAAAATCTTTTTCGCGCCTTGAAAAACTTTTTTCCTGCCTTGGAAAAAACTCCTCCCGGCCTTCCTCACGACGGCGACGCTTCTCCTCGGCACGTTCCTGGAACACGCGGTTGCGTTCAAACTCGGCATGCTTGCGCTCAAGGATTTGATACTGCTCATCCTGCGTCATCTCCTCGTCCGACTCGCGGTGGCGGCTGAACGTTGTGCGCTCCGTGCGCGAACGGTGCTTCTCCTGCATGTGACGACGGTCCTCGCTATTCTTGATGTCGCCACCGGCCATGCGAAAATCCTCCATCTTGCCGTCGAACATCTGGTACTTTCGGAATTCGCAGTCGAGAGCTCCGTTGAAAAGCTGGTATTTCACGCTCGGACGAAGTCCGATGGCATCGAAGCACTCCTCCTTGGCGCTGATAATCCAGGCATCGCCGCCCTTGAAGGCGTGCTTCAGGCATTTGCCGATGTCTTGATACAGCTCCAGAAGGTCGGGAGGCGTCAAACGTGTGCCGTAAGGAGGGTTCGTCACGATGACTGCGGGCATTTCGGGCTGCTCGAACTCACGGAAATCCTTCTGCGCGAAGGTGATGATGTCCGTCACGCCAGCCGATTTGGCATTGGCCTCGGCCCCCGCCAGCGTAGGACGATTGATGTCGTAGGCATAAATGCGATGGTCGAAGGTACGCTCCTCGCTGTCGTCATTGTATATGCTGTCCAGAAGGTCGCGGTCGAAGTCCTTCCAACGCTCAAAGCCGTACTCCTTGCGGAAGATGCCGGGATAGATATTGCGAGCCATCAGAGCGGCCTCGATGGCTATGGTGCCAGAGCCGCAGAAGGGGTCGATGAGGTCGCAGTCGGCCTTCCAGCCCGTGAGTTTCAGCAGGCCTGCCGCCAGCACCTCGTTGATCGGTGCTGCACAGGAAGCCACGCGGTAGCCGCGAAGATGCAGGCTCTCGCCACTGGAGTCCAACGCCAAGGTGCATTGCTTGTCGGCAATGTGCAGGTGCACGCGCAGGTCGGGCTGCGTCAGGCCGATGTTCGGACGTTTGCCCTCACGCTCACGGAAATAGTCAGCGATAGCATCCTTCACCCTGTAAGCCACGAACTTCGAGTGGCGGAACTCCTCAGAATATACTACCGTATCCACCGCGAACGTCATCGCAGGATCAAGGTATTCCTCCCAATGCACGCGCTGTACCTTCTCATAAACCTCGTCGGGCGTCTCCGCATAAAAGGAGTCTATCGTCTTCAGCACGCGCAATGCCGTACGAAGGCAGAAGTTCGCACGGTACATCATCTCCTTGTCACCGGAGAAAGCCACCATGCGGCGCCCAATCTCCACATCGTTCGCACCGAGTTCCGTGAGTTCCTGTGCAAGGACCTCTTCCAGGCCCGGTAGCGTCTTTGCTATCATCTGAAACATTTCCATTTTTATCTTTTTTGCCTTGTTCTTTTCTTCCGTTCCCTTCTTCTGGATGCAGGCAGCCGCAGGAAATCCGCTCCGCCCCACTCCTTAGAAGCAAAAAAGAGCTGAAGCCCCTTGAGGTTTCAGCCCTGTCTTTCCTTTAAGCCCGCGCGTCAAGCCAGAGCGTTGACGTGCTTGCTCACGCTGCTCTTGAGGTTAGCAGCCTTGTTCTTGTGGATGATGTTACGAGCAGCCAGCTTATCAAGCATCTTCTGTACTTTCGGCAGAAGTTCCGTGGCAGCTGCTTTGTCAGTCGTAGCGCGGAGCTTACGAACTGCGTTACGCATAGTCTTTGCGTAATATCTGTTGTGCAGTCTGCGGGTTTCCGTCTGACGAATGCGCTTCAAAGATGATTTGTGGTTTGCCATTGTATTATTTATCCTTTTTGTTTCTTGTAGCCTATAGCAGAGTCGAACTGCTCTTTAGAGAATGAAAATCTCTCGTCCTAACCGATAGACGAATAGGCCCCTTGCAACTCCACGCCTTTCAAACCTGTTAGGGTCGCGGCGCTTAATTGCGGGTGCAAAAGTACGACAAAGAAACTTTACGGCAAAACTTTTTCTTGTTTTTTTTGCTCTTTTCGCCTCATTAAGCGCTTTTGTGGCATATTGCCCACCGACTCAGGAGATATTAAGAGGTACATATCCGGTGAATAAAGAAAAAAGCATATCCGTTGGTTGAATGAAATATGCCGCTGCGGGCTTGATGCCGTAGGCATCTGACAATGCTTCTTGGCCATCCAAGAACCCCGTCACGTCCCGAGCCGTGTGAGGGTGTGCTGGGAACAATGCCTATACACTACCGCTGCGCCTCCGGAAAAGCCGCACATTGTTGCAGCCTCCTTATCATGCGACTGCTCCGCAGACGCAGCGCAGGCAGACATATCCCTCTCCCCCACGACGCTCACCGCTTCGCTCCGAGCGACGGGGGTTAAGCATAGTGTGTCACCTCCGGTGACCCCTTTTCCCCATGCGTGTCTCTTCTTATTGCGCAGGGTACTTCTGGTTATATACAAAGAAGAAGTCCCCGAAAACATTGCTGCTTCCAGGGGCTTCACTCTGAAAAAGACGGCGGCTGCCTACTCTCCCCGGCTTGCGGAGAAGCAACCACCATCGGCGCCCCGTTGCGCCGAGGACTCCTTATTGCGCAGGGTACTCCTTGTTATATACAAAAAAAGACGCCGTCCCGCGAGGTTTTCTCCCCGGGGGACGGCCCTGTAAAAGACGGCGGCTGCCTACTCTCCCCGTCTTGCGGAGAAGCAATCACCATCGGCGCCCCGTTGCGCCGAGGACTCCTTATTGCGCAGGGTACTCCTTGTTATA
>JAFUXE010000043.1 GCA_017477205.1 Alloprevotella sp.
ACGAAACTCTGTCCTAACCTGTCTTTTTTGTGGCTTCACCTGTCCATCTTCGCATCAGGCCCAAATCATAAAAATCCCTTTATTTTTAGTGATTTAACCCCATTTTTCACCATATCTCGAATTTTTGTTGTATCTTTGCAGCCGATTTCAACAAAACGCCGCTGTCGTCATCGGCAGGGCGTTTCAAAAAAAGACAAAGAAAATGAGAACAATCCTGACCACATTCATCCTCGCGCTGTTCGCGTTCGCCGCTAACGCGCAGGAGTATCAGGCCACCGGCATAGCCTCCTATTACGGAAAGATTCTTCACGGCCGCAAGACCGCCAGCGGCGAGCGCTTCGACATGAACAAGATGACCTGCGCCCACCGCACGCTGCCCTTCGGCACCATCCTCAACGTGCGCGACCTCAAGACGGGACGCAGCGTGAACGTACGCGTGACGGATCGCGGTCCCTACGGGCGCGGTCGCGTCGTGGATCTTTCGCTGGCTGCCGCCAAGGCACTGGGCATCGAGTCCCGGGGCGTTGCGCAGGTGGAAGTCACCATTGCGAAGCCCGAGCAGGACGCACCGCTCCGCATGCCCGGCACCGACACGCGTCATGAGATGCAGCTCTTCGACCCTGTCACGGGCGACTACTATGCCCTCTCGCAGTGGAACGACATCGAGCGCCAGAGCGTGCGCGAAGAGGAACTCCGTCGCCGTGCCCGCCATCGCTGGCACGTCCTGAACGACCAGCTCTCCGCCAAGGTGGAGGGAAAGCAGCCGGCAACCCGGAAATAAGTATATTTTATTGTTCGCGCGTGACGCGAGAATGAAAAAACCGCACTTTTTTGCGCGGTATTCGAGAAAAAAACTACCTTTGCCCCCGCACATCGTGCAGGGGCATTGCTTTTTCCCATAGGTTCGTCCTGGTGGAAAGGCGTCCCGATTCCAGAGCAGAAAGAAGCTAAAGAACACGGAATCTATTTACTAATTAAATCCAATCACAATGAGAAAGGTTTACTCTTTTCTGGCTCTCGTTGCCATGTTCGTAATGGGAGCTGTTGGCGCTCAGGCGCAGGTTTACTACGACGTAGTAGGCTTCGGTGATACCGATGCAGCCGTGAGCGAGTTTGAAGTGGGCGGACAGTATGTGCTGCAAACAGCCAGCACAGGCGAGCCCGACTTCTTTGCAGGAACGGAGGGAAAGGCCAAAATCGCTGGTGAAAACTGCGTATTCACGTTTGTGGAAGCAGGCGAGGTGGACGGCATCATGACCTACTACCTGCAGCAAGTCAGCACGGGTCTCTACATGGCCGACCGCAGCGTCAGCTTCGTAGATACCAAGGCGCGCGCCTTCCGCTTCTGGGCATGCCATCCCACGGAGTCCCTGAGCAAGGACGACGGCGAGGAGCCCAGCGACCCCGACGCTTTCCGCAGCATCAGCGTCTATGACCAGGCCACCTACGGCGGCCCCGTGAACGAGGCTACGGCATGGATTTTCACCGACGTGAACTCCACCGCCAGCAGCTACACGTACTTTGCTGCCTACTGGAGAGGCTACACGGCCAGCTTCTGGTCCTATCGTGACACGAACACGTGGTACGTTTACAAGGTGAACAAGATGGCCGGCTACAGCCTCCTGGAGGCCCTTGTCCAGGACAAGTTCCCCGAAGGAACGGTGGACGGCATCGTGACGGCAGGTAATGCCGTCGGTGAATGCCCCGCTGAAAAGGTGGAAGTACTCCGCCAGGCTTTGGAGGCTGCTACGGATGCCCTGAACGGCCCGACGCTCTCCGATGCAGAATACGACGCATTGGCAAAGCGTCTCTTCGAAGCCTACGAAGACTGCATGAACAGCCGTGTGGCTATTAAGGAAGGCTACTTCCTCTTCAACTGCCCCGGTCGCCAGGAAAACGCTCACATGTACGAGACGGCCAACCACACGCTCTATTGCTCCACGTTCGACGCGCCCCAGGCCGCTGACGAATGGACGCTGGCGAACGCAGCCTACATCTTCAAGCTGGAAGCTGCCGAGGGAGGTTTCTATCTCCGCAACTTCGTCTCCGAGCGTTATTTCGGTTCCGTCGCCACTTCCACGACGGTGCAGACGACGGTTGACCCCACGGTGGTTTACCACTTCATTGACAGCCCCGCCACTCCCGGTGCCTATGCCATCGGTCCCACCACGGTGACGTCAACAAGCACTCGCCAATGGCTGCACCAGGCTGGCGGCAACGAGGTCGTAGGCTGGGAGGCCGGAGCTGGCGCTTCCGTATGGAACGTCATCGCTGTTTCCGACGAGGTTATAGAAGCTCTGACGCCTCTGGTGGAGCAGTATCGCCTCAATGCAGAGCTTTCCGACCTCTACAACGATGCCGTTGATGCATATGCCGGTGCGTTCAGGTATGAAACGGAAGCTACGAAGGACGGCTTCTATGACGACCTCGGCATGGTGAATGCCATCTGGTCCAACGCTTCCGACTCCTCTGAAGGTACGGACAAGGGTGCCAACCTGCTGGATGCCGACGTGACCACTTTCTGGCACAGCGACTGGCACAATGTCGGAACGACCGACGGCGGTGAGTTCCACAACCTCGAGGTAGAGCTCACGGAAGCTCTCGAGACGTTTGCCATCAAATATACGGCACGTCCGCAGAACAAGAACGCTGCCCCGCTGAAGTTCCACGTATATGGCACGAACGAGCTGACCGTCAGCGAGGACGAAGACCCCGTTTGGACCAGCGACAGCTGGGTTGACCAGGGCACGCTCGCTCTCTCCTATGACTATCCCGCAGAGGTGGACGGCTCCGAGAAGGCCAACTGGGTAGGTATTGCCACGATGAAGATGGACGCTGCCTACAAGTACCTCCGCTTCGACGCCGTTTCCGTGACGGGCAACAGCAAGTTCTTCAACCTCTCCGAGTTCCACGTATATCCCGCAACGCTGGATGCCGATAACTCCGTCATCACGACGATTCCCGAGGACGTGACGAACGAACTGCTCCGCCAGACGGAAGCCGCCAAGAACGAACTGGCCGACGAGGCCGCTACGAAGGAGACGGTTGATGCCCTCCAGAAGGCTTATGACGAATTCCTTGCCTACTATCCCGATCCCTCCGTGCTGGCAGCTCTCATCGAGCAGGCAAAGGCTCAGGCCGAAGCCGCAGAGGAAGGCAGCCAGCCCGGTTACTTCCAGGCAGGTGCTGCCGACGCCCTCCAGGCGGCCATTACCTCCGTGGAAGGACAGGTGCTCAACGATGAAGGCGAGATGAAGGACCTCCTGACGGTGGCTCAGCTGAATGCTGCCCAGAAGGAACTTGAAACGGCCCTCGACGCATTCTTTGCAAAGCTCGTGAAGCCGACCGACGGCGCATACTACCGCATCCGCAGCGGTTCGTCCGGTGCAGCTGGCGGCAACTACGTATATTCTGCCGGTAACGGTGAGACCACGATTCTCTGGGGCGGTGCTTCTGACGAGAACCGTGCTGGCGACCTCCGCTACATCTGGAAGGTTGTTGTCCTGGAGGACGGCACGTTCGCGTTCCAGAACATGTTCTCCGGAAACTACATGGGCCGCAACGAGGAGCTCTACTCAAAGAATATCGCGATGAGCTACGAGCCGATGGGTGTCACGCTCGAATCCGCACAGGTGGCAGGCTTCTTCAACCTCCGCCAGGGTTACGACAACACCAACAAGGCTGCCGTTTACGCCAACACCGACCCGCGTGGCTTGCTCGTGACATGGAGCTCCCACAGCGGCAACGACAACTCCAGCTTCGAGTTCATCCCCGAGGAGAACGACGCATGGCTCGGCTCGCAGGTCATCAACATCAGCGACGACTATGCCCACATCCTGACGGTGCCCTTCGAAGTGGTGGATGCCGGTGACGATCCCCTCTATGCCGTGAAGGGTCTCCGCGACGTGGAAGACGGCAAGGTGCTGGAACTCGTTGAGACGGACCACATCGATGCAGGCGTGCCCTTCATCGTAGTACGTCCCGCAGGCGCAACGTCCATCAACCTCTATCCCGCCTCCTACTCCCTCGAGACGCTTGAATGGGTGACGGAAGGCAAGACGGTGAACGGCCTTGTCGGTGTCCTCAACGGCGATACGGTTAACGAGGACGTATGGGTGCTCTACAACAACCTGGTCGTTCGCGGCAGCAAGACCGAGGAGATTCCCGCCAACGGCGGTTACTTCAACCCGAACGAACTTCCTACCGTAACGGAGGCCGGTGCCTACAGCATTCCTGTTGACGATGCTCTTGTCGGCGTGGGCAGCATCACGCTCCGTCCCGCCACGAACGGTGCCGTCTATGACCTCAGCGGCCGTCGCGTGCTGAAGGCTCAGAAGGGCTTCTACATCATCAACGGCAAGAAGGTTATCAAGTAATCACAGGTACAGAATACCGCTTTCCGGCAGGCTTCGCTGCACCCGCAGCGAAGCCTGCTTGCGTTGATATGCGGCGCGTTGCGTGCGGGGCGTACGCCCAGGGCTTTTCGCACATGTTTGCCGGAATATTTGGGAGTATCAGATAAATGTTTTATATTTGCCCCGCACTTTCGTGCAACCATTGAGTCGAAACCATTTTTAATGTTTAACTAAACCAATCCAATCAAAAAATGAGAAAAGTGTACTCTTTTCTGGCTTTGGCCCTGACTTTCTTGGCCGGAGCTTTCAATGCCTCCGCGCAGTACTACACTGCCGTGGGCTTTGACGACTTGGCACGCTTGACGGACATCACGCCGGGGCAGAAGGTGGTTCTCCAGACCGCCAGCGCCGGTGAGCCCGACTTCTTCTGCGTGACGAAGAAGGTATCTACCGTGAAGGAAGACGCCATCTTCATGTTCGAAGAGGCTGGCGATATGGACGGTTTCATGACCTACCGTCTCAAGCAGGCAAGTTCTGGCCAGTATCTCACGACAAGTCAGACGCTGGTAAGTTCTCCCGTACGTGCTTTCCGCTTCTTTGCAAAGCACCCGGAGGCATTCTATTTCCGTGGTGAGGACACCGTGCCTCTCGATTGCGATCCCACGGTCATCGCTTCCTATGACGACACGCACTACAACGGCGTGGAGCCCTCTGCCTACGAGGCTTTCGTGTTCACGGACGTGGAACATGCAACCTCCGACGGCTGGAACCCTGCTTCCGAGGAATCGCAGACGGGTGGCCGCGAGGATGAAGCTCCCTGGAGCTACCTTGCTGCCAACTGGGGTGGCCAGGCCCCCTTCTTCGGCCCCTGGTCCGACACGAACACCTGGTACCTCTTCGAGGTTGCCGAGAAGGCCGGTTACGACCTCCTCGAAGCTGCCGTGCAGGATCTCTGCCCCAGCGGCGACCCGACGACGACCTTCAAGGCCGGTAACGGCGTGGGTCAGATTCCCGAGTCCTACGTGAACGCATGGATTGAGAAAGCCAATGCCGCTATCGAACTGGTGAACGCCATGAGCGAAGATCAGGCTGCCTGCCAGCGTGCAGCAGAAGAGATGATTGCCGCCTACAAGGCCTGCCAGGAGAACGTGGTACAGATGACGGGTGGCGGTTACTTCCGCATGCGCGTTCATGAAGTGGAAGGCAACTCCAGCTATCCCGAGGGATCGTACATCTTCGGTGCCGACGCCAAGGTGCAGTGGGTAGCCGGTGATTACGAAGTTCCCGAAAGCAACCTTGAGGTTGCCGACGCTCAGTACATCTGGCATCTTGAGGCTGACCCCGAGGTGGAGAACGGCTACAAGATCCGCAACCTTGCCGAGAACCAGTATGTCGGCTACGTAGGCAGCGTCTCCACCGTCCTGCCTCTCGTTGCTGAGGCCGACCAGACCTATGTCATCACGGCTCATCCCAACGTGGACGGTGCCTTCAACCTCATCCCGACGCAGAACACGTCCCGCGCCATGCACGGCCAGGTGAACGGCCACGTGATGGTGTTCTGGACAACGGATGCCGGCGCTTCCGCCATCGTGTTTGAAGGCGTAGAGCAGACGGTTATCGACGAAGTAACCGGACTCCTCGAGGAGTACTGGGCTGAGCTCAAGAAGCAGCAGGACATCAAGGCTATGCAGGAACTTGTGGACAAGGTAGAACTGGCTTACAACAGAGGCTTCGCCTACAAGCCCGACTGCTCCCTTGACGGTTTCTATGACGAGCAGGGTCTTGTACCCAGCCACGAATACCTCTGGACGAACGCCCAGGAGACGAGCGAAGGCCCGATTGAGAACGCCATGGACGGCGACCCGACGACCTTCTGGCACACGGCATGGTCTTCTCGTCCTGCAAACCTTGCTGACGGTGAGTTCCACAACCTCTGCGCAGACCTTGGCGAAGCCGTGAACGGCGTGGCCGTGAAGCTGACGCAGCGCTGGAGCGGACAGAACAACGCCCCCAAGCAGGTGCGCGCATTTGCTGCCAACGAGGCCACGGACTTCGACGAAGAGGGCGAGCCCATCTACGACTGGGTAGAACAGGGTGTGTTCCAGTTCGAGTATCTGTATGACACCGAATGGGACGGCACGACGAAGACGAAGTGGACGGGTGTGAACTCCATCCCCTTCAACGGCAACTACCGATACCTCCGCCTCGACTTCGAGAAGAACATCAACAACGCGAACAACAGCTACAACCTCTCCGAGATCCGCTTCTATCGCACCGTTCTCGACCAGGATCTCTCCCGCATCCAGGGTGTGCCTGCCGAAATCGTGGCAGAACTGCTGAAGCAGAAGGAAACCGCCAAGAACGAAATCCTTGACGAGGCTCCCACGGCGGCAACGTACGACGCCCTCCAGGCTGCCTACGACAACTTCATCGCCAACTATCCCGACCCCGATAAGCTCCAGGAACTCCTTGACGAGGCCAAGGAGCAGCACGACGCTGCCGAGGAACTCGACGAGCTCGGCTACTTCCAGGATGGCGCAAAGGCTGCTCTCTACAGCGTAATCGAGGAAGTGGAAGGCACCATCAAGGACGTCATGACGAACGACGAGATCAAGTCCGGCGAAACAAAGCTTGAAAAGGCCATAGCTGACTTCTTCGGCAAGCTCAACACGCCCGTTGACGGTACCTACTACCGCATCCGCAACGCTGCAACTGTTCAGACAGCCGCACAGAGCGCTTACCTCCTCGCTGGCGGTAACGGCAACAGCCGCGTCATCTGGGGCGGTGCCAACGATGCCAACATGACCCTCGAACTGGGCTACATCTGGAAGTGCATCAAGAACGAAGACGGAAGCTTCAACTTCCAGAACGCACTGACGGGTAACTACATGGGTACGACCCAGCAGCTCTCCTCCATGCCTATCTACATGAGCGACACGCTCGTGTCCATCCGCCTCGAGAGCGCAAAGGTTCCCGGCCAGTTCGTACTCCGCCAGGGCGACAGCAACGCCTATGCCAACACGTCCCCGCAGGGTTACATGGTAACGTACTACGACTACGACGAGAACTCCCGCTTCACCTTCATCCCCGAAGCTAACGACGCTTGGCTCGGTGAAGAGTACATCGCCCTCAGCGACGACTATGTTCACCCCTTCACGCTTGCGTTCTCCGTGGATGCTGCCGACGTTCCTCTCTACAAGGTTCTCGGTGTGAAGGACAACCTCACGCTCGAACTTGTTGAGACCAAGGACATCGAAGCCGGTGTTCCGTTCCTCGCACGCCGCAGCGAAGCAGGTTCCCTGAGCCTCTATCCCACCGCAACGGACGTTACGAACTTCGTCTATGTAAACGAGCCGAAGACCGAGAACGGCCTTGTTGGTACGCTGGGTGGCGTAGAACTTGAAAGCGTAGAGGGCATTGGCGTATTCTACAACGACCTCGTCCTCATGGCCGAGAAGAACGAGACTTCCTTCGGTGCGAACTCCGCATACCTGAAGCTCTCCGAAATTCCCGAGACAAACCTGACGGGTGACGTTTCGCTTGAGCTCGACGGTGAGGTTTACACCTACCTCGTCAACTACCGTGTTGGTGTTAACGACCTGACGATTGCACGTCCCGCACAGAACGTAGTCTTCGACCTCAGCGGTCGCCGCGTACTGAATGCGAAGAAGGGCCTCTACATCATCAACGGCAAGAAGGTTCTCGTGAAGTAAGAATCCCCTCGTCTTAACGACAAGACGCAATCAAAGCTCCGCAGCCCCGCTGCGGAGCTTTTGTTTTGACCACAGATTGCACGGATTCCTATTTGTTGAACCACGAATGAGATTATGGAACCACAGATTCCACATATCCCTTGTTTTAACCACGAAATCCAAAAAAAGCCGGACTTTTTTGGATTATAATCCCAAATAGTTCGGACTTTTTTGGATTTCTTTCTCCGGTATTCTAGCTCTTTTTATGACAAACTCAAGTTTCGTAAGTACTATGCGCAGAAAAGGCCGAAGGCCTGATAAGATTACAGGCAGAGCTGGAGCGGCACCCCTGTCTGTGGTCTGAACGCCCTTTCTGGGCTTTGTGGCAGGGCGTTTACAACTTCCGAAACTTGAATGACAAAGCACGAACATCTCTTTTCAAGGTGTGCGCTTACCTCACCTTGAGCTTTGCGCTTACCTTGACGCGAGCTTTGCGCTTACCTTGCGTTGAGGTGTGCGCTTACCTTGACGCGAGCTTTGCGCTTACCTTGCGTTGAGGTGTGCGCTTACCTTGACGCGAGCTTTGCGCTTACCTCAAATCAAGGTGTCCGCACACCTTCTGCTGGCGCCACAGGGAAGGTGTCCCAACGGGACTAAAGAACTTAGGCCGGCACAACGTGCCGGTTTGGTTTAGACGGGAAGGTGCAATGCCGCAGGTATTGCAGATGTTGGCGGAAGTACAATACCTGCGGCATTGTTCCGTTATCACCCCGCGTAAACCGGCACGCTGTGCCGGCCTAAGTTCTAAAAGCCCACGGGGCTTTGTGTATTTGAATCCGCCAAATGTAACCTTCGGGGAGAGTTAATAGATTGATGTCTGCTAAATGTTGCCGGAGGCAACACATCATGCTTCGGGCGTGCCGAGCGAAGCATGGTGTGTCACCTTTGGTGACCTTCAACGATCCAAGCGGCAAAGCCGATTTCTGCCCCGACAGGGGCACTCCCGGGACAGACAGGTTAACCACACGTGAGTTCGGCGTAAGATTAGGCAATAATCCTGCTTTTGTCAATAATCTCAATGTTCATCTGCGGCTTTTTGGGCATGAGATTGTATGCGATGAGCGCGGCGAAGAGGTTGACGGCAAAGTTGTCAATGGACCTGTGC
>JAFUXE010000008.1 GCA_017477205.1 Alloprevotella sp.
GGGGAGAGGGGAGTAAAGTGTCTTGAAGCCGAAACCACAGAAGGAGGTACGCCAGTGGAGGATTCTACTCCCCTCTCCCCTTGGAGAGGGGCTGGGGGTGAGGCCGGGGGTGAGGCTATCCGCTTCTTCATCGGCATCCAGCGCGGAAAGGAGGAGTACAAGGGTACGGACGTGATGCTGCGAGCCCTGGAGCGCGTGGCGGAGGAATTGCCGGACAAGTGCCGCGTGGTGAAGGTGGAGAGTGTGCCTTTTGAGGAATACAGACGCCTGCTGGACGGCAGCGACGTGCTGATAGACCAGCTCTACAGCTATACGCCGGCCATGAACGCATTGGAGGCCATGTCCCGCGGCATCGTCGTCGTCAGCGGCGGCGAGCCTGAGAACTACGCGATACTGGGCGAAGAGGAACTGCGCCCCATCGTGAACGTCCTGCCCGACGAGGAGGACGTCTATCAGAAACTGCGTGCGCTTGCGGAGCATCCCGAGGACGTGGCGCGCCGTAAGCACGAAAGCGTGGACTACGTCCGCCGCCATCACGACTGCGTGAAAGTGGCGCAGCGGTACGTGGACTATTGGCGCGGCCTGACGGAAGAGAAAAAGAGTTGATACATCATATATACTAATCTGATAAAGAATGAAAAGGTTTTGTGCAGTCATTCTGAGTGTGTTCCTTGTGAGTACACTGCCAGGCGCGGCGCAGTTAGTGGAACTTCCCAACGGTGCCGTTACGGAAGAATATACGCTGCGTGCTGTCCAGTATAACAATACGGCCGGCGGGTGGCAGCAAAGTCTTCGTGAGGAGAACATCCTCGTGGCTTTTGTGGGTGACGACGTCTATGTGCGTGGCCTGGCCTACTGGTTCCGGGGTTCCTACGTGCGCGGTCATTTCAACGATGAGGGCGATATCGTCTTTCCCAGCGGTCAGTACGTCGGCGAGGACGACTACGGCCCCGAGTATCTTGTCGGGCTTCTTGTCCCCACCAATGACGACGAGGAGTTCCAACTTGCGCACTATATGTTCAACTTTGACGAGGACGAGCGCACGCTCACGTTGGACGGGCGTTACGTCATCGGCGAGTCCGCCGCCAGCGACGCACCTGACCAGCTCTACGACTACATTGAGACAGCCGTCCTTAGTCCCGGTCAGCTGCCGCTGCCGCCTACGGTAGAAGTACCCGACGACGTGGAAGTGGAGTCCTGGTATCTTTCCGCGATGGAGAATGGGGAGCAAAAGCTCCGCCCCGTCTCTCTTGCCTTCGACGGTGCCGACGTTTACGTGCAGGGCCTCTGCGAGTACCTTCCCCAGGCATGGGTGAAGGGCGTTTGCCAAGGTGACGACGCGGCCACCTTCGCGTCCGGACAGTTTTACGGTCAGGTGGACGGATACAACCTCTACTTCCTCGGCTACGACGGCTATCTGGTGAAGGACGTCACGTTCCGTATGAACCGCCAGCAGGGCTGGTTGGCCACGGAGGACTTCCTCGTCCTCAACGGAAGCGATAGCGAGTTCGATCCCTTCACGTATTATTCCGGTGCGGAGCTCACCCGCACGATGCCCGAACCTATTGAACTTGTGGAGGCTCCCGAAGGCCTGCCTTCCGAGGAATACCTCTTCACGGCGAAGAGCAATACATACACCGAGGGCGACCCCAACAAGGGCATCCCTGCGGGCATCGAACAGGAGGACTATTCCGCCAGCGTGCAGGTCATGTTCGACGGTAAGGACGTGTACATACAGGGCCTCTCCTCCGACTGTCCCGACGGATGGGCCAAGGGCCACCTCAGCGACGACGGCCTGAGTGTGACGCTGCCCGGCGGGCAATACCTCGGCGCGTACCAGAGCACGTTCAGCCTCTATCCCTATTACCTCATGGCTACGGACGAAGACGGTAACTTTGCCGACCTTCGCCTTGACTACGATGCTGAGGCCCACACGCTGATGACCGAGCAGAACGTCTATATCAATGGCTCGCGTCTCTACCTGAATCCTTACTACTGGTTCACGGACGTGCTGCTGCAAGCCACGCCCGACGTTGCCGCCACACCCGCCATGCCGCTGATTAAGAACTTCGTCTTCTTCGGCACAAACAACCCCTATGTTGAAATACACATTCCCTCTCAGGACGTGAATGGCGCAATCATCGCCCAGGGTAAGCTCAGTTACCAGTTCCTCACGAGTATTGACGGCGAGGTGCAGCCACTCCTCTTCCCCTCCTTCGACTACGTGGACCTTCAGGACGACATCACAGAGATTCCCTACACTTTCGGCCGTGAGGGACGCTATGACTTCTACGACCTCTACACCAGTGCTGACGACAAGGTGGTCTATCTCCACTTCCCCGACGAGCAGGTTCGCACGTGGCAGCTCCTCGGTGTGCAGAGCATCTATCGCGGCGGGGGAGAAGAACGCCGCTCCGAGATTGCGTGGTACGACGTAGAGACCTACTTTGAGCTGAACGGCATACGTCCCGTTAATGCCTCTGGGTCAGCCGACCAGCTCTATGACCTTCAGGGACGGCGTCTGTCGGGAACCCCTCGCCGCGGTCTCTATGTCAAGGGTGGAAAGAAGGTGCTGCGATAGCCGGTAAACAACACGGAACAACATAAAGCCACAAATCATAACAGATGCGCACTTGCCGTGAAGGCAGGTGCGCATCTGTTATCATCATGGCTTGCTGTTCAGCTAAAACACAAACCGCACCATGTCGTTGAAGATGGCGTAGCCCATCAGGAGCATGAGTAGCGTGATGCCGATGCGCTCCGCCCGTTCCATGAAGGCGTCGCTGGGCTTGCGTCGCGTGATGACTTCGCAGAGCAGGAAGAAAGCGTGACCGCCGTCAAGGGCCGGGATGGGCAGGATGTTCATGAAGGCCAGCATCAGGGAAATGAACGCCGTCATCTCCCAGAAGCGCGGCCAGTCCCACGTGGCGGGGAACAGCGACCCGATGGCTCCGAAGGAGCCGACGCTCTTTGCGCCGTCGGCCGTGAAGAGGTATTTCAGGTCGTCCACGTAGCCGCAAAGCACGTTCCATCCGTGGGCGATGCCTGCGGGGAAGCTTTCAAAGAAGCCGTACTGCGTGGTGCGCGTCTTGTAGGAGGCCATGGGGTGGTTCCAGCGCACGCCCAGCGTGAGTTCGGGGGAGAGCACCACGTGCAGCGTGTCCACGCCGCCTTCGGCACGCATGACGCCGAGGCTCACCGTGCGTACGTGCAGGCTGTCGGCGGCATTGCCCCGATAGGTGGTTTTCTTGAAGAGTCCGAACAGGGCGCCGTCCGTCGTGACGGCTTCGGCGCTGGCCGTGAGGATGTCGCCGAGACGTGCCGTCTGCTCCGTGAACTCGTTCCACGTGGCAATGGCCGTGTCGTTGAAGGCTACGATGCGGTCGCCCTTGCGGATGCCTGCGGCGGCTGCGGGCGTGCCGGCTTCTACGCTGTCCACGACGCTGGGCGCAAGGGCCAGCATGAAGGGGGGCTGCTCCTTCATCATCTGCAGCATGTTGATGTCGCCCGGCAGGCTGAGAGTGGTCTCCTTGCCGTCCCTGAGCACTACGACTTCGCGGGCTTCGGAGATGGCGCGATAGACGTCGCCTATGCTCTGCGAGTCCGTGAAGCGCGTGAAGCTCTGCGTCTCCGTACGCAGGGGGATGTCGCCGTCGCGGAAGCCGAGCTGCTGTGCGCGCTCGTTGAACTTGAAGCCGTGCGTCATGTTCTCAATGGGCACGTACGTGTCGCCCCAGGCGAAGAGCACCATGGCGTAGATGACGAGCGCTGTCAGGAAGTTCACGATGACGCCGGCCAACATGACGGTGAGGCGTTGCCACGCGGGCTTGGAGCGGAACTCCCAAGGCTTCGCGGGCTGCCTGAGTGCTTCCTTGTCCATGTTTTCGTCTATCATGCCGGCTATGCTGACGTAGCCGCCAAGGGGCAGCCAGCCAAGGCCGTACTCCGTGCCGACGTACTTCTTGCGTTTGACGATATTCCCCTTTTCGTCCTTGCTTTCTTCAACGGGCACTTCCGTGGGCTTCAGGCGCAGGAGGCGGCGCACCCACTTGTCGTAGGTGCTGACGAGGTGGAACCAGGGGTTGAAGAAGAGGTAGAAGCGGTCCACGCGTATCTTGAACATGCGTGCGGCCAGGAAGTGTCCTCCTTCGTGGAGGGTGATGAGGAGTGCGAAGCAGAGGATGAGCTGCAGGGCTCGGATGAGGAATGTTTCCATATATTTTCTGTTGTGCCGTCTTGCGGCTTAGGCTTGTTGTCTGATGTGTAGGAATTCTTGGGTGTGTAGGCGCACGCTCTTGTCCGTGGCAAAGAGGTCGTCCAGCGTGGGACGCTCGGTGAAGGGCACGTCCTGCATGGCCTGCCTGATGGCTTGCGGAATCTGCGTGAAGCCTATCTGCCCCTTGCGGAAGGCAAGGTTTGCCACTTCGTTTGCGGCGTTCATGGCGCAGGGGATGTTTCCGCCGCGCTCGGCAGCCTCGTAGGCCAGTGGCAGGCAGGGGAACTTCTCCATGTCGGGACGCTCGAAGTGGAGCGTGCCGAGGGTGAAGAGGTCAAGGCGCTTGCCGGGCATGGGCAGGCGGTGGGGGAAGGAGAGGGCGTACTGTATGGGCAGGCGCATGTCCGGCAGTCCCAGTTGGGCTATGACGGCTCCGTCCTCAAACTGTACGGCGCTGTGGATGATGCTCTCCGGGTGTACCACGACTTCGATGTCCTTCGGTGCGGTGCCGAAGAGCCAGCGGGCTTCTATCATCTCGAAACCTTTGTTCATCATCGTGGCGGAGTCTATTGTAATCTTCGCGCCCATGCTCCAGTTGGGGTGGCGCAGCGCTTCTTCAATGGTCACGTTCTCCAAAGCCTCGCGCGGCATGGTGCGGAAGGGTCCGCCGCTGGCCGTGAGCAGAATCTTCTCAATGCGGTTGTCGGCAGCTCCGCACAGGCATTGCAGTATGGCCGAGTGTTCGCTGTCTATGGGCAGAAGCGGACAGCGATGCTGTGCTGCCAGCTCAGTGATGATGCTGCCGGCCACGACGAGCGTCTCCTTGTTTGCCAGGGCGAGCGGCTTGCCTGCACGCAGAGCCGCCACGGCGGGGCGCAGTCCGGCAAAGCCCACCATGGCACCGACTACGATGTCCACGCTGTCGGACTCCGTCACCTGGCAGAGTGCTTCCTCGCCTGCAAACACCTTGATGGGGAGGTCGGCGAGGGCTTCGCGCACAGCGTCCAGTTTACTTTCGTCGGCAATGACGACGGTGTCGGGATGAAACTTCCGTGCTTGTTCAATAAGCAAACGCTCGTTGGAACCCGCTGTCAGCGTGTGGGCTTCGAAGAGCTCAGGGTTTCGCTCTATGACGTCCAGCGTCTGCGTACCGATGGAACCCGTGGAGCCGAGCAGGCAGATGCGGCGGCGTGTGGTTGTAGGATTGTTCATTGCTGTGTGTCCAAAAGGCCTTCCGGCAGTTGCAGGGTGAGCAGTTTCTTCTTGGAATCAAAATCCACCACGAGGTCCTCGTGATAGGGAAGGATGAGCTCCTGACCGTCCTTCGTCTCCACGTAAAGCAGGATGTTCTGCGAGCGGTCGTCCACATGGCGGATCCTGCCCAGCGCCCCCGCCGCGGCGTCCTCCACCGCATATCCCGTCAGGCCGCTCACCGTCGTGGGTGCATCGTCCTCGGGCAGTTCGGAGAGCGGATAGTACACCTCCGCCCCCACGAGGCGTTGTGCTTCCGCAGAAGTCGTCACGTCCTCAAGGCGCAAGATAAGCTGCCGGTCGTTCTTGAATTTATACTCTTCCCAGAAAAAGGGTACGAGGATGCCGTCCATCCGAAGCACGATGTATTCCGACGATCCCCTGTCCAGGGCGTCATCGGTGAACGTCATCTCCAGTTCGGCTCCCGTGCCGCGTTGGCGCGTGATGCGCCCTATGGGAAACACTTCTTCTTCGCGGATCACGTTTGTCAGTCAATTCTTGTTATGACCGCCCCCAGCGCCTCCAGACGCTGCTCAATGTGCTCGTATCCGCGGTCTATTTGTTCAATGTTGTCGATGATGCTTGTGCCTTCCGCACTGAGGGCTGCGATGAGCAGGGCAATGCCCGCGCGGATGTCGGGGCTTACCATGCGGCGGGCGCGGAGGCGCATAGCGTGGTCGTGGCCGATGACGATGGCGCGGTGGGGGTCGCAGAGCAGGATTTGTGCTCCCATGTCGATAAGCTTGTCCACGAAAAACAGGCGGCTCTCGAACATCTTCTGGTGGAACAGCACGCTTCCCTTTGCCTGCGTGGCTACGACGATGAGCACGCTGAGGAGGTCGGGCGTGAGACCCGGCCAGGGAGCGTCTGCCAGCGTCATGATGCTGCCGTCAATAAAGGTCTCTATCTGGTAGTGCTCATGTCGCGGCACGTAGATGTCGTCGCCACGTCGCTCCACGGTGATGCCGAGGCGGCGGAAGCAGTCCGGGATGATGCCCAGGTCGGGGTAGGAGACGTCTTTAATCGTGATGCCGTCGCCCGCGATGGCTGCCATGCCGATGAAGCTTCCCACCTCAATCATGTCGGGCAGTACACGCAGCGATGCGCCGTGGAGGCTTTTCACGCCTTCGATGGTCAGGAGGTTCGAGGCGATGCCCCGGATGCGGGCTCCCATGCTGCAGAGCAATCTGCAGAGCTGCTGGATGTAGGGTTCGCATGCGGCATTATATATTGTGGTAGTACCTTCCGCCAACGTGGCTGCCATGATGATGTTCGCCGTACCCGTGATGCTGGCTTCGTCCAGGAGCATATAGCCTCCGCGAAGCCCTTCGGGGGCATGGATTTCAAACGTGCCCGCCTCGTCGTTGTAGTTGAACGCCGCGCCCAGTTTCTTAAATCCGTAGAAGTGCGTGTCCAGCCTCCTGCGTCCGATTTTGTCCCCGCCAGGTTTGGCGATGGCGGCATGCCCGAAGCGTGCCAACAGGGGACCCAGCAGCAGCACACTGCCGCGCAACCGCTGGCAGCGCGCCAGGAACTCCTCGCTTTGCATGTACGACAGGTCCATGTGGGCTGCGCGGATGGTCACGTCGCCCTCCGGCGTGCGCTTAACCTCCGCTCCCATGTCGCGGATCAGCTTCAGAAGGTTGTTCACGTCCAGGATGTCAGGCACATTACTGAGCCTCACCTCCTCTTCCGTGAGTAGTGCGGCGGCGATAAGTTCGAGGGCTTCGTTCTTAGCTCCCTGGGGGCGGATTTCGCCACGCAGGCGATGGCCACCCTCTATTTTGAAAGAACTCATGATGTGCTTTGGCAGAATTATAGCGTTAGTTTTCCATCCGTGTACATTTCCATGTCCCTCAGAACCTTTTCCTCGGATGCCCCGTCTCCTTTCCATTGTGCAAGATGTCGCTTCATGCGGGCGGCAACCTGACGCGTCAGCTTTGTGCGAAGGGGACCTTCGGGAATGAGAGAAACGCTTTGCAGGGCTTCCTCCAGCAGATGCCCGTAGTGGCGGAAACGGATCTGCTGCCCGGGATACGGAATTTTAGCGGGATGTACCGTGCTGTCGTGCTGACGGATTTCATAGGGATAATCCACGTCAAGCTGGTAGTCCGTGATGTATGCCAGGTGATCCCATAGCTTGTTCTGGAAATCCTTTTCGTTCTTGAGCTTCGGGTTGAGGTGTGCCATCACGCGGATGATACGCTCAGCGTAGGCTTGGCGGCGAGGGCGTGGTTCAATCGTCAGCGCATATACAGCCATTTTCTGTACGAGGCGGCCATATTCGGGCATGCGCAAGGGGGATTTTCCTCCTGCTCCATCGGGATAGACAGCGGGACCGCTGCTGGGCTTGATGCCCGTGTGCTGCCTCTGGGGGGCTGTGGGCATGCTTGTGTTTTCTGAAGGTTTCATGTATATCTTCTTTTTCTTTTTTTATTGCTTTTTTGTGCTTCCTGCGTTTGCTTCCTTGAGATAGTTGGGCTCAAAGTAGGCCACGTCCTCTGTTTGCCCGCGCAGCAGGCGCATTTCTGCCAGGGGCATCATCCAGCGTGCGACGGGACGCACGTCATTCAGGAACCTTGCGCCGCGCGGCTCCAGCATCGGACGGCATTTCCGGGCTCCAGGGCCGAAGAAGTATAGTGGTCTGTCCATAAACTCGGCATAGCTGTCTTCTGCGATAATGTCTGGCTGAACGCCTCGCAAAGGTTTCAGGGCACGATCATAGATGGCAGCATAGACCTCCATGCGGCGTGCATCCAGCATGGGGCAGAGCAAGGCGTCTTCGGGCAGTTCCTCACCCAGCAGGACAGGTACGCAGAGGAGTTCCAGCGTGGGAACCGCAACGAGTTCCAAATTGCGGCCGAAGGCAAGTCCTTTTGCCAGGGATGCCCCAATGCGAAGTCCCGTATAGGAGCCGGGACCACTGCTGACGGCAATGGCGTCAAGGGGTATGGCATGGCTGTCGGCAAAGCTCATCATGCGCTCGGCCATTGGCGCCGCATCCGTGGCAGCACGTAGAGGCTGGTCGGTTTCTTCCTCGGTCAGAATAGCGCCACGTTCCGAAAGTGCCACGCTCACAATGTCGGCAGAGGTTTCTATGTGTAGGATGCAACTCATCTTTTTGTCGGTCTGTTTTTGGACGGCAAAAATAATATAAAGCGCGCGCATAAGCAAATCGGACGTATCGTAATTTGGAACTTTTATGACAAATCCGGATGTGCCAAGCCTTTCGGACGAGAACATGGCAGACTTCTGTAGTCCGTATGCTGATACGGAAAATTTTGCTGTGCGCACACCTTGGCCTGAGATGTGCGCACACCTTGGCCTGAGATGTGCGCACACCTTGACTTGAGATAAGCGCACACCTTGAACCGAGATGTGCGCACACCTTGACTCGAGATGTGCGCACACCTCAAAATGCAATTTTCCGAACAAATTTAAAAACTTGATACACAGAATGGAAGAAGGTGTGTGCGGAGACGCTGGCGCGGCTCGGGAAAGGGGGCTGTGCGGGAGATGCGGCCTTTCTTTGTTTGTTTTTTATGTAAAACCTTGCACGCAAGTTCAGAGCGGATTTCTTCCTACGGAGGTGTTCATGATGTGGAAAAGCCTTTTCTGGAGGCATTCGTTTTCTTTTACTTTTTGCGGATTTCATTAGTTATTTTTCTTGGCGAAACTTTGCATTTTCATGTCTTTTGCCTAAATTTGTTCCCGATATGTGTGCATATACGCGCACGTGAATCAACGTAAAAGAATGAGAAAGAAATTCATACGTACCCTTTGGACTCTTTTCTTGGGTGGTATTTTGCTGACAGGACTGGGAGTCGTGGCCATAGACAAAGGTTGGATAGGCTATATGCCTGAATTGGCCGATTTGCAAGACCCTATTGACAAATACGCCTCGCAGCTTATCAGCGCAGACGGCAAAGTGCTCGGAACATGGTCGCAGAACGCCAATCGCGAGTATGTTACATTTGACAGTATCAGCGCATACGTTTTCCATGCACTTATCGCCACCGAGGATGTCCGTTTCTATGAACACACGGGTGTGGACTTCCGTGCCCTTGGACGCGCTATCTTGAAACGTGGAATCCTCCGCCAGAAATCGGCAGGCGGTGGTAGTACCCTCACGCAGCAGCTGGCAAAACAACTTTATTCCAAGGCTGCACAGAGTACGCTGGAACGTCTGCTGCAAAAGCCCATCGAATGGGTCATCGCCGTAGAGTTGGAGCGTAACTACACGAAGGAGGAAATCATGACGCTATACCTGAACCACTTCGACTTCCTCTACAACGCCGTCGGCGTGCGCTCAGCCTCAAAGACCTATTTCAACAAGCAGCCCGACAAGCTCTCTTTGGAGGAAGCTGCACTTCTTGTGGGTATGTGTAAGAACCCCGCATATTATAATCCCATACGCCATCCCGAGCGTTGCCTGGAGCGTCGCAATACGGTCATCGAACAGATGGAAAAGGCCGGCTATCTCACCGTTGCCGAGGCTTCTGCCGCGAAGGCCACGCCCGTGGAAACCGATTTCCATCGTCTGGATCATAAGACCGGGCCTGCGCCCTATCTGCGCGAATATCTCCGTCGTATCATGATGGCCGACAAGCCCGATCGTTCCCGTTATGCCGACTGGCAACGCCAGCAATTCTATGAGGATTCGGTCAACTGGGCCACAAATCCGCTCTACGGATGGTGCAAGAAGAATACGAAGCATAACGGAAAGCACTACAATCTCTATACCGACGGTCTGAAGGTCTATTCCACCGTGGACTCCCGCATGCAAACCTATGCTGAAGAGGCGATGAACCAGCATGTGGCCAAATATCTGCAACGCCAGTTTAACGCTCAGCGGTATTCTTCCGGAGGCACGTTCCCCTATATCGGCATCAGTCGTCAGCAAGCAAACAACCTTATCCAGCGTGCCGTGCAACGCTCTGAGCGTTATCGTCGCATGAAGGATTCCGGCGCTTCGGACGAAGAGATTGAAAAAGCCTTCCGCACGCGTACGGAGATGAATGTCTTTACCTATCACGGTGAGGTGGACACGACGATGACGCCCATAGACTCCATCCTCTACTACAAGAGTTTCCTGCGTTCTGCCCTCGTTTCCATTGATCCTGCCAACGGCTATGTGAAAGCCTATGTGGGCGGTATGGACTTCAAACATTTCCAGTACGATATGGGAGTCGTGGGACGCCGTCAGGTGGGTTCTACGATGAAACCCTTCGTCTATAGCCTCGCTATGGAGGACGGCCTCACTCCCGACTACACCGTGCTTAACGTGCAGCGCAGCTATGGCGGTTGGACACCTCGAAATGGCAGCCGTGCATGCTATGGTGCTCACATGCCGCTTCGGTGGGGTCTGGCGCAGTCGAACAACTGGATTACGGCAGGCATTATGTCCGAGGTTGACCCCAGCGGCCGCCGCCTTGAAAAGCTCCTTCACGAAGCCGGCATCATGAATCCCGACATACAGCCTTCGATGGCTTTGTGTCTTGGAACCTGCGACATTACGGCCTGTGAACTGGCGAGTGCCTATACGATGTTTATCAATGGCGGGCTTCGTAGCGCTCCCGTCTTTGTGACGCGTATTGAGGATAATCAGGGTAATGTCTTGGCGGACTTCCAGCCGCGCCAGAACCAGGTGATAGACGAAATGAGCGCAGCCGAAATGCTTGATATGCTGCAAGGCGTGGCAAATTCAGGTACGGCACGTCGTGTTCATGGCCTTCTCGGCTCTTCTGCACGCATCGCAGCAAAGACAGGTACGACGAACAACAATGCCGATGCCTGGTTCGTGGGTTGCGTGCCCCATCTCATTACTTCCTGCTGGGTGGGAGGTGAAGAGCGTGACATTCACTTTGCCTCTACTGGTATCGGTCAAGGTGCCGCTGCTGCCCTGCCGATATGGGCATACTACATGAAGCGCGTCTATGCGGACAACCGACTTGGATATTCTCCGCGCGACGAGTTCCCCGAATTTGACCTCAGCTCCCTCGGGAATGAAGTCTATAACGATTACGACTATGTGCCGCCTTCACGTGACGGAGGCGGAGGCGGCGGGGAATCCGGCGGCGAAGATGTGGGAAGCGGAGGAGAATCCACTTCAGGATCCGAAAACGCCAACACCGAGAATCGCGAGCGTTCGCACCACAACATAAATTCCGAAAGCCTCTTTGAGTGACTCCTGGGGGCTTCGCGCGCGTAATAAATAAATATATGTGTCCAAAGACTTGAAGCATGAGATTCATTGCCATCATACCTGCCCGATACGGTAGCTCGCGCTTTCCCGGCAAACCGCTTGCCTTGCTGGACGGCAAACCAATCATCCAACACGTCTATGAACGAGCAAAGCGCGTTTTTGCATACGTTTTTGTGGCTACGGACGACGAGCGCATCCGTCAGACCGTGGAGAACTTCGGCGGGCGTGCCGTTATGACGCGTTCCGACCATCGTAGTGGTACCGACCGGTGTTTTGAGGCCTATCAGGCCGTTTGCGGCGATGTGGAGGGAACGCATCCCGGCAGCCTCGCAGTCACACGCATCGACGACATCGTTGTGAACATACAGGGGGACGAACCCTTCATCGCCCCCGAACAGCTGCAAGCCATCCAGGCGTGCTTTACGGAAAATCCCGACACGGAAATCGCTACGCTCGTGAAGCCCTTTCCCGGCAATACGGCATTTGAGGAACTCTGCAATCCCAACTCGCCGAAAGTCGTAGTCAGCGCAGCAGGCAACGCCATGTATTTCAGCCGCTCCGTCATACCTTACCTGCGCGGGGTGCCGCAGGAGGAATGGGCGCAGCGCCATACGTTCTTCAAGCACATTGGTCTCTATGCCTACCGCGCCATCACGTTAGCGCGCCTTGTGCAGATGCCTATGGGTGAGCTCGAATCCTGCGAATCCCTCGAACAACTTCGTTGGTTGCAGGCAGGATATAGCATTAAGGTACGCGAGACCTCGCAGGAGACCATAGGCATCGATACGCCTGAAGACCTCGAGCGGGCAGAAGCTTTCCTGCAATCCCAGAATCTCTAAAACCAATTTCAGGACATACCAAAACCATACCATTCATGAAAAAGACCACATTCCTCATTCTTTCTCTTTTCACTGTATTTACGTTTTCATCCCGCGCCCAGCGCATTCAGGTGGGCAGCTATACATTCAAGGACGGCTCTGTCTATAGCGGAGAGCTCTCTGGCAACAAACCGAACGGAAAAGGCCGCACGCAATATGCCAATGGCGACGTCTATGAGGGCGAATACGTCAAGGCAAAGCGCCAAGGCAAAGGCACGATGACCTATGCCAGCGGCGAGAAATACGAAGGCGACTGGTTTCAGGACGAACAGCACGGCTACGGAACCTACCATTCCCTGAACAACAACCGCTATGAAGGCCTTTGGGACAGGAATGCCAAGAAAGGCAAGGGCACCATGACCTACTATAATGGTGACATCTACGAAGGCGATTGGGAAGATGACGTCAGAAACGGAAAGGGTACCTATAAGTATGCCAGCGGCGCGTTCTACCGTGGCGAATGGAAAGAGGACAAGAAGGAAGGTGTTGGGTACTTCGACTGGGGCGACGGCTCCAAGTATGAGGGTCAATGGCACAACAACGTGCGTCATGGACGCGGAACCTTCTACTATGCCAATGGCGACTTCTACTCCGGCGACTGGAGAGGCGACTATCAGGACGGAAAAGGCACCTACAAGTTCAAGAACGGCGATCGGTACGAGGGCGACTATGCCAAGGGCATGCGTACGGGTGAGGGCATCTTCATCTTTGCCAACGGCGACCGTTATCAGGGACATTTTCAGGATGGCGAACCCAGCGGACAAGGTACCTATACGTGGAAAGGCGTTGCCAACTACACGGGGGAATGGAAAGAAGGCAAACGCAACGGCTTTGGTACTTACAAGCGCAAGAACGAATATGAGTACCAGGGACAATGGAAGGACAACATGATGGAGGGCGAGGGCGTCCTGAGAATGCAGGACGGCGAGAAGTACAAGGGACAGTTCCACGAAAACCAGCGCCACGGGAAAGGCACAATAGTCTATGCCGACGGCAGCCGCTTCGATGGCCATTTCACGAATGGAGAGAAGGACGGCAAGTTCGTCGAATACGACCAAAACGGTAACGTCAAGCGTAAGGGAACGTATCGCAACGGTCGTGTAGAAAATTGAATTCCCGGTATATGAACAAATTTCAGGCTATGAAAACAAAGAAATCCCCCAAGTTGCGCCTCGTGCGCGATGACAAGTGGCTCATGCCTTATGCGGATGCCATACAGGGCCGCCACGAACATGTGCTCTATAAAGTCAATGAACTCACATCGGGCGGAAAGAAGTCCCTCGGCGACTTTGCCACAGGCCACCTCTACTTTGGCCTTCATCGCACGCCGCGCCAATGGGTTTTCCGCGAGTGGGCCCCCAATGCGACGGACATATATCTTGTCGGCGACTTCAACGGCTGGCAGGAGACGGAAGAATACCGCCTCAAACGGATTCCGGGAACCGGAAACTGGGAGTTGAAGCTTCCCGCACGGGCCATGCAGCACGGCCAGCTCTACAAGATGCGTGTCCATTGGGACGGCGGAGAAGGGGAGCGCATTCCCGCGTGGGCAACACGTGTTGTCCAGGATGAGCGCACAAAGATTTTCTCCGCACAGGTTTGGGATGTGCAGCCCTATGAATTCCGCGTCAAGAACTTCCGCCCTACACGTACTCCTCTGCTCATCTATGAGTGTCACGTAGGCATGGGACAGGACGCGGAAAAAGTAGGTACCTACGACGAATTTCGCCGCAACGTCCTTCCGCGCGTTATTGCCGACGGGTATAACTGTTTGCAAATCATGGCCATTCAGGAGCATCCCTATTACGGCTCCTTTGGCTATCACGTTTCCAACTTCTTCGCGCCCAGCAGCCGCTTCGGTACGCCCGAGGAACTGAAGCAACTCATTGATGAGGCTCATGCCGCAGGCCTTGCCGTCATCATGGACCTTGTCCACAGCCATGCTGTCAAGAACGAGCTGGAAGGCTTGGGCAATCTGGCCGGCGACCCTTCGCAGTATTTTTATTCAGGACCTCGCCGCGAGCATCCGGCCTGGGACAGCCTTTGCTTCGACTATGGCAAGAACGAAGTCCTTCATTTCCTCCTTTCCAACTGTAAATACTGGCTTGAGGAGTTCCGGTTCGACGGCTTTCGTTTTGACGGCGTAACGTCCATGCTCTACTACAGCCACGGCCTTGGCGAGGCCTTTGGCGGCTATGGCGACTATTTCAACGGTGCGGAGGACGACAACGCCATCTGCTACCTGACGCTTGCCAACCTTCTCATCCATGAGGTACGCCCTTCTGCCATCACCATCGCAGAAGAGGTGAGCGGAATGCCAGGTTTGGCGGCTCCTTTCACCAGTGGCGGCTACGGCTTTGACTACCGCCTTGCGATGAATGTCCCCGACTTCTGGATAAAGACCATAAAGGAACGCTCTGACGAGGATTGGCATCCCAGCGCCATCCTGTGGGAACTCACGAACCGCCGTGCCGACGAGCAGGTCATCTCCTACTGCGAAAGTCACGACCAGGCTCTGGTGGGCGACAAGACCATCGTCTTCCGTCTCATAGATGCTGACATGTACTGGCATTTCCGGAAGGGTGATGAGAACGATATGGCGCGTCGCGGCATCGCGCTCCACAAGATGATACGCCTTGTTACCGCTTCCACCATCAACGGCGGCTACCTGAACTTCATGGGCAACGAGTTCGGCCATCCCGAATGGATAGACTTTCCGAGGGAAGGCAACGGATGGAGCCACAAATATGCCCGTCGCCAATGGAGCCTGGTTGATAACAAGGAACTCTGCTACCATTGGCTCGGCGATTTCGACCGCGCTATGCTTGGCGTTGTGCGGCAATGCTTTGTACCCATTCAGACGGAGGGCGAAAAGGCCGGACGTGCGAAGGCCGGACGTCCCAAGACGAAGGGCTTCCCCGTGGAGGAGATTTGGCACGACGACGGCGACCAGATTCTTGCCTACAAGCGTGGCGATCTCGTCTTCGTCTTCAACTTCAGTCCTACGCGCAGCTATACCGACTACGGATTCCGCGTTGCCGAGGGTGCGTATGATGTCATCCTGAATACCGACGCCAAGGAGTTCGGCGGTTACGGCTTTGCTGACGATTCCATGCGTCACTTTACAAACCACGACCCGTTGCTCCATCGCCAGGGCAAAGGCTGGCTGCAGCTTTACATCCCGGCCCGTTCAGCCGTCGTATTACGAAAAGTTTCCGAATGAGCCTCATTCCCTACACGCTGAATCTGCGCGGACGCCTCCTGACATTGGATTGTCCGCAGGTGATGGGCATCCTGAATCTCACGCCCGACTCCTTCTATGCGGCGAGCCGCATGGAGACGGAGGCAGAGATTCTTGCTCGTGTGAGGCAGATTTGCGATGAGGGTGCCCAGTGGGCAGATGTCGGGGCATATAGCAGCCGTCCCGGGGCGGCAGACGTGCCGGCGGAAGAGGAGATGCGACGCCTCCGTCTGGGCCTTCGCCTGTTGCGCGCCGAGCTGGGCGACGACTTCCCCGTTTCCGTTGACACCTTTCGTGCCGACGTGGCGCGCATGTGCGTGGAAGAGTTCGGCGTGCAGATGGTGAACGACATCAGCGGCGGACAGCTGGACCGCGACATGTTCCGCACCGTGGCAGCCCTTCGCGTACCCTATGTCCTCACCCACTTGCAGGGCACGCCCTCCACGATGCAGGATGCTCCTGCTTACGAAGACCTTCTCCGCGACGTTTTCCTGTATTTCTCCCGGCGCCTGGAAACTTTGCGCTCGCTGGGCGTCGGCGATGTCGTCGTGGACCCGGGCTTCGGCTTCGGGAAGACGCTGTCGCAGAACTATGAAATCATGCGCCATCTTGCCGACTTCCACGAGTTGGGCTGTCCGCTCTTCGTCGGCGTGTCGCGCAAGAGTATGGTTTATCGCCTGCTTGACGTTGAACCCTCCGGTGCGCTCACGGGCACCACGGTTCTCCATACGGCGGCGCTCCTTTCCGGTGCCCACTTCCTGCGTGTCCACGATGTCCGCGATGCCGTGCAGGTGGTTCGCGTTGCCGGCCAACTCGTTTAAGGTATGTTCTCCTAATCTCTCAGAAAACCTCCTCCGCCCATGCTCTCTTTTGGATTCAAAGACATCATAGACATCCTGCTTGTCGCCCTCCTGCTCTATTACCTTTGGCGCCTGATGAAGGACAGCAGCAGCAGCAACCTCTTCTCCGGCATCTTGGTGTTCCTGGTCTGCTGGATACTGGTTTCGCGCGTGTTTGACATGCGCCTGCTCGGTGGCATCTTCAACAACCTTGTCAGCGTGGGTGCGGTTGCCCTGGTGGTTCTGTTTCAGGACGACATACGCCATTTCTTCTCCACCATCGGCTCCAAGCGCAGCACGATTTTCCTGCGGCGTTTCTTTCAAAACGGCAAGCAGGGAGAGGAATACAAGGCGGACATCATGCCCATCGTCCTTGCCTGCATGAGCATGGGAAAACAGAAGGTGGGCGCGCTCATCATCGTTGAACACCTTGACGGCCTCCGCGACGTCATCGCAACGGGCGAGAGAATCAACGCCGACATTTCGCAGCGTCTCATCGAAAACATCTTCTTCAAGAATTCGCCCCTTCACGATGGTGCCCTCGTCGTCAGCGGCCACCGCCTCGTGGCTGCCGGCTGCCTGCTTCCCGTCTCCCACGACTCCGACATCCCCAAGAGCCTCGGCCTCCGCCATCGCGCCGCGTTGGGCATATCCCAGAAGAGCGACTGCCTGGCCATCGTCGTCTCGGAGGAGACGGGCGCCATCTCGGTGGCCCAGAACGGACAGTTCCGCCTCCGTCTTTCTGCCGAGGAACTCGAAAGCACCCTTGCCGCACTTTGGGCGGAGAGCTGAGTGCTTCTTCGGCATTTCCCGCCAAGTTTCTCGGCATTTCCCGCCAAGTTTTTCGGCATCTTTTTTCATCGAAATGCCGTTTTGTCAGTTTGAGATGCCATTTTTTTGCGATTTATTTTGTGGGAAACGGGGTTTATAGTATTTTTGCATGTTAAAACTAAACATTTGGCCATCGGCCAGCAACATGAGTTGCCCTAACCGAGAGCACATTTATGCGAAAGCTTAGTCATATCAAGAGAATACGGCTCCATCACGAGGGGGTCAACACGCTTGTTTACGGTTTCATTTGCCTTGCATTGCTGTGTGGCTTGTTGTACCTTTTCCGGGCTGCGATAACTCCCGTCCCCTTCTATGTCGTTCTCTCCGTCAGCATCGTCGTCTATGCTATTGTCGTCAACTTCTTCCGTTGTCCCATACGCCGCTTTCCCAACGAGGAAACCGAAAACCTCGTGGTGGCTGCTGCCGACGGCAAGGTTGTCGTAGTGGAAGAGGTGGAGGAAAACGAATACTTCCGCGACCGCCGCATGATGGTGTCCATCTTCATGTCGCTCACGAATGTACACGCCAACTGGTATCCCGTTGACGGCTTCGTCAAGTACGTTTCCCATCAGGACGGAAACTTCCACAAGGCTTGGCTGCCCAAGGCCTCTATTGAGAACGAACGCTCCACCGTCGTCATCGAGACGCCTGCGGGGCAGGAGATTCTTGTCCGTCAGGTTGCCGGAGCCATGGCACGCCGCATCGTCACCTATGCGCGTCCGGACGAGGAGTGCTATATTGACGAGCATCTGGGTTTCATTAAGTTTGGCTCGCGTGTGGACGTCTATCTTCCCCTCGGTACGGAGATTTCCGTTTCCGTTGGGCAGAAGACGGTGGGTAACCAGACTGTCATAGGCCACCTGAAGCCATGAAGAAGCACATCCCCAACGCCTTGACGTGCTGCAACCTGCTCTGCGGATGCGTGGCCGTGTATTTTGCCTTGCATGCAGAGTTCGGCTATGCCTATATCGGCATCGTCTGTGGCGCGCTTTTCGACTTTTTCGACGGCTTTGCCGCACGCCTCCTTGGTGTCAGCTCCCCCATCGGCAAGGAGCTTGACTCCCTGGCGGACGACATCACCTTTGGCCTTGCTCCCGCAGCCATCCTCTTCAGCCTTCTCGTGATGTGCCGCGTGAGCTTAGAGGCCTCCTTTGCCGCCTTCCTCATTAGCGCTTTCTCCGCTTTGCGCCTCGCCAAGTTCAACCTCGACGAGCGTCAGGCTCTTGGCTTCATCGGCCTGCCGACGCCTGCCAACGCACTCTTTTTCGCCTCTTTGGGCATGTTGCTTCCCGGAACGGCCGCGATGGGCCATCCCGAGCTGCTTTTCGGCTGCCTCATGGCGCTTGTCCCCCTGAGCTGCTGGCTGCTGGTGTCGGAGATTCCCATGTTTGCCCTCAAGTTCAAGAGCTACGGCTGGCGCGGCAACGAACTCCGCCTCAGCTTCATGGTCCTCAGCGTAGTGCTCCTCGTCCTTCTCGGCTGGGGCGCCTTCGCCGCCATCGTGCCGCTTTACATCGTGACGAGTCTCGTGATGAAAAAGTAAGCGGTAAACTACGAACGCATAAACACATCCTCCATCGTGTACATACTTTCTTTCCTCTTGCTCCTGCTTCTTGCAGCCTTCTTTCTTGTCATCCTGATGCCCACCGTGCTGCTCAACGCCCTTTCGCGTTGGTTCTTCTCGCGCTTCGGCGGTTCGGAAAGCACGCCTTCCCGCGACGAGGCTCCGCGCCCGCGTGAAGCCAAGAGGCAGGGTGGGGGAGAGCATGCCGCGCGCGGCGAGGACGGCAAGATATTTCGTGCCGACGAGGGAGAATATGTGGACTTTGAAGAGATTGGCTGACTTTAACCGCCCAACAGCAAATAGTACAATCGTTCCATGTCATCCGTACTCAATTTCCTCTATTACGATTATTTCAAAGGCGTTCCCTGCGTCACGACCGACACGCGAAGCATCGAGCCGGGCAGCGTATTCTTCGCCCTTCGCGGCGGGAACTTTGACGGCAACAGCTTTGCCCTGCAAGCGCTTCGGGACGGCTGCGCCTATGCCGTGGTCGATGATGCCGGGGTGGCTGCGCAGGACGAGCGCCTGCTCCTTGTTCCCGATGCCCTTGCGGCCCTGCAGGACCTTGCGGCCCTCCATCGCCGTGAACTCGGCCTTCCCGTGCTGCAAATCACGGGCACGAACGGCAAGACGACGACGAAGGAACTCTGTTCCGCCGTGCTTGCCGAACGCTTCAACGTGCTCTATACGCAGGGAAACCTCAACAACCATATCGGCGTGCCGCGCACCTTGCTGCGCCTGCGTCCGGAACACGAAATCGCCGTCATAGAGACCGGCGCCAACCATCCCGGGGAAATCCGCGCGCTTTCCCGCATCGTGCAGGCCGACTGCGGACTCATCACGAACGTGGGCAAGGCCCACCTGGAGGGTTTCGGTTCCTTCGAGGGCGTAGTCCGCACGAAGGGCGAGCTTTACGACGACCTCCGCTCCCGTCCCGGTACCTTCATCTTCCTGCATGCTGAGGACGAGACGCTTTGCGGCATAGCCCGCGACCTGCCCGCCGTGACCTATGGCGCCCCCGGGCACGATGCCGACGTGGAAGGCGAAGTCCTTGCCTGCGACCCCTTTCTCTCCTTCCGTTGGCGCAGGCGTGGAGGCGAGTGGCATGAAGTCCGCACGCAGCTCATCGGCAGCTACAACCTCCCGAATGCCCTGGCCGCGTGTGCCGTTGGCCTTCACTTTGGCGTCGATGAGGCCGCAGTCTGCCGCGCCCTTGCTGCCTACCGCCCCACCAACAGCCGTAGCGAGCTGCGCGAGACGGGCCGCAACCGCCTTATCGTCGATGCCTACAACGCGAACCCTACGAGCATGGCGGCAGCACTCTCCAATTTCCGCCTCATCCCCGATGCCCACAAGATGCTCATCCTGGGTAGCATGAAGGAACTCGGCGACGCCTCTGCCGCAGAACATCGCCGCCTTGTGGAGCTCGCCGGAAGCGTCGGCGCAGAGCAAGTGTGGCTCGTGGGAGAAGAATACCTCCCCTACGTCGGCACCCATCGCTACTTCCCTGACGTGGAAGCCGTCGTGGCAGAACTTCGCGAGCGTCCCCTGCAAGGTTACACCATACTCCTGAAGGGCAGCAACTCCACGCGCCTTCACCTGTTACCCCCGCAGCTGTAATCTTTTTGCACGTTCCTTTTCTGTTTTTCAGATATTTTCTTACTTTCGCGCTCGAAATAAAAAACACCTAAAAAACATACAGCAATGATCAAGTCACAAGACATCAAGAAGGGAACCTGCATCCGCATGGACGGCAAGCTCTATTTCTGCATCGATTTCCTTCACGTGAAGCCCGGCAAGGGCAATACCATCATGCGCACCACGCTGAAAGACGTTGTCAGCGGCCGCGTGCTGGAAAAGCGCTTCAACATCGGCGAAGCCCTTGAGGACGTGCGTGTTGAACGCCGCCAGTATCAGTACCTCTACCAGGAAGGTGAGGACTTCATCTTCATGAACAACGAAACCTTCGAGCAGGTGCCCATCGCCCGCGACCTCATCACCGGCGTTGCCTACATGAAGGAGGGCGACATCGTGGAGGTTGTCAGCGACGCCAGCACCGAGACCATTCTCTATGCCGAGATGCCTGTGAAGACGAAGCTCAAAATCGTCTATACCGAGCCCGGCCTCAAGGGCGACACCGCCACGAACACGCTGAAGCCTGCAAAGGTGGAGACCGGCGTGGAGGTTCGCGTTCCGCTCTTCATCAACGAAGGCGAAATCATCGAGGTGGACACGCGCGACGGTTCCTATCTCAACCGCGTGAAGGCTGAGTAAGGGACGAGCTGCTTGCAGCCCCAATAACTTGCAGACCCAAAGGGCGTATCTCGTGCGCCCAGCACATCCAGGCCGACGGAATCCGCCGGCCTTTTTTGATGTCGTCATTTCACGAAAAGGAAGAAGATGACGCAAAAGACGAAAATAAAAAATGCAAATATATGAGGCGAAGGTGTTTCCCAAAAGCGCGAGTCCGTGTACGAGAAGAAGCCTTGCATGTCATCGCGTTGGAAGCCCCCTGTTTTATTTAGAAACTCATTTTCAAAGGATGTAATTACGTCTTTTCGTTCAGAGAATGGTATTTTTTGTGAAAAATCTCTATAGTTTTCACTTAAGAGTACCACGTTGTCAACTGTATCAGGACGGCAGTCTTCCATATAGTATCCTTTCAAGACCACGTGAGTCTCTTTGCCTTGGTTCATCGTGCAGAAAGAAGCATACCCCTTTATTGCCTTTAAGAATACGTAGAAGAATGTCGTATTGTCTTCGTCGTATTCTACGGCATATCGGTTTTGAACTGTATATGAAGTTTCGTCCATGCGAGTTGTATCAGTATAAACTTGATAGTAATACGCCCTGTCTCCCAGTATGCCGTTATCAATCTGGATGCTCAGGATTCTATCCATTAATGCCGACTTCTTTGTGTCCGGAAAAACGTATAACTGTCCCCCTCTTTCTTGGATAGGATAGTTCCATAGCAGAAATGATATGAGAAGGCATGAGATATACCATACCATATATATCCCTGCACACAAAGATACGATTATTCTTGCACGTATCATAAAGCAGTAGGATTTTGTCCTTGTTGTTTCTTCTGTTCTCGCCACAAAAGTACGGATAAAGATTCAGTCTTCCAAACATGTTGCCGTATTATTTTGTTTGCCCTTCGAATTGTTCTGATGGTATGCTGCGTGTCCTGCGGCATCTTGTGGTTGGACTGACGCCCCTGTAGGCAGGATTTTTCGGCGTGTTTTTTGACTTTTTTCGTACTTTGACGTAAAAAAACGGCGAAAGCTTTGGCGTGAATAAAATAATTGTGTACTTTTGCACCCGCTTAACAGAAAAGGGCTCCGTAGCTCAACTGAATAGAGCATCTGACTACGGATCAGAAGGTTGTGGGTTTGAATCCCGCCGGAGTCACTACTTCTGAAAGGCATAGGGTTATATGGGTTTATTAGAATAGGTACTATTCAAACGGAGGCTCCGTAGCTCAACTGAATAGAGCATCTGACTACGGATCAGAAGGTTGTGGGTTTGAATCCCGCCGGAGTCACAAAGAAAAAGAGA
>JAFUXE010000009.1 GCA_017477205.1 Alloprevotella sp.
GGTTGTAGGTTTTTTGGTTTTTTGGTTTTTGGTTTGTAGGTTTTTAGGGTTATAAGCTGTGCGGACATCTCTTTCCGAGGTGTGCGCTTACCTTGAAGTGAGCTTTGCGCTTACCTCACCTTGAGCTTTGCGCTTACCTCACCCCCGAGCTTTGCGCTTACCTTGAAGCGAGGTGTGCGCTTACCTTGAAGTGAGCTTTGCGCTTACCTCAAATCGAGATGTCCGCACACCTTCTGCCGGCGCCACAGCGGACACTTGTATATTATAGTCCACTAAATGTTGCCAGAGGCAACGCATCATGCTTATCCCCGTCACGTTTCGAGCTGTGCGAGGGCGTGACGGGATGAAGTGTCCCCAAAAAGTTGGACGTTAAACACGTTAATTATTCATTATGGTATTCTCTGCTTATTTTATCGGATTCTTCTCGTCATTGTTTATAAAGAGACGTGATGACATCGCCTTTATAAGGGACAAGCGTGGAAAAACCTTCATCACCCCAGTCGAGGATGATAAGACGCTCCTGCGAGAGTTCTATAACAGTATAGGTTTCCGTTTCGCGTTCTTCATATACCCTCCTTCCAGAGGCATCCTCTTCTTCAATCACTGTTATGGTAAGTCTCATGTGGTCTTTGTCGAAACTATATAAGAATCGCTCAATAGACTCATCTGAATCATCCCACTCATAGGTTTGCCCTGTTCCATTGGCATAGAATGTTACTATTTCATAGCCATCGATATCAAAGTTCCACTTCCAGGAACCGACAATCGTGGCTTCTTCCGTCTGTCTCGGGTCAACTTCTTCTTCATCAGGTCTTTGGGGATTGTTCTCGTCTTCGTCATCTCCGCAAGAGGTGAAACCGAGAGAAAGCACTGCCACGAACATCGTAGCCATCAGTTTGAACAGTTTTGTTTTCATATTGTATAAATGCTATAAAGGAAATAATTACAACTACAGGGCGGGGAACCGAAGCCGAGGATGTCGGTACGGCTCCCCACCATGAAACTTTGTGCCTTACTTATTGTTGTTGGATACTTTAATTTGCTTCTTCTTTAGGAACACAAAAATCTTTGAGAGTTAGATCAGTTTGTTTTCCACTCGCCCACAGTAGAGTTGTCTAGTGTAACTTTTTTTATTGACACTAGATAATTGGGAGAGAAGAAGTATGTTCCGCCAAGAAGAGTTCGCATATAGTATTCTGTGGCACCAACAGGAATTGTACACGTTTGTGTAGAACCAGGATCAAATGTCCCTTTATCTATATCTGAAATTTTCTCCCCTCTCGAATTTATGAATACAACCGAAAAACGTGAAAGAGAATAGGTACTTTTGTTTTTAATGACAAGTGTACCTTGAGTCGTGTCATCCACTGAATCACCACCACAGGCAGTGAAAGTGTTTGCTGCAATGAATAGCAAAAACATTGCAATCAGAGTTGAATAATGCTTTTTCATTTGTTTGATGTTTAATGATTTTGGCTTCAAGTATTATTTTAGTTTTCGCGTATAGACAGCGTGAAGCCTTTTCGCGTCAAATACAACGATTGTACTCATAAATCAACACGGTAGCCCAAACCGACATTAAACCCGGTAGCTATTTTGTCCGCTTTCTCTGTCCATCCGAAAGCGAAGCCGCCGAATAACGTCACATTCCCCAGTTCAATTCCTATTGACGGCGTTAATTCTAATCCAAATTGGAATTTCGTCTTCGTCTTAAACGTCTTTCCACTACCAACACTATAACTACTCCAATTTAACGATGCATAGAGCGGAACATAGAAGAATACTTCCTTAGAAATAGGAACAATGTAGTTCGGACCTATCTTTGCGGTAAGAGTAGAGTGTTCTCTAAAATCACTTCCCGTTGAGAGTGAATAGCCAAATCCGCTTGATCTTATGTCAAATACATGGCTGCAGAGGGACCAAATACCATATTTTACATAGTCAAAATCTGCAGTATAAGATAATCCAGTAAAGTCATGATCCGGCAGCGATTCTTCTGACGTAGAGTCTGCATCAGTTGATGAGACGTTTGTCGAAGACGAGTTTGTCTTTGGGTCAAATGTTTCAGATTGTAAATAGTTACCACTATTCGCGGATTCTACAGGTATTTCAACAATCTCATAAATGACATTAGGCTTAGGCTGTTCAACTTCTTTCAGAAATTTCTTGGAGACATAGGCCAACTTGTTGTTGTACACAACCACGGCCCATTCGCCTACCGTGTTCTCCACATCAATCTTTTGCCCAACAAAAAGTTGACCAACAACTGCGGATTTTACTGAAGGAGCTTTACGAACAGCCACAGACTTCTGTGAGACAACTTCATATTTCTTCTGTGCCAATGAATATGGTATGCTCAGGCAGAAGAGGGTAATTAAAAATACGAGACGTTTCATTTTTATATTTGTTTTAATGATACCTATTCAACATAAGGCAAGTAAATGATTACTTTCTGGCCTTTTTTCAATGACGTAGTATTCATTTGATTCCAAGTAAGAATGTCGGATACGGAAACCTCATACATCATTGCCAGCTCTGAGACATTCTTCTCACCTTCTACAATATGAGTCACACGCATCACTCTCTGGGTAGAGACCTCTGGCTGCTGTTGTGTCTCGATTTGAGTCTGAGTCTGAGTCTGAGTTTGAGTTTGAGCGTGACGTGTATCATTCTGATGGTATTGAACCTGCTGATTATTATTCCCATTTCCGTTCCTTTGATACTCTACAGGTGTTGTGGTAACACCCTCGCCTGAATGTAGGGGGTATAACGGAGTTCCCTCAACCGTATAAGTTGACTGACCAAATAAACCGATACTCCATGCTTTTGAATACACAACGCCATCAGCCAAGGCTACGGCACCATTATATTTGCGAATGGCTCTGTCTATGGCCTCCTTCATGCTTGGGATACCTGGTACAAACAAAACTTGCCACTTTGTGTCTGAGCCTTCTACGCGCATGTTCGCTTTCAATAAGACTTCGCCCCTTTCTGTTAGAGGTACATTTTGGGTTGAAATTACAGTAAAGTCAACCAGCCGCTGTGAGCAACCACACAAAAGCATCGTTAATACAAGTAGTGATGCTTTATAATTCATTTTTTTCATAATTTGAATAGTTTATAGTTAAACATTTGAGCAATAAGCCAACGAGAGAGATGCCACGAAAAGTGCAGCCATCTGCCTGAATGCTTTCGTCTTCATTTTTATAAAGCTTTAAATGGCCTATAGACTCCCCGGATTCGGCCGTGCAAAACTAATCTGTGTGTTATAAAGAAAGTTTGAGATATGAAAAAAGGCGTGAGAGTCTGTACTACTTGCTCACCCCTCGTTCAGGCTCTCGCATTGCCCCTAATTCAGGATAAGCAACGCGCAGCCCACGCCAGTGAGTTATTATATATAATAATGTGTACCTCGTAAAGAGGGAAGCACGGATATATAATACTCCCAACGCAGACGTTCCGTTGCGCATCTTCCGAATCAGTTGCAAATTTGCGAGATTTGAACGAAGAAGATTACGTTCGTAAACGTCCTTTAATCATGTCTGTCAGCCCACCTCGCCCTTGCGGGCTACGCGTGCTTACGGTGCAAAGATAGGAATTATGTTTAAACCGGCAAAAAATACAAACGCTTTTTTGCCCAAGCTGTCTATTTCGTCACAAAAAGGTTTATGCTTAAGCCACGAGGGCTTTTATTCAAACCACGAAGGTCACAAAAGGCACGAAATCAATCGCGGGAAATGAATCATCCGTGTTTCGTGCTCTTTGTGCTCTTCGTGTTTCAACTCGGGGGCGCTCACTTGCCTTTCCGGGCATCGTCCTCAATGAGCCGGAGGAGGCGGCTGACGGCGTCGGCCTCGGGGATGTTTTTCTCCACGCACTCCTTGCCGCGGTAGAGGGAGACCTTGCCGCGCGCGGCACCGACGTAGCCGTAGTCGGCATCGGCCATCTCGCCGGGGCCGTTGACGATGCAGCCCATGATGCCGATTTTCAGCCCGACGAGGTGGGAGGTGGCGGCCTTGATGCGGCGGATGGTGCCGGGAAGGTCGTAGAGGGTGCGGCCGCAGCCGGGGCAGGAGATGTACTCGGTACGCGTGAACCTGATGCGCGTGGCCTGGAGGATGCGGTCGGCAAGTTCCTGAAGCTGCCCGGCGGGGAAATGCCCGTCCGTAATCACAAGGTTGCGGGCGCTTCGCGCGATGAGGGCGGGGGCGACGGCCGCCGATGCCCTCAGGCAGAGCGTTTCCCAGTCGGCTTCGTGGGTGGGGAGCGTCAGGGTGTCGCCGGAGATGTGCATACGGGAGCGCAATGCCCGGCAGGCGTCGATGCTTTCCACCAGGCTGCGGGCGACGGGAATCTCGCATTCGGGGGCTTCGCTCAGGCTTACGCGGACGGTGTCGCCAAGCCCTTCGGAGAGGAGCGTGCCGATGCCGCAGGCGCTCTTTATGCGCCCGTCCTCGCCTTCGCCGGCCTCCGTGACGCCGAGGTGCAGGGGGAAGTCCATGCCTTCGCCGGACATCGTCCTGCCCAGGAGCCGCACGCTCTCGACCATGACGAGGACGTTGCTGGCCTTGATGCTGACGACGGCATCCTGAAAGCCTTCGCGCCGGCAGATGCGGAGAAACTCCATGCAGCTCTCAACGATGCCGGCGGGCGTGTCGCCGTAGCGCGACATGATGCGGTCGGAGAGGGAGCCGTGGTTCACGCCGATGCGCAGGGCCGTGTGATGCTCCCGGCAGATGGCGAGCAGGCGGCAGAAGCGCTCGTCGAGGCGTTGCAGCTCCCGCCGGTACTCCTCGTCGGTATATTCGAGGTGCTTAAACCGGCGCGCGGGGTCCACGTAGTTGCCGGGGTTGATGCGCACCTTTTCGGCAACGGCGGCGGCGGCATCGGCGACGGCGGCGTTGAAGTGGACGTCGGCGACGAGGGGCGCGTCGTAGCCGAGGGCGCGCAGGCGTTCCTTTATCCGGCGCAGGCTCTCCACCTCGCGCAGGCCCTGCGTGGTGAGGCGGACGAGGTCGCCGCCGGCCTCGATGATTTTGACGCACTGGGCGACGCAGGCTTCGACGTCGTTCGTCGAGGCGGTCGTCATGCTCTGCAGGCGGATGGGGTTCCGGCCGCCGAGCGTCAGTTTTCCGATATGTACTTCGTGGGACATCGTGAGATGAGTTGATGAGTTGACGAGTTGACAAGTAAACCAGTAGACAAGCTTGCTGCGCCGGAAAGGGCTGGTTTACTCGTCTGCTTGTTTACTTTTTATAACTTCTTCATCCGCCTTCAGCACCTTCCGGCGCTGTTCCTCGCGGAAGGCTTCCAGCTGCCGGGCTGTCTGCGCATCGCCGAGGGCCAGGATGCGCACGGCGAGGAGGGCGGCATTGGCGGCGGCATTCACGCCTACCGTGGCAACGGGCACCCCGGGAGGCATCTGCGCCATGCTGAGCAGGGCGTCAAGGCCGTCGAGCATGCCCTTGACGGGTACGCCGACGACGGGAAGCGGCGACTGGGCGGCAATGACGCCGGGCAGGGCGGCGGACATGCCGGCGGCGGCGATGATGACGCGGACACCCCTGCCGGCAGCGCCGCGGGCATACGCTTCCACCTCGGCGGGCGTGCGGTGGGCACTGAGGATGCGCGTCTCAAAGGGGATTCCGAAACCCCGCAGGGTGTCGAAGGCACGCTCCATCACGGGAAGGTCGGACTGGCTGCCCATTATTACGCTGACGAGAACTTTTTCCATAGGTGTGTTTTGTGTGTATTTGTTTTCAGATAAAAAAGATGCAGAAGAAGCCGCAGAGGACGCCGACGAGCGTGCCAAGCCCCACGTCGCGCAGCTGGTGCTGGCGCAGGACGAGGCGCGAGGTGCTGACGAGGCCGCATAGCAGGACGCAGAGGCAGAGCCACGAGGTGGGGTCGAAACGGAAGATGGCAGAGAAGGCGAGCAGGGCGCCGAGGCATCCGCCGGCGGCAGCGGCGTGCGTGCTTACCTTCACCCAGTTGTTGATGATGGTGCAGGAGATTTGTATGGCCAGCGCGCCGACGATGATGCCCTGCGTGAACGTCGGCATGTGGTAGATGTACATCATGTAGAGCAGCGCGGCATAGCACAGGATGGAGATGCCGTAGGGGACGAAGCGGTTGGCACGCCGCCCCAGATGGTAGCGCGACCAGCCGTTGAGCTTGCGGTAGAAGAATATGGACACGCGCGGAAGGGCTATCGTGAAGAGCCACACCACGACGAGAATAGCTGTCTTGAGACTCAGGGGAAGCAGGCTCATATAGCTGAAGAACAGCAGGAGGAAGAACGCCATCACGGGCATGTGGAAGGGCGAGAACAGCAGCGAGATGACCTGCGCCGAGAGTATGAGGTATTTGTTTTCCAATCTATTGACTTTTAATTATTTTTTCCTCAGCCTTGCAACGGGGATGCCGAGCATTTCGCGGTACTTCACGACGGTGCGGCGCGAAATGGGCTGGCCGCGCAGCTTCATCTCGGCGGCCAGCTTCTCGTCCGTCATGGGGCGGGACTTGTCCTCCGAGTCGATGACCTCCTTCAGCATGGCACGTGCCTGGCGCGAGGAAAGTTCCTCGCCCTCGGAGGAGGTGAACTGGTAGGAGAAGAAGAAGCGCAGGGGATAGACGCCCCAGTCCGTCTGGACGTACTTTCCGGCGGTGACGCGGGATATGGTGGAGAGGTCCACGCCGGCGCGCTGCGATACGTCCTTCAGTACCATCGGCACAAGGAGAGCCTCGTCGTCGTCGTTCACGAAGAATGCCTCCTGGATCTGCACGATGCTGTGCATGACGGAGAGCAGCGTGCGCTGGCGACGGCGGACAAGCTCTATGAAGAGCTGGGCATCGTTCACCTTCTTGCGCGCGTATATATATTCATTGTGTTGCCGCGTGGAGAGCGTGTCACGGTGGGGTGCGTATTCGCGAAGCGTATCGCGGAAGGCACGGCTGACGCGCAGCTCGGGGACGTCGCCGCGGCTGAGGCTGACGCCGGGGATGCCGTTCTCCACGTGGACGTAGAAGTCGGGGATGACGCTGGGAGCCACCTCCGTGGTGACATCGCCGAGCGTGCTGCCGGGGCGGGGGTTCAGGCGCGTGAGGAGGCGCACGGCGGCGTCGAGCTCTTCCCTCTCCACGCCATAGCGCTGCATGAGCACGTCCCAATGGTGAGCCGCAAAGTCGCGGAAGCTTTCGCCGAGGAGCAATCCCGCCAGCGGCTTGTGGGGCGAGGTGAAGTCGGGGTCGTCAAGCTGTATCTGCAGGCATTCCTGCAAGCTGCGCGCGGCGATGCCCCGCGGCTCGAAGGTCTGCAGCAACCGCACCATGCGCTCCACCGTCTCCGGCGAGGCGTCCACGTTCTGGTAGATGGCAAGTTCGTCCGCCAGCACCTCGGAGGATTTGCGGAGATAGCCGTCGGCATCGAGGCTGCCGATGAGGTACTCCAGCACCTCGCGTTCCTCGGCCGAGAGCTCCTGCTCGCCCATCTGGCGGTAGAGGTCGTCATAGGAAGTGCCCGCGTCGGCATACTGGAACTCACGCTCCTCATGGGCGTTCTGCTGGCGCAGGAGATAGTCGGGGATATCGTCGGCCGTGAGATAGTCCGCCGTCTCATCCGTCAGGGCATTGTCCTCTGCCCTACCCTCCTCGCTGCCGTCCTCGTCCTCGCGGTCGTGGTCGGAAGCGTCGTCGTAGCCGTCCTCCTCCGGCCCGGCCTCCTCAAGGGCTTCGTTGTCCTCCATCTCGTTGCGCACGCGCTCCTGAAAATCCATCAGGGGGAGCTCCAATATGTTAGCCATCGCCACCTGCATGGCGTGCAGCTGTTGCGTCTGTTCCTCGCGCTGGGTCTGTTCTAAACGTTGCATTGTCAGGAGGTTTTTACGAAAGGAAGAATAGGACGATGAGCTGTGCCACGATGACGCGGGCAAACATGCAGAGCGGATAGACGGAAGTGTAGGCGATGCTTGTCTTCTCGTCGGGATAGGTGTCGTTGACGTATTCGAGGGCTATCGGGTTGGCCATAGCTCCGCAGAGCATACCCGCCGTCGTGGAGAAGGGACGGCGGAAACAACGCATCGACACCCAGGCAAAGATGACAACAGGAACGACGGCTACCAGCGCGCCGTACCCTATCCATCCGAGTGCAGCGGGGCGCATGACCGTCTCCAGGAACTGCGGCCCTGCGTCGAGCCCCAAGCAGGCGAGGTACGTCGAAAGGCCAAGGCTTCGGATGAGGCGGTTGGCGGATGTCGTCACGTAAGTCACCATGTGGAAACGAGGCCCGTAGGCACCGATGAGAATGCCCACGACGATAGGACCGCCGGCAAGGCCGAGGCGTATGGCATCGTTCATGCCGGGAATGGCTATCGGGATGTATCCTACAACAAGCCCGAGCACCATTCCCACGAAGATGGTTATCATGTTGGGCTCTTCAAGCGCCCCTGCGGTGTTGCCAAGCTCCTCGGCAACCTTCGCGCAACTGCCGGCATCGCCGACCACCGTCAGGCGGTCACCGAAGCGGAGCACGAGGTCGGGAGTGGCAACAAGCTGTATGCCGGCACGCTTCACGCGGCTGACGTTCACGCCGAAACGCTCCCGGAGACGCAGGGTGCCAAGATGCTTCCCGTTCACCTCCTTGCGCGTGATGAGGATGCGCTCGGAGACCAGATGGGCATCCAGAGCGTTCCAGTCGATGTCCGCTTTGTTCCAGTCGGTATTGTCGCGCTGGCCGAAGAATATCGTCAACGCCTTCATTTGCCTGGGATTCGTGATGACGAGGATGCGGTCGCCCTGTTCCAGCGTCGTCTTGGCCGTGGGAAGAATCACCTTTCCCGACCGCCATATACGGCTCGCCACGTAATTGCCGCTGCCAAGTTCCGCAGCCTCCGCAAGGGTCTTGCCGAAGACGGCGGGATTCGTCACCTCAAAGGAGGCGATGAAGGCTTCGTCGTCCTCGCCCTTTTCCTCCACGGCCTTGTGGTGGCGCAGCCAAACACGCACGGCGATGAGTGCAAAGATGACACCCACCATGCCCACGGGATAGGTGACGGCAAGCGACAGGGCGGCGGCAATGCCCTCGTGCGAATGTCCAAGCTGCGTGAGCTCCTGCTGGGCGGCAGCAAGGGCCGGCGTGTTGGTGGTGGCCCCACAGAGCACACCCATAGCCTCGCCGATAGAAATGGCACCCGTCCAAGCGGGTATCAGCGCCACAAGTGTCCCGAAGAGCACAAGCCCCAAACTAATCAGGCTCAGCGTCGTGCCGCCGTGGCGGAATGCGCTCACGAAACCGGGACCCACCTGCAATCCAAGGACATAGACAAAGATGATGAGACCGAAGTCCTCGGCATACACCAGCATGTCGTGGTCTATTTCAAAGCCGAGGCTTCCCGCCAGGATGCCCACGAAGAATACAAACGCCACCCCCAGGCTTATGCCCTTGACGCGCAACTTTCCAAGCGCAAGTCCCAGAGCACAAACAAGGCTTATCAGCGTGACGGCCTTGATGGCGGGCAAGCCGAAGAGTACGGTGTCTATCCAGTGGATGAGGTTCATTTCTTAGTTTTTTCTTTTGATAACATGGAAACTCCGGATCCAGAGAGCCCGGGGCATCCAGCCGAATACCCCGGGACATTCAGTCCTCAAAGCCTCCACGTGGCCCCATCACGCGTGTCCTTCACCTCGAAGCCAATTTCGCCGAGGCGGTCGCGGATGAGGTCGCTCGTGGCCCAGTCCTTGGCAGCCTTTGCCTTGGCGCGCACTTCGAGCAGGAGGTCAACGGCCTTTCCGAAGCTGTCCTCGCGGGCGGCACGCTCACCGTCTCCCCCACCCTGCGGCAGGAGGCCGAGGATGTCGAAGGCGAAGGTGTGGAACACACGGCTGAGGGCCTCCAAGCCCGCGGGCGTAATGGTCTGCTTGTGGTCGTAGAGGCTGTTGATGGTGCGGCAGGCATCGAAAAGGTGGCTGATGACAATGGGCGAGTTCAGGTCGTCGTCCATAGCATCGGTACATTTCTCCTCGAGCTCGCGGGCGAAAGCCTCGTCCAAGGCACCGCCTTCCGTGGGCTGTATGCGCTGGAGCGTTGCCACGGCCTCCATCAGGCGTTCCAGGCCTTTCTGGCTGGCTTGCAAGGCTTCATTGGAGAAATCGACGGTGCTGCGATAGTGCGCCTGAAGGATGAAGAAGCGTATCGTCATGGGGCTGTAAGCCTGCGTGAGATTTTTGTTCTCGCCACTGAAGAACTCGAAGAGCGTGATGAAGTTGCCGAGGCTCTTGCCCATCTTCTGCCCGTTGATGGTAATCATGTTGTTGTGCATCCAGTAGTTCACCATCGGTTCTCCCTGCGATGCCACTGCCTGTGCAATCTCGCATTCATGGTGGGGGAACACGAGGTCCATGCCGCCGCCGTGGATGTCGAAACGCTTGCCGAGATACTTGCGTCCCATCGCCGTGCACTCGCAATGCCAGCCGGGAAAGCCGTCGCTCCAGGGCGAGGGCCAGCGCATGATGTGCTCAGGCTTCGCCTTCTTCCAGAGTGCGAAGTCCACCTGGTTACGCTTCTCGTCACCTCCTGCGAGGTCGCGGCTCTGGTTGATAACATCTTCGAGGTTGCGGCCGGAGAGTACGCCGTAGTGATGCTTGCGGTTGTAGGCTTCAACGTCGAAATAGACACTACCGTCGCTCTCGTAGGCGAAGCCGTTGTCCATGATTTCCCTGACGAGCTCTTCCTGCTCAATGATATGTCCCGTGGCGTGCGGCTCGATGCTGGGCGGCAGCACATTCAGGCGCGCCATTGCCTCGTGGTAGCGGTTCGTATAGTACTGTGCCACTTCCATCGGCTCCAGTTGTTCAAGGCGTGCCTTCTTGGCGATTTTGTCGTCGCCCTCGTCGGCATCATGCTCCAGATGGCCCACATCCGTGATATTGCGGACATAGCGCACCTTGTAGCCGAGGTGCGTCAAGTAGCGGAACAACAGGTCGAAGGTGATGGCGGGACGTGCATGTCCCAGATGCGGGTCACCATAGACGGTGGGGCCGCACACGTACATGCCTACCCTTCCCTCATGAATCGGGCGGAAGGGCTGCTTGCTGCGGCTCAGGGTATTGTATATGTAGAGCATACGATTCTAAATTAAAAATTTCAATGGTCAATGGGCAACGAACAACGGCTCGTTACTCGTTAACTCGTCAACTAAAGAGTCCGAACAGTTGCGCGTCGATTTTATCCGTCACACGACTGAAGTCCTCGGGCTTACTCTCGAATTTCGTCGTGTCGCCGTCAACGATAATCAGCGGTCCCTGATAGGTGGCAATCCACTTCTCGTAGCGGTCGTTGAGTCCCTGGAGGTAGTCGATGCGGATGGACTTTTCAAATTCACGTCCGCGCTTCTGTATCTGCGAGACGATGTTGGGGATGGTACTGCGGATGTAAATCATCAGGTCGGGCAACTGAACGAGCGACATCATCAGGTCGAAGAGGTCGGAATAGTTCTGGAAGTCGCGGTCGCTCATCATACCCATCTCATGCAGGTTCGGGGCAAAGATGCGCGCATCCTCGAAGATAGTGCGATCCTGAATAATAACTTCCTGGCTCTTGCTGATTTCCACCACTTCCTTGAAGCGCTTATTGAGGAAGTACACCTGCAAATTAAACGACCAGCGCTCCATGTCGGCGTAGAAGTCGTCCAGATAGGGATTGTGATCCACGGGTTCGAAGCGCGGCGTCCACCCGTAGTGTTTTGATAGCATCTTGGTGAGCGTTGTCTTTCCGCTCCCGATGTTTCCGGCAATGGCGATATGCATGGTTGAAAGTTGAAAGTTTTTACGTTGAAAGTTGAAAGTTCCTGAGATTCCGGGAAAGCACGTCACTTCTCCCTTGGTGAGAACAGCCCGAACAGTTCGGAATCTATCTTGCTCACGACGCGGCTGAAGTCCTCGCGGACATGCTGGAAGTCCAGGTTGTCCGCGTCAAGAACGAGGAGGCGTCCCCGATATTTCTCGAAGATGAATTCCTCGTATAGTCGGTTGAGGTTTTCCAGGTAGTCAAGCGCGATGGCCTGCTCGTAGCTGCGGCCGCGCTTCTGGATGTTCTCTACCAGATGCGGTACGCTGGCACGCAGGTATATCATCAAGTCAGGATACTTCGCCACCATCATCATTGACTCGAACAACTCCATGTAGCATTCAAAATCGCGGTCGCTGAGGTTCCCCATCTGGCGGTTGTTGGCGGCAAAGACATACACGCCCTCGAAGATGGAGCGGTCCTGAATAACCGTGTCGTCGCGATCAGCAATGGCCAGCAGGTCACGGAAACGCTCCTTCAGGAAAAAAACTTCCAGATTGAACGACCAGCGGCGTATGTCCCCATAGTAATCCTCAAGATAGGGATTCGTGTCCACCACCTCGTAACGCGGCGTCCAGCCATAGTATTCGGCCAGCATCTCCGTCAACGTGGTCTTCCCGCTCCCCATGTTTCCCGATACGGCAATGTACATCTGTGTGTCCTTTTTTTATATTTGGGTGCAAATATACACAAAGTGTATAAAAATGGGGAACAATAGCCAAAAGAAAATACCTCTCCACAAGTTTTCAACTCCCAAAGAAGTTTACGCACCCTTCTGCTAAGAAAACTCCCGCCGCAATGGATAGTGGCTTCGCATCGCCTCAAACAGCTCGGGGTGGGCGCGCAGGACGAGCGTGTCGCACAGGGGATCGAACAGACGTAGGGGGGCGTACATGGCGTCCTCGGGAATATAGGAGAGAAAATGATGCGCCTCGCGAGGGAGGAGGCCGAAACCATAGGGACGATATTCGTAGCCTTCCGGCAGGTCGGGCGGAAGAATCGCGAAATCCCTGTCAAGGCCGAAATGCCGCGCCACGGCGGCCAGAGCCATTTGCGTGGCACGGGCCTTTCCATCGGCAGAATAGCCTGCAATGTGGGGCGTAGCCAAAAAGGCGCGACACAGAAGTTCGGGGGATATACGGGGCTCGTCCTCCCAAGTGTCCACCACGACGGCGCGTAAAACACCTTCGTCAAAGGCACGGACAAGCGACTCCGTGCATACGACCTCCCCGCGGCTCGTATTGACTATGACGGGGTGACGGGAAGCCTCAGCGACAAGGCGGAAGAAGGGTTCGTCGGCCATGTGATACGTAGCATGCCTGCCTGTACGGGTCAGGGGTACATGGAAGGTGATGATATCGGCATGGCGGATGACATCTTCCAAAGGGATGAAGCCGCTTTCCCCGCGATCGGCACGCGGCGGGTCGCATAGAAGAACCGACAGCCCCATCTTCCGTGCCATGCGCTCCACGCGGCTGCCGACGTGCCCCACGCCGACGATGCCCAGCGTTGTGGACACATCCAGACGCACCTTCCCGGACAAGGCGAGGCGCAAAAGAGCACTGTGCACATACTGCTCCACGCTGCCGGCATTGCAGCCGGGGCAGTTCGTCCAGGCAATGCCGCGACGGTGGAGGTAGGCGGTATCGAGGTGGTCGTAGCCGATGGTAGCCGTGGCAATGAAGCGGACGCGCGAACCTTCGAGCAGGGCGGCATCGCAGCGGGTGCGAGTGCGTACGACGAGAGCGTCGGCATCGCGGACGGCAGCGGACGTTATCTCAGCGGCAGGCAGAAAGTCAGCGCGTCCCAGCTGCTCAGCATAGGGACGCGCGTAGGGGATAGCAGCATCGACGACAAGCTTCATTTGACGATGGAGGTTTGCGGGTTGCGGGCTCCGCTGACGCTGCGGAGGTAGGCCTTGGCCGTTCCGAAGCGCAGGTTCAGGTCAAGACGCACGGGAAGGTGGTTCTTGTCGTCGGTGACGTAGAAGCGGACAATCTCCTTTTCCTTGCCCTTCTCCTTCTCCATATAGCTGAAGACAAGGCAACGGTAGGTTGTGTTGGAACCTTCCATCTTGAAGTTCTTCTTCCCCTGATAAACAAGGTAGCGCCACTCCGCATGCTTGCCCTCAGCCATGAGGAAGGGGATGCGCTGCCCCTGCTTATAGGAAGAGGCGTCGAAGGAACGTGCGCGCAGCATCATGCTGAGCATGTCATAGGCGCAGTTCTTGCCCTGGAAGGTTTTCTGCTTGGGCTGGTTCTGATTGCGGCGATAGTACATCTTGAGTGCACACTGCCCGGAGGGGTAGCTGTACCACACCTTTTCCTGCCGGAACGTGCCGCCCTCGTTGGCATCCTTCTGATAGTAGAGGGGGCAGAGGTTGAGATCGACGTAGGAGGTGAGCTTATCCTTCATCGTGAAATACTTCTCCGTCTTCTTCGAGGTCGTCGTGTTGAGCGTGGTACGGTAGGCTGGCTTTCCGCCGTACTGCGTCTGCGTGATGTTCCACGTTGCGCTGCCGACGTTCACCCATACGAACTTCCAGTTGAAAAAGAGGTCGTACTGCAAGGTCTCGCCGCTCTGGAAGGCGTTGTTCTTGGCACCGCACTGTGCGTGCATCTGCATGGACAGGCACGCTGCCATCAGTAGGATAAGAGCTTTCTTCATGTCGGTTGTTGTTGAAATATCTTTAATTGTGTCTGACACTGCTATGACGCGGCAGGCATACCCGCCGTTTAATCGGCTATCGTCAGGAGTGCCGTCTTTTAGGGACTTTTAACGCCGCTTGCGCTCGCGCTCGATGTTTTTCTCATGAGCCGACTGGCGGCGTTGCTGCTCCTTGGTCTTACGGAGTTCCGAGGGCTTCTGCCGCAAAGGGGAGAGAGCTTCCGTGTCCCAGGTAATCTCCGTGTCCCAGTTCTCGCGTATAACGAGTTTCTCGGGATAGTAGGTCACACGCTCGGGTTGACGCCGCTGCGCGTAGTCGCCCGTGTCCCAGCGGCCGTTGCCATTGCTATCGGAGAAAAGCCGGAGGTAGTAGTCACCGGGCTTCAGGTAGAAGAAGTCCGCGTGTCCGTCCTGCGCCGTCAGCTGTCCCACGACTTTCTCGCCGCTTTGCAGCAGCTGGACAACAATGGCGGTGGTGTCCGTGCCGATCAGCGTGACAAACAGGCTGCCGACGTCCTCCTCGGACGTGATGCGGAACTCGCGGCGCACAGGCTTGTTCACCTGCCCAGAGATGCCTTCGACGATGGCACTGTCCAGAGCCACCACGTAGCGCTGTCCGGGACGCCATTCTCCCTTGACGCGGAAGCCCTTGAGCCCCAAACGTTCAAGGCGCAACGGCACGGCGGTTTCCACGCTGTCCACCAGAAGGCTGAGGTGTACCCCGGCCGTGTCCAGCCGCAGAAGGGGTTCCTCCGCAGCAAAGGACAGGTTCAGGTTGGGCGGCAGTACGCTGGGCACGTCTTCCTTCATCCGCAGGGCTGCAACGGGGCGCTCGTCGTGAGTGTAGTCGCCACGTTTGTGCCGCTTCTCCAGTTGCTTCTGCCACTTTTCCTCCTCCTTTTCCCGCTCCTTCTGAATACGCGCGTTCGTCATGCGCGGCACGACTTCCAGCGTGTCAGTATAGAGGAAACGCTCAAAGGTGCTGTCGTTCGTCATCTCGTAGGTATAGTAGATGCGCAAGGAGTCGTTGCCCGAGACGAGAGAGTCGAGAATCCAGTAGGTGATGGTGTCGTTCGTCTCGTTGCGCTCCTCAAGGAATACGCCCTCACTGTGACCGTTGACAAGTTCTATAGTCGGAGTGTGGGCAGAAGGCGCCGTGAAGTAGGTCGTGAAATGGTTGGGAACCTCACGCACCGTTTTCAGCAGGGTGCGCAGCGTGCTGGTTTCCGCGAAGGCGCGCAGCACGACGTCATCAGGCGTGAAATGGGTATAGGGTATCGTCTGTATGGAATCCCAGCGCGTCGTGTCCGCCCAGACAGTGTCATAGCGGATGTCCGCAAAGCATCCCGTCGTCAACGTGTCATCAAGGAAGGCAAGCTGTTCTCCGCGATCCCAATGGGCATTGCCGTCCATGTCCTTGAGAGCATAGATGCGGTATTGTCCCTGCCTGACTCCTTTCACGGCAAAGCGTCCCATGTCGTTGGTGCGTGCCACGCGAGAGAGGGGCTGCGTCTGGAAGGCGCTATCGGGAGCCTGCGCATCGTAGAGGCCCACAAGCATGCCCTTCACGGGCTCCAGCGTCTGCGCATCGATGACGGTGCCGGCGACTTCCATCGTGTCCACCTCGCCGCCCGTGGAAAAGTAGTATGTGAATTGCCCCAAGGGGTTACCCTCCGTGGCGTCGGTGATGGCATCAGAGAAGTCAATGGTGTAGGTAGTGTTCGGCATCAGGGTGTCAAGGAGTTCTACGGACACCTTCCTGCCGCTAACCTTTATCTCGGGCATTTCCTCCTGCGGCGGCGAAACGACAATTTTCTCGGACGGGTTCTCGAGCTTCACGTTCTCACTAAACGTCAGCACAACCTTCTTGAGATGGTTGATGTCGGTCTCGCCTATCTGCGGCGACATGCCCACAAGGCGCGGAGGTTCCTCGTCGTAAGGGCCTCCGTCGGGGCCGCTGCCGGGGTTGGCGCAGGAAAGCAGGAAGAGCAGCATGAACACTGCCATGCCCGGAGTCCATTGTCCTATACTATTGTGCTTCATCTTGTCGTTGAGAGGGAGGGATTGGAGTTGTCGGAATATTCGGAGTGTTCAGAATGTTCTGAGTGTTCGGAATTCTCGGAATAATCTGAGTAATCTGAAAACTATTCGTTCAGTTTCAGGACTTCCTCAATGATGTTGCGATTGTTGGAGAGGCGCGGCACCTTGTGCTGTCCACCCAGCTTTCCACGACTCTTCAGCCAAGCCTCGAAAAGTCCCTCACGAGCCACGATGAGCTCAAGGGGCTGGAGCGTGATGTCTTTGAAGCGCTTGGCCTCATAGTCGGAATTGATGCGCTGCAAGGCTTCGTCAAGAATGCGAGCAAAGGCGCTCACGTCCTGCGGCTTCGTGGCAAACTCCACGACCCACTGGTGGCGGCACTTTCCGCTCTCGTCCATGAAGACGGGGGCAGCGGTATAGTCGCGGATGACGGCTCCAGTCTCGGCGCAGGCTTCCTGGAGACCCTTCTCGGCATTGTCCACGATGAGTTCCTCACCGAAGGCATTGATGAAGCTCTTTGTGCGCCCCGTGATAACGAACTTGTAGGGATTCTTGGAGGTGAACCTGACTGTGTCGCCAATCTGATAGCGCCAGAGGCCGCTCGTCGTCGTGATGACCATCGCGTAGTTCTTCCCTGTCTCCACTTCCCAGACGGGGACGGCGCGGGCGTCGGCTTTTCCGACCTCCTCCAGCGGGAGGAATTCGTAGAACACACCGTAATCCAGCATGAGGAGCATCGCGGCATCCGTGGGGTCGTCCTGCAAGCCAAAGAAACCCTCACTGGCATTATAGGTCTCCATGTAGTGCATGCCATCCTTGCGGATGAGCTGGCGGTAGAGCTCGCGATAGGGCGTGAAGGCAATGCCGCCGTGGAAGAACACTTCCAGATTGGGCCACACCTCCGCAATGTTGTCCTTGCCGGAAATCTCCAGCACGCGCTTCAGCACGCTCATCATCCAGCTGGGTACGCCGCTGAGGTTTGTGACGTTCTTGCCAATGGCTTCACGGGCAATGCGGTCACGCTTCTCCTCGAAGTCGGCAAGCAGGGCGGTGCGTTTCGAAGGCACGCGCAGGATGTTCACAAGCGGATTGATGTTCTCGATGAGGATGGCGCTGAGGTCACCCACGAGGCTGTGGCGCAGGTTGTAGTTCGCCTGGTGACTGCCGCCGAGGATAAGGGCGCGGCCGTCCATGAGGCGACTCGCGGAATTGTTGCGCAGGTAGAGGGCCACGGCATCACGGCCACCCATGTAGTGCGTGTCTTGCAGGTTCTGCGCACTCACGGGGATGAACTTGCTCTTGTCGTTCGTCGTGCCGCTGGATTTCGCGTACCACTTCACGCGCCCCCTCCACAAAACGTCGCGCTCGCCGTGACGCATGCGGTCGATGTCGGCCTTGAGGCTTTCGTAGTCGTTGAGGGGAATGCGGGCGGCAAAGGTCTCGTAGTCGTTGACAGCCTCCGTCCCACCGAAGTTATTGAAATAGTGCGTCGTGGCGGCTTCGCGCAGTATGCGGTCAAGCACCTCTCGCTGCACAGCCTCCGCCTGCGTAGCATACCGTTCGATAGCTCGCAGGCGGGGCGTGAAATAGGGTCTTACAACTTTTGTTATTGCCATGTTGTAAGGTTTTATTCTTTACCTCTTTACCTTGAATTCCGTCACGGGTTTTTCAGCTTCCCGCTTCGTTTTCTCCGGGGCGGGCAGCGTGCACTTCTGGCCGGGAGAGCATGAGGTGGCGGGCTTTGTCTCAGGTTTTGCGACAGGAGTGATTACGCCCTTCTCGGCAACAGCCTTCACGTTCAGCTTCTCGAAGCCTTTGATCAGCGTGTTAACGTTTGTCTTCTGGGGGTCGTAGGTGATGGTAACTTCCTTTGTGCTGACGTTCACCTTCACGTCCTGCACACCAGCACCGAAGACGGCTACGTTGTCCATGATTTTCTTCTGGCAGTTCTGGCAGTGGATGTCAGTTTTGAACACTTGCGTAACGAAAGGCTTTTTCGGCACGCGTGCCATGCTTACGCCGAGGCTCAGCGCGAGCATCAGCAGGAGGGATAATGTCTTTTTCATTTGTGTAACTATTAACTGTAAACTTTTAACTATTAACTTTTAATACAGGTTCAGCCTCAGCCCCGCGTAGATGCGGCGTCCCATCAGGGGGCCCCACACGTTCATGCTGTTGAAGCCCGTAGAGAAAGGCTCGGCCGCGGAGGCGATGGCGTTCTTCTGACGATAGTCGAGGATGTTCTCGCAACCGAGGTAGAGATTCAGACGCTGCCACGTGTGCGTCACCTGTGCGAAGAGCAACGCGTAGGCAGGGCTGTGGGTGCTGGCGGACATGGGGGCTGTGGCCGTTGCGGGCAGGCGCGATGCACCGTTCAGTTGCACCGTAGCATCGAACACCCAGCGCCGCAGGGGCAGGTAGTACTGTACGTTAAGCAAAGCCTTGTACTTGTCCACAAGCGGGCGCTCGCCCTTCACCCAGCGCGCCATGTCACCCGTTTCGCGGATGGAAGCCACGCGATATTGCCTGCTGTCCGTCAGGCGGAAGGCGGCATAGACGTCAAGGCGCGTAGCAGGCGTCACGCTTGCATCCACCTGCAAGGTGTGGGAATAGGCGTGGCGGTCGGAGGCATACACCATCACATCCCGATAATCGTACTCCTGATCCACGACGATGTTGCGGTCGAAGCGCGTATAGAAGTAGTCGGCCGAGAGCGTGGCGACATGGCCGAAGAGCTCCATGCGCTGCGTCAGGCTGGCGCCTGTCGTAAAGGCCTGCTCGGGCTTGCGGAAGACGTCGGCGGCGATGCGTATCTGGCGTCCCGTGGCAAACATGCCGATGTTGTCCGTGAAGACGCGCGGCGTGCGATAGCCCGTGCCAGCGGAGAGGCGCAGGGTGGTCTGCGGGAACACGTCCCAGCGGAAGTGAGCACGCGGCGTCACGTAGGCACGGTCGTAGTAGCTGTTGTAGTCGGCGCGCAAGCCGCCCACAAGGGAGAGGTTCTTCGTCGGCGTCCACGTGTATTCCGCATAGGGGCCGACTTCGTTCTCGCTGCGACGGTTCAGGAGGTTTTCCTCCGTCTGGAGCCACGGCGTTCGGTTCTGCATGTGCTCGCGGGCGTGGTCGAAATGCGCCTGCACGCCTGCTGCGAGGGCAGAGTGCGCGTTGAAGTAGTGGTTTGCCACGAGATTCAGGCTTGCGTCGTTGTCCTCGCCCGCGAAATCGTTCAGGCCGAAGAAACTGTCCTGCCCGAAGTGGTCGAAGTCCGCCACCAGGGCGATGCTGCTCTGGCGCTCCTCGCCCTTGATGTCGCGAGAGGCGCGGCCATAAGGCAAGGCGGCCTTCAGGTAGGCGGCTACGTGACTGAGGTCGGTGAGGCTGCCGTAGTGTACGTGGCCGCCCAGTCCATCCCATCCTGTCAGCATGGCTTCGCGCTCGCCTGCCCGGTTCTTGAACTTCATCATGCCGCCCAGACGGTCTTCCTCCGTCCAACGCACACCCCAGCGCAGCTGCATACCCGTGCGGGGCTCGATGTAAAGCCAGCGGTTGGCCAGGGAGAAGTTTCGCAGGCGCGGCGTATCGCGGAAGTGGTCGCCGTCGCGATCCATAGCGCCCATCTCGCGCCACTCGGTGTCGCCTGCCGCGTGCAGCATGAGGATGGTGGAGAAACTCCTGTCCTCCTTCAGCGGCCACGCTGTGCTCAGGTTCAGCTCGGGGCGCAGCATGTCGTCAAGATAGAGGTTCAGGAAGAGGCGTTCCTGATCCGTCGGCTTGCGATATTCCATGTTAATCTGTCCCGTGATGGCCTCGTGCCCTGCCGTCACGCTGCTGATGCCCTTCGACACCTGCACGGAGGAGAGCCATACGCCCGGCACGTGCTCCATCGCATAGGGTGCGCCGAGACCGCGCATCGTGGGACGGCTCTCGTCCAGCGTCTGCGTATAGTTGCCGCCAAGGCCGAGGAGGCGAATCTGGCGTGTACCCGTGACGGCATCGCTGTATCCCACGGTCACACTGGCGCTGTTCTCGAAGGCTTCCGCCACGGTGCAGCATGCCATCTTCGTCAGTCCCGTCGCCGTGATGGTTTCGCGCCCTTGCACGTCATCGCCGAACAGGACGCCCTTCAGGCGGCTCTGCACGGTCACCTCGCCGAGCGTCTGCTCGCGCTCCTCGTCCTCCTGCGCCACGGCAGGCACAAAGGTGACAAGAAGAAGGGCGGCAAGAGCCGTTATATGTAGGAGACGATTGCTCATGAAGCCTTGTTTTTGCCTGCAAAAATAACGCTTCACGCGCATTCCGTGAAATTCCAGCTGCTTTTTTAGTGCAAATCAAGCGGCTTTTTAGGTTTTTTGGCATTTTTCCAAGGAGTAGTACCTCCGCAACGCCTAAGTTCCAAGCCCGCAAGCCGTCCTCTCCGTAACGTACACCAGCAAAGTCCCGACATGAGCTGGGAAAATGTTTAGACATATGCAAGACATGTGTTTTGGCAAGCACTGAAGTTTGTAGAATATACGAGACAATTCAATGGAATACGTGGGAAAAATCGTACTTTTGCAAGCGCAAACATAAAGAAAGCAAAAGAGCTGCGAGACAGAACGAAGCGCATGAAGCTTAAAGACATTCTGAAACTATATCGCCGCCATCCGCAGATGGAGGCGCTGCGGAAGATGCTTGACGGGGAAACGCCGCAGGTCATTCGGCTCGCGGGGCTGCACGGCTCCGCGCCTGCCGTCGTGACGGCGAGCCTCGCACATGGTGACAAAACGCAGAAAAACATTCCGCCGCTCGTCCTTGCCATCATGAACGACGAGGAAGAGGCGGGCTACTTCTATCACGACCTCTGCGCCCTGCTGCCCCGCAGCCGCGTACTATTTTTTCCCTCCGCCTACCGCCGCGCGGCGAAGTACGGACAGCGCGACGCGGCCAACGATGTTCTGCGGGCAGAGGTGTTGAGCGGCTTCGGGAGCCTACCCCAAGTCGGCAAGGCGGGAGGGAGCTCCCTCATCGTCACCTACCCCGCAGCCCTTGCCGAGCGCGTGGCGGCACCCGGCGACATGGCCAGACGCAGCGTAAGCCTGCGCACGGGCGGCACCTACGACCTGCCGGAACTGGAGCACCGCCTGCTGGACATCGGTTTCCGCCGCACGGACTACGTGTACGAACCGGGAGAGTTCGCCGTGCGCGGCAGCATACTGGATGTCTATTCTTACGCGATGGACTATCCCGTGCGCATAGACTTCTTCGGCGACGAGGTGGACAGCATCCGCACCTTCGAGGTGCAGACGCAGCTGTCAAGGGAGAAGCTGGAGGACGTGACCGTGGTGCCGGAGATGGAGCAAGGCGCAAACAACCTCGTGCCCTTCACGGACTACCTGCCGGAGGACACGCTCCTCGTATGCAAGGACTTGGCGTTTGCGGAGGAGGTGATGACAAAGATATACGACGAAGGTTTCAGTCGGCAGGCTGCCTCCGCACAGGCTGCCCCAGAGGAAGGGGTACCGGGCAGCGAAGCGAACGACGCCGAACAGACGCTGAACAAAGAGCGGCTGCTCGTAAGTGGCGCTGCCGTCTGCGAAAGACTGAGCGCCCTGCGCCGCATCGAACTCCTCCCCGGCCTGCACGAGGCTGGGACGGGCTTCCACTTCTCCACCGCTCCGCAGCCCATCTACCATAAGAACTTCGACCTGCTGCGCTCGTCCTTCGACGACCTTCACGCGCGCGGGTACAATATCTATATATGTGCGGACAGCGAGAAGCAACTGGAAAGGCTGAGAGAGATAATGGACTCGTCCTGGGAGGGGGCTTCCCCCACCCTGCACGCGGGCTTTGCCGACGCGGACATCATGGCGGCCGTCTTCACGGACCACCAGATATTCGACCGCTTCCACAAATACAACCTCAAGAGCGAGCGCACGCGCAACGCGAAGATGGCGCTCACGCTGAAGGAACTGATGCAGTTCCAGCCGGGCGACTACATCGTCCACATAGACCACGGCATCGGACGCTTCGCGGGACTGGTGCGCGTGCCGAGTGCCGACGGTTCGCAGCAGGAGATGATAAAGCTGACGTACCAGCGCGACGACGTGGTGCTCGTCAGCATCCATGCCCTCCACAAGCTTTCGAAGTACAAGGGTAAGGACGGCGAAGCGCCCCGCCTCAGCCGCCTCGGCACGGGAGCCTGGGAACGCATGAAAGAACGCACGAAGTCGAAGCTGAAGGACATCGCCGCCGACCTCATCCGCCTCTACGCCGCGCGCCGCCAGCAGGAGGGCTTCGCTTTCTCGCCGGACACGTTCATGCAGCAGGAGCTGGAAGCGGGCTTCAAGTACGAGGACACGCCGGACCAGCTGCGCGTGACGCAGGAGGTGAAGCGCGACATGGAAAGCCGACAGCCGATGGACCGCCTCGTCTGCGGCGACGTGGGCTTCGGAAAGACGGAAATCGCCGTGCGCGCCGCCCTGAAAGCCGCCGTGGACAACAAGCAGGTGGCTGTCCTCGTGCCGACGACCGTACTGGCCCTGCAGCACTACAAGACGTTCTGCGAACGACTGCGCGACTTCCCCGTGAAGATAGACTACCTCACCCGCGCACGCTCGCCGAAGCAGGTGAAGGAACTCCTCGCGGGACTGGCGGACGGCACGGTGGACATCGTCGTCGGCACGCACAAGCTCATCGGCAAGCAGGTGCGCTTCAAGGACCTCGGCCTGCTCATCATCGACGAGGAGCAGAAGTTCGGCGTGGGCGTGAAGGAGAAGCTCCGCATGATGAAGACGGGCGTGGACACGCTCACGATGTCCGCCACCCCCATACCGCGCACCTTGCAGTTCTCCATGATGGGCGCACGCGACTTCTCCGTCATCGAGACGCCGCCCCCGAACCGCCGACCGATACAGACGGAGATACACACGTTCAGCCACGAGGTCATAGCCGAGGCCGTGAACTTCGAGATGAGCCGCAACGGGCAGGTGTTCATCGTGACAAACCGCATCAGCGCCCTTGAAAACCTGCGCCAGCTGCTGGCCAGGTACGTCCCCGACGCCCGCGTAGCCGTGGGCCACGGACAGATGCCGCCCGCACAGCTGGAGGAAATCGTCACGGACTTCATCAACTACGACTACGACGTGCTGCTCTCCACCACCATCGTGGAGAACGGCATCGACATCCCCAACGCGAACACCATCATCATCGACGCCGCCCACCGCTTCGGCCTCAGCGACCTCCACCAGATGCGCGGCCGCGTGGGACGCTCGGACCGCAAGGCGTTCTGCTACCTCCTGGCTCCGCCGCTCTCCCTGCTCCCCGACGACGCGCGCCGACGCCTGCAGGCCCTCGAGCAGTTCAGCGACCTGGGCAGCGGCATCCACATCGCCATGCAGGACCTCGACATACGCGGCGCGGGCAACCTGCTGGGCGCGGAGCAGAGCGGCTTCATCGCCGACCTGGGCTACGAGACGTACCTGAAGATACTGAAGGAGGCGATGAGGGAGGCCCCCTCCAGCCCCCCTTCCGTCCCCCCCTCCGGGGGGAAACAAGGCATTTTGTGCGGAGAGGTTTCCAATGCCGCGCTGAACTCCTCCCCCGGAGGGGGGAGGTGGGAGGGGGCAACCGACATCGAATGCGACCTCCACGCCTACCTGCCCGAGACCTACGTCCCCGGCGCCAGCGAGCGCATGATGCTGTACAGGGAGCTGGACAAACTGAGCGAAGAAAGAGAAGCCCCCGACACAACCGCTCTGAACCCCTCCCCCGGAGGGGGGAGGTGGGAGGGGGCCACAGCCTTCCGCCGCCGCCTCGAGGACCGCTTCGGCCCCCTGCCCGAGGAAGCCGAGGAGCTGCTGCGCATCGTGCCGCTGCGGAAGCTGGGCGGACGGCTGGGCTGCGAGCGCCTGGTGCTGAAGGGCGGGCGCATGACGATGTACTTCCCCGCCGACAAGGAGCACCCCTTCTACCGTTCGGACGTCTTCGACCGCATCATACAATACGCCATGAGCCACTTCAAGACGTGCCGCCTCAGCGACGACGGAGGCCGGCGCCGCATGACGGTGCGCCCCGTCGCGAGCGTGCGGCAGGCGCTGGAGACCCTCTCCGCCATCCTCCCGCCTGCCGGGAACCGCTAACCAAGCCTCGTCCCCGCAGCCCTGCTGCTGACCGTCCCGCAACTGTTGTTTTTGCTTTTTTCTTGATAAAACGGAGGGGAACGGAGGCGTAGGGTGCTTTTTCGGGCTTCGTAAGTACTACTTACGGGGCTCGTAAGTACCACTTACGGACGCCGTAAGTAGCACCTACGGACGGGGTGTTTGGTATCTATTGATTATCAACATATTACAAAAAGCCCCGTTTTGCCTGCCGTAAAAATTGACAAAACGGGGCTTTCACCGGGGACTCTTCCCGGGCTTGGCGGGGAACTTCTACTCCACCTCCGCATTGCGCACATGCTCAAGGCGCACGGACTCCGTGTTCCAGTGGAACGGCCTGAACTCGTCCGAGGGGCGCAGGCGGTTGCGGCGGAACGTCAGGCCGTCCACGCTCTTGGCGTAGAGCAGGGGACGGTCGAAGTAGGTGAAGTCGTTGTCCTCGATGCGGATGTTGCGGTGGAAGTACTGCCGCTGCGCCGCGAGGTCGGGAATCTCGGGATAGATGGAGATGACGGCGTTCGTGAACTGGAAATAGTTCGTCATGCAGTTCACGAACTTGTTCTTTCGGATGACGAGGTCCTCGCACGCCCCGCTCTCATACCATCCGTTGCAGTCCCCGCACAGCAGGATGGCGGAGCCGCTGACGTGGTCGAAGAGGTTGCGCTCGCACACGGTGCGGCGCGGCGAGCTGAAGAGCGCACCGCGGGCGCGGTTGTTGCGCACGACGTTGCGGGCGAAGTACACCTCCGGGTGCCACGTGAGGTTCTCCAGGCCGATGCCCTCCTCGCCCTCCCGCACCTCGGCGGGAAGCGGCCTTTCGAACTCTATGCGGAACACGCGCATGCCGAGAAGCTCGCGGCGGTCGTGGGGACGGATGGCCGCGATGGTGTTCTTCCCGAACGTCTCCATCGTGCGGGAGCGGATGAACTGCACGCTGTCGCCCGTGTTTCCCCACGGGAAGCCGTAGGCCTGCTCGTGCTCGAAGGCGCAGAGCAGCGTGCGGTCGTCAATGCGCTCGCGCAGCTTCAGATAGACGCCGTGCACGTTGATGGCGTCGTCCATCATGCCCTCGTAGAGGCCGCGGGTGCTGACGATGCGCCCCTTGCACTGGGAGAAGTGCGTCGCGTCGGCGTGGGTGGTGAAGAAACGGCTCCGGTCGCGCAGGCAGACGGAGAAGCCCCGCAGCGTGACGTTCTCGCAACGCTGGGCCAGGAGCCCCATGCCATAGGCATAGTGGACGCGCACGTTCCTCACGGTCGTGTTCCTGTCTCCATTCAGGAAGATTGCCGGCGTGGGGCGGTTCCACGTGCGGGCGGCAACGACCATCCCGGGGCGCAAAGCCGCATTCCGCCAACGGGGCGCGCGGAACACGTTCGGGGAAAGCTCCTCTGCGCCGCGCGTGTCCACGCCGAACTCTCCGGCGCGATAGACGAGGTGGGACGTGGCGGCATCGAAGGCCATGCCTGCCACGGGGCGGTCGCGGAACTCGCCGTCGGACGTCCACAGGGCGCCGTCGTCGCCGATGCTTGCCTTCACCCACCCGGGCAGGCGGAACGTCGTGCCCCGCAGCGTGTCGCTCTCCAGAATCTCCATCGGCACCATGCGCGGCTGCGCATAGTCCACGGAGAAGTTCCGCAGCGTGCAGCCGGAGGAATGGCTCAGGGCGAAAGGCACGACGACACCGTGGAAGATGAAGAGCGCACCGCCGCCGTCGAAGGTCAGGTTGTGCCAGCCGTTGAAGTCGAAGACGATGCGGCGCGGCTGCCACTGGTCGTGGTTGGAAATATATACTTCGCGCTCAGCGGCCTCGCGGTCATAGAAGTGGTAGGTGCCGGAGCGGAACTTCAGCACGACGCGGTCGTCGGGCGAAAGCGTGCCGCCCTGCTCGCGCAGGAACTTCTGCACAAGTCCCGTGTTGTCAAACTCGCCCGGGCGTATGCCGTAGTCCTCCATGTGGAAAACGACCTTTCGGGCCGCTACGGGCAGCAGGGAAGCAAGCAGGAGCAGCAGGGTCAGGGCTTGGAGGCGTAGTTTCATAGGGTGCTGGCTTTGTAAAGGGTGCAGGATGCGGCGTCACGGTGCGTCGCGTCCTCTTTTTTCAGGGAGCAAAGGGCTTCGGGGAGGGCCGCCACGATGTCCGAAGCCATCACGCTGTCCTCGCCCAGGCGGCTGGCGGCAATATCCCCGGCCAGGCCGTGAAGATACACGCCGAGGCGGCAGGCATTCAGGGGAACATAGCCGCGTGCGAGCAGCGCCAGGATGATGCCCGTCAGCACGTCGCCGCTTCCCGCTGTTGCCATCCCGGAATTACCCGTGGGATTGAAGTAGGTTTTCCCCATCGGCGTACAAATGGCCGTGAACCTGCCCTTCAGGACGATGAAGATGCGGTGCTTCCGAGCCATCTCCCGCGCCTCGGAGAGCAGGGCGAACGATGCCTTCTCCCCGCTTGTGCCGAGATAGAGCATCTCGCCTGCATGCGGCGTGAGGATAGCATCGGCGGGAATCTGCTGAATCCAGCCTTTATGTCCCGCCAGGATGTTGATGCCATCGGCGTCTATGACGAGGGCATGCTGCGCGTGGCGCACCTGCTCAATGAAGGCCAGCGCGGACTCAGGGTCGGTGCCGAGCCCGGGGCCGATGGCTACGGCCTGATAGGCACCGGAAGGTACGGGGGCGGAGAAATGGTCGGCGTTGGCATCCAGGCTGAGGACAGCCTCGGGCAGCGCCATTTGCAGGATGTCGTTGTTGGCAGAAGGGGTATGGATGGTGATTTTCCCGGCTCCGGCACGCAGGAAGGCACGTCCCGCAAGAATGGCCGCTCCTGCCATCCCGCGCTTTCCGGCCACGAGAAGCCCGTGGCCGAAGGTCCCCTTGTGGCCAAAGGTGGCGCGCGGCTTCAGGAGTTCGCGCATCTCCTCGCGCTCCGTCAGGTAGAAGGAGGCATCCGTCTCCGCCATCTTCGTCCTCGAAAGGCCGATGTCCGCCACGACAAGCTCGCCGACGAACTCGGCGCAGTCCGTCAGCAGCTGCGCAAGCTTCGGCGCCTGGAACGTGACGGTAAGGTCGGCGTGTACAATCTGGCTGGGAACGTTCAGGGCATTGTCCTCGGTCATAAGGCCAGAAGGCATATCGATGGAAACGACCTTTGCCGACACCGCGTTGACAAACCGCACGAGATCAGCAAAGCCGCTGGAGAGCGTGCGCGTGAGCCCCGTGCCGAAGAGTCCGTCCACGATGAGCGTGCGAGGCTCTATCTTCGGCGCACTGAACTTGGAGGTCACCTCTGTGAGCGCCACTTGCGGCATTTGCAACAGGCGCAGGCGGTTGGCCTCGCAATCCTCGCTGAGCTTCCCGCGCGTATTGAAGAGATATGTCTCCACCCCGTAGCCGGCATCTGCCAGCAGACGGGCCACCGCAAGCGCATCGCCCCCGTTGTTTCCGGGACCGGCCAGGACGATGACGCGCCACTCGGGCGTCCAACGTGCCTTCACCTCCTCCGCAACGCACGTTGCGGCGCGTTCCATCAGCTCCAGGGAAGCCACGTCGTCGTGACTGACGGTGTATTCGTCCAACTCCCGCAGCTGTTCGGCATTGAATATCTTCATGCTGTAGGTTTGTTCTGTAAATTAGTACTTAACTTGGTATGGCCAGGGACTCTGACGCTTTGGAGCTTGCCCCTCAAAACTTCCACCAGGGACGCTTCTTGGGTTCGGGCTCTTCCTCTGCCGCCTCTTCCTGCAGCAACTGCTCGAAGGTGATGCGGCGGGAAATAATCTGGTAGATGCTTCCCCAGTCGGGCAGGCCGCCCACGTTGCGGTCGTCGATGAAGCAATCCACCTTCAGCTTGCGGCTGTAGTGGGGATTCTTCGTCGTGTTGCCGATTTCGTCGTCGGCATCTTCGTCAAAGAAACCATTCACGGCATGGAAGCGCACGCCGCGTTCGCGGCACCAATCCACAGCTTCCTGCAAGAGGTCGCCTTCGCGGACGCTCCAGAGGATGAGCTTGTGGCCGTCTTCCATGAGCTTTCTCAGGGTGGCTGTGGCAAAAGGACGCTCGCGCCCTATCTCGGGATAGCGATGCTCCACGATGGTTCCGTCAAAATCTACTGCTATTGTCATAATACACGAATTATTTATTGTTCTCTGCGTTGAAGAAGTTTCCTCCCGCCTTCAATGCTGATGACGGTACGGGAGGCACCGGTGCGTTGTCCGGCAAGGTTGTACCGCAGGGCGGGAGACTCTGCGCCCTTCGACGTCGGAACTGCAATCCCGGTAGGCAGGGCAAGGGGCATGGACGAGGTGCGGCCGCTGAGATGCAGGCAGGCGCGGAAAGGCTTTAGCTTACTCCCAGAGGATGCAAGCACAAAGGCGTTGCCCTCGGGATTCAGCATATAGACGTCGCTGTGCTCAGCATCAAGCGTGAAGCCGGAGAACGTGCCGCAGAAAGGCTCGCCCGCCGCCTCTCCGGCGGAAAGGTCGCCGCCGGAACTCACGATGTGCAGGAGGGAACCGCCCGCATGGCCCGCTGAAGGCCGGATGATGACGGGCTCCTGCGCCGTAATGCGCTCAACGGAGGTGAAGAGCAACACGTCGCCGCTACAGTCCTTCAGGCGATAGGCCTCAAAGCCGTCGGGCAGCGAGGCGTCAAAGGGAAGCACGAGGGTTTCCCATGCACCATCGTCACGGAAGGTGCGCTCGTAGGACATCGGGGCACTTTGCACGCTGACGGGGAAAGGAAGCCGCAAGGGCGCCTCGTCCACGAGCGTTATGGGAAAACAGAGGTCTGTTCCGCACACCACGAAGTCCCACGTCTCGGGAATGCGATTGCGGTCGCGCTCGGCCACATAAACGGGGAGGTTGCAGTTCGCGGGACGACGGGAGAAGGGCATCGCATCGCGGGGAATGCGGATGCCGCGAAGGTCAAGGGCGCAGGCGTCGTCCCAGGATATGGAAGCCAACGCTTCCGCTGCCCATGTGCCGCCCAGCGTCAGCACGCCGTCCTCCAGACGCGACGTCGGCTCGGAGGCTTCGTCGCCCACGGGATGATAGAGATAGAGCCGGATGTCGTCGGCACCGCTTTCGGCAAAATGTCCGAAATAAGCGCCATCCTGACCATAGCCGGAGATACTTAAATATCTTGAAGCCTCACTTTCGCTCCGGAGAGATACCGCTTTGTCTCCAAGGAGATTAAGAATCCAAACCGTAGCGTCGCTTGAAACTGTTAGTTCAAGGTCTGTTGCGCTCTTCCGGCCTCCGGCAATCCCCTTCTGCCCGTCGGGCGTCAACAGGTAAAAGGCCGAAGATTCGGATGCCTGCATGCGCCAACGAATCTCGTCGGGCACAGCATCTGCGACATCCGAGGCCGCAACGCCCGCAAGCTTCTTGCCGGAGGTCAGCCGGGAACTCTTCTGACTGAGGAAGTAGAAGTTTCCGCTTTCGTCCACGCCGCCAACGAGAACGTCCTCGCCCACCTCCAACTCGTCGGGCAGGCAGGGTTCAAAACCGGCCTCCGACAGGTCGGGCAAGCCCTGCGCGATTGCTGCCATCGGCAGCAAGGCCAGGAGAAAAGCGAGGAAACGGAACATCGGAAGCATGGCGGTGGGGAATATCTTCTTGCCGTTTACTTTTCGCCCACCATCTTCAGCAGGTACTGTCCGTACTGGTTCTTCGCCATAGGCTGTGCGATTTCGCGCACGCGCTCGGCAGAAATCCAGCCTTGGTCGTAGGCAATGCTTTCGAGGCATCCCACCTTCAGACCTGTGCGCTTCTCGATGACTTCGATGTAGTTGGAAGCCTCGGAGAGGCTGTCGTGCGTGCCGGTGTCAAGCCAGGCGAAGCCTCTGTCGAGCACTTGCACCTGGAGCTCGCCGTCTTGCAGGAAACGGTCGTTCACGCTGGTGATTTCCAGCTCGCCACGGGCGGAGGGCCTGATGGTCTTGGCCACGCTCACGACCTTGTTGGGATAGAAATAGAGCCCCACGACGGCATAGTTGGACTTTGGCACCGCGGGCTTCTCCTCGATGCTGATGGCGCGTCCCTCCTCGTCGAACTCTACGACTCCGTAGCGCTCAGGGTCGTTCACGCGATAGCCGAAGACCGTTGCCTTCGCGTCTTCCTCCGCAGCCCGCACGGCCTCCTTCAGAAGCGCCGTGAAGCCGCTGCCGTGAAAGATGTTGTCGCCCAGAACAAGTGCGGCACAGTCGTCCCCGATGAACTCCTCGCCGATGAGGAAGGCCTGTGCGAGGCCGTCGTGGCTGGGCTGCTCGGCATAGCTGAGGTTCATGCCGTAGTTGGAGCCGTCGCCGAGAAGGCGGCGGAAGCCGGGAAGGTCTTGCGGCGTGGAGATGATGAGCACGTCGCGAATGCCCGCCAGCATAAGGGCCGAAAGCGGGTAATAGACCATCGGTTTATCGAAAATGGGGATGAGTTGCTTGCTGATTCCCTTCGTGATGGGATAGAGGCGCGTACCGCTGCCTCCTGCTAAAACGATTCCTTTCATATACAATAATATATATACATTATGCCGCGAAATTAAGTTTTTCTGATTGGACGGCAAAGAAAAATGCCGCGTAAGTGACGCTGAATGTGCCGGGAAGGAAAAGTTTCGCGACGAAACGGGGAAAATCGGGATGCGGACACCGTCCAAACGAGATGCCTTGAAAAAAGTTTTTCCTGCCTCAAAAAACGAACAAGATGCCTTGATAAACGAACGGGATGCCTAAAAAAACAGCGCCGCCAAAGTATGGAACATCGACGGCGCGTATGAGGGGGAAAGTGGTGCTTACTTGAAGATAAGGATGCCGAGACTGATGAGCAACGATGAGATGGAAACCCAAGTGCTTACCTGACGGAAAGAGTTCTCGTTGTACGTGCTCTGACTGATGCGCACGTTGTTGGGTTCCACGTAGATGTAGTCGTTCTGGCGAAGGTTATAGACGGGAGAGTTGAAGACGTCCTTTGAACGGAGGTCCACATAGTAGGACTGCGTCTCGTTACCTTCCTGACGCATCACGAGGACGCGGTCGCGACGCCCCTGTATGGTGAGGTCGCCGACGGCGCCGATGGCCTCAAGGAGCGTCATGTTGTCCTTCGTGATAGCCACGCGTCCGGGGTTCTTGACTTCACCCAGCACTGTCACGAACTGGTCGTAGGCCGAAACGGTCACGACGGCGTCGTTCAAAATGCCGTTGCGGAAGATGTTCTGCACCTTCTGCGCAGCCTCGGAACGCGTCAAACCGGCAATGCGGGTGCGGCCAAGGCTGGGAATATCCACTTCGCCGTTCTCGTCAATGGTATAGACACTGACGTAGTTCTGGCTTGAACGACTTGCCGTTCCCACAGAATTCTGCGCAAGTACGAGGTTATAGTGTCCGGCAACGTCGGGAGTGGCGGCTGAGGACACGAGGATGCTCACCTTGTCGCCATTCTGGAGCTTCAGCGCCTCGATGACGCGCGTAGGCAGGGCTTCACCGGATTCGATATCCTGGAAATAAATCACCTTTTCGGCCGAATGACAGCCACAAAGCAGCAGCATCGCCGCAACTGCCAAGGGAAGAAACTTATTCATATATACTTTTCTGTTGTTTATGCGTATGGATGCGCTGCAAAAGTAGCACAATAATTTTAAATACGGCAAATCTGTAAACGATAAATAACCTTTTCCCTAAAAAAAGCGCGGAAACCTTTCGGCTTCCGCACCCTTACTTTCTTTTGAAAGGCAGGATTTACTCCATTGCGCCCCAATCTACGTACCAGGTACCGTCAATCTTGTTGCAGGTAACGGTCAGGTAACCGGCACCTTCGGTCTCGGTGTCGCCATACATCTTCACCTTCACCTGGTCGCCCTCGCCTTCTTCGCTAACGGGGAACACTTCCTTGAAACCGTAGGCACTGAAAGCACTCTGGAGAGCTGTTGCAGTAAGCTCGCGCACCTTGTCCTCACCAATGATTTCAGCGGTGGATTGCTGGTCGCTGATGTCGCTCACGGCAGCTGCGGCACTGAAGTCTTTGTCCTTAATGGCATTAAAGAACTTCTGTGCTGCTTCGGCAGCGCTTCCGGGTTGCACGTCCATAGGACTCGGGGTGCAGCTTGCAAGCGCGAAAAGCGCAATGGCAAGCGAGAAAAACATTTTTTTCATGCGTTTGTTGTTTTGTTAATTGGTTAAAAAAGTGAATTGGTTATTTGCAAAGTGGGTTTACTTTGCTTTTTTTGCCGCAGGCTTCTTGGCTGCCGCCTTTTTGGGAACTGCCTTCTCGGCCTTCGGTGCCGTCTTCTCAGCTTTTGGAGCCGCCTTGGCTGCTTTCTTGGCTGCGGCGGGCTTTGCTGCAGGCTTCTTCGCTGCCTTCGGAGCCTCGGGAGCGGCCTTCTCAAGGCGCGCCACCATGCTCTTGAGCTTTTCGATTTCCTTGTCCTTGACTTCAAGTTCCGTCTCCTGGTTCTTAATCGTCGTCACGAGGGAGTTGATTTCCTCGTTGTCCATGTCGGGATAGAGATTGTTGACACGGGCGGTGAAGTCGCCGAGGATGTTCATGTAGTTTGTGAAGGCATCGTAGGGAGAATCGTAGATACCCCGATAGCCGCCATAGCTGTTGGCCTTCGTTGACATGAAACGGAGGTTGTTGGAAGCCTGCAAGTAGTCGAAGTCCTGCTGGAGCTTGCGGTCGCGGATGGCGCGTACGCGGTCGGCGATGCTGTAAAGCTTGTCGCAAGCCTCGCGCTGCATGGCATTTCCCAGCCACGGGGAGAGGTCGCGCTCTTCATCAACCCAGCTGGTGGGATATTCCACGACAAGGTCGCCTGCGGACTTCACCTTGGAACAAATCTCGCTGGGCGTCGAGAAGGTGATGCCGCGCTGCTTGAACTGTGCGGGCAGAGCCTTCATGAACTCAAGGATGTTGGAACTCAGCGGCTGGAAGATGCCCAGTGCGCAAAGTTCCATGAAGATGTTGAAGATTTGCTCTTCATCGGGGAACTGTGCCACCCAGTCGGCATAGCGGTCGGCGAAGAGGGGATATTCGCTCCAGGAAGAGTCGTTGAAGCGGAAGGAGATGTCCTCCGAAAGGCTGTGGTCGCGCAACAGGAGCTTGAGCTTCGGGTTGCGGCAGCAGTTATAGACAAAATGGGGCGACTTCCAGCCGAGGACGTGTTTGGCCCCTTCGGCGAGCATACCCTTGAAGCCCATAGAGGCTACGGTCTCGCCGATTTCGTCGTCGTAAATAAGGCAGCTGTTGCGCAGCACCTTGGGCGTCTGGCCGAAGAGTGCCTTCACCTTCTTGCAGAGGCGGTTCACCTCCTCGCGGAAGACGTCGGGGTTCTTCAGCGAAGAGAAGCCGTGGCTGTAGGGTTCAGCAAGGAACTCTACGGCTCCCGTCTCGTTCAGTTCGCCAAGCAGTTCCAGCACCTGCGGAGCGTAGTTCTCAAGGAGCTCAATGGCGGTGCCGCTGAGGGAAATGGCGCACTTGAAATAGCCGGGGTTCTTCTTCGCCATGTCGATGAGGGCTTCGAGCGCCGGCACGTAGCTCTTCTCGGCCGTCTCGGTGATGGAGCGCTCGTTCTCGTAGTCGTCGTAGTAATAGTGGTCGGTGCCGATGTCAAAGAAGCGATAGCGCTTCAGGTGGATATTTTGATGGATTTCAAAATATAAGCAAACGGTTTTCATTATTGTGTTGTTTTTGTTTTTATTACTTGTTGATTACGTCCTGATAGCAGCGATAGATGCGTTCGCCTACTTTCTCCCAGGTGATTTGCGCCACCTCCTTGATGCCCTCTTCGGCCAGATAGTCGTGATAGGCGTCGTTGGTGCAGATGGCATACATCGCGTCGGCCATGGCATTGATGTCCCAATAGTCCGTCTTGATGCACTTGTCAAGAATCTCGCCGCAACCGCTCTGCTTGCTGATGATGGAGGGACATCCGCACTGCATAGCCTCAAGCGGCGCAATGCCGAAGGGCTCGCTGACAGAGGGCATGACGAAGACGTCGCTGTTCTTGTAGCATTCGTACACCTGCTTTCCCCGCATGAAGCCGGGGAAGTGGAAGCGGTCGGCAATGCCGCGCTCGGCGGCCAGCTTGATCATGTCGTTCATCATGTCGCCACTGCCCGCCATGCAGAAGCGGATATTGCGCGTACGCTTCAGGACGAGGGCGGCGGCTTCCACGAAGTATTCCGGTCCTTTCTGCATCGTGATGCGGCCGAGGAAGGTCACTACCTTCTCGTCAGGATTCTTGTGCGGCACGATGGCCTGTATCTCCTCACTGAGGGGATAGACGGCATTGTGCATGGCGATACACTTTGCTGGGTCTTGGTGGTAGTGGTTGATGACGGTCTGGCGCGTAAGCTCACTGACGCACATGATGCAGTCGGCATGGTCCATGCCGTCCTTCTCGATGCCATAGACGGTGGGGTTCACGTTGCCGCGGCTGCGGTCGAAGTCGGTTGCGTGCACGTGGATGACGAGGGGCTTTCCGCTAATCTGCTTCGCATGTACGCCGGCAGGGAAGGTGAGCCAGTCGTGGGCGTGGATGACATCGCATTCCTGTGCACGGGCGATGACGCCGGCAATGATGCTGAAATTGTTGATTTCCTCGTAGAGGTTAGAGGGATAGCCGCCTGCGAACTCCAGGCAACCGAGGTCGTTGACGCCTTTATAGTTAAAGTCGGCATAGATGTGGTCGCGGAAGCGGTAGTATTCCTCCGGCGTGTTGTTCACCAGCCGTCCCTTGAGGTAGTCATAGTCTGGGTCGCGCCACGCCACGGGAACTTCGTTCATCCCAATGATGCGCAAGAACTTCTCCTCCTCGCCGCAGGGTTTGGGCAGGCAGAAGGTCGTCTCCACACCGGGAATCTTGCTGAGGCCGTTCGTGATGCCGTAGGACGCAACGGCAAGGCCTCCATATATTTTGGGAGGGAACTCCCATCCGAACATTAAGACTTTCATGGTATGTGTTTCCTTATTCTTCTTCTATTTTATACTTCTCGAGCAGGTGCAGCGCGTTGAGGATGCCGCAGACATTCATGGCAAACGAAATGGCGCCACGACCGCTGAAGCGCGGGTTGCCGTCGAAGAGCTCCGGAATCGTGCCAATGCAATGGTAGAAGAGTTCCTCCTCGAAGCCGATAAGCTGACGCTCGATGTAGTTGACGCCGCTCATCTTATAGACGCGCAGGTAGGCATTGAGGTAGAAGCCCGTGAGCCAAGGCCAGGCCGTACCCTGATGGTAGGCGTAGTCGCGCTGCACTTGCGTGCCGACGTAGAGGGGATTGTAGCCGCCGCTCTTCGGGGAAAGGCTGCGAATGCCCTTCGGCGTGACAAGTTCCTTCGTGCAGATGTCCAGCACGCCCTTGCGCTCTTTCAGCGTCAGCGGCGAGAAGTCGAGGGCAATGGCGAAGAGCTGGTTGGGGCGTACGCTCCAGTCCATCATCTGGCCGTCCACGTAGTCAAGCAGGTAGCCGTGTTCGTTTAAGAAGGTCTGTTTGAATGATACCGCAAGTTTGTCGGCTTCTTTGTGCAGAAACTCTGCCGTGTGACGGTCGGCTTCCGTTCCGAACTCCGTAAGCAGCTGCTCGTAGAACTTCAGGGCGTTGTACCACAGGGCGTTGAACTCCACGATATAGCCGGAACGCGGAATGATGGGGCGTCCGTCGGCCATGGAGTTCATCCACGTGACGGGCTTCTCCCTGCCGTTCGTGTAGAGCAGGCCGTTTTCGTGTACGAAGAGGTTGGGATGCTTTCCGCTCCGCACGTAGGCCATGATGTCGCGCAGCAAATCGCCATATTTCTCGTAGCATGCCTTGCGGCTGACGTACTTTCCGTACATCTGCAGGCAAAGGACAGCCCAGAGAAGCACGTCGGGCTGGTCCATCTCGTAGATTTTCACCGTCACAGGCTCGCCGTTGATGAACTGTCGGATAGCCTTCTCGGCGGTCTTCATGTAAGCCTCGTATTCCTCCACCTCGCCGATGCACAGCGTGAGGCCGGGCATGGCGATAAACGTGTCGCGTGCCCGCGGCGCGAACCAGTGGTAGCCGGCCATGAGGTAGTTCTCGCCGTCGCGCTGGTACTTGAACTGGTGGGCGGCATGCATGAGGCAATGGTAGAAGCTGTCGAGGGGCAGGCGGGGGGCAATCTCCGCCTCCATCATCTGCTGCAGCTTCTTCGGGGCTTCAGGCTGCAAGGCGGCGGAGAAGATGACGCTCTCGCCCTTCTTGATGTCCACCTCGAAATAGCCGGGCACGAAGAGGTCCTCAAGGGAATCGTATCCGCGCTCGCGCTCCTTGGGATATTCAAGGCCGCGATACCAGTCGGGCTGATAGACAAACTCTGCCTTTTTATTCAGCTGCATGTTCAGGTCGGGATATCCCTTGTACATGTTCACGCGGATACCGCCGTCGATGGGCTCATAGCCTGTGTTGGCGGTGCGGTTCTCGTGCGTCCACTGGCGCACGCTGCGGAAGGCCAGGTAGGGTTTGAGGCGCAACGTGGTCTTGCTGTGGGCCTCGAGCAACGTGTAGCGCACGTAGAGGCGGGAGTCGAAGACGCCGTAGCTGATTTCCTTCTTCAGCACCACGCCGCCGATGCGATAGGTCCACGTGGGGACTTTCTCCCATTCGAAGGAACTGATGTATTTGTGCCCCTTGGGGCTGTAGTTGTCTCCCTGGTATTTGTGCAGTCCCAGGTTAAATTCCGCACCGTGCTGGACAACGGTCTCGTCCAACGACGAAAGCAGCACGTGGTTCTCGTCATCCAGTTCGGGAACCGGCACGACGAGCAACCCGTGATACTTACGGATATTGCACCCCACGAGCGTGGTGGAGCAATAGGCGCCGCTACGACTGGTAATCAGGAACTCCTTGAAAAGGGAGTCCTGAAGGTTCGTCATCTGCGTCTTGTCAAAACGTAGGTAGGACATAGGTCTTATTTAAGGTTTTAGTATTTTGTTTCGTTTCGTTGGCGTAAAGGTAGGAAGAAATCACAACTAAAGAAAATTTTTCGGAAAAAAAAGCTCAAAAAAGGGGAACTCCTAACGGTTTCCCCCGATATCCCACGTTTTTAACAGCATTTTTAGGGTCTTTCCTGCATCTTTTTCGGGCAATTCCACCCAGCGTATGGGAACACCCCGACGCTCCATCCCCCGGAAATATGTCATCTGGCGCTTGGCAAACTGGTGGATGGCGATTTCAAGCTGCCGGAACATTTCCGCGAAGTCCATCTGCCCCGTCAGGTGCAGCGTCAGGTACTTGTATTCAAGGCCGTAGTAGATAAGGTCCTCAGGGGGAATGCCTTCATCCAGCAGGCCGCGCACCTCGTCCAGCATGCCTTCCTCAAGGCGCCGGCGGAGGCGGGCGGTGATGCGGGCGCGACGCACGTCGCGCTCCACCTTCAGGCCTATCGTGCGGGAGGAGAACTGCGGGAAGGGGCGCTCCGGAATCGGCTCGCGACGGTAGTACTCCTCAATCTCTATGGCGCGAATGGCGCGCTGCGCCGTATCTACATCCGTCGTGTTGTGGAGCCGTTTGTACGTGCCCAGTATTTCCGTGAGCTCCTCCAGGCTTTTGTCCTCCAGGCTTTTGCGCAACCCGGGGTTCTGCGGCACTTCGCTGAGGCGGTAGCCGCGAAGGATGCTCTCAAGGTAGAGGCCGCTGCCGCCGCAGAGTATCACCTCATGCCCGCGGCTGCGGATGTCCTCGTACGCGCGCAGGAAGTCGCGCTGGTACTCATATATATTATATTTGTATCCCGGCTCGCAGATGTCCACGAGATGCACGGGCACACGCCTGCCGTCGGGGAGCGCATACTCGCCGAGGTCCTTTCCCGTGCCGATGTCCATGCGGCGGTACACCTGCCGGGAGTCGGCAGAAATGATTTCGGCGTCTATTTCCGCCGCAAGGGCTACGGCGGCTGCCGTCTTCCCGCAGGCCGTAGGGCCAAGGATTGTGATGAGTTCGTAGGACATGCCTGGTGTTTTATTTGTCAATCGCCACTTCACGGTCAGCACTTTCTTCCCGCCTTCGATGAACACGCCTTGCTGCGGCTCCCGTGTGAGCCTGCGCCCACAAAAGTACGGAAAAACTGCCGTCCTCCAAAGCCTGCGGGCATATATTTGCATTTTTAAAACAGAAAAGCCGCCCGGCTCTCGGAAGAGTCGGGCGGCATAACCCTATACGTTGAAATAATTGTCTGGAGAGGGATTATTTCAGCTCGGCGAGGTACTTGATGGTGCGAACCATCTGGCTCGTGTAGCTGTTCTCGTTGTCGTACCAAGCAACAACCTGTACGAGGGAGTTGCCGTCGCCGATCTTGCTGACCATCGTCTGGTTGGCGTCGAAGAGGGAGCCGAAGCGCATGCCGATGATGTCGCTGCTGACGAGCTTCTCCTCGGTGTAGCCGAAGCTTTCGTTCGTGGCAGCCTTCATGGCAGCGTTGATGTCCTCAACGGTAACTTCGCCCTTGACAACGGCGTGCAGGATGGTCGTGGAACCCGTGGGCGTCGGAACGCGCTGTGCAGCGCCGATCAGCTTGCCGTTCAGCTCGGGGATAACGAGGCCGATAGCCTTGGCAGCACCCGTGGAGTTGGGAACGATGTTCTGGGCACCTGCGCGGGCACGCTGAACGTCACCCTTGCGCTGCGGGCCGTCGAGAATCATCTGGTCGCCCGTGTAGGCGTGAACGGTCGTCATGATACCGCTCTGGATGGGAGCGAAGTCGTTCAGGGCCTTCGTCATGGGGGCGAGGCAGTTCGTGGTGCAGGAAGCTGCGGAGATGACCGTGTCGGCGGGCGTCAGCGTCTCGTGGTTCACGTTATAGACGATGGTGGGGAGGTCGTTGCCTGCGGGGGCGGAGATGACAACCTTCTTGGCACCGGCCTGGATGTGTGCGGAAGCCTTTTCCTTGGAGGTGTAGAAGCCCGTGCACTCGAGGACAACGTCAACGTTCAGCTCACCCCAGGGGAGTTCGGCTGCGTTGGGCTTTGCGTAGATGGTGATTTCCTTGCCGTCAACGATGATGCTGTTGTCGGTGCAGTCCACCGTGTGCTTGTTCTCACCAAACTTGCCGCAGAAACCGCCCTGTGCGGTGTCGTACTTCAGGAGGTGGGCAAGCATCTTGGGGCTTGTCAGGTCGTTGATAGCAACTACTTCATAGCCGTCAGCCTCAAACATCTGACGGAAAGCGAGACGGCCGATGCGGCCGAAACCGTTAATTGCAACTTTTGTCATGATTGCGTGTTTAGATTTTTTATTGATTAAGTGAGTATTTCGCCTTTTTTCGGGGGAAAAATTGAAATTATTTCCTTTTTGCGCCGCAAAATTACAAAACGTTTTTTACTTTTGCAACTGAAAAGGGCGAAGAAACGCTTAATTTTTAACAATAATCTGCATGTTTGCGGCTGGCGGGAGCCTCTTCCCCCCGAAAATGCCAACTGCATCTGCTAAAAAAAACAATTCTATGGGACTCATTAAGGAATTCAAGGACTTTGCCATGAAGGGCAACGTCATGGACATGGCTGTCGGCGTGATCATCGGCGGCGCGTTCGGAAAAATCGTCAGCTCCCTGGTGGACGACGTCCTCATGCCGCTCATCGGTATGGTTACAGGCAACGTGGACTTCACCACGCTGGCGCTGCAGATTGGCGACGGCGAGGGTGCCGCCGTCCTGAAGTACGGCACGTTCATCCAGAACGTCGTCGATTTCCTCATCGTGGCACTCTGCATCTTCTTCATGCTGAAGGGTATCAACAAGCTCAACCACAAGAAGCAGGAGGAGCCCGCACCCGAAGCACCCGCAGAGCCCTCCGACGAGGTGAAGCTCCTCACGGAGATCCGCGACGCGCTGAAGCAGAAGTAATTCGCGCGACTCCCGAATTGCTAACGATGGGCTAAAGCACCACTCCCGCTTTAACCCATCGTTACTTTTTGGGGCGCGTGCGGAGTTGGCGGCGCAGCTATCCCGCAAGTTGTCCAATCCATCCAAACCACTATATATATGTCAGTTTGGATGGATGGACGCGAAACGGCTCGGACGCGGAACAGTACAACGCTTTGCGCACACGGATTGATTGATGTGCGCACACGGATCATTTCATGTGCGCAGACGGATTGATTGATGTGCGCAGACGGATCATTTCATGTGCGCAGACGGATTGATTGATGTGCGCACACGGATTGATTGATGTGCGCACACGAATTGATTGATGTGCGCACACGAATTGATTGATGTGCGCACACGGATAATTTCATATGCGCAGACGGATTCGACGGAATGGCCGGAACCAAAGCGGAGGCTACGTCGCAAAGAATTTGCCCTGCGGAGCAATGGTGGAAAATGGTGGGAAAATTTGAGTGACGAGTGACAAGTGACGGGTGACGAGCGGCAGGCCCATGCTTCCCGCAGAATTTTGTTAACGTGTCCCTAAGCTCTTGTGCGAACCGTTTTTTCTTGTTATCTTTGCATCGCGAACGCAGCACAAACCACACAACCAAACATACCAAACACTCAAACACACACAGACATGAGAAAATCATTCCTCTTCGTCATCGGCACGCTCCTGATGACGGCATTAACCCTCACGCTCGCCGCCTGCGGAGGCAGCGACGACAACGACGAAAAACCTGCGAACACCTTCGAACTCTACCCGCCGCAGCTCCATGACGTCTGGATAGTCACCGAGGCCAAGCTGTCCGAAGAAGGCAAGTACGGCGACTGGGAAAAGGTCCTGGAAATGGAGCCCACCCTGTTCTGCTTCACGCCCGAAGGCACATTCCGCACCTATGGCGCCTTCGGCAACCCGTCCAAAGCGGTGGACTACACCGTCAGCGGCAACATCGTCACAGCCGGCAACATGACCTTCGACATACTGAGCGCCAAGGGAGTTAACATGTACTGCAAGCTCACCGTGGAAGGCATGGGCACGATATTCCTGCACTGCACCACGGAGAAGGAGCCCAACAGCCCGGGGGCTATGACGGACATGCTGAAAGGCCTCTGGGAATTCCAGGCCACTCCCCTTGAAGACTACGCCGACGAGAGCTATCTTGAATTCAAGGAAAGCGCGTTCCGGCGCATCATACACGTCAGGAACGACATTTCCTCAAGCCACGAGTATGCTGCCTACAAGGGGAAATACGTCGCCATCAAGAACAACTATGCCTTCTGGCGTTACTCCGATTATTCCGGCTCCACGAACGACGTGAGCAAGCCTAACTGCCAGTTTACTATAAGCCGGATAGGCGGCCAAGACCCCGATCCCGTCCCTGCGTTCCTGAGCGAGCACTTCCTGATTACCAACGTCTTGGGCGTGTACCACCGTTCCAACAAGAAGATTGACTATATCGACCTGAACAAATAAAAACCACACGATAAACACATACGCACGCGACTGCAATGCAAAAGATCATCATCCTCGACTTCGGCTCGCAGACCACGCAGCTCATAGGCCGCCGCCTGCGCGAGCTGGACACCTTCTGCGAAATCCTTCCCTACAACAAGTTTCCCAAGGACGATCCCGACATCATCGGCGTCATCCTGAGCGGTTCACCCTATAGCGTCTATGACCCCGAGGCATTCCAGATAGACCTCGCGGAGATTCGCGGGCGCTATCCCGTCCTGGGCATCTGCTACGGCGCGCAGTACATGGCGCATCACGGCGGCGGGCGCGTGGAACCTGCCGGCAGTCGCGAGTACGGACGCGCGAAGCTGCAAGACGTTGACGCGCAAAGCCCCCTGCTCCGTGGCATCGAGGCGGGCGCGCAGGTGTGGATGAGCCACGGCGACACCATCACGGCCCTGCCCGCAGGCTTCCGCCGAATCGCTTCGACGGAAAGTGTAGAGTTTGCAGCCTATCAAGCTGAGGACGAGCAGACTTACGCCGTACAGTTCCACCCCGAGGTGTTCCACTCCCTTTGCGGCATGCAGCTGCTCAGAAACTTCGCCGTAGGCATCTGCGGCAGCCGCCAGGAGTGGTCGCCCGCATCCTTCGTAGACACCACCGTGGCGGAGCTGAAGGCGCAACTGGGCAACGACCGCGTCATCCTGGGCCTCTCGGGAGGCGTGGATTCCAGCGTCTGCGCCGTCCTGCTGAACCGCGCCATCGGGCGGAACCTCACGTGCATCTTCGTGGACCACGGCATGCTGCGCAAAAACGAGTTCCAGGACGTGCTGCGCGACTACGAATGCCTCGGCCTCAACGTCATCGGCGTGGATGCCTCGGAGAAGTTCTTCCGCGACCTCGAGGGCGTCACGGAGCCCGAGCAGAAGCGCAAAATCATCGGCCGCGACTTCGTGGAAGTGTTTAATGATGAAGCGAAGAAAATTGTCAATGGTCAATCGGTCAATGGTCAATGTCGTTGGCTGGCGCAGGGCACCATCTACCCCGACCGCATCGAGAGCCTCAACATCACGGGCAAGACCATCAAGAGCCACCACAACGTGGGCGGCCTGCCCGAGGAGATGCACCTCCAGCTGTGCGAACCCTTGAAGTGGCTCTTTAAGGACGAGGTGCGACGCGTTGGACGTCAGCTTGGTATGCCCGAGCACCTCATCACGCGCCACCCCTTCCCCGGCCCCGGCCTCGCCGTCCGCATCCTGGGCGACATCACGCCCGAAAAGGTGCGCGTCCTGCAAGACGCCGACGACATCTTCATCCGCGGACTGCGCGAATGGAAGACCGAGGACGGCGACACGCTGTACAACAAGGTATGGCAGGCGGGCGTCATCCTGCTCCCCGTGCAGAGCGTGGGCGTCATGGGCGACGAGCGCACCTACGAGAAGGCCGTCGCCCTGCGTGCCGTCACCAGTTCGGACGCCATGACGGCCGACTGGGCGCACCTGCCCTACGACTTCCTTGCAGAGGTATCGAACAGCATCATCCGCAACGTGCGCGGCGTGAACCGCGTCTGCTACGACATCTCCTCGAAACCGCCTTCGACAATAGAGTGGGAATGATGCGTAGCATCTTCTCCGAGCTTTTCAGCGTACGTCAGCCCTGAGGGACGCAGTTCCGAAGAGGCTGGTGCGCGAAAAGAAAAGCGAGGTAATGATGCGCCCCAAATGCTTTCCAGCGTACGTCATCCAAAATGGCAAAAGCGCACAAAAACGGGGCGAAACTTTGCCATTCCCACAACAATTATTACTTTTGCGCGCGTTTTACGCAGAAAGATACACTCCTATGAAGCGAATACTCCCCATACTGCTTGCCGTAGTCCTCGTCCTGACAGGATGCCAGGGCTATAACGCCTTGCAGAAAACACGGGACTACTCCTACAAGTACGAGGTGGCCAAGCAATACTTCGCCGAAGGACAGTACAACCGCGCCGCCATACTGCTGCAAGAAGTCGTGAAGCCGCTGAAAGGTACCGACCGAGGCGAAGAATCGCTGTACCTGATGGGCCTCTCGAACCTTCGCGCATGCAACTATGAGGTAGCCTCCAACACGTTCAAGACGTACTACAAGAGCTACCCCAAAGGCCACTATGCAGAGGAGGCACGCTACAACAGCGCGATGGCCCTCTACCTCTCCGTACCCGAACCAAAGCTGGACCAGAGTGCGACCTACGAAGCCGTATCGGAGTTCCAGAACTTCATCGACACGCACCCCGCTTCCCGCCTTCGCGCCGACGCCCAGGACCGCATCTTTGAATTGCAGGAGATTCTCGTGGAAAAAGAGTATCTCTCCGCAAAGTACTACTACGACCTGGGCACCTACTTCCTCAACGGCGGCAACGGAAACTACAACGCCTGCATCGTGACGGCAGAAAACGCCATCAAGGACTATCCCTTCACCAGCCGCCGCGAGGACTTCGCCTTCCTCATCCTGAAAGCACGCTTCGACTATGCCAAGAACAGCATTGAGACGAAGCAGGAAGAGCGCTACAACGCAGCCATTGACGAATACTACGGATTCCTGAGCGAGTATCCCGAGTCCCGGCACCTCAAGGAGGCCAACGAATACCTCGCCAGTGTGCCGAAACAGTATCGCCGACAGAGTGCGGACGAATGAAAGGCCGCATTCCGGCAAAGACAAAAACAACAAACAAAACAATAGCAGGAGACTGCACCCAAACAAAACCATCCCACAATGGATTACAGAAAAAGTAAAGCCCCCACACAGACACAGACCTACAACGTGATGGACTTCGCACGCGGTACGGGCAACATCTACGAGAGCGTAGCCGTCATGTCGAAGCGTGCAAACCAGATTTCCGCACAGATGAAGGAAGACCTCAGCCGCAAGCTGAAGGAATTTGCCTCCGGAAACGACAATCTGGAAGAGACGTTCGAGAATCGCGAGCAGATAGAAATCTCCCGCTACTACGAGAAACTGCCCAAGGCAACGCTCATGGCGCAGGACGAATACCTCCACGACCGCATCTATCACCGCAACCCGGCAAAGGAGAAGGAGAACATCGACGCGCAGTAAGCCGTCGCTGCCCTCCCCTGCCCCGCGCCTTCACACATCCCCCGTCATGATACAACGCATACAGAGCGTATATCTCCTTTTGGCCGGAATCCTTCCGGCCTTTACCTTCACTACGCCCCTGGCACGCTTCAGCCTCGGCGAAGATGCCTTCCTGACGCTCAGCTCGCTGGGACTTCGCGCCACGGGAACGCCGCAGCCCACCGCCACGCAGCCCGTCTATCTGGCACTGGCCCTGCTGGCTGTGCTCCTCATGCTGCTCTCCGTGCTGAACATCTTTGGCTACAAGAATCGCAAGCGCCAGGTGCGCGTCTGCAACTGGAGCGTAGCCCTTGCCGTTGCCTGGTACGCCGCATACGTAGGTATCTGCGCCATGTTCACACAGCAGACCGGCACCGCCTTCACGCCCGCACTTTGCGCCGCGCTGCCTTTCCTGACGCTCGCATTCACGCTCCTGGCGCGCCGCAGCATCAAGAAGGACGAGGAGCTGGTGCGCGCCGCCGACAGAATACGCTAACCGCACAGCAGAGGCACGCACAAGCCAAACGGCACACGTAAAATAAATAAATGTACGCGCGCGCGAAGAAATACGTGCCTTTCAAACACACGACATCCCCATCCATTGCGCTCAACGACGCACAAACGCCTTACGCTATGTCACTAAACAAAGTTATGCTCATCGGGAACGTAGGCAAAGACCCCGTCATCCGATACATCGAAGGAGGCATCTGCACCGCAAGCCTCACGTTGGCCACCAGCACTCCCGGCTACACGCTCCCCAACGGCACCACGGTGCCCGACAGGACGGAATGGCACAACGTGCTGCTGTGGAGGAAACTGGCAGAAATCGTGGAACGCTATGTCCACAAAGGCGACAAACTCTACATCGAGGGGGAGTTGCGCACCCGGAACTGGACGGACAAGAAGGGACAAACCCACTACGTGACGGAAGTGTGGGCGAAGGAAATGGAAATGCTCACGCCACGAGGCTATCGCGAAGGCGCGCCGTCGCAGTCGCAAGTCTCGGAATCCACGCCGCAAGACGATGCCGCTGACAACAAGTCCGAAGTTCTTCCTTTCTGAAGGCAGGGAGTTTCCCGAAGGCACCATCCTGAAAATCTGGCATACGACGGAGAGCGAGGAAACGCTCTCCGCCCTGTTTCCCGCCGCCGCCGCCGAAGCCTCGGAACGGCTTTCCGCCGTCACGGCACCCCACCGTCGGCTCGAAATCCTCGTCGCCCACATCCTCTTCCGCCTCGCCCTGCCGGACGGTGCGCACCTTGCCCATCTTCCCTCGGGACGTCCCGTCGCCGAAGGCGCTGACCTTCACGTCAGCATCACGCATTCCCACGGCTACATCGCACTTGCCCTGAGCCCCGCTCCCATCGGCATCGACTTTGAAACCTGGAGCCCGCGCGCCCTGCGCATCTCGGACAAGTTCCTGACCGCAGGAGAAAAGGCGCTTCTGGGGAAAGAAGGCGACGCCGGGACGGACGCCGGGAAAGAAGCCGTGCGCCTGTGGGCCGCCAAGGAGGCCGCCTTCAAGCTCTGGGACGCAGCTGACACGACGGTGCATGAAGACATCCTCCTGCAACGCACCCGGAGCGGCGCGCTACGCGCCTTCCACACAAAGAATCCCGTGCTTCGTGCCGACATCTGCTTTCCCGAAAGCGGCGAAGCGCTCTCGGGGATAGGTGCTTTTGCTGTCGCCCGCTTTCCATTATCGTAAAAAATCACTACTTTCGCGCCCAAAATTTTAGCACAGACACAATGATTACAGTCACAAACCTGGCCATTCAATTCGGCAAACGCGTTCTTTACAAAGACGTGAACATGAAGTTCACAAACGGCAACATCTACGGCATCATCGGCGCCAACGGCGCAGGAAAATCCACGCTCCTGAAAGCCATCAGCGGCGAGCTGGAACCGACGAAAGGCACCGTGGAAATGGGATATGGCGAACGCCTCAGCGTCCTCTCCCAGGACCACTTCAAATTCGACGGCCACACGGTGCTGGAAACCGTCATGATGGGCCACACGGTGCTTTGGGAAATCGCCAAGGAGCGCGAAGCCCTTTACAGCAAGGAGGACTTCAGCGACGAAGACGGCATCCGCGTCGCCGAGCTGGAGGAGAAGTTTGCCAACGCAGGCGGCTACACAGCCGAAAACGACGCAGCGGAACTGCTTGAGGGCCTTGGCATCAAGACGCCCCTGCACCAGAAACTCATGGGCGACCTTTCGGGTAAGGAGAAGGTGCGCGTCATGCTGGCGCAGGCACTCTTCGGAGAACCCGACAACCTGCTTCTCGACGAGCCCACGAACGACCTCGACCTCGAAACAGTGGAATGGCTGGAGGAATATCTCGGCAACTTTGAGCACACGGTGCTGGTTGTCAGCCACGACCGCCACTTCCTCGACCAGGTTTGCACGCACACCGTCGATATAGACTTCGGCAAGGTGACGCTCTTCGCGGGAAACTACAGCTTCTGGTACGAATCTTCCCAGCTCGCCCTGCGCCAGGCACAGAACCAGAAGCAGAAGGCAGAGGAAAAGCGCAAGGAACTGGAGGAATTCATCCGCCGCTTCTCGGCCAACGTCTCCAAGAGCCGCCAGACAACGAGCCGCAAGAAAATGCTTGAAAAGCTCAACGTGGAGGAAATCAAGCCCTCGACGCGCCGCTACCCGGGCATCATCTTCCAGATGGAGCGCGAGCCGGGCAACCAGGTGCTGGAAGTCAACGACCTGCGCGCTACGGACGACGAAGGCAACGTGCTTTTCGACAAACTGACCTTCAACGTTGAAAAAGGCGACAAGATCGTGTTCATCAGTCACGACCCGCGCGCCATGACGGCCCTTTTCGAAATCATCAACGGCCATCAGCAGCCGGCCTTCGGTAACTTCAAGTGGGGCGTGACCATCACGACCGCCTACCTTCCCCTTGACAATACGGACTTCTTCAATACGGACATGCAGATGCTGGACTGGCTTTCGCAGTACGGCACGGGCAACGAGATTTTCTTCAAGGCCTATCTCGGCCGCATGCTCTTCAAGGACGAGGAAATCCTCAAGCCGGTCAACGTGCTCTCGGGCGGCGAGAAAATGCGCTGCATGATTGCGCGCATGCAGCTCAAGAACGCGAACTGCCTCATCCTCGACACGCCCACGAACCACCTCGACATGGAAAGCATCCAGGCATTCAACAACAACCTGAAGCTTTTCAAAGGCAACATCCTCTTTGCAAGCCACGACCACGAGTTCATCAACACCGTTGCGAACCGCATCATCGAACTTACGCCCAACGGAACCATCGACAAGCTCATGACTTACGAGGACTACATCCACGACGACCACATCCGCGAGCTTCGCGAGAAGATGTATGCTGGCACGCCTTTTGCTTAAAAAGGCGGTAAACAAACAAAACATTCTATGAAAAAGCATCACAACACGCAAGAAGAACGAGAAATAGAGGTTAAGGACCTTGACAAAGAAGTAGAGGAGACGACGGCTGAGGCATCGCAGGGCGGAGACGAAGCCGCCAGCGCCCCGGAAGATGCGGAGAACGCAGGAAACGAAGGCGCGAAAACGGAAAACGAAGGCACGGAACCTGAGGGCGGAAGCACGAACGCCGAGTCCGAAGAGGAGAAAGAGCCCACCGCAGAGGAAAAGCTCGAAGCCGCAGAGCAGGAAATCGCCCGCCTGAAGGACCTCTACCTGCGCAGCGTGGCAGAATTTGACAATTTCCGCCGTCGCACGCTGAAGGAGAAGAGCGAACTCATCCTGAACGGAGGCGCACGCGTCATCGAAAACCTGCTTCCCGTCCTCGACGACTTGGAGCGCGCCGAGGCCAACATGTCTTCCGACGCCGACGTTGACACGCTGCGGCAGGGCGTGGAGCTCATCGCCAAGAAGCTCACCGACACCCTGGCGCACCAAGGCCTCAAGCGGATGGAAACCGAAGGCGCAACGTTCGACACCGACTACCACGAAGCCATCGCCCTCGTGCCTACGGACGACGACGAGAAGAAAGGAAAAGTCATTGACTGCGTAGCCACCGGCTACATGCTCAACGACCGCGTGCTTCGCCATGCGAAGGTGGCGGTGGGACAATAGGATGCCTTGCAGTCAGAGACCCTTGTTTTTTAGTTTACAAGCGCTATGAAAGAGGATTACTACGAAATACTTGGCGTGCAACGCACGGCAACGGCTGACGAAATCAAGAAAGCGTTTCGCCAGCTGGCTTTGAAATACCACCCCGACCGCAATCCGGGCGACAAGGAAGCCGAGGAGAAGTTCAAGAAAGTGGCTGAAGCCTACGACGTCCTGCGCGATCCGGAGAAGCGTCAGCGCTACGACCAGTTCGGCCATGCGGGCGTGAACGGGGCCGGCGGCGGCTTCAACGCCAGCGAGATGGACATCAACGATATCTTCTCCCACTTCGGCGACATTTTCGAAGGCATGGGCTTCGGCGGATTCTCCGGCTTCAGCCGGGGCGCACGCACGCGCCGCTACAAAGGCGGCGACCTGCGCCTGAAAGTACGCCTGACCTTGCAGGAAATGGCCGCCGGGACGAAGAAAAAGTTCAAGGTGAAGAAGGACGTCAACTGTCCGGAATGTCACGGAACGGGATGCGAAGGCGGCCATCAGCCCGAAACCTGCCCCACGTGTCACGGCACGGGCTACGTCGTGCAGGCACGGCAGAGCTTCTTCGGCATGGTGCAGTCGCAGAGTCCCTGTCCGCATTGTCACGGCGAGGGAACCGTCATCACGCATCCCTGCTCCCACTGCCACGGGGACGGCGTCGTGAAGGGCGAAGAAGTCGTGGAAGTGACCATCCCCGCAGGCGTGGACGGCAACATGGTGCTTAACGTTCCCGGAAAAGGCAATGCCGCAAAGCACGGCGGCGTACCGGGCGACATCGAAGTGCACATCGAAGCCATTCCGAGCGAGGACTTCATCCGTGACGGACAGGACCTCATCTACAATCTCCTGCTTTCCGTCCCGCAGGCCACGCTGGGCTGCGACGTCGAGATACCGACCATCGACGGGCGCGTGCGCATCAAAATCAAACCCGGCACGCAGCCGGGCACGACGCTACGCCTGCGCGGAAAGGGAATGCCCGCCGTCAGCGGCTACGGGTACGGCACGGGCGACATCGTCGTCAACGTAAGCGTCTATATCCCCGAAGCCCCCAGCGCCGGCGTGCGCCAAAACCTCTCCAGCGTCGCTTCGGACAAGAGCTTCGAGCCCACGCCGGGCGCGAAAGAACGCATCTTCAAATCCTTCAGGAACTATTTCGGCTCGTGAACCGTTTGACGTTAAACCATAACCGTTAAACGTTAAACCGTAAACGACGGACGTTAAACCGTAAACGTCAAAACATCTAAGAATAAGCATTGAACTACTCCGAAACTGTAGCCTATCTGTATAATTCCGCCCCCCTCTTTCAACAGAAGGGGGCGGGTGCCTATAAGCCCGGCTTGCAGACGACGCACAGCCTGGACGCTTATCTGGGCCATCCCCACAGGCATTTCCCCGCCATCCACGTAGGCGGCACGAACGGCAAGGGCAGCACGTGCCACACGCTGGCCGCCATCCTGCAAGCCGCAGGCCTTCGCGTGGGACTTTTCACCAGTCCCCACCTCGTGGACTTCCGGGAACGCATCCGCATCAACGGCCAGAAGATGCCTGAGGCCTACGTCGTGGACTTCGTGGAGAGGCACCGCGCCTTCTTCGAGCCCCTGCATCCCTCCTTCTTTGAGCTTACAACGGCGATGGCCTTCCGCTATTTCGCGGACGAAAACGTGGACATCGCCGTCATCGAGGTGGGACTTGGCGGACGCCTTGACTGCACAAACATCATCACGCCCCTGCTCAGCGTCATCACGAACATAAGCCTCGACCACACCGCCCTGCTCGGCGACACGCCGGAAGCCATCGCGCGGGAAAAGGCAGGTATCTTCAAGGCAGGCATACCCGCCCTCGTGGGCGAGACGACGCCCGCAACGCGCCGCGTCTTCGCAGAAACGGCACAGGCCGTGGGAGCACCCGTCGCCTTTGCCGAGGACGAAAGGGAAATCCTCGCCGCGCACCCCGGCGACGACGGCCTCATGCACTATGAAACGCGCAGCTTCGGCCCGATAGAAAGCCAGCTGACGGGACTCTGCCAGCCCCTGAACGCCAACACGGTGCTCTGCGCCGTGCGCCTGCTGCGGGAGACGTCGCTCTCCCCTGCCCTGACGGACGAAAACGTGCGCCGGGGATTCCGCACCGTCTGCGACGCCACGGGGCTCCTCGGCCGCTGGCAGACCCTGCAGCAGCAGCCGCTCGTCATCGCCGACACGGGCCACAACGCGGGCGGCTGGGACTACCTCTCGCGCCAACTCTCCGCGCTGGCATCGCGTCCCGAGGGCCGCCTCTTCTGCCTGCTCGGCTTCGCCGCCGACAAGGACGTAAACGCCATCCTCCCCCTGCTGCCGCCGTCGGCCACCTACCTTTGGACGCAGGCCTCCGTGGACCGCGCCATGAAGGCCGACGTGCTGGCCGCAAAGGCGCAGGAGGCGGGACTTCCGGGCCGCAGTTTCCGGAGCGTGAAGCACGCGCTCGCCACCGCCCTGCGCGAAGCCGCTCCGCAGGATGCCATCTTCGTAGGCGGCAGCACCTTCGTCGTTGCCGACGCATTGCAGGAAACGGAAGGCTGAAGCCTCTTCATCCATCGACCACGTACGTGAAATGAAGAAACCACGTACGTGAAATCATAAAACCACCGTCGTGAGATATAAAAACCACGACGGTGGTTTTTGCGCAAGGTGCCTTTTGGAAGGGCGTCTTAAGGGCATCGGAGGGCGTTCCAAAGCCTTTGGGGGAGCGTTTCAAGGGCATCGGGAGAGCGTTTCAAGGGCATCGGAGGGCGTTCCAAAGCCTTTGGGGGAGCGTTTCAAGGGCATCGGGAGAGCATCCAACCCTTCGCGCCCGTCGCATAATGCGCACGCGCGAAGAGGCGGAAAGCAGAAAAGTAAGCATTTTTCAGGCAGAAAACTTGTACTTTCCGCCGACATGCGCTATTTTTGTGCCTGATTTGGCCTTATGCAGCAGGCACAAGGCAGACACGACGACACATAAAAACAACACAAATAATCAGAGAAACATGAAATTCGTAATCTCAAGCTCAGTCCTCTCATCGCGCATGCAGACCATCGGGCGCGTCATCGTGGCGAAGAACAACCTTCCCATCCTGGACTGCTTCCTCTTTGAAGTGAAAGACAACCAGCTGACGCTGACCGCCTCGGACAACGAGACGACGCTCAGCACCGTCATGGACCTCGCGGAGGCCGACGCCAACATCCGCTTCGCGGCAAACGCCAAGACCGTCCAGGACGCCATCAAGGAAATCCCCGACCAGCCGCTGGAAATCTACGTGAACGAGAAGAACATGGAGGTGACGGTCGAGTACCGCAACGGTAAGTACAACTTCATGGCGCAGCCGGCCGACGAGTATCCCGTGCCGATGACGCCCGCCGAAGGCAGTCCCGAGCTCCACATCGAGGCTCCGCGCCTCCTTGACAACGTAGGGCGCGCCCTGTTTGCTACCGCCGACGATGCCCTCCGCCCCGTGATGAACGGCATATTCTTCGACATCCAGACCGACTCCCTCACGGTCGTGGCCAGCGACGGCCAGAAGCTGGCATGCAGCACGAGCCTCGGCGTGACATCCCCCGCCGCCGGTTCCTTCATCATCCACAAGAAGCCCTCCATGCTCCTCAAGAACATCCTGGCCAAGACCGAGGAAGTCGTGACCATCGCCTTTGACGGCCGCAACGCCGAGATTCGCACGGAGAACTACCGCATGGCCTGCCGCCTCATCGAAGGCAAGTACCCCAACTACCGCAGCGTCATCCCGAAGGACAACCCCAACGTGGCCACCGTCAACCGCGAGGCCCTCATCGCCGCCTTGCGCCGCACGCTGATTTTCTCCAGCGTCGTCAGCTCGCTCATCAAGCTGCGCATTGACAACAGCAAGCTCACCGTATCCTCCAGCGACCTTGACTTCGCGATGAGCGCCGAGGAGTCCCTGCTGTGCGACTACGCAGGCGCGCCGCTGACCATCGGCTTCAAGGGCCCCTTCCTCCTGGAGCTTCTCAACAATCTCTCGGGCGAGGAAGTCATCATCCGCCTTGCCGACGGCACGCGCGCAGGCGTCATCGTCCCTGCGGAGCAGAAGGAGAACGAAGAAGTCCTCATGCTGCTCATGCCGCTCATGATTAACGACTGACAAAGAGGCACCCGCGCGGCTTCCTGAAGCATTTCCGGCAGGCCGCGCAGGCCTTTTCAAGATAGCAATATGGACCTACGACTGACAAGACCCGTCATCTTCTTTGACATTGAGGCCACCGGCCTCAATGTTGCTAAAGACCGCATCATCGAAATATCCTTCATCAAGGTATTCCCCGACGGCACGGAGCAGAGCGACACGCTGCGCTTCAACCCCGGCATGCACATCCCCGAGGAAGCCACTGCCGTCAACGGCATCACGGACGCCGACGTGGCAGAATGCCCGCACTTCGAGGAGGTGGCCGGAGAACTGGCCGCACGCTTCCGCAACTGCGACCTTGCCGGCTTCAACTCCAACGTCTATGACGTCCCGATGCTCGTAGAGGAATTTGCCCGCGCCGGTGCAGACTTCGACGTCCGCAAATGCCGCCTCATCGACGTGCAGAACATCTTCCACAAGATGGAGCAGCGCACGCTCAGCGCCGCCGTGCAGTTCTACTGCCACCGCAACCTGGAGCACGCGCACACCGCACAGGCCGACACGCGCGCCACCTACGACGTCCTCCGCGCCCAGCTGGACCGCTACGGAGATGCCCTGAAGAACGACGTCGAATGGCTCGCGGAGTTTTCGCGCCGCAACCGCAACGTGGACCTCGCGGGACGCTTCGTCTATGACGACCAGGGTCGCGAAATCGTGAACTTCGGGAAATATCGCGGCCGTGAGCTTCGCGACGTGCTGCGCAGCGACCCCGGCTATTTCTCATGGATGATGCAGGGCGACTTCACGCAGGACACGAAGCAGAACCTCACGCGCATCAAGCTCAGCATGGACTTCTAAACCTCATCCGCTACCGCATGAAAGGGAAACACATCGTCCTGGGCATCACGGGAAGCATCGCCGCCTACAAGGCCTGCCAGCTCGTCCGCCTCCTCGTCAAGGAAGGCGCCGAGGTGCAAGCCGTCATGACGCCCGCCGCCAAGGAGTTCGTATCGCCGCTGACGCTGGCAACGCTGACGCAGAAGCCCGTCGTCAGCGAGTTTTTCGACCGTCGCGACGGTTCCTGGCACAGCCACGTGGACCTCGGCCGCTGGGCAGACCTCATGCTCATTGCACCCGCCACGGCCTCGACGCTTGCCAAGATGGCCACGGGCGTGGCGGACAACATGCTCGTCACGACCTATCTCTCCATGAAGGCACCCGTCATGGTGGCTCCCGCGATGGACCTCGACATGTTTGCGCATCCCGCGACGCAGGAGAACCTCGCCACGCTGCGCCGTCGCGGCGTCATCGTCGTGGAACCCGCCACAGGCCAGCTGGCAAGCGGCCTTGAAGGCAAGGGGCGCATGGAGGAACCGGAGAACATCGCGCAGGCTGCAGCCGCCTTCTTCGCACGCAGCGGAAAGCTCGCGGGAAAGCGCGTCCTCATCACGGCAGGCCCCACCTACGAGAAGCTTGACCCCGTGCGCTTCATCGGCAATTTCTCCACCGGGAAGATGGGCTTCGCGCTGGCGGAAGCCTGTGCGGCACGCGGCGCAAGCGTAGAACTCGTCGCCGGCCCCGTCGCCCTCACCGCACGGAGCCCCCGCATCCGCCGCACGGACGTGGTGAGTGCCGGGGAGATGCTTCGCGCAGCCGAGGAAATCTTTCCCGGCGTGGACGCCGCCATACTCTGCGCCGCCGTGGCAGACTTCACGCCCGAACGCGAAGCCGCAGAGAAGATAAAGCGCGGCGCGGACGGCCTCACGCTCTCCCTCCGCCCCACGGCGGACATCGCCGCACGGCTCGGGGAGATGCGGCGCAAGGGCCAGGTGCTCGCAGGCTTCGCCCTTGAGACCTGTGACGAAGCGGCTCACGCGCGGGAAAAGCTCCTCCGCAAGCACCTGGACTTCATCGTCCTCAATTCGCTGCGCGACGAGGGCGCAGGCTTTGGCCACGACACCAATAAAATCAGCATCATCACCGCCGACGGACAGCGCGACTTCCCCCTGAAGAGCAAGCGCGAGGCCGCCGACGACATCACCGACCAACTATGCAGTTTCTTCGAGCCTTCACTCTGACGGCCGCCCTGCTGATCGCCGCAGCCGGTAGCGCGCAGGAAATCGAAGCCCGCGTGAACGTCACCCACCAGAAGGTGGAACAGACGTCGGACGCCGTGTTCGAGAGCTTGCAGACGCAGCTGACGGAATTCATCAACAACCGCCAGTGGACGAACATGCAGTTTCGTCCCAGCGAGCGCCTCCAGTGCGTCTTCAACCTCACCGTGAACAAGTACAGCGACGCGGACAACCGCTTCGACTGCACGCTCTACGTGCAATGCACACGTCCCGTCTATGGCTCCAGCTACACCTCGACGGTCTTTGCCACGCAGGACAACAACGTCAGCTTCAACTATCAGGAGTTCGACCAGCTTGAATTCCGCCCCGACGTCGTGGACAACGAGCTCACGGCCCTCATCGCCTACTACGTCTATCTCATGCTGGGCTTCGACGGAGACGCGATGGCGCCGCTCGGAGGCACCGAGCAACTGCAGACGGCGCTGACCATCGTCAACAACGCCCAGGGCTTTGCCGGGAAAGGCTGGAAGGCCTTTGAGAACGACCGCAACCGCTATGCCGTCATCAACGACCTGATGGACTCCGGCATGGAGCCTTTCCGCCGCTTGCAATATGCCTACTACCGCGAGGGGCTTGACCAGATGTGCGAGAACGCCGACCGCGCCCGCGCGGCGGTAACTAACGCCATCGAGCTCCTGAAGCAGGCGCGCGAAAACAAGCCGCTCTCCGCACTGCCCGTGCTTTTCACCGACTACAAGGCCGACGAACTCCTCAGCATCTACAAGGGCAAGGGCACCGCGACCGAACGCAACAGCGTCGCCGAGATACTTTCCAACATCAACGCCTCGAAAAACCCGACGTGGAACCAGATGAAATAGCCCATGTTGCAGCATCTTAACATCTCCAACTACGCCCTCATCCGCGAACTCTCCATAGGTTTCGAGCCCGGGTACAGCGTCGTCACCGGTGAGACGGGAGCGGGAAAGAGCATCATCCTTGGCGCTCTCGGCCTCCTGCGGGGCGACCGCGCCGACAGCCGCGTCGTGCAGGACGGAGCGCGCAAGTGCGTCGTCGAGGCAGAGTTCTCGCTGGACGGCGACGGCCTTCGCGACGTCTTCCGGAAGCACGACATCGACTACGAAGAAGGCAGCTGCATCGTGCGGCGCGAGGTGTCCGCAGCAGGAAAAAGCCGCGCCTTCGTGAACGACACGCCCGCCACGCTCAGCGCCCTGCGGGAAATCGCCGCCGCACTATTCGACATCCACTCGCAACACCGCAACCTGCTGCTCGGAGAGGAGAACTTCCTGCTCGAAACGCTGGACGCGCTGGCCCCTGACGCGCAGCTGCCCGCCCACTATCGCGCCTCCTACCTCGCCTGGAAGCATGCCGACGATGCCCTGCAAGCCCTCCGCGCACAGGCACGAATGGGGAAGGAAGAGGAGGAATACCTTCGCTTCCAGCTCAGCCAGCTTGACGATGCCCGCCTGCAGGCCGGGGAACAGGAGGAGCTCGAAGCCTTGCAGGAAACCCTGGAGCACGCGGAGGAAATCAAGCAGGCCCTGCTGACGGCCAACCGCCTTGTGGCAGGCGACGACGAGCTTTCGCCGCTGGAGAACATGCGGACGGCAACGGGACAGCTGCACAGCATCTCCCGCGTCTTCCCGCAGGCGGAGGAACTGGCCTCGCGGCTTGAAAGCGCGCGCATTGAGCTGGACGACATCGCCGGGGAGGCGGAGACGCTGGCCGAGCGCATCGAGTTCGACCCGCAGCGCCTCGCCGAGACGCAGGAACGCCTCAGCACGATATACAGCTTGCAGAAACGCCACGCCGCAAGCGACATTGACCAGCTGCTCAGCATAGCGGACGACCTGCGCGAACGCCTCGGACGGACGGAAAACATCGATGCGGACATCGCCGCCCAGGAGAAGGAAACCGCAAAGCTGCTGCGCGAACGCGACGAACTGGCTTCCCGTCTCACGCAGAACCGCCTGCGCGCCGCCGAAGCCTTGCAGAAAGGGCTCACGGCAGGCATCGCAAGCCTGGGCATGCCCCACGGAACGGTGGTCTTCAGCCTCGCCGCGCGCGAGAAGCCCGACGCAACGGGCGGCGACACCGTATCGCTGCTCTTTTCCGCCAACAAGAACGTGAAGCCCGTAGATGTCTCGGACGTTGCTTCGGGCGGCGAAGTCTCCCGCCTGATGCTTTCCCTGAAATCCATCCTGGCACAGCACCGCAGCCTTCCCACCATCATCTTCGACGAAATAGACACCGGCGTCTCGGGCACCATGGCCGAGAAAATGGCGCAAGCCATGCGCGGGATGAGCAAGGGCACGCAGGTCATCTGCATCACGCACCTGCCGCAGATTGCGGCCATGGGCGACGCCCACTACAGGGTTTACAAAGAGGAGGACGGCGCAACCGTCTCCTCCCACATCGCACGCCTGACGGAAGAAGAACGCATCGCGGAAATCGCCAACATGCTTTCCGGCGAGAAGATGACGCAGGCGGCCATTGACAATGCCAAGTCCCTCCTGGGCAACAAGGCATCCTGAGAAAACACCAATGACAGACAAAACAAACACCGAAGCAGGATGAACAAACCATACCGCAACATAATCCGCCGGACGCTGCTCCTCGCCGCCGCCCTCGGCCTCTTCGCAGGCCTCCAGGCACGCACCAGCGACGAGCAGCCCGCACGCGCCGTCTTCAACGTCTTCACCTACCGCGCCGACGGAAGCCTCATCGGCAACACCTACGGCTTCTTCACCCAGGCGGACGGCACGGGCATCACGTCCTACCAGCTCTTCGTGGGTGCCAGCCGCGCAGAAGTCATCGACGCACAGGGCAACAAGCTGCCCGTCAGCCGCATCCTCGGCGCCAGCAGCACGATGGACCTGCTGAAAATCCGCGTGGAAACGAAAAAGCCTACGGACTTCCTGCCCGTTGCAACGGCATCGGCACGCGAAGGCAGCGAACTTCTCCTCGTGAACTACAGCACAAAGAAGAAAACGCCCCCCACGGGCATCCGCATCGAGAAGGCTACGGACTTCAACGGCAACGGATACTACGACCTCAGCGCCGCCAATGCCGAGCGCAACTTCGGGTGTCCCCTCGTCAACGCCGCAGGCGAAGCCGTTGCCATCGTGCAGAAAAACGTGGGACGCGACGCGAAGACGGCCTGCGCCCTGGACGCAAAGGCCGCCGAGGGCCTGAAAATCACGACGACGAGCGCCCTCAACTCCGACCTGACCCGCCTCCAGATACCCCGCATCCTGCCCGAAAGCGAGAAGGACGCGCTTTCCTACGTCTATATGCTCGGCTCCGCGCCGGAAGCCGTGCAGCAGGCGGCGCTCGACGACTTCATCGCGGCCTTTCCCGACAATGCGGAGGGCTACGTGAACCGGGGAAACTTCCTCGGCGGCCTTGAAGGAAAGCGCGAAGAGGCACGCAGCGACTTCGGCGCAGCCCTGGAAAGGGCGGAAAATGCCGCCTCGACGATGAAAACGGACGAGGTGCACCACGCGCTCTCCAAGCTGCTCTTCCGCTGGGCGCTGACGGCACAGGCGGAAGACTTCAACGCCCTGTGCGAGGAAGCCCTCGCGGAGGAAGAGGCTGCCTACGCGGCCGAGCCCAACCCGCTGTATCTCCAGCAGCAGGCCGAGATATTGATCATGTCCGACCGCCTCCCGGAGGCACTTGCAAGGCTCAAGGATTTCAACCGGAGCGACCTCACGACCCCCGAGTCCCTATACCGCGAGGTACAGGTGCTGCAAGCGATGGACGCTGACAGCCTCACGGTCCTCGCCGCGATGGACAAAGTCATCGCCAAGATGGAGAAGCCCTATTCAAGTCCCCAAGCCGCCGCCTACATCCTGGCCCGCGCCATGCAGCGCGTGCGCCTCGGCATGAACCGCGATGCCATCCAGGACTTCAACGAATACGAGAAAATCGTCGGTCCCCAGCAACTTTCCCATAACTTCTACTATGTGCGCGAGCAGACCGAAAGGCAGGCGCGCATGTTCCAACAGGCACTTGACGACATCCGTTCTGCGGAGGCACGCTCGTCGGGTGAGGACTACGACCTCTACCGCCTGGAGGAAATGAGCCTCCTGGTGCAGGTGCAGCTCAACAACGAAGCCATCGCCTGCGGCGAAGACCTGCTCCGCCGCCTTCCGGACGAGGGCCTGGTGCACCGCCTCCTGGGTGTGGCTTACGGCGAGAAGGGGGAGAAGAGCCGCGCGCAGGAACACCTCCGCCGTGCCGCCGCACTGGGCGAGACCAACCTGGAGCCTCTCATGAACAAATACAAGTGACCATGCGCGAATTCCGCATACTGCCCACCATCACTGACCGCAGCAGCGAAGCCCTTGAACGCTACCTGCGCGAAATCAGCGCCACCCCGCTTCTCTCCGCTGAGGAGGAAACGGAGCTGGCTCTGCGCATCCAGCAAGGCGACAAGGCCGCGTTGGACCGCCTCGTCAGCGGGAACCTGCGCTTCGTCGTGAGCGTGGCGAACCAGTATGCGGGCAGCAGCCTCAGCCTCCCCGACCTCATCAACGAGGGGAACCTCGGGCTCATCACCGCCGCGCAGCGCTTCGACCCGACGCGCGGCTTCCGCTTTATCTCCTACGCCATCTGGTGGATACGCCAGGCCATCCTGCTGGCCATCCTGTCGCAGGGGCGGCTGGTGCGCGTGCCTGAAAACATGCAGGAGCTCTACAATCGCATCGCCAGGTACAGCAACACCTTCCAGCAGACGCAGGAGCGCATGCCCTCAACGGAGGAAATCGCAGAGGCGCTGGACGTGGAGCCCGCCTTGGTGGGACTGGCCCTGCAGAGCGGCGAGCGTGCCCTCTCCGTCGATGCTCCGCTGGACGAGGAGAAGGGAGGAAACCTCCTGGACTTCCTGCACAGCAGCGGGGCAAATGCCGAGGAACAGCTCGCCAACGAGGACTTCCGCGCCGAGGTGATGCGTGCCGTTGATGCCCTGCCGCACCGCGAGCGCGAAATCGTCCGCATGTACTTCGGGCTTGACGGCCCGGAACTGAGCCTGGAGGAAATCGGCACGCGCATCGGCATGGGGCGCGAGCGCACCCGGCAGCTCAAGGAAAAAGCCGTCGCCCTCCTCCGCAACGCCCAGTTTGGGCAAAACCTGCAAACAACATCATAAAACACAGAAGAGAATATGCACTTCATCTCCCGAATCTCCCTCGTGCTGCTCGCCGCAAGCCTCTCGCTCGGCGCCGCCGCCCAGAAGAACACAAAAGAATTCACGGGAATCCACGTCTTCGGCGTAGGAACAAGCTTCAACGATTCGACCGTTTACATTTCCCAGCCGCAGTTCCTGCCCGAGGCTACGCTGCAGGCAAAGACCCGCTTCATGGAAAACCGCGCGAAATATGCCTTCCAGATGAAAACGTACCTGGAGGCGAACTACGCCGCCAACGAGACGTGCGCCGTTTTCTACGCCAAGACCCACAAGACGCTGGAGAAGAAATACCTGAAGGTGCGCCGCCGCCTGCTCAAGCGCGGCGTGAGGATCGTGGAAATGCCCGCCAGCGAGTTTGCCTTCCAGTTCATTCCCGCACCCGGGCAGCAGACCATCACCAACACGTCCTCGAAAACCTCAAAAGAATAGGCTTCCCATGTACGACTTCTCCGACCTGACATTCCGCGTGGCGGACTTCTGCTTCCGCCTCTGCTTTCCCGAAGGCACGGACGGGCGACGGCTGCTGCCCAGCTACGCCCCCTTCCACGTTCCCGGGGGAGCCGATGGCCTCATCTTCACCCTCCGCGTGACGGAAGGCGGCGTCTCGCTGCTGCCCGAAGGCGAGGAAATCGGACAGTTCGACGCGGGCGGCAACAACCACGGCGTCTATCGCCTGACCGACGGGGGCTATAAAATCGTCATCTCCAATCCGGCGGGCGAGGAAGCCTGTGCCATGCGCACGAACGAGGCCTTCACGCGCTGCGAGGTCACGCTCTACGGCGACGAGGACAACCGGCGCTTCGGCCTCAACAATGCCGTGATGATTACCTACGCCTTCTCCGGCGCGCGCCACGGCCTCCTGCTCATGCACGCCAGCGTCACGATGAACAGCGGACGCGCCTTCCTCTTCCTGGGAAAGAGCGGGACGGGGAAAAGCACACACTCCGACCTCTGGGTGAAGCACGTCGCGGGCAGCGAAATCCTGAACGACGACAATCCCGCCGTATTCCGCCGCCCGGACGGCAGCATCTGCGTCGCCGGCACCCCTTGGAGCGGCAAGCGCAACTTCTACCGCCAGCTCATCCTGCCTGCCGGAGCCTTCGTACGCCTTGAGCAGGCACCGGAGAACGTACTCCGCCGCGAGCCGAAGCTTCAGGCCTTCGCCTCCATCCTTTCCTCCTGTTCCACGATGATATGGGACAAGCCGTCCTACGATGCCATCTGCGACACCGTGGGGCAGGTGGCCTCCTCCGTCCCCGTCTATCACCTCCGCAACCTCCCCAACGAGGAGGCTGCCCGCATGAGCGCGGAAGCATGTCTCGGCAACGCATGAAGAAGTCCCCCGAAACCTCTCCCGTCTCCACGCGGCGCATCACGAAGCCCAACGCCGAGCTGATACCGGCCATCGCCGCCTTCATCCGCGAGGGCCGCACGCCGGATTTCATCGTCAGGGGCTTCAGCATGCGCCCTTTCCTTGAGCACGAACGCGACAAGGTGCGCATCCGCGCCGTGGGAGACCGCAGCGTGAAGCGCGGCGACGTTGTCCTGGCGGAGATTGCCCCCGCCACCTACGTCATCCACCGCGTCGTGAGCAACGAAGCTGGAAGCCTGACGCTGCGCGGCGACGGAAACGTGCGCGGCACGGAGACGTGCCGGGAGGCCGACGTCATCGGCATCGTGGAAGGCTTCTACCGCAAGGGGCGCAGCGTGATGGAACCCGTGACGGGCCGGAAATGGCGGCTCTATTCCGCCCTCTGGCCCGCGTCGCCCCTGCTGCGACGCCTCCTGCTGGCCTTCCACCGTCGCATCTGGCTGCCCCTGACGCACGGCAGGGCACAGGACATACTGCAAAAAAACAGCAACACACAAGAAAAGATATGAAACTAAAGCAAGGATTTGAACTTCGCGAGATCTGCGGCGAGAGAGTCGTCATCGGAACCGGCATCGCGAACATTGATTTCAGCAAACTCATCAACCTGAACGAGACCGCGGGCTTCCTCTGGAAGGCAGCGGAGCGCCTGGGAACGTTTACGTCCCACGACCTGGCGGACGAACTCTGCAAGGAATACGAAGTGGAGCCTGCCGCCGCCCTCCACGACGTGGAGGAAATGCTCATGGACTGGGCGAAGCTCGGCCTCCTGGAAGAATGAAGATAGCCTTCCTCACCGTGGGAAAGACGACGGATGCGCGCATTGCCGCCCTCGTGGCGGACTATGCCGCGCGGATCGCGCACTATGCCCCCTTCGAGATGCTTTGCGTGCCCGACCTGAAGGGAGCGCGCTCGCTCTCCGCCGAGGAACAGAAGGCGCGCGAGGGCGAGGGCATCCGCAAACTCCTGCGCGAGGGCGACCACGTCGTGCTTCTGGACGAGCGCGGACAGGAACCGCGCAGCGTGGAGTTCGCCGCATGGTTAGAGAAGAAGTTCCGGCAAGCCCCGCGACGCCTCGTGTTCATCGTCGGCGGCCCCTACGGCTTCTCGCAGGACGTCTATGCGAGGGCGGCGGAACGCCTCTCGCTCTCGCGCCTCACCTTCTCCCACCAGATGGTGCGCCTCTTCTTCACCGAACAGCTCTACCGCGCCTTCACCATCCTGCGCGGCGAGCCGTATCATCACGAATAGTGACAACGTCATTGAGCCTTGCAGTGCACGACACCCCGAAAGGCCGAAGGGCTTTCGTCGGGTGGGGCACGAAAAGCAAGGCGAGATAATAGCCCATCATCACGAATAAAACGCAAGGAGTTAAAGGCGGTTGCCTTTAACTCCTTGCGTTTTGTACTTAGCCGGGCGGGGCACGCCGCTAAGGAAGCATCGTCAGCATCATCGCGTTGCAATCTTCTCGTCGCTCAGTACGGTTTGCTTTATCTTCAGCTGCACCTTCGGCCCGTTCTCGTCCTTGCTCTGATAGAAGGTGACGACGCCGCCGGAATACTCTTTCTGATCGGAGTTCGTATCTCTTGTATCGTGGAACGTGATGGTCTTGTTGGTCTTGTTGATGCTTATCGTCAGCGGCATCTTGATAAACTCGGAGTTGGTATCATAGTGGTCAAGATTGCCGTAGTAGTGGATGGTGCGCGTATGCCATACGTGGACGTTCAGTTCCTTCATGTCGTTCTCTAAGCGCAAGTTCGTGGAGCGGTCTGTCGAGGGGCGGCTGACGCCGTTCTTGTCCGTAACGGTGACGGGATGGGTGCGTTCGGCTGCAAGCAGTCCCTGTGTGTCATCCCTTTCTATACGCACGCGCAGCGTGGTGCTGCCGGGGCCTACGGGTTTATATACCCCATACCTTTCCACGGTCATCACCTTGGGATTGTCGGAAGACCAGTATCGTTTCACCATTAGCGTCGTTCCTCTGGGGTCTGTCGACCTTGCAGGCTGTGGACGTAGGCCTACTTCTGTATCCAATACATACGCAGACACATAGTCGCTCAGGTCAAGCTCCGTATTCTTGGGATTCCATGCATTTTGTGCCCCAATGAGGCCATGCCTGTGGGTTTTTCTCCTTTCCAGCCATATATACGGCTGCTTATAGACTGTGACCGGAATCCTTGCAAGTTCCTCTTCTTTCGCTTTCCCTGTCTTTAAATTTACCGAATTTACTCTGCGAACCACGATGTCGGTAGTTCCGCGGTCCTTGCCCTTAATCACCAGCTGCCTTGTGGTCTTGTTGAGTTCCGCCGTGGCTATCTCCCCTCTCCCAGAGGAAACCGCGAGGTCGTCGATATAGCCGGAAGTGTTCAGCGAGAGGGTCTTGTTATAGTCCACCTCCACCTTGCCGCCGCTGTTCAGGAGGTCCTTGTACTGAACCTGGAATACGACTTCCGAGGGGTTGCTGCGGGGCACTGCTATCACCTCCACCCGCGAAACGCGGTCGTAGTTGAAGAAAGAAACCATCACGTTCCTTGCCAGGTGATCCTTCGGCGTCCATTCCGAGGTGCGCACATAGGCATTGTTCTCCACCCGCTCAGACCTTTTCTTCAGGGTGGTTCCGTCGCTCGCCGTGGGCTCGGCCATGACACTGCGCTTGTGCTTGTTTATCTTCGGCTCGCCCACCAAGGAAATGGGAGGCTTCTGACCGCGCGTATAGTAGAAGCGGACAGCCTTCACCTCGTACTTCTTGGACTGCTCCTCGGTCATGGAGACATAAATCTTCCACGTGCCGAGGTAGTCGTTGTCGGCGGCGTGGATGCTCGTCCATCCCTGCTCTTCGCAACTCCAGGTCTTGGGCTCGTCCACACTCACGGTGAAGACGTTACCGCTAATGCTCTTGCCGAACTTGTTCAGGTGGAGAACATAGCCGGAGGTGCCGTCCTTATAGGGCGACTTGTAATCCACTTTCTGCGTGTAGAGGCCAGAGTTCTTGTCCTGCCCCCACGCCGTGCCGCACGTGAGTGCCATGCCCACGAGCAAGGCTCCGAACATCAGTTTCTTTCTTTTGTTCATGGTGATAGAGTTTTTTAGTTTGTTAATATCAGTTTCTCCAAATTACTGGCTTGGTTGGGTTCTGCCGCGGGGCGGCTACGCAAAGGTATAAATAAATGCCGTTCATTACCCCCCTGCCTTAAAATATGTTAACACCATGCAAATCCCCTCCCTTTTGGCCTGTTTCTTCCCATTCAGCCGTCAGGATAACACAATCTTTGCCTCCCCGTCAAAGGCACAAAGCTCCGCCACCAACACGTTGAGGTTATGAAAGCGGCTGTAGTCGCTGTCCGGGTTAGCGCCCCTGACGCCTCCCATGGCGTCAAGCTCCCAAGGAGCGAGGATAAGCAAAGAACCGTTGGCACAAGCGTCAAAACGTTGCCGTTCTGGTTTCCAATAAGCTCCGATAGGTTCCTTCTGTAGGTGAATCAGCGGGAAACCCCGCTCCAGGCATTCGTTCTTCATCAGTCGTTCGCCAGCAGAGATGCCCGGCGTCACGATGACTGTGCCCCCTTCCAGGATTGCAGTTTCCCATAGTTTGCGCTGAATGGCATAGTCCTCAGTTTGCTCGAAAGGCCGGCCATTGACAGGATGCCTGCGATGGCACTGGACCTGTATTTTCCGTGCCCATCTCAACAAGAACAGATTGCCGAATGCAGCATAGCTGCGGTTACCGATACGCACATGCAAACAGCGGCGCATCACATCTGGCAGAATCCTCCGCAACAAGGCACGGCGCGGGTTGTCGTGAACGTATGCTATCATCGCCTCGCGGTGGCGGTCGTCAAGGCAAACGGTGTCGTCGTAGTTATCGTCGAAAAGCGGCCGCTGCGTCCTGCCGACAAGCGCATAGTAGTCTTGCCGCTGCTTTTTCGACATGCTCCGTATCAGCGCCCCCTCGTTATCATGCCGCAGCACCTTCTCGCGCAGCCACCCGGGCACCCCGGCCCTCCCCAAATCGACCGATATCGGCCGATTCACAGAAGGCACCTCCCCCAGCTGCCTCTGCCATTGGCTGGTACATGCGGCCTTGAACGCCTGCATGATGTCCCCCAGGCTCCAGTCCATAGGCTCCAGCACCTCAATGACACCATGGAAATGGTCCGGCATACATACGCAGGCATAAACCACAACGCGGTTGCCATGGGCAGCCTGCGCCCCGGGTATCCTTAGCCATGCTTGCTCCACGGCCACTCCAAGGGGACTGAGCACGAGGGCACTGCCATCTCGCAACGCATCCCTTCCCCGCTCTGTTGACAGGTGCGAAAGCAACCCTTCGCGACCGCTTACCACCAGCGTGACGAGGTAAGTGCCGCGACCGTAGTAGTCATGCCCGGGATTACGTGGACGATAAACCGATGCCATCATTCTGTCAACTATGCCATCGTCAAGCCAGAGGAATCGTAAGCCTACTGGTCCCGGTTCTCGACATAGCCCTGGTATTTGTCGGGCAACGCACTCATTATATTATTATATGCGCGCGCGCGACGGTCGGTGTCCTCGTCATAGGGCAGCGGGGCATGGATGACGAGTTCCAGGGTGTGACGGCGCACGAAGAAGAAGCCGCGCTGGCGCGGCAGGACGTCGAAGCTGCCGTTTATGGTCATGGGAACGACGGCCAGGCCCAGCTCGTCCGCCAGCTGGAATGCGCCCTTGCGGAACACGCCCATGTGCCCCGTGAACGTGCGCGCCCCCTCGGGGAAGACGACGAGGGACGTACCGCCGCGCAAGGTGCGGCGGGCGGAGTCGTAGGTGCGCTGAATGGCGCGCGGCCCGCTCTTGTCCACGAAGATGTGCCGCGCCTTCTGGCAGGCATATCCCACGACGGGCATGCGCCGGAGGGCTTTCTTCATCATCCACTTGAAGTTGCGGTTCAGATAGCCATAGACAAGGAATATGTCCATAGCCCCCTGATGGTTTGCCACGAAGACGTAGCTCTGGCGCGGATGCAGATGCTCGCGGCCACGAACCTTCACGCGCAGGAGGAGCAGGCGGCAGACGGCGCGCGCCCAGAAGTGCGCCGGCCAGTAGCCCCAGAAGTGGGCGTTGAAAAGGCAGCCCACGATGATGACGATGCTGACAAGGAGCGTCAGCAGCAGGCCCAGCGGCAGGGCGATGAGGAGCTGGTAGAGGAAATAAAGCCACGTCAATACGCCAAAAGCCTCGCGCGGGGCGGCAGGCTGGGCCTTCGCGGAACGGTTCTTTGCTGGTTCTTTCATTTCTCCGGTGTTCTAAGCGTGATGAGCGTAATCTCCGGCCAGGCGCCGAGGCGGAAAGGTATCATGACGGAGCCGAAGCCCTGGTTCACGTAGAGCTTGGCAGGCACGGCGTCCCGGTTCTCGAACAGTCCGCCCCATTCGGAGTATATCCACGAGGAGGGTGACCATCCGAAGATGCGCAGCTGCATGCCGTGCGTATGGCCGGAAAGCTGCAGGGAGGCAGGACGCGGCTCCTTGAGCACCTCGCGGCGCCAGTAGGTGGGGTCGTGCTGGAGGACGATGCGGCAGGCGGAGTCAGAGATGCCTTGCATCGCCCGCGGATAGTCCGCCTCAGCGGGAAAGCGCGGCGGCCCGTCGTTCTCAAGTCCCACGAAAACGAGCGAGTCCTGCCCCGCGCCGCGCCGGACGACGTGGCTTTCGTTCAGCAGGAGCCGCCATCCCATCTGCCGCTCGGCATCCTGCACCTGTGCGATGGCCCGCACGCTGTCCAGCGGGCTTGGCCAGCGGAAGTAGCAGAGGTAGTCATGGTTGCCCATAATGGAAAGGACGCCGTCGCGCGCCTTGAAGCCGCTGAGGATGTCGCGGAACTCGTCCTGCTCGTCGGGGCGGTAGTTCACGAGGTCGCCCGTGAAGCAGACGATGTCGGGCCGGAGGGCATTTACGTCACGCACGAGCGTTTCGAGGACGGCAGGATGGCCGTGGAGGGTGCCCACGTGGAGGTCGGAAAGCTGCACGATGCGGTAGCCGTCGAAGGAGGCGGGAAGGTCGCGAAGCGTGATTTCCCGTTCCACGACCTCGCTCTGCCGCCAGCCGAATACGCTGGCGTAGAACATGCCGAAGCCCACAATGCAGGCGAGCACCTGGCCGATACGCTCCAGAATGCTGACGCGGCGGCGGCGCCTACGCACAAGGGCGGGGACGAGGAAGAGCGCAAAGACGGCCTCCGGCACGGCAAGCGTCAGCGTGGCCGCCAGAAGGCGCGCCTTCCAGAGGTCGGCAGCGGCGGTGTAAGCCTCGTTCCAGGCCATGAAGCACAAGCCCGCGAGCAGCACCACGCTGGGCAGCCACAGCAGGATGCGCAGCGCGCGGCGGCGCGAAGGCCGAAAGAAGCGGGCGTCTATGGCCCAGACGGGCAGCAGGAGCAACAGCGTCAGTATCGGGAGTATTCTTGTTACCATACGGTTATTGGTTATGTGACAAGTGACATGTGACGAGTGACGAGTCTTATCGGTCAAACGTAACGGCCTCGCCGCGTGCATCGGGAGCGACACCTTGGTCATGAGAATAGACCAGGCGGCCGTTGCAGTACGTCTGCTCCACGCGCCAACCGAAGCGGCGGCCTTCCAGCGGGCTCCAGCCGCAGCGGCTGAGCACGTCCTGCGAGGTCAGCGTCCAGGGGACACCCGCGCGGACGAGGACGAAGTCCGCTTTGTATCCCTCGCGCAGGAAGCCGCGACGTTCCACGGCGAAGAAGCGCGCGGGATGGTGGCACATCAGTTCCACCAGGCGCGGCAGCGTGAGCACGCCCGCATCCACCAGCTCCAGCATGGCGGGCAGCGAGAACTGCACCAGGGGCATTCCGCTGGCGGCGCGCGCCGCCCCACCCTGCTTGTCGGCCAGGAGATGCGGCGCGTGGTCCGTGGCCACCGTGTAGATGCGGCCGTCCGCAAGTGCCTGGCGAAGCGCCTCGCGGTCGCGGGCGGTCTTCACGGCGGGGTTGCACTTGATGCGCGTGCCGAGGGCGGCGTAGTCGGCATCGGTGAAAAGCAGGTGCGGCAGGCAGGCTTCGCCATAGACGTGGGGGCTACGGAGGAGTTCCAGCTCCTCGGCCGTCGTCACGTGGGCGATGAGCAGACGCGTACCGTAAGCCTCGGCCAGCCTGGCGGCCAGCGAAGAGGACGCAATGCAGGCCTCGCGGCTGCGGATGAGGGGATGCAGGCTCACGGCGGGGTCTTCGCCGTACCGTTCCTTGCAGGCCGCCATGTTACGGGCGATGGTGGCGGTGTCCTCGCAATGCGTCATGACGGGCAGCGGGCTTTCCGCAAAGATGCGGCGCAGCGTTTCCTCCCGCTCCACCAGCATGCCGCCCGTGGAAGAGCCCATGAACACCTTCAGCGCGGGGATGCGCGAGGCGTCGAGGTGCGGGAAAAGCGCGGCGTTCGCATTGGTGGCCCCGAAATGGAAGGCGTAGTTGACCGCGCTGACGGCGGCGGCACGCTCCATCTTCGCCTCCCACGCCTCCAGGGTCGTGGTCTGCGGCACGCAGTTGGGCATGTCAAAATAGGTCGTCACGCCTCCTGCGGCAGCGGCGCGGCTCTCCGTGGCGATGTCCGCCTTTGCCGTCATGCCGGGGTCGCGGAAATGCACGTGTTCGTCGATGACGCCGGGCAACAGGAACAGCGCCTCGTCGGCGGCCTTCGCCCCGGCGTGCTCCTCGATGCGGCTTATGCGGCCGTCCTCAACGCAAACGGAGCCGACAAACTGCCGACCCTCGTTTACGATGACAATATCTCTAAGCGTGAATTGACTATTGACCATTGAACATTGACCATTCACCATTGACCATTATCCTTTTGCGCCGCTCTGAGCCCCTCCCCCAGAGGGGGGAGGCTGGGAGGGGGCCTATCTCACCGGCTTAATCTTCCCCGTTATGGCGGCCCAGCGCAGGCGTATGACGCCGAAGAGGGCTTCGCTGAAGATGCCGCCGCTCATCTTGCTGGTTCCCTCCACGCGGTTCACGAAGATGACGGGCACCTCCTTGATCTTGAAGCCGAGCTTGTGGGCCGTGAACTTCATCTCTATCTGGAAGGCATAGCCCTTGAAGCGTATCGCGTCGAGGTCTATCGTCTCCAGCACCTTGCGGCGGTAGCACTTGAAGCCCGCCGTCGTATCGTGGAGAGGCACGCCGAGGATGAAACGCACGTACTTCGAGGCATAGTAGCTCATCAGGACGCGCCCCATCGGCCAGTTGACGACGTTCACGCCGCTGACGTAGCGCGAGCCGATGGCAACGTCGTTGCCGTCCTCGGCACAGGCGGCGTAGAGACGCGGCAGGTCCTTCGGGTCGTGGCTGAAGTCGGCGTCCATCTCGAAGATGTAGTCGTACTTTTCCGCCGTCGCCCACTTGAAGCCGGCGATGTAGGCGGTGCCGAGGCCCAGCTTCCCGCTGCGCTCTATCAGGTGCAGGCGGTCCGCAAACTCGTCCTTCTGCAAGCGCTTCACGATGTCGGCGGTGCCGTCGGGCGAGCCGTCGTCGATGATGAGGATGTCAAACGCTTTTTCCAGGCCGAAGACGGCGCGGATGATTTTCTCGATATTTTCTTTCTCGTTGTACGTAGGGATGATGACTACGCTGTCGCTTCTGTTCATAAGGCTTTGCGTTCAGGTTTCGAGGTATCTGGTTTTGTTTTCAAGGCATCTTGCCTCAGCTTTGAGGCATTTTGTCCCGGCTCTGAGGCATTTTCCGTGCGGCGAAGTTACTACTTTATTTATTATTTACTATCTTCGCAGCCTGAAAATAGCGCATTTTACACATCAAAACACACAAAAGAGCATGAAAAAGTCCCTCATTTTTACCTTCTGTGCCCTCTTCTGCGCATCCGCAGGCGCACAAAAGTACACCGTCAGCGGCCTTGCCCCCATGAACGCCAAGGTCGTCTATCTGCGCAACATGGAAACGCCGCGCGACGTGCGTCCTGACAGCGTGCGCGTCACTTCCGACCGCCGCTTCTCCTTCCAGAGCGATGCCGCCGGGCACCTCTTCGCCCAGGTCTATACCGACCGCGAGGTCGTTGACGTGATGCCCGTCATCCTGAACGGCGACGTTGTCGTGGACTTCGACCTGCGCGTGGCGCACGGCACGCCGGAGAACCTGCTCGCCAGCCAGATGGCAGCCCGCATGTCAGGCTTCAACGAGCAGATGGAAGCCATCGAGGCCGAGGTGACGGAACTCCAGAAGTCCGGCACGCAGCTCACGCCCGAGGTCATCGCCCCCTTCCAGCAGCGCTACGAGGTGCTGAGCCAGGAGATGTCGCAGACCGTCAAGGAATTCTGCGACGAGAACACGGAGAGCATCGTGCCCGCCTATTTCCTCCGCGACGTCATCTACCAGATTGACCGTTCCGACGTCATCCGCTGGGCCGACGCCAAGGCGAAGTTCATGGGAACATCCCTGATGGCACCCGTCAACTCGCGCGTGGAAGGCTGGCGACGCGGAGAACCCGGCACCATGTTCACCGACCTCGAGGAGAACGACGTGGACGGCAAGCCCCACAAACTCAGCGAGTATGTAGGGAAAGGCAACTACGTCCTCATCGACTTCTGGGCAAGCTGGTGCGGCCCCTGCCTGCGCGAGCTCCCCAACGTGAAAGCCGCCTACGAGAAGTACCACCCGAAGGGCTTCGACATCGTCGGCCTCAGCTTCGACCAGGACCACAAGGCATGGACGGGAGCCATCAACCGCATCGGCATGCCCTGGCACCACCTCAGCGACCTCAAGGGATGGGAGACGGTAGCCTCCACCACCTACGGCATCAACGCCATCCCCGCCACGCTGCTCGTAGGGCCGGACGGAAAAATCGTTGCCAACGGCCTCCGTGCCGAAAAGCTCCTCGAAAAGCTTGCCGAAATATACGGGGAATAAGCCCCGCCCCGCAGCGGACTTCCCCGCACAAAGCAAACGTCGGCGCACATCTCAGGGGATGTGCGCCGACGCTGTATTTACTTATTATGGTTTCAGGAGTTAGTTCGCGAAAGATTCCCCAAGGGAAAGCCCCCCCCTTTTGGGGGATTGAAGGGCTTAGCAGATTCTCCGCAGGGGAAGTCCTTTTTAAAGGATTGAAAGGCTTGGCAGATTCCCCGCAGGGGGAGGCCTTTTTAAAGGATTGAAGGGCTTAGCAGATTCCCCGCAGGGGGAGGCCTTTTTAAAGGATTGAAGGGCTTA
>JAFUXE010000044.1 GCA_017477205.1 Alloprevotella sp.
AGCTCTTTGGGGGCTTCGCGCCCCCAGCCGCTGGGCAAACCTCCGCGGTGTTTTTCATAGTTTTAAACTGTTACCACCACCCAAAATGACCAATAGGCATTAAAACGCAACTTTTTACCACCCATTTTGACCTATAGACCTCAAATCATCATTTGTTACCCATTTAACAAATGTTAAAAACGGGGGGGTAAAATTGCCTTGTTTGAAAAAACTCCTCAATATATAATAGTTGTATTTAACTTTTTGTTACCTTTGCCTCTGAATTATGGCCCTCTTATACCAAAAGAGAGCCACATTAGGGATTTTATTCATATCCGTTTGTTTCCCTGTAATTTAGTGATGGTACTATCCGTGCCGGGTACACAAAAAAACCTCCGCCTGTCTCGCGACAGACGGAAGCCTCACAGAACTTATATAGAGATGAAAAAACTATTGCTCGGTAGCTGGTTTTTGCTTTTTTGCGACGCAAATATAGCAACGCGCATCATATCCTCCAAACTTTTGAGGAGAAAAATTCGATTTTGGCAGGAAAAGTTTGCAAAATAGGGATTTTTGTCCTTTGTGAGATGACGGGTTTTCGGTTTTTCCCGCTTATTTTTCCACCAGCCGCACGCCCTGTGGAAGGAGGTCCACCTTTCGCTCGCGATAGAGCTGTCCCAGGGCTCGCTTGAAGGTCTTTTTACTTGTGTGGAAGCGCTCGGAAATCTCTTCTGGCGTGCTGTGGTCTCCGTAGGGCAGGTAGCCGCCCGCCTCGCGCAGCTCGCTTTCCAGTTCTTCGGCAAAGTCGCGGAAGCGTCCCTTCCCGATTTTTCCCTCCGCCACGTCAAGGCGCCCGTCGGGACGCAGCGTCACGACCGTAGCCCGCATGCGGTCGCCCGTGCGGTAGTGGCCGTAGGTCTGGTCGTCATAGAGCATGCCCATGTAGCGGTTGTCCACGATGGCCTTGAAGCCCAGGGGCGTCTTCTGCTGGATGAGTACTTCCACCTCCCGGCCGCGATAGTAGTCGGCGCGCGGTGCCGTGCGCAGGAAGCGTTCCACCTTTGCGGTGGCGACGATGCGGCGCGTTTCGGGGTCTATATATATATAAACAATGTATGACTCTCCCACCTCCATGCGGCGTTTCTGTTCCGAGAAAGGCACGAAGAGGTCCTTCATCAGTCCCCAGTGGAGGAAGGCGCCGTGCTCATTCACCCATGCCACTTCGAGGTGTGCATAGTCGCCCACGCGGGCCAAGGGCGTTTCCGTCGTTCCCACGAGCCGTTCCTGCTGGTCGAGATAGACGAAGACACGGACGCGCGTTCCGGGGCGCATCTCGCGCCGCACGTAGGCCTTCGGCATCAGGATTTCGCCCACTTCGCCGCCGTCGAGGTATGCCCCGTGGTCCGTGAAGCGCAGTATTTCAAGTTCGTTGAAGTCGCCGAGTTGTATCATCGTTGTTCCGTTTCTGAAGGTTCCGTTTGCGCCGGGGTTCCTGCCTCGGCAGCCCCCGTCTCTATCCTGCCATCGGTGATATGGATGGTGCGGTCTGTGAGCTTTGCCAGCTCTTCGTCGTGCGTCACGATGACGAAGGTCTGCCCCATCTTTTCGCGCAGGTCGAAGAAGAGGCGGTGCAGTTCTGCGCGGTTGCGGCTGTCCAGGCTTCCCGAGGGTTCGTCCGCCAGCACGACGTCGGGCTTGTTCATTAGGGCCCGTGCCACGGCCACGCGCTGTTGCTCGCCGCCGGAAAGCTCCGAGGGCTTATGCGCTTCGCGGGCGGAAAGTCCCATGAAACCCAACAGTTCCCGTGCCCGCTCGCGAGAGTCGCGCTCTCCCTTGCGGGCAATGAGGGCGGGTATCATCACGTTCTCCAGGGCCGTAAACTCGGGCAGCAGCTGGTGAAACTGGAACACGAAGCCGATGTGCTCTCCCCGGAAGCGTGACAGAGCCCGCGAGCCCAGCCCGGCCACATCCTTGCCCTCGAAGAGCAGGCGGCCCGCATCGGGACGGTAGAGCGTCCCCATCACTTGCAGCAGCGTGGTCTTTCCGGCACCACTGGGACCCACGATGCTCACCACTTCGCCCCGCTGGATGGTGAGGTCGATGCCTCGCAGCACCTCCAGCGTCCCGAACGATTTCCTTATGCCTTGCAATTCTATCATTAGCAGTATGTTTCCTTCATGCGGCCGTTGTCCCGCAATTTCTTTCGCGTCACAAAATTACGGCTTTCAGTCGGAACGAGAAAATGTTTGGCGGAAAAAGGCGCGCAGTACGGATTTTCTCCCCGCTATGCGACAGGTTCTGACAGAAATACCTATCTTTGCTCCCACAAAAACCATCTACACCATGAAACATCCTTTCCTCTTCAGCCTTTGCCTGCTGTTCGCCATGACGGCAAGCCCCCTTTCCGCAGACCGCCCCGTCAAGGTGGCCTGCATAGGAAACAGCATCACCTACGGAGCAAAAATCGAGAACCGCGAGCGCGACGCCTATCCCTCGCAGCTCCAGCGCCTCCTGGGCGACGGCTACGAAGTGGGAAACTTCGGGAAAAACGGAGCCACGCTCCTGCGCCGTGCCTACCGCCCCTACTTCGACCAGAAGGAATTTCGCGAAGCCATGCAGTTTGCAGGCGACATCGTTGTCATCCATCTCGGCATTAACGACACCGACCCGCGCGCATGGCCCAACTATGGCGATGAGTTCGTCACGGACTACCTTGCCCTCATAGACTCCCTCCGCAGCGTGAATCCCCGGGCACGCTTCATCATTGCCCGCATGACGCCCATTGCCGACCGCCACCCGCGTTTCCAGTCGGGCACGAAGCTCTGGCATGGCGAGATTCAGGAGGCCATAGAGACGGTGGCGCGCGTCAGCGGGGCTGAGCTCATCGATTTCCATCGCGCCCTGTATCCCTACCCCTGGATGCTGCCGGACGCCATTCATCCCAACGAGGAAGGTGCCGGCCTGCTTGCCCGCACCGTCTATGGAGGCATCACGGGCGACTATGGCGGCCTCCAGCTGCCTCCGACTTTCTCCGACAACATGATACTCCAGCGTCGCCAGCCCCTGATGCTTCGCGGCACGGCGGATGCCGGCGACCGCATCCTCCTTCAGCTGACGGCCTCCGGGAAGAAGGTCGTGGCACAGGCCGAGGGCCTGACGGACAACCGTGGGGACTGGGTGCTCTCCCTGCCCGCATTGCAGGCGGCCGAGGGGCTCACGCTCACCGTCAGCGCCACGCCCGCGAATGCCAAAAAGCCTGCCCGGCAGTTCACGTGTCACAATGTTGCCGTCGGCGAGGTGTGGCTCTGCTCCGGGCAGTCCAACATGGCCTTTCGCATGGATGAGGAGCGCACCGGCAGGCAGGATGCAGCCCTTGCCGCGGATCCCGCCCTGCGCCTCTTCGACATGAAGGAATACTGGCCTACGGACAACGTCACGTGGGCGGCTTCCGCCATCGACTCCGTGCGCCATCTTCAGTACTACCGCAATGCGGCATGGCACGCTGCGTCCCCCGAGGACGTGGCCCGCTTTTCCGCTGTGGCCTACCATTTCGGCCGCGTGCTGCGCGATTCCCTCCGCTGCCCCGTGGGGCTCATCTGCAATGCCATCGGCGGCAGCACAACGGAAAGCTGGATAGACCGCAACACGCTTGAGACGCAGTTTCCCGCCATCCTCCGCGACTGGCTCCACAACGACTTCATCCAGGACTGGTGCCGCGGACGTGCTGCCAAGAATCTCGGTATCGGCAACGGAACACCGCCTCCCCTCTATTACACCGCTCCCACGGAGGACTTCCGTGCCCGCCACCCTTACGAGCCCTGCTATCTCTATGAGGCCGGTATCGAACCCCTGCGACAGTTCCCCCTGCGCGGCGTCATCTGGTACCAAGGGGAGAGCAACGCCCACAACCTCGACACGCACGCACGCCTTTTCCGCCTGCTCGTGCGCTCCTGGCGCAGCAACTGGGGACAGCCCCGCCTGCCTTTCCACTTTGTCCAGCTCTCCAGCCTCAACCGTCCCAGCTGGCCCGCCTTCCGCGACAGCCAGCGCCGCCTTGCTGCCGACGTCCCTGCCACGGGGATGGTCGTCACCACGGATGTGGGTGACAGCCTCAACGTCCATCCTACGGACAAGCGCACCGTTGGTGAACGCCTTGCCCGACTCGCCCTTGTCCGCGACTACGACTTCAACCTCCTTCCCGCTGGTCCCGAAGTCCTCGGGGCGGCTTTTCGTAATGGGCGTGTCGTCCTCCGCTTCCGCTATGCCCAGGGCTTACGCACGGCAGACGGCCAGCTGCCCCGCACCTTCGAGGTGGCCGGTCCTGACGGCCTGTTCCGTCCCGCCTCGGCCCGCATTGAGGGGGAGGGTATCGCCCTCACGTGTCCCGCCGTCGCTGCTCCCCAGCGCGTGCGATACGCCTGGCAGCCCTTCACCCGCGCAAACGTCTGCAATGCCGACGGCCTGCCGCTCTCCACGTTTGTCATGGACGTACAGTAGGCTGAGTGGAATGTGGAGGTTGTAGAAAGTACGCTTCATGGAAGGGGATGCTTTCGTAACAGTGCGGAGAAAGAACCACGACCCGGACGTTGGTGAAAGCCCATAAAGAAAAAGCCGAGATTCGTCTCGGCTTTTTAATGCTTTGCGCTTAACTCACCTCGCTTTCCGTGCCCCGGCCTTCGCCGCACTATGCGCGTCGGGCCGACTTGCACTGCGAGGTTCATTGAAGCTTGCGCTTCAGGATGGGCTTGAACCAACGACCCCCTGATTAACAGTCAGGTGCTCTAACCAACTGAGCTACTGAAGCATTTCGTGCGAATTATGGGCGGCGCCAAAAGGTTTCTGCTCAAAAACGCGGTGCAAAAGTATAGCTTTTTCCGAAAATAGCAATACCTTTGCACAAAAATTATACAAACTTTTTCCGATGAAACGCATTTTAGGTATAGGAAACGCGCTCGTAGATGCGCTTGCACGCGTGGAAGACGAGTCGATTCTGGACGAACTGAACCTGCCGAAGGGCGGCATGCAGCATGTGGACGAAGCGCGCTACCGCGAAATCTCCGCACGCCTGGCAACGCTGCCGACGAAGCTGCGCACGGGCGGCTCTGCCTGCAACACGATACTGGCACTGGGGAATCTCGGTGCGAAGCCGGGCGTGGTGGGCAAAATCGGCGACGACAAGAACGGATGGTTCTTCGAGACGTCGTTCCGCGAACAGGGCATCACGCCGCACCTCATCCACGACACCGTGCCCACGGGCGTGGCTTCCACGCTCATCACGCCCGACGGCCAGCGCACGTTCGGCACCTTCCTGGGTGCAGCGGCGCGCCTGACGCCGGAGGAGATACGCGAAGAGTGGTTTGACAACTACGACTATCTCTATATCGAAGGCTATCTGGTGCAGAACCATGAGCTCATCGAGCGCATCGTGGACTTTGCACGCGGCCGCGGCATGAAGATAGGGCTGGACATGGCGAGCTACAACATCGTGCATGCCGAGCGCGAATTCTTTACGCGACTCCTGGAGAAGGTGGACATCGTCTTTGCCAACGAGGAGGAGGCACGCGCCTTCTGCGAGGGCAAGAGCCCGCGCGCCGCGCTTGACGAGCTGAGCCGCTACTGCGAGGTGGCAGTGGTGAAGATAGGCAAGGAAGGGGCGATGGCCCGCACGCGCGACGACTTTGTGCGCGTTCCTGCACGTCCCGTGGAGCAGGTGGTGGACACGACGGGCGCGGGCGACTTTTTCGCCGCGGGTTTCCTCTACGGCCACAGCCGCGGCGACAACCTGGCGGAGTGCGTGCGCAAGGCTACGGTGCTGGCGGCCTACGTCATCGAAGTGGTCGGCACGAAGCTCTCCGAACGCACGTGGGACAGCGTGCGGCACGAAATCACGCCGCTGCGTTCGATGGAATGATGCGCCGGGGTGCGCCGCGAGAACACGAGCTTTCCCTATTATATATAATTGTATACAATGAAAAAACTTCTTTCCCTGCTGCTCTGGAGCCTGATGCTTCCCTGCCCGCTCTCGGCGCAGGAGGAGCAGGACGGTCACAACTATGAGATGTTCAAGCAGCTGAACATCTTCAACAGCCTGTACCGCGAACTGGACCTCTACTACGTGGACACGCTCCGGGCGGACAAGGTGATTGGCGACGCCATTGCCGGTATGCTGGAGACGGCGGACCCCTACACGGAGTACTTCCCGGAGGAGCGCACGGAGGAGCTGCGCCAGCTGACGACGGGGAAGTATGCGGGCATAGGTACCATCATTTCCGTGAACCGCAAGCAGCGACGCTGCATCATCGCCGAGCCGTACGCCGGGATGCCTGCCGCGGAGGCGGGACTGCGCGTGGGCGACGTTATCCTGTCGCAGGACGGCAGGGACTACGGCCTTGCGGAGGCGGGCCGGGAGGCGGAGTACAGCAGCCGCGTCAGCCAGTCGCTGCGCGGGGAGCCCGGCACGTCGTTCGACCTGACCGTGCAGCGCTACGGCCATGACGCGCCGCTGACCTTCCGCGTGACGCGCCGCCTCATCCAGCTGCCCAGCGTCAGCTACAGTACGCTGCTGCCGGGCGACAGCGTGGGCTACGTGCGCCTGGACAGCTATACCGAGCAATCCACGCGCGAGCTCACGACGGCCATCAACGCCCTGAAGCGCGGGGGGGCGCGTGCCCTCGTTCTCGACCTGCGCGACAATCCCGGCGGACTGCTGGAGCAGGCGGTGCAGGTGACGAACCTCTTCATCCCCAGGGGGCGCGAGGTGGTGAGCCTGAAGGGAAAGACTGCTATGGGCACGAGCTATAAGACCATGTACGAGCCGCTGGACACGGAGATACCCCTGGCCATACTGGTCAGCGGCGGAACGGCTTCGGCGGCGGAAATCACGAGCGGTGCGCTGCAGGACTACGACCGTGCCGTCATCGTGGGCCAGCGCACCTACGGAAAGGGCCTTGTGCAGCAGCCGCACGCACTGCCCTACGGCGCGGTGCTGAAGCTGACGACGGCGAAGTACTACATCCCCAGCGGGCGCTGCATCCAGGCCTACAGCTATGCCGACGGCCAGCCGCAGCACCTGCCGGACAGCGTGGCGAAGGCGTTCAAGACGGCGGGCGGGCGCACCGTATATGACGGCGGAGGCATAAAGCCCGACGTGGAGGTCACGCCCGACAGCCTGCCCACGCTGCTTTCCTACCTCGAGATGAGCGACGTGCTGAACGACTACCTCGCGGACTACCGCAACCGCCATGCCGCGATAGCCCCGCCCTCGGAGTTTGCGCTGACGGCGGAGGAGTACGAGGCTTTCAAGGAGTTCATGCGGGAACACGGCTTCACGTACGACAACCAGACGCGCACGTCACTCAAGTTCCTGCGCCAGATGGCTGCCGCAGAGGGCTATGCCGACGTTACGCGTGCCGAGTTTGACGCCCTTGACGCCAAGCTCTCCCACAGTTTCGACCACGACTTCACGTACTGGGAGCCGCAGCTGCGCCGCCTTGTAGAAAGCCACATCGTAGGGCTCTACTACTACCAGGCCGGGCGGACGGCCTACGCGCTGCGCGCCGACAAGGACCTCGAGGCCGCCCTCGGAGCCCTCGGCCGCCCCCTGCCCTGACCGCCTTTCCGCGCTACAGCAGCGCGGAGCACCCCCATACAAAGGGCAGCACCCTGCACGGACGTTCCGCGCGGGGTGCTGCTTTTCGTGCCGCACGCGAGGCGGAAAGGGCAGTTTGCGGGGGAAGGAAAGGTGGGGACTGACGGGGGGAGAGTCAGAGCTGGCCGCTCTCCACGAGGCGTACGACGCGCTCCGTCATGCGGTCGTCGCCCTCGGGGTCGTAGTGCTTGTTGAGGCTGTTGCCGAAGAGCAGGCCGATGCCCTGATAGACGTTTGCGCGGAACGTGCCGATGAAGGCCTTCGCGATGGCGTAGCCCGTCTGGTTGCACTCGCGGTCGATGAGCTTCACGAGCAGGCGCCCCTGCTGGCGCGAGAGGCGCTTCACCATGGGGCCGTACTCGCGCTTCAGCTCCTGCTCCACCAGGTCGATGTGCGCCTGGCGCGCCTTTTTGTCCGGCAGCGTCTCCATGTACTCGTAGGTCTCCAGCAGCGTGTAGCGCGCCAGCTTGGCGATGGGCAGCAGGCGCTTCACGTTGGCCACGAGGCGGTTGTACTCGTCGCGCTCGCGGTCGTTCTTGAACTCCAGGGGCGGGTACTTGTAAAGCGGGGGCAGGATGAACTCCGGGATGCTGTCGCCCTGGTAGAACGTCTTGCCCTGCTGAATCTGGGCTTCGCAAAAGAGGGCGAAGCATGGGGCCAGGAACAGGAAAAAGAGAAAATATCGTCTCATCGCGCTGCAAAAATAGGGAAATCTTTATTTCCGCTGTGTTATTATTTGCTAAATTTGCAGCAACCAAGCAAACAAGATTATGAAAAGACTGACCAAAAAGCAACTGTTTATCCACCTGACGAGCCTCTTCGAGAAACGCAGCGAGGAGCAGCTCAACGTGAAGGACATCTTCCGCCTGGTGGGCGCGAACAACCATCCGGCCAAGATGCTGACGCTCGACGTCTTGGGCGACCTCGTGCTGGATGACTTCCTGAGCACGGACGGCCGCGGCACCTACCGTCTGGCGCGCCGCTCGCAGGTCATGGAGGGCGTCTTCCGCCGCCGCCAGAACGGGCGCAACGCCTTCCTGCCCGACGACGGCGGGAAGAGCATCCTCGTGGCCGAGCGCAACTCCCTGCACGCCATGGACGGCGACCGCGTGCGCGCCACCATGCTGGCACGCCGCTACGGCCACACCCGCGAGGCCGAGGTCACCGAAATCCTGCAACGGGCGAAGGACACCTTTGTGGGCACGCTGCAGGTGGAGGGCAACTACGGCTTCCTGCTCACGGAGAGCCGCGCCCTGGCCGTGGACATCTTCATCCCCAAGAAGTTCCTCCACGGCGGACGCACCGGCGACAAGGCGGTGGTGAAGATCACGGAGTGGCCCGAGGCTGCAAAGTGCCCCACCGGACGCGTGCTGGACGTCCTGGGCCACAAGGGCGACAACGATGCCGAGATGCACGCCATCCTGGCCGAGTTCGACCTCCCCTACAGCTATCCCGAGCGCGTGGAACAGGCCGCCGCAGAGATTGCCGACGGCGTGACGGCGGAGGAAATAGCGCGCCGCGAGGACTTCCGCAACGTGCTCACCTGCACCATCGACCCCGCAGACGCCAAGGACTTTGACGACGCGCTCTCCTTCCGCGAAGTGGGCAAAGGCCGCTACGAGGTGGGCATACACATCGCCGACGTGACGCACTACGTGCATGAGGGCGACGTCATCGACCGCGAGGCGCGCCAGCGGGCTACGAGCATCTACCTCGTGGACCGCACCATCCCCATGCTGCCCGAACGCCTCTGCAACTTCCTCTGCTCCCTGCGCCCCGAGGAGGAAAAGCTCGCCCACTCCGTCGTCGTGGACATCGACGCCCAGGGCCGCGTCCTCGGCCACCGCATCCGCCACACAGTCATCCGCTCCGACCGACGCTTCGCCTATGAGGAGGTGCAGCGCATCCTGGAAAATCCCGACGCTGCCGAGGTGCGCGACAAGAAGCTCGTACAGCCCCTCCTCACGCTCAGCACCATCGCCAAGGCCCTGCGCGAAGGTCGCCGCCGCGCCGGGGCCATCGACTTCGACCGCCCGGAGGTGCGCTTCGTCACGGACGAGAAAGGCCATCCCGTCTCCACCTACCTGAAGCGCTCCACGGACGCCACGCGCCTCGTGGAGGAGTTCATGCTCCTGGCAAACCGCATCGTGGCGGAGAGCGTGGGCAAGCGCACCTTCGTCTATCGCATCCACGACGTGCCCGACCTTGAGAAACTGGAGAAGCTCAGCGCCTTCGTGGCACGCCTCGGCCACCGCGTCCGCACGGACGGCAGCAAGAAGGAAATCTCCCGCAGCCTCAACAAGCTCCTGGCCGACGTACACGGCACGGCGGAGGAGAAAATCGTGGAGAACGTAGCCCTGCGCTCCATGCAGAAAGCGCGCTACAGCACGAAGAACATCGGACACTACGGCCTCATGTTCGACTTCTACACGCACTTCACCTCGCCCATCCGCCGCTACCCCGACATGATGGTGCACCGCCTGCTGGACCGCTACGCCACGCCCGGCGCCCGCAGCGCCAACGCCGCCACCTACGAGGAGCGCTGCGAACACAGCTCGAACATGGAGCAGCTCGCCGAAACGGCAGAGCGCGCCAGCATCAAGTACAAGCAGGTGGAGTTCATGGCCGACCGCCTCGGGCAGGAGTTCACGGGTACCATCAACAGCATCACGGAGTTCGGCTTCTACGTGGAGCTTGACGACAACGGCTGCGAGGGACTCGTGCCCCTGCGCTATCTCGAGGATGACTACTACGAGTTCGACGAGCGCAACATCCAGCTCATCGGCCGCCGCCAGCACCACCGCTACACGCTCGGCCAGCGCGTCCGCATCCGCGTGGACCAGGCGAACCTCGACCGCCGCCAGCTGAACTTCTCCCTCGTGAGCCATAAGGCCTAAAGTGAAGGGAATATACACAGGCAGCCTCCGCCGCGAACTTGCGACGGAGGCTGCCTTTATACTTGGCGTCCTCCTGCTGCGCGTAGCCTCCCGCTCAGAGCAGGCTCAGCGTTCCGAGGAATGCCGCAATCGAGAAGATATAGTACAATGCCGTGCGGACAATCAGCGGCGCAATGCCATACCGCTTGCGGTGTGTCTCCACGAGGATTCTCCATTCACGCATCTCTTGTTCATTATCGAAAAGCACGATGGAAGCATATATCTCAACCAGAACAGCCGGAATGAGAAAAAGCATATATACCAGCGGGTCCCCTATTTGCACTCCGATAAAATAAAGCACAAGATGTACAAAGGAAGCCAGATAGAAAACCCGCGGAATGCCGACAAGAAGATCCCTATAAAGACTACCATCAGGGAAAACCATACACAAAACATAGTACGCCACGAATATCGTCCACAGGACCTCTGCTTTTACAGCCCGGAATATCTTCTTCATCTTAATACAGCTTCAGCGTGCCGGCGCGGAGGAGTTCGTCGTGGGAGATGCGGTATTTCTTCACACGTGTGAGGCGGTCGTCGCCGTCGCTTTCTATGACGAGCGTGCCGCGTCCTTCGCCGAGGTCGATGGTGGACTTCGTGAAGACGGGAGCCGTCAGCGTGTACATGTTGCTGCCGGCGGCCTCGGGGTAGAAGCCGAGCATCGTGAAGACGGCCCATGCGGACATTGTGCCCGTGTCGTCGTTTCCGGGGATACCGCCCGGCGTGTTGGTGAAGTACTTGTCCAGCGCCCAGCGTGCCCACTTCTGTGTCTTGGCCTCGTGGCCGCGGAACTGCGAGAAGTGGTAGGCGTAGTTGATGTCCGGCTCGTTAGCGGGGTCGTAGAGGCCTTCGTTGAAAATCCATTCCAGCTTCTCGACGTACTTCTTCGCGCCGCCCATGAGCTGAGCGAGGCCCTGCACGTCGTGGCCCACGCAGAAGGTGTAGTTCCAGGCAGAACCCTCGTGGAAGCCTGCGGGCGGCTCGAAGTTCTCGCCCTGTCGCGGATTGAAGGGTGCGAGGAAGGTGCCGTCGGCATTCAGGGGCCGCAGGGCGCCGCTCTCCTTGTCGTAGTAGCGGCGGTAGCTGAGGGAACGCTCGCGGAAGAGCGCGGCATCCTCGTCGTGGCCCAGGTAGGCGGCCATCTGCGCCAGCGCGTAGTCGGCAATGCAGTATTCGAGGGCTTCGGAAACGCTGAGGTCGAAGCCGCCGTACATCGGGACGAAGCCCAGCTGCATATACTGGTCGTTGTACTTGCGGAGCGGGTTCTCGGCGGAGGGGGCGAGGGCGGACTTCCGCAGGTACTGGTAAGCTTCCTCGGCCTCGGCGCGCGGCAGGAGTCCCTTGCAAACGGCGTCGGCCACGTAGGGCGCGGCGGGGTCGCCGTCCATCGTGTAGGTTTCCTGCCCGTAGAGTTCCCACTTCGGCATCCATCCCGTGCGCCGCGCGAACTGCGTCATGGAGCGCAGCATGGCGCGTTGCTTCTCGGGATAGACAAGGGTGAGGAGCTGGGAGACGTTGCGGTAGGTGTCCCAGAGGGAGAAGACGGTGTATCCCCCTGTCCCGGGCGCACCGATGTTCGGATGCAGGAGCACGTGGTAGAGTGCCGTGTAGAACACGGCGCGCTGGTCCTCCGTGCCGCCTTCCACGAGGATGCGGCCCAAGGCGTCGTTCCAGCTCTGGCGGGCGTCGGCGCGGAGCGTTTCGAAGGTCTTGCCCGCCTGTTCCGCCTCAAGGTTGCGGCGCGCTTCCTCCGTACTGTTGAAGGAGACGCCCATCATCACCTCCACCTGCTCGCCCTCCTCGAGGTCGAAGTCCGTCCAGAGGCCGATGTCGTCGCCGGCAATGGGTCCCGTGTAGGACGTGTAGAGCTTGTAGCGGCCGTTGTCCTTGTCCCACTCGGCTTCCACGCCCTCCATGGGGCGCTGCTTCTTCCAGTAGCCCGAGCGGAGCGGTTTCTTGCTGAGTTTCATGTAGAAGTAGATGTGGAAGACGGCCTGCGGATTGTAGCAGAACGTGCCGAGCAACTTGCCGCCCTCCCATTCCGTGTCGGAGATTTTGCGGAGCCATGCGCCGCTCTCGTTCGTCAGACCCTCGCCGAGGTTCAGCAGCACGTGGCCCTGCCCCTCAGGGAAAGTGTAGCGTTCGCGCGAGCTGCGCGGCGTGGCGGTGGCCTCCGTGCGGATACCGTATTTCGTTAGACAGTTCGTGTAGTAGCCTGGCTCGGCGTGCTCGTCCGAGTAGGTGGAGCCGTAGTTGTGGTAGTCCACGTCCAGCGCGCCCGCCGTGGGACACGTCAGGAGCGCCCCCAGCTCGGGGCAGCCCACGCCGCTGAGGTTCACGTGCGCATAGCCCGTGAAGAAGACGTTGTTGATTTCGTAGGGCGTGCTCCACCAGCGCTTGTCCTTGTCGTTCGGGTTGAGGTCCGAGCCCATCACGTTGAAGGGTGTGCAGCTCATCAGGCCGTTCGGCGTCACGGCACCGGGGTTGCATGTGCCGAAGTTCGTCGTGCCGATGAAGGGGTTCACGTAGTCCGCCGGCGTCTTCTGCGCCGTGGCGGTCAGCGTGAGCATGGCGGCCAGCAGCAGGTACGTTTTCTTTCTCATAGCATTCCTTTTTGTTGTTTTCTCTGGCGGCGAAGGTAGGAAAAATATATGGAAGAAGGGTGCCGGGAACGACTTTTTCGGCTTTTATGTGGCGTATTACAATTATTTCCCGTATCTTCGCTCCCGAGAAAGGCAGTAAAAACATCTCAAAACTATTCACCAATACAAAAACTCTCAAGATTATGGACAACCAAAATCCGAATCCGAACCCGGCTCCCGTGCCCAATCCCGCACCGCAGCCCGCACCCCAACCGGCTCCGCAGCCTGCACCTCAGCCCATTCCTCAGCCCGCTCCGGCTCCGCAGCCGCAGCAGGTGGATCTCGGTGCACAGTTCCAGAACTTTAACAACACGCCCGACACGACTGGCAGCTTTGACCCGAACGACATCAACCAGAACAAGGTGATGGCCGTTCTGGCCTACTTCGGCATTCTTGTCCTCGTGCCCATTCTCGGCGCGAAGGAGTCCAAGTTTGCGCGCTTCCATGCCAATCAGGGTCTCATCCTGCTCATTTGCAGCGTTGTTCTTTGGGTTGCCGTCAGCATCCTCACCTACATCATCTACGCCATCTCCTGGAAACTCGGCTTCATTGCCTCGCTCCTGAGCCTCGTGATGTGGGTCGGCATCCTCGTGTTCAGCATCCTCGGCATTGTCAATGCGGCTAGCGGAAAGGCCAAGCAGCTCCCCCTCATTGGCAAGTTCGTTCTGCTGAAGTAAGCGTACGGCCTGTTTGGGAAGACCTCTGAACGAAACGCCCTGGCTCTTGTCTCACCGCCAAGCGGCTGTTCCAGAAAACTATAGAAAAACATCCTGCCATCGAAAGGTGGCAGGATGTTTATTTTTAGTCGGCTTTATCCGACGTTCGTGGCGTCAACGGAGCAGTTTATCGAGCCGCTCCTGTAGTAGTAGGTGCCGTCCACGGATACGGCCTTTGCCTTTGAGCCTGTGGCGGAAATGGTGATGGTGCCGCCGTCGAAGGTGAAGTCGCCGCCCACCTTCATGCCGCGCGTCTTGGACTCGTCCGCCTGGTCCTTGTGATAGGTGGTGCCCGTAACCGTGATGCTGACGGAAGTAGTGTTGCCGCTGCATTGGTTTATCAGGAGATTCGTGCCGGCCTTGATGCCCTTCACGCCGTTGCCGCTACCCGTGATGGTGACGGTGCCACCGCTGATGGTCATGACGCTGTCGCACTTGATGCCCTTCACGTCCTCTGCCGTACCGAGGTCCACGGTGACGGTGCCGCCGCTGAGGAGCAGCTGGCCGTTGAGTTCGTCCGTGGCGTCGTTCGTGACGGAGCAGTCTATGCCGTCGCCTGTACAGCCCTTGATGCTGACGGTGCCGCCCTTCTGCTCGTAGTATTGCTCGATGTGCAGGCCGTCGCTTGCGGCGCCGAGAATGTTCAGCGTGCCGAAGGAGGACTTCAGCTCGGTATATTCGTTGGAGGCAAAGGCGTGCTTTGCGTTGCCTGTGATGTTGAGTGTGCCGCCGCCTTGAAATTCGGCGTGTCCCTTGATGAAGAAGCAGGCTTTCTGCGTACCGCCGCTGCCGTCAGCAAGCGTATTGGTCGTTCCCTCGTCCACCAGCACGGCGATGCGCTTGCCGTTTTCAATGTCAATGGCCGCGCCGCGCGTGTTTGTCAGGGTGAGGCCTGCCAGTTCTATCGTGGACTTCAGCGACCCCGTGTGCAGGAAAGAGCCGTCGGAGCTGTTGCCGGAAAGCACATACGTGATTTCTTCCGCCAAGTCGTCGGAGGCCGTAATGGAGACGTCCGCTCCGCTCACGTCCACGGTGAGATAGGGAGCCACGTCCCCGGAGGCGAAGACCTTTGCGGACGTGCCCTCGTAGGTGACATAGACCGTCTGCGGCAAGACGTCGTCGGTGGAATACACGATGCTTTCGATGGATGATACGTCGTAGCTGCGTCCCATGACGGTCAGCGTGGCACCGCCGTCGGAATAGCGCATGGTGTCGGCAGAGGCGGCGGGAACGCCTACGGTCAGCGCTCCTTGGCAAATGCGCAGGGACTGTGCGGAAATCCCCGTGGCGAGGAGCAGGGCGCAGGCTATGAGGAGGAGAATCTTGCGTGTCATGGTGGGTTGGGGCGGGGGATTAGAATTTAAACTTGTAGCTCAGGGAGAGGGCGTGGAGGTTGCCTTCGTCGTCATCGTCATTGCCGTTGGTATAGACATAGGCTGCCGTGATGACGTGCTGCTTGCTGAGCTTCCAGTCGGCGCCGAGCGTCCATCGGCGCTTGTCGGTGGAGAATCCGTGCGTGAGGTTGTTGCTCACCTCGAAGGAGGCAAAGGGATCCACGTTGCAGTGGCGGATGTTCCAGTCCACGGTGAGCTTGCTGCGCAGGTACTGCTTCGTCTTGGCCGCCTTGTAGTCGTCGTCCGTCTCGTTCAGGGCATACCATCGCCCGGTGCCTTCGTATTCGCCGTACATCTTCTGTTCGGCGTAATCCTCGGAGACGATGCCGCGGTACTTGTCGCGATCCACGTGCCTGGCGTTGTAAACCGTGGCCTGGTAGCGTTCGCGGAGCGAGAAGGAGAAGCGTCCCACGCTGACTTTCCCTGCTGCGTCGAAGTAGAAGCGGTTCTTCAGGCGCCAGAAGCTGTGGTCCACGTTGAAGCCGTTCCAGTTTCCGCTGTTGTTGAAGTGCGTCTTCACCTCGCGCGGATTGTGCTGGTCGATGAGCACGTAGCCCAAACCGAACTTCAGCCCCTTGACGGGCTTGTAGTCGAAGCCCAGCCCGAGGTCGAAGCGCGAGGAGGAGCGGAGGTTGTCGTCGGCACGATAGCCCACGCCCGTGTTGAAGGACACCTTCTTGCTGATGGCCTTGTCCAGGCCGACCTCTGTCCAGAGGCCGAACTTGTCCTGCGCGTGCAGAGCTGCGGATGTGCCGAGGGCAAGCAGGAGCAGGAGGAGGTGTTTAGTTGAATGCTTCATCTTTCGGGATGCGGAATATGCGGTCCACGGACTTGATGCGGTTGGGATTGGGGTCTTCGTAGTAAACGCGGAGCATCGCCATGTCCTTCAGAAAGTCCACGGCGCCCACTTCCACGCGCAGGACGTTCAGTCCGAGTCGCTTTGTGAGGTCGGCGATAAGTTCTTCGCGGCGTTCGGGCATGATGAGTTCTATGTTGTCATACTTAACGAACTTGCAGCCTTCCTTCTTGGCGATGAGGAAGCTTTCGGCCAGCCACACCACGATGACGAAGATGAGGTTCGAGGCCACGTGCTCCATTGCGCTGAGATCCGGCGTGGTGCCGTTGACGACGGAGAGGGCCACGAGGAAAAAGAGGTAGGTCATCTCGCGGATGGGGACGCTCTCCGTGCGGTAGCGGATGATGCCGAATACGGCGAAGAGGCCGAGGGCGGCGCCCACCTCCATGCGCGCACCGTCCATGAGGTAAACCATCATGAAGATGCTGCACGAAATGAGGATGAAGGTGAAGTAGTAGTCGCGGCGGCGCGCCTTCGGATAGTAGAAGAAGTGGACGATAATCCATACAACGAGGAAGTTGATGGCGAAGACGCCGACCATGTGGAGCAGCGCGGGCAAGTCGCAGAACTTTGTGGAGAGCCCGTTGAGCCACGTTGAGACTGTGGATTCTAATATCATGATATTGCGTTAGTTGTTTGTTCTCTTTAGACTTTTGGGAGGCCGTTTGGTTTAAATTTCAGTTCCTTGCAATGCGTTCGATTCTGCGTAGGCGTTCCTTGAAGCGGTTGATGCGTATGCCCTCTGCGGTGTAGCACATGCCCATGCAGTACTTGCTGAAGCCGCAGGGCTTGATGCGCAACTCGCGCAGCATGGCCAGCACGGGGCTGAAGACGCGTCCGTCGCGCTTGAGCTCTATGACGACGATGTTGTCCAGTTCCTTCTCGCGCCCGTTCTCGATGTTGTCGAACTGCAGGTCGAAGTCGATGGTGAGGCGCTCCGTCTTGGCATGGTTGACGAGCGTGAGGCGGTGGAAGTGGTTGCCCACGGTGGGGAAAAGCGTCCCCATGTCGTGCCCGCACGTTTCCTTCACGTAGTCCGCGCCCACGCCGTCGTTCATGACGCAGTCGATGGAGTCCACCTTCATGCGCTCCTTGTGCGTCTTGCCGTGGTTGTTCTTCTGCTTCACCTCAAGGAAGGACAAATTACTATCCACGTACGTGCGTGCGCGCACCTTCGTGCGCGGAAGGCGCCCGTTCTGGTGTCGCTGGAAGAAGGGGTAGCCCGGGGCGTCCCAATAGACGGTGCGGTAGGCGCTGATGCGCTTTCCCTCCACTTCCTGTGCGTAGTAGCTTCCGTGCGTCAGCTGCAGCAGGGCGAGCAGGCCTTCCACGTTGGTGACGTACTTCCGGTCCGTACGGTTCATGAGCCGTATGGACTTCATGTCCTTCAGCGTGATGGGCTGCATGGCCGACAGCGATGCTACGAGGCGTTCCCTTTGTTCTGTGGTCATAGCTGCTTTGTGGCAATTTGGCGGCAAAAGTATGGATTTGCCGTCAAATTGCAAAACTTACGCCTCGGTTTTTCAGCAGAATGTCTCCAGCGTGCGGAAATCTCCGCCTTTCGGTACGATGTCGGCGCCCTGCATGGCGGCGGGGAGCAGCACGCTCTGTCCCGCACGCAGCTCAAAGGTGTCGCCCGCGTCGGTGCGCACTTCCGCGGTGCCCTCGAAGGCGATGAGGATGACGAAGGAATCGCGCCGGGAGTAGTCCGCGTGGAAAGGCGCGTCCAGCTCCAAGAGGTTCGTCGTGAACTGCGGGCAGCTGACGAGGTTCACGCAGGCGCCCGGCTGGGGCTCGTAGCTGACGGGGCCGCCCTCCGTATCGGCATAGTCGAGGGCTTCCCTGGCCTGCTCCACGTGCAGCTGGCGTGTGCGGCCCTCGGCGTCGCTGCGGTCGAAGTCATAGACGCGGAAGGTGTCGTTGCTCGACTGCTGGATTTCCACGAGGAAGTTGCCTGCACCGATGCTGTGGATGCGGCCTGCGGGGATGAAGAAGCACTGCCCCGCCTGCGTCCCGTGGCGGCTCAGGTGCTGCATGAGGGTGCCGTCGGCGAGGGAGGCCACGTAGCCCTCCGCGCTGAACGCGTGGCTGAAGCCCGAGACGAGGGATGCCCCCTCCTCTGCCTTGACGATGTACCACATCTCCGTCTTTCCGTACGGATGCCCCATGCGCTGCGCCATTGCGTCGTCGGGGTGCACCTGTATGCTCAGGTCCTGTGCGGCGGAGATGAACTTGATGAGCAGGGGGAACGTCGTGCCGTAGCGGCGGAGGTTTTCCTCCCCGACGAGGTCGGCACCGTACTTCGCGATGAGCTCGGGCAGCGTGCGCCCGGCGTCCTCGCCGCAGCAGACGGGCGTCTCGTCGCCCTCCACGCCGCTGATTTCCCAGCTTTCGCCCACGCGCGGCATGGCAGCTTCGCCTCTTTCGAGAAGCTCGGAGGCCTGCTTCAGCGCGGTCACCTCCTCGCCGCCCCATATCGTCTGCTTCAGCAGGGGTTTGAAGAAAATTGGTTTCATGATGATAGAGAGAAAAAAGTATTTTCGGTCGCGAAGATACACCTACCGCGCCGAAGAAACAAGCCGCGCGGACGAATTTCGCCTTCCGGGACACAAATAAACGAGTAAACAAGCCCTTTGCGGCGCAGCAAGCTTGTCTGCTGGTTTATTTGTCAACTAACAACTAAAAAAGGCGCCGCAGGCCTCTTTGGCCTGCGGCATCCCCTGCGCTTTCGCCTTTGTCGGGGTGACTGGATTCGAACCAGCGACCCCACGCCCCCCAGACGCGTACTCTAACCGGGCTGAGCTACACCCCGCAAAACATGTCCGCCAGAGCGGACCGCCGCAAAAGCGAGTGCAAAAGTAGGGCATTCATCCTTAACCACCAAACAAAACTGCAATTTTTTTTGTTTTCTCCCGCTCCGTTCTCCCAAACTTTCCCTATTTTTGCCTCGCGACCAAACAAGTAAACGAGTGAACAAGCTAACAAGTAAACAAGTAGACAAGTAAACAAGCAGACGAGTAAACAAGCCCTTTGCGGCGCAGCAAGCTCGTCTACTGGCTTACTCGTCAACTCGTCTACTTCAATTCAAGCCCTTTGCGGCGCAGCAAGCTCGTCTGCTGGTTTACTTGTCAACTAAAAACCAACAAACCAACAAACCAGCAAACCAACAAACCTAAAAACCAACAAACCAATAAACCTAAAAACCAACAAACCATGATTACCATCCGGAACCAGGAACTCTCCGCAGCCTTTACGTTGCAAGGCGCCGAGGCACGCTCCCTGCGCGACCTCCGCACGGACCGCGAATACCTCTGGCAGGGCGACGCCCGCTGGTGGGGCGGCAGCTCGCCCATCCTCTTCCCCATCACGGGCGGCATGTGGAACGGCGAAACGCTTCTCCACGGACAGCCGCTCCGCATCCCGAAGCACGGCTTTGCCGCCAAGTGCGAATGGACTGTTCTGGAACAGGAGGAAGGCCGCGTCACCTTCGCGCTGCGCTCCGACGACGATGCTGTCAAGGCAAACTTTGCCGACGCCTTCCCCTTCCGCTACGAGCTCCGCGTCACCTACAGCCTTCGCGGACGCACGCTGCGCGCCGACATTGCCGTGGAAAACCTCGGGGACGAGGACCTCTGCTTCCAGGTGGGCGGCCATCCCGGCATCGCCCTCCCCGGGTGGAAGGAGGAGGAGTCCGTCGATGGCTACCTGCGCTTCGATGGCGACGCGCGCCATCTCGTGCGCGCCGGTGAGCAGGGCTGCATCGAGGTGGACGCCGCGGGCGAGCCCCTGCAGTTTCCCCTCCCCGCCGATGCTGACGGCCTTGTGCCCCTCTGCGTGGACACCTTTGCCCATGAGGCCCTCATCCTCTGCCGCCAGGTCAGTGCCGCCACCGTCCTCGACAAGGCGCGTCGCCCCGTTGCCCGCGTCAGCAGCGGTGCCCCCGTCTGGCTCTTCTGGAGCCCGCAGGGCGTCCACAGCCCCTTCGTCTGCTGCGAGCCCTGGTACGGTCTCCCGGACCTTCAGGGCTTCCGTGGCGAGCTTTCCCGCCGCCCCTTCGTTCAGTGCGCCGCCCCCGCCGCGACGTGGCGAGGATGGTACGCCGTGGAGGTCTGAATCGGCTTCCCGTCTGCCGTTACGCCCTCAGCTGAGACGCTGATTCTCCTGCACGTAGAGTTGTTGTAGAACTCGACGGTTGCCTCTCCATTATCATCAAGTAAGACATCCGGGTTCCAGTAGAGCGTGCGTCGGAAGTCCGCCTCGGGCGGCATCTGGCTGTAGTCGGGCATGTGGAACGTGTGCGGCACGTTGTAGCCCTGGAAGTAGGTCCTGCGTGCA